>JAGOMA010000023.1 GCA_017993775.1 Chloroflexota bacterium | reverse complement strand
ACCCCCTCCCCCGCCGCCCTTCCACTCGCAAAACAGGCCGTCAACAAATACCCCCCCGTCGGCGCCTCCCAATCCAACATCTCCCCGGCGCAAAACAGACCGGGCACGGCCGTTACCATCAACCCCTCATCCAGCCCCGCCCACATCACCCCGCCGGCGCTGCTGATCGCCTCCGCCAACGGCCGTGTCCCCACCACCGTCACCGCCAACCCTTTGATCGCCTTCGCCAATCGGGTCGGGTCAGCAAAATCGGCCGCCAGGGCAAGCTCCCGCAGCAGGCCAACCTTGACGCCCTTTAGCCCCAACCGGCTCTGCAAATGGCTGGACATAGAGCGTGAGCCGCGTGGCTGGGCCAGGCTTGCGGCAACCTGTGCTTCTGTTTTGTCAGGCAGCAGGTCCAGGTGGAAGGTGGCACGGCCGTTCGCTGCCACCTCCTCCCTTAACAATGCCGACACAGCATAAATCAGACTGCCCTCTACTCCCGTTTCTGTAATCACAAACTCGCCCTGGCGGGCAAAGTCGGCAAAGCGCAGCACGGCCGTTTTCACCGGTTCACCGGCAAATTTCTGCCGGAAATGGTCGCTCCAGCCCACGTCGAAGCCGCAGTTGGCCGGTTTGAGCGGGGCGACGGCGACGCCCCGCGCTTGCAGCAGCGGAACCCAGCCCCCATCGGAGCCGAGTTTCGGCCAACTGCCGCCGCCTAAGGCGAGGATGGTGGCGGCGGCGGATACGGCCGTTTCCCCCCCAGGCGTCGCAAACCGCAGCGCACCTTCATCCGTCCAGCCCAGCCAGCGGTGGCGCATGTGGAAAATGACGCCGTCAGCGCGCAGGCGGCGCAGCCAGGCGCGCAACAGCGGCGCGGCTTTCATTTCCATGGGGAACACGCGCCCCGACGAGCCGACGAAGGTTTCAATGCCCAATCCACGCGCCCATTCGCGCAGCTCTTGTGGGCCAAACTGTTGCAGCAGGGGTTCGATTTGCGGCCGCCGGTCGCCGTAGCGGTCAAGAAACTGCTCTAGTGGTTCAGAGTGGGTCAGGTTGAGGCCGCCTTTGCCGGCCAGCAAAAATTTGCGCCCGACGGTGGGCATGGCGTCGTATACGTGGACCGGCACGCCGCGCTGGCTGAGGACTTCAGCAGCCATCAGCCCGGCGGGGCCGCCGCCGATGACAATTACGAGTGGGGCATGGCTGTTATATTTGGGCAAGATAATGGGTAGGATTGTCGTGTAAAAATTAAGAGGTTCTTGTTTGCTTGATTTGGGCGATTAGATCATCGAGTGTCACATCAGCAAATAATTGCTCACGGTCTTCAGTGTAATTACCATAACCGGCTGTGAATTGGTTGATGAAGCGCAGTGTGTCAACGACGCCAAGTTCCTTATAGAGTACTTTGAGAGCATCTTCTGTGATCTCGGTTAATGGCCGTGCATCGATCATCATGGTTCGATTTCCTTTACTAACTCAAGTGGTGACACCACTTTTGTCTTGAGTTCAGATATGGCTTGCGCTCTCTTTAGGAATTGATTGTCGCATGTGCAAAAATAATCCGCGTTTGCTTCTTCTGCCGATGCCAGGTGAAGCGCATCCAAAGGTTTTATCCCCTGGGCATTGAAGTAAGCGGCGCGGGTTTCTATTTGCTGCTGCAGATCAACAAATACTCTGGCTTTTGCCAAAAGCTCGAAGGCATAGATTCGCCGCATTCGGTTTGGATTGTTCTCTGCCTCGAATAGCAGCACTGCGGAAGAAATGAGTTCGAGCGAGTTGGCTTCACATAAGGCGATGATACCCAGGATGGCATCGGCTTCAAGTAGAATCCTGATTTGACTCTTACTATCTAACGGCCGTTGCAAGCTACAAGTATCCAAATAGATTCTCATCTGGACAGTATATCATCGAATAAACCACGAATCTAACGCCAACTTTTCAGCGCACCACAGCAGTTCGTCATTGCAAAACGGGCAGCGCCAGGTAATCATCCGGCACGAACAGGCTGCCTTCGGTGGTGCCTTGCGGGGCGATCTGGCGCAAACGGCCGTTCAACTCCCCATGCCCCATCTCCCCATGCAGCGTCAGCCGGAAAGCGGCCGTGATTTGTGTTACCTGCTCGGCCGTCTCGTGCACAAATTCCAGCCGGTAATGGACAATGCCCGCCGCCTGCCACGCTGGCAGATGAGCGGCGGCCGTTTGCGCTTCCGCGCCAAAGACGGTGTTGCGGCAGCCCACGTCGGCCATCACGGGATGGGAACGGCCGTGTACGTCGCGTAGTTCAACTTTATGCTTTTCGCAGGGATGGCCGCAATCTTTGTAGCTGGTGCCGGTGGACAGGAAGCGGCAAAAAACGCAGTGCTCGGTGTGGAAGACAGGCAGGTGGTGATAGGCGATCACTTCCAACCGTTCCGCGCCGATGGTTTGCGCCAAAGTCGTGATTTGCGCCGCGTTCAGGTCATGGGTAGGGGCCAATCGCGCCAGGCCCAACTCGAAGAAGGTGCGGGCGGTGATGACGTTGGCGGCGTTCAGGCTGAAATCGCCCATGAGCGGCTGGCTGGTCTGGCCGTGCAGCGCTTGCAGCAGGCCGGTGGAGCGCACCAAAATGGGGCAGTTCAGCCGCAGCAGAAAGTTGACGATGCGCTGCTCTTTGGGCTTGAGGATGCGCGGGCTGGCCACGCGGGCCTCCAGCCCCGCCGCCTGCACACGCTCGACGGCCGGGCGCAGACCGTACAAATCCAGATAGTCCAGGGTGATGCTGGCCGGGCGCAGGGCGATGGCCGCTTCCAATTGCTCTGGCGTGCGGACGAGGAGGTGGAGAGAGGGGGAGACTGGAGATTGGGGATTGGAGACTAGTGGATTTTGCAGAGCGGCGTGGAGAACGGCCGTCGGGTCTTTCAGGGTGATGGCGGGTGGGGCGGCCTGAAGGGCTTGCAGGTGGTCGATGGCTTCGCGGCGCAAAGTATTTAGCAGGGAGGAGGGGGCAAAGGGACGGCCGTTCACGTCCAATGTCAATTCGGCCAATTCATAAGGCGTATTGCCCAATCGGCCTAACTGTTCGTGGGCAAAATCGGCGCTGAGGGCTTGATTGCGGGCGGCGGGCAGCGGTTCGGGCGACTGCACCGTCACCTGAATGTCCGGGTGTTCGTCGAGCGTCCAGACCAGGCGCAAGGGCTGGCCTTCGTGGGCGGTGGCGTGGATGGATAACGGCCGTTTCATCACCGGCTGGCTGGCTTGTGTGTACGGTTTCGCCGCTTTGTCCAGGTCGGGGTCGTGGGTGCGCCATACCCAATCGCCCGCCCGAATGCGCCCAAAATCAATCTGCCCATTACCAAAGCGCAGTTCCAAGAGAGGATTTAACCGCGGAGAGGCGGAGGGCGCGGAGGATGCGGAGGATACGGAAGATACGGAAGATGGGGAGGTTTTTCTCTTAACCCCTCCGCGCTCTCCGCGCCCTCCGCGGTTAAACTCCTTCTCTTCCTCCACCGGCGTCACCTGATAAACGCGGCCGCCTTCTTCCGGTTCGGCCGGGCTGCGCCAGTCGGCGGCGTCGAAGACGAGGCCGTCGCCCGGCTTGAGGGGCGCGGCGCTGGCCGCCGCTTCAGGCCGGACCAGGACGTGATCGCGCCCCACCTGGCTGACGACGCCCACTTTGACGCCGCGATGGTTGGGGGAACGGCCGTTCACCACCGCCTGATGGTTCGTCCCGGTTACAAAATGGGGGCCAAACCCGCGTGAATACACCTGCTGCAGCTGCAACTCCTCGGCCGGGCTGATGGTCAGATCACGCCCCGCCCACGCTTCGTCCACTGCTTGCCGGTAGGCGCGGGTGGTCAGGGCGACGTAATCGGCGTCTTTGTAACGCCCTTCAATCTTCAGCGCCGACACGCCCAACGGCACAATGTCGGGCATTTGCTGCAAGGCGTAAAGGTCGCCGGGCGAAAGCAGATAGCGGGCGTCGTCCAGCGGGCGCAGGCGGTCATCGACGATCATCTGATAGGGCAGGCGGCACGCCTGGGCGCATTGGCCGCGATTGGCGCTGCGGCCGCCCCACGCCTCGGACGAGAAGCATTGGCCGGAGTAGGAGACGCACAACGCGCCGTGGACGAACATTTCCAGTTCGCAGGTGGTGGCGGCGCGGATGGCGCGAATGTCGTCCAGGGAAAGTTCGCGGGCCAGCACCACCCGGCTGACGCCAAACTGCTGCGCCAGGTTGATGCCTTCGGCGCTGGTCAGGCTCATTTGCGTGCTGCCGTGGATGGCCAGGTCGGGGGCGATTTGCCGCGCCAGTTGGGCTACGGCCACGTCTTGCACGATGATGCTGTCGGCTCCGGCGGCGGCGATGTCCGCCAGGGCGCGCACGGCTTCATCCAACTCGTGGTCGAAGACGAGGGTGTTGAAGGTGACATAACCTTTGACGCCGCGCTGGTGGAGGGTGCGCATCACGTCGGGCAGCTCGCTGAGGGTGAAGCCGACTTTGGCGCGGGCGGTGAAGTGGTGCAGGCCAAAGTAAACGGCGTCGGCGCCGGCTTCGATGGCGGCGTGCAGTTGGGGCCAGTAACCGGCCGGACTCATGATTTCGGGTTTGTGATTGATCATGGGGAGATTTTACATCAGAAGACGTACAAAGAAGGCATTCTACTCCAAATCGGGTAGATGGCCCCGTGATAGCAGCAGCTTGATGCTGCGCGCCTGACGCGGGGTTCGTTCAATAAAGCCTTTCTTTTCTAGTTCCAGAATCATGTTGTGCACAGTAGGCGGCGTGGCTTTGAAGTAGTTTTCTATATCCCGTTCAGCCGGGGAACGGCCGTTTAGTTTGGTGTAGTAATAAATAAAGGCCAGGTATTGCCCTTGTTTGGGTGTGTAATTGGGGAGTGATTCAGGTTGGTGGTTTGGCATAAAATAGCTCAAGGGTAACGGCCCTTGCTCCCATCACTCTCTGCCCCAACTTTCCTCAAACCAACTTGCCATCTCGTCCAGCGACGGCCGTTGCTCCGTTACCCACACCGTTAACGGCAAGATAAGCGATCATTTTGCCAGGGCTTTTAAGGCAGGGCGGTAAAGTTCAATAAACTCGTTAAGCTGTTGGGCGAACTCGGGCTGGATGTCGGCCAAAGGTGGCCCGGCCGGCTCGATGATACTACGCATTTCGTGCTGATCAACGGCTGCCGAGACTTCGCTGCCTTCACGCAAACCCAGCAGTTCAATGGATTCTTTGGGCAGCGAAACCACCAAACTATTGCCCGTCTTAAAAATTTTGCGAACCATAGTCAACACCTTGTGTGCTTACATTGTCTATACAGATAGTATAAGCGAGGGAAAGATCAGGACAACGGCCGTTCCCAACTCATCTTGCCCGCTGCCGTGCCTTGCCAGAAGGTTATTTTCTTGGCGTGATCCTGATGCTGTCAGCCTCAACCGTCATATCCAGATGGGGTCTTTTTGCGCTGATGAACGCTGAAAGCTCCTGCAGACTGGGGTAATCCGGCACGGTTCCAAAGCAGCGAGCATCGTCAATCAAGATGACGTGACCCTGGTCCGGCGCGTTAAAAATGTGGGTCAGCTCTTCAAAAATGGGCGTATCCTTTTCGCCTTTGGCCGTGATCCCGGCCGAATAGTGCCCGTCGAGCCAAAACAGCGCCGGCCGATCCAGGCGTCTCATCACGTTCCCCAGTTCGACAGCGCTGTCGCCACATATTAGCTCGACGTTTTTTGCTCTTTTGAATCTTTTCTGGGCAGTTTCGTACAGTTCCCGGCTTAACTCGATGGAGTAAATCTGGTCGAAATGTCCTTTCATGGCTTCAACCATGTCGCCGTAATAAGTCCCGGTTTCGACCAGAATGTGTAACTCGAAACGTTTCGCATAAGCTTTAATCGTTTGCTGCTTCACAATATGCGGCGGCGGACCAAGCTGCTCGTTTCTTTGCCACGCAATCAGTTCTTCCTTCTCCCGCTTTCTCTTTACCGTCCAATTCCAAAGCAGCTGGAATAGGAGGGTTTGCTTGATGGTTTGTTTGATTCGTGTTTTCATGTAATTTTCTTTTTACCTACAAAACTGGAGAATAGCGGCGTAATGGCCAACGGCCGTCTCGCCCTCCTCCACAACCTCTCCGCTCACTCATCAAGATAAACCGCTCAAAAGATGCGCATCTCTCGCTCAAATTGTCAAGACAATTTTCAAAATCGTCAAGACAATTTTGGTTGAAAGTCTTGACGATTTGCTTGAATTCTCTTATCAAGCGGCGTCCATCGACGGCATGGGTTGCAGAAATTGGCGGCGACCGGCGAGCAGGAGGGCCAGAATGATCAGGTCCAGCAGCAACGTCAACAGGTCAAACAGGCCGAACTGGTCGGTAACCGTCAGGACGATGTTGACCAGTAAGACGGCCAGGGCGACGTAAAACCCCACTTAGGCCGCCAACTCAACAGCCAGGCCGCCAACAGTAAAGCGGCCAAGTTGCCAAACATCAGCACGGCGACGATGCTCAACACCCATATCTGTTCCGGGTTTTGTAAGGACAGGCGCAGCAGACTGATTATGCCAAACGTCAGCCAGACGGCGGTATTTAGGACCAGCAATGCCTGAACTACCCGCACCGGGTTTCAGGAAGAGCCGCTGTTGTTCATGATTTTCTCCTTGAGTTGACAGCGCAAATGGGGCTGGTTGTCCCATCAAAATATAGAAATCTCTGTGAGCGTGGTGAACAATTCCAGCGCTTTTGTTCCGGCCAAGGAATTGCCCTGGGCGTTAAGACCCGGCGACCAGACGCAAACGGTAAAGATGTCGGGCATGACGGCCAAAATACCGCCGCCCACGCCGCTTTTCCCAGGCAGCCCGACCCGATAGGCAAAATCGCCCACCGCATCATACGTGCCGCACGTCAGCATCAGCGCCTTCACGTATTTGGCCTGGCTGCGCGACAAAATCACCTGCCCGTCCCAGGGCAAACGGCCGTCATTGGCCAAAAACATGCCCGCCCGCGCCATCTCCACGCAGCTCATCGACAGGGCGCAGTGGTGAAAATACGTATCCAGCACAGCTTCCGGATCGTTGCGCAGGTTGCCGAAGCTTTTGAGGAAGTAGGCCAGCGCCGCGTTGCGGTAGCCTGTGCTTTTTTCTGATTGGGCCACGGCCGTATCAAAGCCAATTCCCTCCGTCCCGCTCAACAGGCGCACAAAATCCAGAATGGCCTGCTTGGCGTCCGGATGATGCGACAAAATCATGTCGGTGACCACCATCGCCCCGGCATTGATGAACGGATTGCGCGGGATGCCGTTTTCGTACTCAAGCTGCACCAACGAGTTGAAGGCCGTGCCCGAAGGTTCCCGGCCCACCCGCCGCCAGATGGCCTCGCCTTCCAGCCGCATCGCCATCGTCAACGTAAACGCTTTGGAGACGCTTTGCACGGAAAACTTCTCGTCGGCGTCGCCAATGCCGTACAGTTCGCCGCCGCTGGTTTGCACAGCCATGCCAAATTTGTTTGGCGAAATGTGGGCCAACTCCGGGATGTAGTCGGCCACTTTGCCTTGCGCCAGCAGCGGCTGCACGGCCTCGTGAATTTCTGCCAGTATGCCGGGGTAATCGATCATGGGGCAACCCCTTCTGTCTTGGGGCGGGGAAACCAGGTGCGGCGGGCCAAAGAGGCGAGCGGTTCGTCGGCGGGCACGGCCGTTTCCAGCACCGCCAGCAGCCGCCAAAACTCGGCCGAGTCTTCTGTTTGCAGCATGGGCTGCACAAATCGTTTCAGGGCCAGCCCGGAAACGTAACGCTTCAGATGGCGGCGAAAGCCAATCAACCCGGCCGGGTCGCCATAATAAGCCAGCATTTCGGTCAGGTGGCGGCGGATAACGGCAGTAACCGCCGCAAACGTCAGCTCCGCCCGGTCCTGACGGGCAAAAATCCACGGATTGCCCACCGCCGCCCGGCCAATCATCACCCCGTCGCAGCCAGTAGCCGCCTTCAGGCGGTCAATGTCGCCCGGCGTTTGCACGTCGCCGTTACCGATCACCGGCACGTTCACGGCCTGTTTCAGGGCGGCGATGGCCTCCCAATTGGCCTGATGGCTGTAGTTTTGGGTTTTGGTACGGCCGTGAATGGCAATCAGCGCTGCGCCGTTGTCTTCCATAATGTGGGCAATTTCCAAAAAATTAACGCTGTCGGCATCCCAGCCCAGGCGGATTTTGCCTGTCACCGGCACGCGCAGATGGCGAGAAAGCAGGCGAAATGTCTCGGCCACCAACTGCGGGCGGCGCATCATGCCCACGCCTGCACCTTGTTCGCTCACCTGCGGCACCGAGCAGCCCATGTTCACGTCGATGATGTCTGGCCCCCACGCTTCAATCCGCTGCGCGGCCTGCAAGAGCTGCTGCGCATCGAACCCGAAAATTTGGAAGACCAACGGCCGTTCGCCCCCTGGCCGACTATCCAACCGCCGCCACATTGGGTTGGGTTCGTACAGCAGCGCCTCGGCGGGCACAAATTCGGTATAGCTCATGGCCGAGCCATAAGCCCGCGACAGAGCGCGGTAGGGCACGTCGGAATAACGGGCCATCGGCGCCAGGATGGCGTCGCCATAAACGGGCACATCGCGCACCCAAAAATGGGGTACGGCCGTTACGCCATCCACGCTAACACACCCCCACGTACTGCTCAAACCAGGCGGCAATGGTCGTCTGGTGCAGCCGCGACCAGCGCGCCCAGACTTCGTGGATATAGCGCGTCAGCAGGTCTGTGCGCACTTCCGGGGTTGTCTGCGCGGCAATGTCGGCGACGGTGATGCTGCCGCTTAAGTCGGGCGGGGTTAACCATTGGAAACGGCCGTGTTTCGCCTGCTGCCGCTCGCTGACTGCTTTGAGCCGGATGGTCAGCGCCAGGTTGGGCGACACTCCTTTGTCCAGCACGCCGTACAACGTTAACAAATGCACGGCTACAGACTGGATGGCTTGGTCAGAGGGCACGCCGGGGTGCTGCGCGGCGTATGCATCTACCAGCAGGCCATTCAACGGGCCGGGAGCCAGCGGCGGTTCGCCGCCATTAGACAACCCGGCGAATAAATCCCAGCACGCCCCCGACGCGCCGATATACCGGTGGGTCGGGCTGCCGATATCCGGCAGTTGGGCCAGGCAGCCAGGGCAGGTGTCTAGAGTGATGTTTGTCATCGCTTAACTATTTCTCCAACGCGTCAGGTTACCGTGATGTCAATTTCTGTTGGCGCTGCGCCGACGTTTTCAAACCAGCACACGCCCTCGGCCACCAGATCCACCGCCAGTTTGTAGGTTCCCGGTTCAGGAAATGGGATGGCGATTTGTTTCTGGACCGCTGCGCCAGGCAGCGTTGGCCGGTCGAACCGGTGGCGGCTGAAATCCAGATTGAGCAGTTCGCCTTGCCCATCGAACAAATGCGTGCCAATTTTTACCACGCCGATTTCCTGGATGTTTTCCACCAGCCAGGTAGATTGCCCGGTGTTGCTGATGGCGAGATCGAGTGTGAGTGTGTCGCCGGCGTGGAGAGTGTAACGGCCGTGTGGCAGCCGAATCGTATGCGCCAAACCCACATAAGAGCGACTATCCAGAGCCATTTCCCCTTTGTGCAAGAAAAAGATCGATTGGTCCAGAGCCGTCTGTCGCAGATGCTTTTTCATGGGAAGCTCCAGAAATGGATTCCAACGGGTTTGGGTCAGGTTCAGATATTGTTTAAGCGATAATTCCAGATTGGCGGTTGCTCGATAGGTCAGATCGGTAAAACCGCAAGGTTGGGCCAGGGCAAAAATCTCTTCCAAAATCATGTCGTTTTCCAACACGTTGAAGTTGCGCATTTCTGATTGTGACTGCGGGTGCTGCGAATGGAACCGGCCCGGCTCGCTGAACCCGGCGATGCCGCCATCCTTCAAGACACGGCCAAATTCGGCCAGCACTTCAGCCTGGTTGGGAATGTGGTGAAAGGCGCTGAAACAAATGATGCGGTCCACAGATTGGTCGGGCAGGTCGATGGTATGCCCGTCGAACGGCAAAAAGCGCGGTTCAGCCACGTAATTACCGACAATGGGATGTTCGGCGAACAGCTTTTTGCCGATGGCCAGCGCCGCAGCCGACGGATCGCAGGAGATGGTCTGGCATTGCAACTGGCTGAGATAGCGGGAAAGCCAGCAGGTTCCTGCGCCAAAATCCAGAACAGTCATGGTTTTGCTTATCTGCAAGCCGGAGAGCACAACGCCCAAATGCTGCAACAGCAGCGGACCTTCAAGAAAGGACCAAAATGGTTTGGCCATTTGCGGCGTAGGATCGACGATGGTCTGGTAATAGGCGTCGGCGGTGGCGCAGAGCGTTTCGATGGAGAGAGTTTGGATTAAATCTTTAGGGTTGATTGCTTTTGAATTAGTCATTGCGTTTTCCTGGGCAGTTAAAGGCTTGTAAAGCTATCGGAAGATTAAAGGTGGTTTGATTCTTTTCCAGGTGCTACGTTTCTCGAGCTGCATGATTTACGGGGACATTATAACGGTTTGGCGGGGGGATGGGTAACGCTGATTCACAAATGGTAAAAGGCGTTTGCGGATGTCTTCGACGCTAACTGCTCATGCCACAGTGACGTGTCTAGCACCCAGGATTTTCAGGAGCATTTCCATGCGTTTCTGCCCAAGTGGCAAGAATTGGATGCCAATGCGGCCACCTGCGTCGATTGCCTTGAGGCTTATGTTACCGGCGGGCTGACGCAGATTAGCTTTTTAACGGAATCGACGACCACGGCCGTTTGCCAATGCTGCCATCGTTTTGTGGGCGAACGGTAAGGGTTACTGGCCAGTCTGGCTGCGTGCCACGGTACGGCGCAGCAGCGCCAGCGTGGCCGGCAGGTCGTTGGGCTGGGGAGCGTGGGGCCAGGCCAGGGCGCGATCAATGGCTGCGGCCCAACGGCCGTTTTCTAACGCCATCGCCCATCTTGCCGCCGCCGGTTTGGAGGCAATTGTGCCTGTTTCCAGCGTGTGCAGCGCCCGGCACATGGTCAGAATGGCAAACGCCTGATACATGCGGTCTTGCAGCCAGGCAGGAGCGTCCAGCATAGGCGCCCACCATTCCGCCAATACGCCGCGCACCGCCCGGCGCAAATCGTCGGCCGTCACCGGGTCGATGAGCGTTTCGGGCGGCGGCCCGGCCAATACCACGCCCCATTTGCGCAGCACGTAGCGCTGAATGATCCAATCGCTGCCATGCCCGGCGACGTAAAAACGGCGTTCGTGCCAGTGCGGATACGGCCCACCCAGCGGATCATACCCACGCAAATCGGCCATAGGTACGTAGGAGCCTTCCAGGTGTGTGGCCCAATGGGGATGAACGGCCGTTAACCTCTCGTGCATCGTTTCTAATGCTGGCAGCCGGTCGGTGGGGATGGGAACGGCCGTAACCACCACAAAATCCACGTCGCTGCTGTCTGGGTTAAAATCGCCGCTGGCCAGCGACCCATACAAATACATGCCGGCAAAATTCGCGCCTAAAATGGCCTGCGTACCGCTTAACAAAGCGCGCAGCAAGGCGTTTACATCTTGGAACGGCGTCGGTTGAAATGGGGAATCGAATTTCATGCTCTGTTTGTAGCAGAAGCCGCCATAAAGGCCAACGACCTGAAAGGTTTAATCCGCAGCCTGTAACCCTTTTGGTCTCTGCTTACCCCGTTCACCCGCCGAACAATAGGAGCATCTCCACAAGTACAGTAAAATCTTTTCTTGTGAAAACCGTGGGCAAATCTTCATCTATTCAACGCTGGTTGTTTGCTGTCCTGGTGGCGGGCTTCCTTTGGGTACTCATCAGCCGCTTTGCCGAAATCCGGCAATTATTGGGCACGCTCGTCCAGGGGCAGTTATCGTGGATCGCGTTAGCGGCTGGCTTGCAGATTAGTTATTACGTTGTGTTTGCCACGCTTTTCTGGGCGGCCTTTCGTCTGGTAGACGTTCCCACGCGTGTCCGAGACTTGCTGCCGATCACCTTTGCCTCGCTTTTTGTCAACGCCACCATGCCTTCGGCGGGCACGGCCGGCATCGCCCTGTTTGTAGATGATGCGCGGCGGCGCGGCCATTCCCCGGCCGCGGCCACCGCCGGCACGCTGCTGGTGCAGGTGAGCAACAACGGCGTCTTTGTGGTGATTTTGAGCCTGGGGCTGGTGCTGCTGTTTCGCCACCACAATCTCACTGTTTTAGAAATCATCAGCGCGTTGATCATGTTTTTGTTGGTGGGCAGCATGATTTTTGTTTTGGCGTTGGGGATTTTTCGGCCCAACTGGTTGTTTACGCTGTTTACGGCCGTTTTCCGCATCGTCAATGGCCTGGGGCGGCTGGTGAAACGGCCGTCTCTCCTCCCCGAAGCCTGGCCGCAAAAAAACGCCCAGGAATTCATCGGCGCAGCCACCGCCATCAGCACCCACCCTGGCCGCCTCGGCCTGACCCTGGTCATTGCCCTGGCCATGCACCTCATCAGCATGGTCAGCCTGGTTTGTCTTTTCCTGGCCTTTCACCAACCGCTTACCGCCACCACCCTCATCGCCGGGTACACCATGTCTATCTTGTTTATGATGGTGTCCCCTACGCCCAGCGGCATCGGCGTGGTGGAGGTGATTGTGCCCATCATCTACACCTCCATGGGCATACCGGCGGAAGTAGGCACGGCCATCACCCTATCCTTTCGCGGCCTCTCCTTTTGGATTCCGATGCTGGTGGGCTTTTTCTTGCTGCGGCAGCTTTCCATGTTCAGCAGTTCCGAGCGGGCGCTGGCCGAATCGGGGCAGGTGCGGCTGGTAGCCATTCTGACTGCGCTCATGGGCGTACTCAACGTTCTTTCGGTTATCCAGCCGGAGCTGGTGAATAAGTTTTCCGCGCTTACCCAGTATTCACCCGTCGCCGTGCGCCAAAATGGGGCGATTACGGCCGTTCTCGCCGGTTTTGCTCTGTTGACCCTGGCCTATGGCCTGTGGCGGCACAAGCGCATGGCCTGGTTTCTCACCCTGCTCATGCTGGCGCTTTCGGTAGTCGGCCACCTGCTCAAACAAAACTACGCGGAAGCCGCCCTGGCCAGCCTGTTGGCCATCTACGTTTTTGCTCAGCGTTCCCATTTTCACGCCCTCTCCGACGAGCCTTCCGTCTGGCAAGGGGTGCAAATGTTGGCCGCCGCCTTCGCCTTTACGCTGGCGTATGGCATCATCGGCTTCTACGTCCTGGACCGTGTCTACGGTCTGCCCTTCAGCCTGGGGGAAGCATGGCAGCAGACGTTCCTCTTTTTCACCATTTCGTCGGAACCCGGCCTGTTACAATTGGAAACGCCCTTCGATTATCTGGCGGCGTCGATTTATATTGTCGGCGCGGCCACGCTGGTTTACGCGCTGCTCATGCTGCTGCGCCCTGTCCTGGTGCGCGCGCCAGCCGGTGAAGCCGAGAGGCGGAAGGCGCAGCGTATTGTCAGCCGGTACGGCCGTTCCTCTCTTGCTCATCTCGTCCCCCTTGGCGGCAAATCTTACTACTTCACCCGTGGCGGTTCCGTGGTCGCTTTCTCGCTCCTGCGGCGCACAGCGATTGCCCTGGGCGACCCCATCGGCCCGCCGGAAGATGCGCAGGCCACCATTCAGCAGTTTCGTGAATACTGCCAGCGGCGCGATTGGCGCACGGTGTTTTATCGCGCCATGCCCGACCATTTGGCGGCCTACCACGACGCCGGGCTGCAAACCATCAGCATCGGCCAGGAGATGGCCGTCAATCTGGTCGATTGGACCCCGCCGGCACGGCCAGAAGCGGCGGATTGGCGCACGGCCGTCTACCACCCCCCGTTCAGCCCCGACCTTGTCGAACGTCTGCGCCTGGTCAGCGACGAGTGGCTCAGCCACCTGGGCCGCGAAGAAAACCGCTTTGCCCACGGCTGGTTTAGCCGCAGCTACATCAACCAGGGAGTCCTGGCTACCCTTTCCACGCAGGGCAAAGACATTCTGGCTTTTATTCATGCGGCGCCCACGCCGACCAGCCGCCAATTGGCGGTGACGCTTTTCCGCTACCGCGAGGGGTTTACGGCCGTTGCCCGCCACCAACTCCTCTTCACCCTGGCCGAATGGGCCAGAAAACAAGGCTACGTCAGCTTGAATTTGGGTCTGCACGCCCTGCCGCCGCATCCCAACGGCGACAATCAGGCCCGCGACCGCGTCGCTCAGGTTATCTACAAAGCCGTCGAACCGCCGCTGCTGGAGGCCGACTGGCCAGAATTGGAAAAGTGGTTCGCCGTGGATGCCGCGTCGCGCTATCTGGTTTACCCTGGCTCCGCCAGTTTACCGGTCGTCTGGTCGGCGCTGGCCCGCGCCGGCGGCAGCAGCGTGTGGTCGCAGTGGCCGCAAATCTTTTCGCCCTGACCATGAACAAACTGTTTAATCGGCACAGCTTTATCGTTCAACTGGTAACCGGCTTCGTGGCGCTTATCCTGCTGACAACGCTGATGGCCGGTGTGCCCGCTTATTTGCTGACTCGTGTACAGCTAGAAAAACAGGCCTGGCTCAATGTCGAGAACGCCCGGCATTCGACCCTTTCTTTGCTCCGGGCTGAGGCCGACCGGCTGGCCGATCAAACCACTCTCTTGGCCGAGCGTCCTACCTTGCAGCGTCTGGTTCGTGAGCAAAATCTGGCCGAACTGCCTGGCTACCTGGAAGAGTTCCGCGCCCAAAGTGGTCTGGACTGGCTGCTGTTTTGTAACGCCGATGGCGCTGTGGCCGGGCAGGCTGAATTGGCGTGCGACACGGCCGTTTCTCCCACCTACGCCCTCATCGCCAACCAGCCAGCCCTGATTGTCAGCCAGCCGGTGGCCGACAACCTCTCCGGCGCGCCGCTGGGCACGGCCGTTGCCGGTATCACCCTCAATGACGCCTTCTGGCAAACGCTGGCCGCCAGCACCGGCAGCCGCCAAAATCTTCATCTTGCCCAGGCTGTCCAGACTATCACGCCGGAACCGCAAGAAATTACCCGCGCCGACGGCCGTCGCTATTTCGCCGATTTTCTCCCGCTGCCCTCAGCCAGCCAGCCGCCCCTTTTCTACCTGGAAATCGCCCTGCCCGTCGACGACCTGATCGCCACGGAAAATCAGGCGCGCCTGATTTTGGCCGCCAGCACCTTGCTGGTGGCGGTGATGGGCACGGCCGTCGGGTATTGGGTCGTGCGCCGCCTTGTCTCGCCGCTGCAAAGCCTCACCGAAGCCGCCGACCGCATCAGCCAGGGCGATTTGCTCGCCCCCATCCCCAGCCTCAGCGATCCCGCCGAAGTGCAAACATTGGCCGCTGCCTTGCAGCAGAGCCAGGCCAGCATGTTACGCGCCCTGGAAGAAAGCTCGCAGGCCCGCAACTGGCTCAACACGCTCATCCAATCCATCGTCGAAGGCGTGATCACCTTCGACAGCGCCGGCACGGTGACGTTTTTCAGCCAGGGCGCGGAGGCGCTGCTGGGTTGGGCGCGGGCCGACGCCGTGGGCCAGCCCATCAACGCCATTCTGCCCATCGCCGAGGAAGAAGCGGCGACTTTTCTGGATTACGCGCCGCCGCCTGGCCAGAAACGCATCCTGCGCGTGCGCACGCAGGGCGGGCAGACGACGCTTCTGGCGATTACCGGGGCGCACATGGTTCCGCCAGACAGCTACCGCGTGCAGGTGGCCCTGGTCTTGCGTGATGTGACGCCGGAAGAGGCGGTGCGCCACCTGCGCTCTTATTTTCTGGCCAACATTTCGCATGAGTTTCGCACGCCGCTCAGCACGCTGAACGCCTCGATGGAGCTGCTGCTGGATGAGACGGAGGCGCTGACGGCCCAGGAAATGCGCGAGTTGATCAAGCCGTCGTATCTCAGCCTGATCAGTTTGCAGACGTTGGTGGATAATTTGTTGGAGAGCAGCCGGATTGAGGCGGGTTATTTTGGGGTGCAGAAACGGCCGTTACCCCTCAACACCCTCCTTACCGACGCGCTCAACATCGTCCGGCCCATGCTGGAGCGCCGCCGCCAAACCTTTTCGCTCACGGAGCCGGCCCGCCCGCTCACCCTACACGGCGACGCCGTGCGCCTGACGCAGGTGGTGGTGAACCTGCTCGGCAACGCCAGCAAATACAGCCCGCTGGGCAGCGCCATCGAACTGCGCATCAGCCAGCAGGGTGATGGTTTGCGCGTGGCCGTTTTGGATGAAGGGCCGGGCATCCCGCCGGCCGAACTGAGCAACGTCTTTCGCCGCTTTTATCGCCTGGAAGCGCAAGACCGCGAGCAGTACGGCATTGGGCTGGGGCTGTTTGTCGTCAAAACCATCATCGCCGCCCACGACGGCCGTGTCGGCGCCGAAAATAGACCCGAAGGCGGCGCGGTGTTTTGGTTTGAACTGCCGGTCGTATAGACCCCAAGGGTTTTGGAAACCCTTGGGGTCTTGGGACAACCAAGGATCGTTATGAAACTACTCGTCGTTGAAGATGATCTGGCCTTATCTGATGTGGTGGATTTTACGCTGCGCCGCGCCGGGTTTGACGTGGTGCGCGCGTATGATGGCCTGACGGCCGTCACCCTCTGGGAACAAGAAGCGCCAGACCTCATTCTGCTGGATTTGAACCTGCCCCGGCTGGATGGCCTGGCCGTCTGCCGCCAGATTCGCAGCCAGGGCGATACGCCCATCATCATCCTCAGCGTGCGCGGCGGCGATGAGGCGGTGGTGCAGGGGCTGGAACTGGGCGCGGACGATTACATCGTCAAACCATTTAGCCCGACGCAGTTGGTGGCCCGCGTGCGCGCCCTGCTGCGCCGCGCCGGGGCGACGCCCACGGCCGTTATGTTGGAAACGGCCGTCTTCACCCTGGACCGCTCCCGCAGCGAACTGCGCCTGCCCGGCCAGGACCCCATCCGCCTGACCCCGCTGGAAAGCCGCCTGCTGGAAACCCTCATGCACAACGCCGGGCAAGTGCTCACCGCCGAAACGCTCATCTCGGCCATCTGGGGCGCGGAGGGCGGCGACCGCGCCATGCTGAAGCAGCTTGTCTACCGCCTGCGCGCCAAAATCGAACCCGACCCCTCGCAGCCCACCTACTTGGAAACCATCCCCGGCGTGGGGTACGCCTTGCGGCAAGAAAGATAGCCATCCGCCAGTCCACAGGCCGCGCCCGGGTAGGGCCGTCGGATCGTCGTTTTCACCTGTCGGACCATCGTTTTCAGCCCGTTTACCGTTCATTGTTTGTGACCATTCTGTTACCGCCTTATAACCACCCCCGTTACCATCGCCCCTTATCCTAAAGCCATCAGCAAAAGGATGGCGTATGGTTCTGCATTATGATCTCGATCCCAATCACATCATCATCGATGACAGCCTGACGGCTTATGTGTCGCCGGCGCTGGCCGCCTATTATCTGGCGCTGCCGCTGGCCCGCGAAAACGGCC
This sequence comes from Chloroflexota bacterium, assembly GCA_017993775.1. GTDB lineage: Bacteria > Chloroflexota > Anaerolineae > Promineifilales > Promineifilaceae > Leptovillus. The sequence goes on along the minus strand of JAGOMA010000023.1, from coordinate 63,465 downwards.
GTGCCAGCGTCGTCATGGCGCATCCCGAAAACGTGGCGGCTATCCGCACCCTTTCCCGGCTGCTAAAGGCGGAAATCGTGCCTCTGCACAGTTCCGCCGAGGCTATCCAGGCCGTATTGGCCCGCATTTACCCGGCCGCGCCGCCGGTTGCGCCCAAAATTTTGGCCTGGAGCGATTCGCCGGAGTGGGACACGGCCGTGATCATGACTGCGGGCGCCTTTAGCTGTGTGCTGGAAACCCCGGTCCACTGTCTGGCCACGGGCACGCCCCTGGCGGAGGCGCTGGTCCTGAGCCAACAAAATGGCTATGGCCTCACTGTGCTGCATCTGCCGGAGCATGAATTGCTAACGGCCGTGCTGCGCCAATCCGCCACGCCCATCCTGTTGGTGCGCGGCGAACACTGCCCCCTGCGCCGCATCCTGGTCGCCCTGCGCGGCTTCGCCTCCGACAGCCAGACCCTCAGCTGGATGGAACCTTTTGCCTTGCTGCCCGGCGAACACGTCACCATCCTGCCGCTGACCGGCGGCCCGCTGACAAAATCCACTCCCAGCCACCCCGCCGACCTGGCCACCGGCGAGCATTTGGAACAATGCCTGCGCCAACTGCAAAAGAGCGGCATCCAGGCCAGCCTCAAGTTTCGTCAGGGCCAGCCCGTGCAGCAGATCACCGATGAACTGGCCCAGGAGCAGTACGACTTGCTCGTTGTGGCCGCCGAAGCCGAGGGCGACTTTGTGACGCGGTTGATCACGGCCGTGGAAACCCACGACCTGCACGCCCAACGGCCCATCTTCATCCTCAAACCACCGACGCCTGTTGTCTAATGTGCGCTTCTGGAATTCTGGGGATTGATAGGGTTGTGGGGTGAAATGTGATGCGTGATGCGTGATGCGTACTGGAAACGGGTCACGTATCACGCATCACCTCCCAAAACCTAAAAGGAACAACAACGATGAGCCTTAAACACATTCTGGCATTGGTTTTATTGACGGCGCTGACGCTGGCGGGGTGCGGAGGGGGTGGGGAGACGGCCGTTTCCTCCGCTGCCCAACCCACCACCATCAGCGTATCGGGCGCGTTCGCTCTCTTTCCGCTCATGACCGTTTGGACCGACGCTTACCAGACCGCCCATCCCGACGTGCGCTTCGACGTGCAGGCCGGCGGCGCGGGCAAAGGCATGACCGACATGCTCTCCGGCGTGGCCGACATCGCCATGCTCTCCCGCGAGCCGCGCCAGGAAGAGCTGAACCAGGGTTCCTTCCTCATTCCGGTAACCATTGATTCCGTCGTCGGCACGATCAACGCCGACAACCCGCACCTGGATGACATTCTGGCGCGCGGCATCACGCCGCAAGAAGCCCACGCCATCTGGATCAGCGGCGAAATTGCCACCTGGGGCCAGCTTTTGGGCGATGGCTCGGCCGATCCCCTCAATGTCTACACCCGCGCCGATTCGGCGGGGGCGGCGGAGATGTGGGCGTTGTTTAGCCTGGGGGAAGCGCAGGAAGATTTGGTGGGCACGGCCGTTAACGCGGACCCCGGTCTGGCAGAAGCAGTGCGGCAGGATCCGCTGGGCATCGGCTACAACAACGTCGGGTTTGCCTATGATCAGACCACCGGCGAGCCTATTGCCGGGCTGCGCATCTTGCCGCTGGACCTGAACGGGAACGGCCGTATCGACCCCGACGAGGATTTCTACGCCACCCGGAAAGAGTTCACGGCGGCGGTAGCCGACGGCCGTTATCCCTTCCCGCCCGCCCGCACCCTCTACCTCGTCACCAAAGGCCCGCCCAGCCCGGCCATCGCCGCCTTCTACCGCTGGGTACTCACCGACGGCCAGGCATATGTGGCCGATGCGGGCTATGTGCCGCTAACGGCCGAACGCCTGCAAGAAGCGCTGAGACTGTTGGGCGATTAGAGATTAGAGATTAGAGACTGGAGATAGACCCAATCGCCAATCGAAAATCGAAAATCGCAAATCGTCAATCGAAAATCGCCCATTCAAGGAGGCACGATGGAAATCATCCGCGATACACCTGTCCGCCCGGCCCGACCCGCGCCGCGTTGGCAAGCTCGCTGGCGCAGCCTGAAGGACGAGAGCGCCCGTATTGGGTTTGGGGGAACGGCAACGGCCGTTTGCCTGCTGGTCGTCGTCATCGCCGCCGCCCTGGTCGTTCGCGCCTGGCCCATCCTGCAAGCCTACCCCCTGACCGATTTGCTCACCGGGCAAACCTGGCAGCCGCTGCGCGGGCTGTTCGGCTTTGCGCCGTTCATCGCCGGCAGCATCGCCGTCACCCTGGTAGCCATGACCATCGCCGTCGTCCCGGCCATCTTCAGCGGCATCTACCTGGCCGAGTACACCTCCAGCCGCGCCCGCGCCACCCTCAAGCCCCTGATTGATTTGCTCGTAGGCATTCCGTCTGTCGTCTATGGCTTGTGGGGCATCCTTTTCATCATCCCGCTGGTCCGCGACGTGATTGGCCCCTGGTCCGACCGCACCCTGGGGCAGTATTTGCCCCTTTTTGCCCGCACCAACCCCAGCGGCTACGGGCTGCTGTCGGCTGGTTTTGTGCTGGCCCTGATGGCCTTCCCGCTCATGGTGGCCGTTACGGAGGAAGTGCTGCGCAGCGCGCCGCGTGAAATGCGCGAGACGCTGCTGGCCTTGGGCACAACACGCTGGGAAGCGACCAAATGCGTCGTGCGCCATGCCGGGCTGGCCGGTATTTTGGCGGCCGTTGTTCTGGGTTTCTCCCGCGCCTTCGGCGAAACGCTGGCCGTGATGATGCTCGTCGGCAATACCGTCAAAATCCCCGGTTCCCTCTTCGACGCCGCTTATCCGCTGCCGGCGCTCATCGCCAACAATTACGGCGAAATCATGTCCGTCCCGCTGTACGAATCGGCCCTGATGGGCGCGGCGCTGGTCTTATTGGTCGTGGTCATGGCCTTTAACATCCTTGCCCGGCTGGTGATTGGGCGACTGACAAAGAAGTAAGCGATTGGCGATTAGAGATTGCGCAATCGCCAATCTCTAATCGCCAATCGCCAATCTCTCCGGAGGAATCATGAAACGCAGGACCATCAGGAAGCTGGAAGAACTATTTTTTGTCTGGTTGATGCGTTTGTCGCTGGCGGCGGCGGCGCTGGCGCTGGGCTTGATTTTGTGGGTGATTGTCTGGCGCGGCGTGAGGGCGCTGAGTTGGGAGATGGTGTCGCAGTCGCCGCAGGGCGGGTTTTACCTGGGCAAGGGCGGCGGCATCCTCAACGCCATCGTCGGCTCGTTGTATCTGGCGCTGGGCGCGACGCTGCTGGCGGCGGTGATTGCCGTGCCGGTGGTGTTGTACAGCCATGTGTATGGGCGAAACGGCCGTTTCGCCCACACCGTTCGCCTGACATTAGACATCATGTGGGGCATCCCCAGCATCGTTTACGGCGCCTTTGGCTTTTCGCTGATGATTTTCCTGGGTTTACGCGCCTCGCTGCTGGCCGGCATCCTCACCCTGGCCCTGGTCGTGCTGCCTATTCTGGCCCGCACCTTCGACGAAGTGCTGCACATGGCCCCGCCGCAGCTGCGCGAGACGGCGCTGGCGCTGGGCGCCACGCGCCTGGAATTGATGGGCGTGCTGCTGCGCCAGACGATACCGGGGTTGTTAACGGCCGTACTCCTGGCGTTTGGTCGGGGCATTGGCGACGCCGCCTCGGTCCTCTTTACCGCCGGTTACACCGACAACATGCCCGAATCGCTGCTGCGCCCGGTCGCGTCGCTGCCGTTGGCCGTCTTTTACCAGCTCAGCACGCCCTTCCCGGAAGTCCAGGCCCGCGCCTATGCGTCTGCCCTGGTTCTGACCCTGCTTGTCCTGGTTGTCAGCTTGCTGGCTCATCTGTCCAGCGCCCGCCTGGGCCGCAATGTGATTAGATAGTAGTTAGACCCCAAGGGTTTGACCTTCAGTTTTTTGTTCCAAACGAGGCAAAACCCTTGGGGTCTTCCAGATAAGGATTCCCATGCAACCACTTTCTATTCGCAAACTCAACGTCTGGTATGGCAAACAGCGGGCGCTCACCGACATTACCGTCGATATTCCCCGGCGGCAGATCACGGCCATCATTGGGCCATCCGGCTGCGGCAAATCGACGCTGCTGAAAAGCCTCAACCGCCTGTTGGACCTGAACGAGCAGGTGCGGGTGACCGGACAGGTGTTTTTCGACGGCCGTAACATCTACGATCCCGGCGTGGACGTGACCGAAATCCGCACGCGCATTGGTTTGCTGGCGCAAAAGCCCTTTCCGCTGCCCATGTCGATTTTTGACAACGTGGCCTACGGCCCGCGCATTCACGGGTTGGCCAACGGCCGTCTCGACCAATTGGTGACGGCGCAGTTAACGGCCGTGGGCCTCTGGGACGAGGTGAAGGACCGCCTCAAAACACCGGCCGTCGGGCTGTCCGGCGGGCAGCAGCAGCGGCTGTGCCTGGCGCGCACTCTGGCCGTGGCGCCGGAAATTTTGCTCTGCGACGAATCCACTGCCTCGCTGGACCCCATCTCCGCCCGCGCCATCGAAGACCTGCTCAGCGGTCTGAAAGAAGCGTACACGCTGGTCATGGTGACCCACGACATCGACCAGGCGCGGCGGCTGGCCGACCACGTCATCTTTATGTGGCTGGGCGAATTGGTGGAACACGGCCCTGCCGCTGCCTTTTTTGAGCAGCCCCGCCAGGAACTCACCCAGGCTTATCTGGCCCGGCGCATCGGCTGACGGAGGCTTGATTGTTCCCCCTTCTCTGGGCATAATCAGCCCGGATGAACATCTTCACTTACGACTCGTTTACCTTTCCCTTGCCCGAAGGCCATCGTTTTCCGGCCGAGAAGTACCGCCTGCTGCGGGAAGCGGTCGAGACGGCGCGGGTCGTGCCGCCCGAAAACCTGATCACCCCCACCCCGGCGACCGACAACCAGCTTCGCCGGGCGCACAGCGAAGAATACCTGAGCAAAGTGGCTAACGGCCGTCTCTCTCCCCAGGAAATCCGCCGCATTGGCCTGCCCTGGTCGCCCGAACTGGTCGTGCGCTGCCAACATTCCGTGGGGGCGACCATTGCCGCCTGCCGTACCGCGCTGCAAAACGGCCGTAGCGCCACCCTCGGCGGCGGCACCCATCACGCCTGCTGGGACGAAGGCCAGGGCTTCTGCATCTACAACGACACCGTCGCCGCCGCCCGCGCCATGCAGGCCGAAGGGCGCGCCCGCCGCGTGCTGGTAGTGGACTGCGACGTTCACCAGGGCAACGGCACCGCCCAAATCACCCAGGGCGACGACACCATCTTCACTTTTTCCATTCACGGCGAGAAAAACTTCCCTTTTCGCAAAATCCCCGGCGACCTGGACGTGGGCTTGCCAGACGATACCGGCGACGCCGACTACCTGGCGGCGCTGGAACCGGCCTTGCGCACGGCCGTTACTCGCGCCCGCGCCGATCTGGTCATCTACCTGGCCGGGGCCGACGTGCATGAACAGGACCGCCTGGGCCGCCTGTGCCTGACCAAGGCCGGGGTTGGCGAGCGCGACCGGTTGGTGTTGGGATTGTGCCGGGCCGCCGGGCTGCCGGTGGCCGTAACGATGGCGGGGGGATACGGCCGTTCCCTGCCCGAAACGGTCGCCGTCCAACTGCAAACCATCCAGATCGCTGCCGGATTAGATTGAGCCGTGCCCGGTCCGGCGCGGCTGAAAATGGCATCGGGCCGTGTCAGCGGGTATAATGAACTGGGTGGCGCTGCCAACACGGACAACCAGGGAGCTGTGACTATCCGCTGCACCGCCAGTTAGAAAGCCTAGTTTTCAGGATGACCTATGAAATTTATTCACCTCATGCGCAACGTCACTCGCCCCATTTTGCGAGTAGCGGCTGAAATTGATGTGACCGGACTGGAACACATCCCTCCTACGGGCAGCGCCATTGTCGCCTCCAATCATTTGGGGCGCATGGATGCGGCGCTGGCTGTCATCGTTTCCGACCGCGAAGATTTTGTCCTCATGATCGCCGAAAAATACCAAAAATACTTTTTCTGGCGGTGGGTGATGAAGCAGTTGGATGCGTTGTGGCTAAACCGTTACGAGGCCGATTTTGAAACCTTGCGTGAAGTGATCAAACGCATCAAGCAAGGTCAGATTCTGGCGATGGCTCCAGAGGGCACTCGCAGCAAGACCGAAGCGTTGATGGAAGCGAAAGAAGGGGTTGCGTTTCTGGCGGCGAAAACGGGCGCGCCGGTGATTCCTATCGCTATTTGGGGCACGGAAGATCGTCTGGTCATATCCAGGATCAAGCAGCTGCGGCGGTTGACCATTCATGTGCGCATTGGTGAGCCATACGTGCTGCCGCCCATGCCGCGCGGCAAAAATCGCGAGCTGTTCTTACGCGCGCAAACCGATCAGGTGATGTGCCGAATTGCGGTTATGCTCCCGGCAAAATATCGCGGCTTTTATGCCAACCATCCCCAACTGCGGACTTTGCTGGCGGCACAGGGAGGAGACACGGCCGTTTCCCCCTCATCGTTCCAGGATTATCAGGGCCTCTCTGGCGAAAGCCCGGCCTGACCTAACCGACCCGCGCCCGAACAAACGCGCCAATTTGCGTCACGGCCGTTTGCCCTTCCGGTAAAAATCCCGCAAACCCCTGCCAGACGTGAATCATCTCCGGCCAGATGTCCAGCGTCACATCCACGCCCGCATCGCCGGCCCGTTCCGCCAGGCGAACCGCGTCGTCTAGCAAAATTTCGGCCGTGCCCGCCTGAATCAGCAGCGGCGGCAGACCAGACAAGTCCGCATACAGCGGCGATGCCAGCGGCGTGCGCGGGTCTGCATCCCCCAGATACAGGTCGGCAAATTCTTGCAACTGCGCCCGGCTGAGAATCGGGTCTTCCGCCGCTTTGCCGGACAGCGAATCGCCGGTCAGGGCCAGATCGACCCAGGGCGAGAGCAGCACGGCCGCCGCCGGCAGCCGCTCGCCCTCATCGCGCAGGCGGGCCATGGTTGCCAGGACCAGCCCGCCCCCGGCCGAATCCCCGCCAATTACCAGATTGTCTGGGTGGATGCCCTGTTCGAGCAGCCAGCGGTAGGTGGTGACGGCGTCGTCGACGGCCGTTGGGAATGGATGCTCTGGCGCGCGCCGGTAATGCGGCAGCAGCACTCGCGCCGCGCTGGCCGCCGACAGCCGCCAGGCAAAATCGCGGTGCGTGGTTGGCGAGCCGACGCAGTAGCCGCCGCCGTGAAAATACAAAATCACCCGCTCGTCGCGGGTTCCGGCGGCGGCGATGAGGAGGGCGGGCACGGTAACGGCCGTAACTTCCTCCACGTACACATTCGCCGGCAGCGGCGACTGCCCGGCCAGGGCCTCCTCGCCCGCCCGCCGGTCGGCAATCGAAATGGTTTCCGGCAACGGACTGGATTGTAAAAGCTGCAAAATGGCCTGAAATTGAAAGCTAGTCATAGGGAAACCTTTTTACTGCGTGATGAGTTGCGAGTTGCGATTTACGATTTACGATTTGCGCAGCATTCACTCCTCAACTGTAACCAACCCGCGCCAATTCGCCAATCTGCCAATTCGCCAATTTACCGCATTCGTGATAAAGATATTCCATGCGAATTGCCATGGTCGGGCCGTTTGGCTTTCATCCCAACAAAACGATGCGCAGCCGGGCGCTGGGTCTGGCACGGCCGTTAGCCGCCCGCGGCCATCAGGTGCAAATCGTCATGCCCCCCTGGCAAACCCCCGCCGAAGCCGACAAATGCTGGCAAGAAGATGGCGTGCTGGTGCGCAACGTCTCCCTGGCTGGCGGGCTGCCGGGCATCACCCGCCGCCTGCTGCGCGAGGTGTTGGACTGGCAGCCAGACGTGGTACACTGCTTCAAGCCCAAAGCCTACAGTGGCTTGGCCGCCTGGTGGTTGTGGCAGTTTCACCGTCGGGATGTGCGCCTGGTGGTCGACAGCGACGATTGGGAGGGCTGGGGCGGCTGGAATGATCTGGCTCCTTATTCCGCCGCGCAAAAACATTTCTTTGCCTGGCAGGAACGTTGGGGGATGACCCACTGCCATGCCCTTACTGTGGCCAGCCGCGCCTTGCAAACGCTGGCCTGGGGACATGGCGTGCCGCCGGACCGGGTGGCGTATGTGCCCAACGGGACGGGGATCAGGACACAACTTGCCGATACCCACGAACGCGGCTCGGGCAGCGACGGAGAAGCGGCGCCGACGGTTTTGCTGTACAGCCGGTTGTTCGAGTTTGAGACGGGGCGGTTGGTGACGGCGCTGCGCGGGGTGAAAACGGCCGTGCCCACTCTCCGCATCCTCGCCGTCGGCGCAGGACTTTATGCCGCCGACGCCGCCCAATTCCGCCAGCAGTTGGCCGAGGCCGAGTTGCTGGACGCCGTCGTCGATGCCGGGTGGGTCGATGAAGCAGAGCTGCCGGCCCTGCTCAGCCGCGCCGACGTGGGCCTCTACCTTATGGAAGACACGCTGCTCAACCGGGCCAAATGCCCCGTCAAGCTGGCCGACATGCTGGCTCTGGGTATTCCGGTTGTGGGGGAGGCGGTGGGGCAGGTGGGCGAGTACGTCCGCCACGGGCAAACAGGCCTGTTGCGCCCCAGCGGCGACACCGCCGGCCTGACCGCCGACCTGATCCATCTGCTATCGGAACCGGAAGAAAGGGCGCGCATGGCGGGCAACGGCCGTCGCCACTACGCCGAAACCTTCGCCTGGTCGCGCCTCGCCGACCGGCTGGAATGCGTTTATAAAGATGGGAGACTGGAGACTGGAGACTGATTTCTCCCCAATCTCCAATCTCCAGCCTCCACTCCCCCCTCCTACCCCACCAACAACGCCGCCCAGGCCAGCAATTGCAGGCTGAAAAACATTTCGCGGGAAAGTTTCTCTGGCAATTCGGCCTCCTCGACCACTTCAACATCGGCCAATGCCAGGTCGCCGGCGGCCACATGGGCCGCCAGTTGGCGCAGCAGTGCGGTTCGGTCGTGGGTTCCATCCAGGTGAGGCAGCAGCGCCTGGCTGATGGGATCCAGATTTACCCGCTCGTGGCGCAAATTGGTCACTTTGGTCTGTCCCTGGCTCAGCTGGCGGCGGGCCAGCGAACTGGCCGCTGGTTTCTGGCTGACATGCCGCACAAAAGGAGGCCGGTGAACATGCAGTTCCACCAGACGGGCGCTGTAACTGTAGGCTTGCAAGATGTTCATCGCCAGCAGACGGGCGTCTTGATCGATGGGAATCCGGGCCGCCGCCGTGCCGTAAACCTGCTCCCGCGCCGTTTCCAGCAGGTCGGTAAAGGGCACGGCAACCGGCGCGATTTCGGCCAGGCGCAGCATGGCGGCTTTGGTGACGGGGTGATCGCTGGTCAGCACTGCGCCATCGGGGCTTTGGAATTGGGCCACGGCCGTATCTCGCACATCCAGGCCCTCTTCCAGGGGTTGGGCATAACTGGCGACGTAAAAAGCCGACAAATCGCCGCCAATAGCCCGGCGGACAGGTGTATCGGCGTGGCAAAGCAGTGTCTGGCGAAAGGTCCGGTTGCGCACAAAGTCCATGTACTGCTCCACTTCAATCACGCTGCCGGCCATCTGGTTGATCTGCGTCATGACGTGGGGCGGCAGGTTGGTGGGCATGACACGGGCAAAATCAGCTTCGCTGAGGTATTGCAGGCCATGCTGCGCGGCGTGGGCGACAAATTCGTGAAAGTAAACGGCCGTGTTCACCGCCGCCAATTCATCATGCAGCAAAAGCTGGTCGCCATCCTTATCCTGCTGCCGCTCGCGGGTGACAAACTCCATGTAACTGTGCAGCAGCTTCTGATAAGTTTCGCCCAACGTGCCATACGGGTCGTCGGGTTCAATCGCCTCGGCCAAAAAATCGAGAAACTCGCGGGCCGTGGCCGCCCGCGCCTGCGGCTCGTGGATGTCTTTGATGCGGTACAGCATCATGTCGCGCAGCGCGCCCATCATGTGCCAGCCGGGATAAACGTTGTAACTGATGTAGGCCACGCCCTGCGGCGCGAGATGGCGGCGGCATATGGCCAACAATTTGTCATTCACCTCCGGCGGCGCCCACGAATACAGCCCATGCGCGATGATGTAATCGAACTCCCCCCATTCCGGCCCAATGTCCATGATGTCGGCGGCGTGCAGGCTGATGTTACTCAGGGCCAGATCGCGCACGGCCGTTTGCCCAATGTCTATCTGGCGCGGCGACAGATCGATGCCCACAAATTCACTGTCCGGCAGCCCATAGGCCATCGGAATCAGGTTGCCGCCAATGGCGCAGCCCAATTCCAGCACCCGGCAGCGCGTCACCGGCGCCGGTTTCAGCCCCAACAGCGTCGCCAGCGTCGCCAGCCGGTCTGGGTGGGTCTGGGTGTAGCACAGGTCAGGGTAGGGGATGGCTTCGTAGCTTTGTTTGATCTGGTCAGTGGACATGATTTCACCTCAGGGGAAATGCGAGTTGGGGCCGATAGTGTGGGATTGCGTGACGAAAGTTTAGCGGCAACGGCCGTTTCTGCCCAACCTCGCCCGGCAGCCGCCGTTTAACGGTTGGCAGTTAACCGCTGCTTGTGCGCGGTTAACCACAGGCCAAAGGAGGCCAGACTCACATCGCGGGCGCGGATAAGCAGGCTGGCGCTGAGACCGGCGGCCGGGTCGAGACCCAACAGTGTCAGCGTCAGCGCCTGGCTGGCCTCCAGCGTGCCCAGGCCGCCGGGCAGCGGCAGCAAAAAGGCCATGCGCGCGGCCGTCAGCAGGGCGATGGTTTGCACGGCCGTCAGTTCCAGGCCCAAAAAACGCAGCATCAGGCTGTACTCGGCAATCAGCAGCAGCCAGCTCAACAGCGAAACGAACAAAGCCGTCGCCAGCGCCGCCGGGCGCGATTGGCAAAAATGGGTCGCTTGGGCTTCGCTGGCTTGCAGCCCGGCCAGCAGCCGCTCCAACCGGGGCTGCCAGCGGGCGCGCCCGGGCCAGAGCGGCAGGCGGCTCATCAAGCGCAGCCCGCGTGTCACCGGATACCACCCGGCCCATGTCGCCGCCAAAAACAGGAAGGGAAACGCAAACAAGAGGATGACCAGCACGGCCGTTTCGCCGCCTACCATCGCGCCAAACAAACGCTGCTGCAAGATCACGCCCACGCCCACAGCCAAAAAAAGAAAATTCACCAGCAGTTCCAGCGATTTGTCCAGAGCGACGGCGGCGACGGCCGTGGGCCGTGGGACGGCGTGTCGCCGTTCTACCAGCAGCACCTGCACCGGCTCGCCGCCAAACTGCGGGCCGGGCGTAAAGTAAGTGACGCCAAACGCCGCCAACCGGTAGCCCAGCAGCTTAAAAAACGGGACAGGATGGCCCTGAGCGCGCAAAATAAGCCACCAACGGCCGTTCAGCGCCAGCAGCACCAGCCCATTCAGCGCTGCCAAGATCGCCAGGCTGCCAGGCGTCAGCCGCTGCAAAGTGGCCCACACCGCCGCCAGCGGCACATAACGCAGCAGCAGGACCAACAGCGCCGCCGCCACGATCCAGGGCAGAGTGCGGAGTGCGGAGTGCGGAATGCGGCGTGCGGATTTCAATCGCCCAACCACCCTGTCACCTCTCCCCCGCACGTTTTACCATCCACCGTTCTTCCGGCTGCCAGAGCGACCAGACGCCGGTTCCTAGCAGCATAATCGCGGCGGCGCAGGCCAGGGCCGTGCCATTGGCCCAGGTGAGGCCGTGGGTGAGCATGTCGAAGCCTACGGGGAAAACGAGCAAGAAGGAAATGGTGCGTCCCAGAATGCCGAGAGCGACGGCCGTGCCGCCAACCACCAGCAGCAGCAGCGACAAATCGGCCAGCGCCACCACGCCCGGCAGCCCCCAGGCAGTCATCAGTTCTACCCACTCCAGCGGCGGCCACCACGAGGGCATGGCCAGAACCACAACCGCCAGACTTTCGGCCAGCAGCAAGCGCAAGAACAGCGGCAGCCAGTGGGTCGTGGCCACAACCACCTGCCGCTGCCGCTGTTTGTACCCTGCGCTCTGCGGGTCCAGCCAGCCAACGGCCGTCAGCCAATCGCGCAAAAAGCTAACGGCCGTAGCCGCGCCAAACACCGTCCCGGCAATCGTTGCTCCGGCAGGCGGCACAATGGGCCACAACACCGCGCTGAGAAAGCCCATCTGGAAACCGGCGAAAATACGCCGATGCACGCTGGGCGGCATGTCGTAAATAGGCAGGCCGCGCCGCGCCCGCAGCCACAGCCCAAAGACAAACAGGTAACGGGCCAATCCCAGCGGCAGATACCACACTGGCAGTTGCCCCAACCAGACCGCCAGCAGGGTGACAATCAACACGCTCAGGCCGTCGTATTCCATGTCTAAAATTTCGCCCAGGCGGGTGGCGTGATGGGCGACGCGGGCGGCGTAGCCATCGAGGTAATCGGCGATGTCGGCGGTCATGTAGAGGATGGCCGGAATCCAGGCCAGCAAGCCGCCGGGCCACGGCGAGAAGATAAAACCGGTCAGCAGCGCCGTCGCCAAACCACGATAAAGGGTCAGGCTGTTGCCCAGGCCGAGGGTGGGCAGCACGGCCGTTTCCCCTTGCCGGTGGTTGGTGGGTAAATTGCGCCAGAACAGCGCCAGCACGTAGGCCAGCATCAGCCCGGACAGCAGCGCCCAGCGCTGCCAATAATCCGGCCAGACCTGCCATAAACCGATCGCCGCCAGCAGCCAGAGGCCAATAGAAAGGAAAATGGCCGTCCGCCCTTGTCGTTGTAATCTGTCATCCGTCGTTCGCTGGCCGTCATTCATCAGGCATCACCAACCCATCGTGCCCGGCTCGCCTTTGAAGGGGCCGACAATGTCTGCGGTGATCCAGCCGCCGTAAAAATCGCCCGGCTGCGGGGTCACGCGCTCGCCGTCTACTGTGCAGGCGTCCATCGGACCGGCGTAGAAGGCGACGTGATCTTGGATGGGCGCGAAGGGCGGCGTTGGCCGGGGATAGGTCCAGCCAACCTTCACGGCCCGTTTGCCGCCCACGTGGACGGTGTAGTAGCTGGCCTGCCCTTTCCATTCGCAGAAGGAACGGCCGTCGGCCTTTGCCAAATGCTGCATCTGAATGTCTTCCGGCGGGATGTAGTAGACGGGCGGATGGCTCGTCTCCAGCACGCGGTAGGCGCGGTGCGTATCGGCAATCACAACGCCATTGAACACAATCTGGATATGCTTTTCGGTCCGCTCCAGGCGCGGCGGGCGCGGATAATCCCAGACGGATTCCTGGCCGGGTTGAGGGGGAATAGATTTCGGTTTGAACATGGTGCAATCCTTTTGGTTGGATGGGTTTATTGGTTTGGGAGTTGGTTTGTCGGATGGGTTGGTTTCGACAAACTGACCAACCATCAAACCATCCAACTCCTACGATCTGTTCTTGTTCCAAACGGCCGCCACAATATCCACAAACGCCTGTTCCAAGACGCTGAGGATGCGGCCGGGGCGGGTGAGCAAGACGGCGTCCCAGTCGTAGCTGAAGTCTATGACGGGCAGTTCGATGAGATTGGAAACGGCCGTTAACCGTCGTGGTAAAAAGGTGATGGTGTTGGGCTGGCGGGCCATGGTCAGGGCGGCGGCCAGCGGCACGCGAATGGTGGGGCCGGAAACGGGGTGCATTTGCTGCAAGCTTTCCAGATAGGCGTCGAAGGCGCGCCCCCAGTGGATGACCAATTTCTGGCATTGCCAGACGGCCGTTACGTCCAACGTTTCTGCGCCCGCCAGCTCATGCGCCGGCGCGGCGGCAATCACCATCTCGTCGTGCAGGCGCAGCAGCGTGTGGGTCTGCGCGGCGTAACGCGGGAAAGCGGCGGCCAGGGCAAAATTCACCAGCCCATCCACCAATTGGCTCACGGCAAAATCGGAGTGGCCGGCTTCGACAAACAATTCCGCCTGCGGATATGCCTGGCTGAAGCGGTTGACTACTTCGGGCATGAGGTACGTGGCCAGGGAGAAGGGGCAGCAGACAGTGACACGGCCGTTCATGCCCAACTGCGCCGAGCGTACCGCCTCATACCCGGCATCCAAAATGCCCAGCGCCCGCTCGGCATAATCGACAAAAATTTCGCCGATAGGCGTAAGCTGCACCGGCCGTTTGCTGCGCTGAAACAGCTCGCCGCCCAGGCTTTGCTCTAGCTGCTGGATGCGCGCGCTGAGCGAGGGCTGGCGTAAGTTCAGGCGCTCGGCGGCTTTGGTAAAACTACCTTCGCGCACCACGGCTAAAAAGGCTTCAATTTGACTGATTTCCATGCCACATTCTCCACATCAGGTTAACATTGTGCCAAAGGATGGCGGAAACGGCCGTTGACCATTAGCAACTGTTAATCTCTCATAAAAAGGGGTTCAGGGTTAGGGGTTAGGGATTGGGCGAGTCTCCAATCCCCAATCCCTAACCCCCAATCCCAAGTCCCTAGTCTCCCAGGAGGACCTATGACCACCGCAGCAGAACAGTCGAACCCTAAGCGTTTCACCTACAGCAAAACATTCATCGTCGGTTTTGGGTTTTTGGGCATCAGCATCATCTGGCCCATTTTTAACCAGTATATCCCCATCTTCTTGCAGGCCGGCAACCCAGAATTTGAACGGCAGCTTCTGGAAGCCGGCCGCGAAATCCCGAACGTGGTGGGCTTTGGCCTGGCCCCTTCGCTGGCCTTGTTCATCATGACCTGGGACAACCTGATCAACGTCTTTGTCCAGCCCTGGGTGGGAGCCAAAAGCGACCGCACCTGGAACCGGTTTGGGCGGCGTAAACCGTGGATTTTGCTGGGCATGCCCATCGCCGTCGCCGGTTTTCTGCTGATCCCCTTTGCCCAATCTGCTTTGGCGATTGCCGCCTTCATTCTCATCACCAACTTTGGCATGGCCCTGTTCCGCTCGCCCACGGTGGCCTGGCTGGGCGATCTGTTCGAAACCGACGATCGCAGCAAGGCCAACGGCATCATCAACTTGATGGGCGGCATTGGCGGGCTGCTGGCCTTTTTCGCCGGTGGGTATCTGTATGAAGCGTTTGGCCGCGCCGCGCCGTTCATCGCCGGGGCCGTTGTGCTGATCGCCGCCGCGCTGGTCGCCGTTTGGAAGGTGAAGGAGCCGCAGCAAATTGCTCTGGACGAGGAAGACCGGGGCAGCGGGGTTATCGCCAATCTCACACTGCTGTTCAGCAATCCCGACAAAAGCGGCGTGTTTGTATTGGTGAGTATTCTGTTTTGGTTCATGGCGTTTAACGCCCTGGAGGCCGGGCTGTCGTCGTTTGCCGTGTTCACGCTGGGCATGTCGCCGGGCACAGCCTCCATTTACGCCGGGTCGATTACCATTTCCTTTATTTTGTTTGCCATTCCGGCAGGCTATTTGGGGACGAAATACGGCCGTCGCATCATCATCCTCATCGGGTTAAGCGGACTGGTTGTTTTGCTGCTGGCCGGTTATTTTGTGATTCAGG
Source organism: Chloroflexota bacterium (assembly GCA_017993775.1). Classification (GTDB taxonomy): domain Bacteria; phylum Chloroflexota; class Anaerolineae; order Promineifilales; family Promineifilaceae; genus Leptovillus. The sequence continues at coordinate 47,989 of JAGOMA010000023.1, read as the reverse complement.
GGGTCGTCACCTTCATCCTCATCCTGGTGCTGATTGGCGGCTTTTGGGCCTGCGTCAACGTCAACAGCCTGCCCCTGGTCTACGACTACGGCGACGAGCGCAAAATTGGCGCGTACACCGGGCTGTATTACTTCTCCTCGCAGTTGGCGGCCGTGTTGGGGCCAACGCTGGGCGGCGTAATGGTCGATACATTGGGCGACCAGTATCGCTGGCTGTTCATTTTTAGCACGGTCTTTATGGCCTTTGCCTGGATCACGATGACCCGGGTGCAGGCGCGGAAATAGAGGAAGAGAATGGGACGCGGATAAACGCGGATTGGACGGATTCTGGCGGATAGCTCATAAAATAATCCGTGAAAATCCGCTGTATCGGTGTCTATCTGCGTCCCATTTCTTGCTCTTCCGAATAGTAGTCGTAAGCATTTTGTATAATCATGATAGAAAACATCTATCAAAAGTATAGTTAACATTGGCTTGAGGCGCACTAAGGGACGTGTTATCCTGCACACAGTCAGCGAAGACTGGCAAGGAGTAAGCCTTTTATGTGCAAACGCATCCTCTATGTTGAAGACAATCCGCGCAATATGCTGCTGGTGCAGCGCATTCTGGAAGCCGAAGGCCACGAGTTATTACAGGCCGCAGACGGCGAAATAGGCTGGGAAACGGCCGTCGCCCACCACCCCGATCTCATCCTCATGGACCTGCGCCTGCCCGGTGAACTGACCGGCTTCGAGCTAACCCGCCGCCTGAAGCAGCACCCCGATTTGCGCCACATCCCCATCGTCGCCCTGACCGCCTACGGCAGCGGCGAAGCCGAAGACAAGGCCCGCGCCGCCGGCTGCGACGCCTTCCTCACCAAACCGGCCGACATCCGCCAGATTCGCGCCACCCTGCGCCAGTTTTTTGAGCCGGAACCCGAAGAAAATTGGGGCACGGCCGTCCTCCACTATGCCTTTATCTAACAATCAACAATCAACAGTGAACAGTGAATAACCGCCCCGTTCACAATTCACAATTCACAATTCCCAACCCATGAGCTATCTCTCCCACCTGCAATGCTCCCACTGCAACCGCATCTTTGATGCCGACCAGCTGATCCGCGTCTGCCCGGACTGCGAACTGCCGCTGCTGGCCCGCTATGATTTGGCCAAAGCCGCCGCCGAAGTAGACCGCGACGCGCTGCCCTGCCGCCCGGCCTCCATGTGGCGCTTTCATGAGCTGCTGCCCGTGCGCGACCCCGCCCACATCGTCACGCTGGGCGAAGGCGGCAAGCCGGTGCTAACGCTGGACCGTCTGGGCGCAAGCCTGGGGCTGAAGCACCTCACCATCAAAGACGAAGGGCAAAACCCAACCGGCAGTTTTAAGGCATTGGGGCTGGCCACGGCCGTTAGCCGGGCCATCGAATTGGGCGTCACCGAGTTTGTCATCCCCACGGCCGGTAACGCCGGTGGGGCGCTGGCCGCTTACGCCGCTCGCGCCGGGGCCAAGGCCCACGTCTACATGCCCGGCGACGCGCCGCTGGTCAACATCACCGAAGTGCAAATGACCGGGGCCGACCTGCATCTGGTCAACGGCCTGATCAACGACGCCGGGCGTGAAGCGGCCATTGCCGCGGCGGCTGGCGGCTGGTTTGATGTGTCCACCCTGAAGGAGCCGTACCGCGTGGAAGGCAAAAAGATCATGGGCTACGAGCTGGCCATGGCCTTCGATTGGCAGCTTCCCGACGTGATCATTTATCCCACCGGCGGCGGCACGGGGCTGATTGGCATGTGGAAGGCATTTGCCGAGATGGAAGAACTGGGCTGGATTGGCAGCCATCGCCCGCGCATGGTGGCGGCGCAGTCCAGCGGCTGCGCGCCGGTGGTGAAGGCGTTTGCGGAGGGAATGGAAACGGCCGTTCCCTGGGAAAACGCCGCCACTTTAGCCGGGGGCCTGCGCGTGCCCGTCGTTATCGGCGGGCGGCTCATGCTGACCGCCTTGCGCGAAAGCGGCGGAACCGGCGTCGCCGTCTCCGACAACCACATCCTGGACGCCCAGCAGCGATTGGCCAGCAGCGAAGGCATGTTTGTCTCGCTGGAAGCGGCGGCCACGGTAGCCGCTCTGGAAAAGCTGGTACAAAGCGGCTGGATTCACCCCCACGAGCGCGTGCTCATCTTCAATACCGGCAGCGGCCTGAAATACCGGCTGTTGTTAATGTAGTTGATAGTTGATAGTTAGCAGTTGACAATCCTCAATTGACCATTTCCCCATCTCTTGCTACCCTTCGGGCAAATTTGCACAAACCGGAGGCAGCCAGATGACCCAACTTATTCTCACACAGCAGCGCGACCACATTTTTGAAATTATTCTCAACCGGCCGGATAAACGAAATGCCATCAACATGGACATGTTTGCCCAGTTTGACACGGCCGTTACCCAGGCCAACCGCACCCCCGGCCTGCGCGCCGTGCTCATTCGCGGCGAGGGTAAAGCTTTCTCGGCGGGCATCGACGTGAGTAATTTGCTGGGGTTGGCCGGTGAATACGGGCCACACTGGCAGCAGCGCATGCGGCGCATCACCGACGATTTCCAGGGAGTGCTGACGCGGCTGGAGCGGTTGGAACTGCCCACCATCGCCTTGCTGCATAGCTACTGCCTGGGCATGGCCATGGAACTGGCGCTGGCCTGCGACATCCGCATCGCGGCGGAAGGCACATTGTTGGGACTGCCAGAATCGCGCCTGGGCATGATCCCAGACGTGGGCGGCACGACGCGGCTGATGCGGCTGGTCGGACCGGCGCGGGCTAAGGAACTCATCTTCACCGGGCGGCAAATCGAGGCGGCGCAGGCGGAAGCGTGGGGCATCGTCAATTACGTGGTGGCAGAAATCGATCTCATGGCCAAAGCCGAAGAGCTGACGGCCGAGATTTGCCTGGCCGCGCCGCTGGCCGTGGGCATGGCCAAGCGGGTCATTGATGGTTTGAGCGATATTGACCGCGGCCTGCAATTAGAAGGCTGGGCGCAGAGTCAGTTGTTTGCCTCGGCCGATTTGATGGAAGGGGCGCAGGCGTTTATGATGAAACGGCCGCCGCAGTGGCAAGGAAAGTAGCAAGCAACGGGGGACGGTGAGCGATGAACGATGACATTGTAACCAGGCTGTTACCTGGTGGCGGTATAGTCAAAACAAGACTTCGCCGATGACGCAGATTTTTCTCTGCGCCTCTGCATCTTTGCCTTAAATTTTCCCAAAGGAGAAAAGCCATATGCCTACTGTCCCAACTTTACCCGGAATTACTTCACAAATGGTCCAGACGGACCGCCTGACTATTCATGTTTTGTTGAGCGGGCCGGAAGATGGCGTGCCGGTGCTTTTTGTGCACGGCAACGTCTCGTCGGCCACGTATTGGGAAGAAACCATGCTGGCGCTGCCGGCCGGTTTTCGCGGCGTTGCCGTGGATTTGCGCGGTTACGGCGACACGGAAACGCTGCCTATCGATGCCACCCTGGGCCTGAGCGACATGGTGGCCGATATTCACAGCCTGGCGCAGGCGCTGGGTTTGAGTCGGTATCACATTATCGGGCACAGCATGGGCGGCGGTATTGTCATGAAATACGCCATCGCCCACGCCGCCGAGCTGCTGACCATTACGCTGGCGGACCCGATGTCGCCTTATGGCTACGGCGGCAGCAAGGGCACAGACGGGGCCATGACTTATGACGATGGCGCGCCGACAGGCATCAACCCCGATTTTGTGCAGGCGCTGGCCGATGGGGATCGCGGATTGGAAAATCCGATGTCGCCGCGCAATGTGTTCCGGCAGTTTTACGTGAAACCGCCGTTTATTCCCGAACGGGAAGAGGCGCTGATCGGTTCCATGCTGACCACGCGCATTGGCGATGATTGGTATCCGGGCAATTCTGTCCCTTCCACCAACTGGCCGGGGGCGGCTCCTGGCGATAAAGGGGTGCTGCCGGCTTTTAACCGCAAATACTTTAACGCCAGCGCCCTGCCGTCGATTGAACCGAAGCCGCCCATCCTGTGGGTTCGCGGCGCGGATGATTTGATTGTGGGCGACATGGCGCTGTTTGATCTGGCGGCGTTGGGGGCGATGGGCGCAGTGCCCGGCTACCCCGGCGTGGAGGAATGCCCGCCGCAGCCGATGTTGGCGCAGACGCGGGCGGTGTTGGAGGCGTATCAGGCGCAGGGCGGGGTGTATGAGGAAGTGGCGATTGCCGACGCGGGGCATTCGCCGTACCTGGAGAAACCGGCGGAGTTTAACGCGGTGTTTCACGCGCATTTGGGGTAACGGCCGTTTCCCCTTTTCCCCTCACCCACATCTTTTGTAGACCCTAAGGGTTTCAAAAACCCTTAGGGTCTAATGGCCGCCAGAAACCATTTCTGCGGCTCAGAAACCATTTCTACAGTGCCAGAAACCATTTCTGCGGCTCAGAAACCATTTCTATAACGCCAGAAACCATGTCTGCGCCGCCAGAAATCATTTCCACAATGCCAGAAACCATTTCTACGGCTCAGAAACGAGATCTGCGCTGTCAGAAACGAGATCATCACGGCCAGAAACTATTTCTGTGCCTCAGAAATCAGATTTGTCCCCATTTGGGCAACCTGCCCAACCCCCAACTCGCTCCGTTTGTAACCTTTGTGTAACCGGCCTGTGTTACCCTGCGGGTGTTGTACAAACCACCAAAGGAAATGTCATGTCCGAAACGGCCGTTACCTCCTTCATTATCCGCTTCATCCAGGAGCAAGACGAACACGACGCCGGTTGGCGCGGCCTCATCCGCCACGTCCAGACCAGCGAAGAAATCCGCTTCACCAACATGACCGACGCGCTGAAGTTTATGGCAAATTATGTGGCCATCGAGCCAGAAGCCAGACAACAAGCACGAAACCAACCTCCCGAAACCTTATGAACCAACCACCCACTGTCGGAATTGCCAGCATTGGCACCTACTCGCCGCAAGGCGTGCTTACCGCCGCCGACATCGCCGCCCGCAGCGGTTACCCGGAATGGGTCATCCGCGACAAATTTGGCATCAGCCAAAAACACGTCGCCGGGCCAGACGATCAGCCCAACGAAATGGGCATTAAAGCCGCCCTCGACTGCCTCAGCCAGACCGACATCCAGCCGGAAGAGATTGACGTCGTCCTCTGCACCACGGAGGAGTGGCGCGAATACACCCTCTGGACCAGCGGCATTCATCTGGCCTATGAAATCGGCGCGACCAACGCCTGGGCGATGGATGTGCATACCCGCTGCGCCACCACCGTCGGGGCCATGAAAATGGCCAAAGACATGATGATCGCCGACCCGGAAATCAACACTGTCCTCATTGCTGGCGGCTACCGCGTGTCCGACTTCATCAACTTCCAAAATCCGCGCACTACCTTTTTGTGGAACATCGGCAGCGGCGGCGGGGCGATGCTGCTGCGCAAAAACCACCCGCGCAACCACGTTTTAGGCAGTCACCTCATCGCCGATGGCTACATGAGCAAACACGTCATCGTGCCCGCCAGCGGCACGGCGCGGTTCCCCAATCCGCAGGCCATGGCCGCGCCGCAGGGCGTCACGGAAACTGATTTTTACTTCGATCTGGTGGAACCGGACTTGATGAAGGACCGCCTCAACGCCGTCAGCATGGACAACTGGGTGAAGTGCGTCGACGAGGCGCTGCGCAAAAGCGGCCCCCGGCCCGATGGCGCGCCCTACAGCAAAGCCGACCTGGACTTCCTGAACATGGTCCTCATCAAGCCCTCCGGCCACAAAGAAATGCTGGATCGCCTCGGCCTGACCGACGAGCAGTCTGTTTACCTGCACGACATCGGCCACACCGGCGAGCAAGACGCCATGTTTGGCATCCGCGAAGGGCTGAAACACGGCCGTCTCCAAGACGGCGATCTGATGGCGATTGTGGCGGCGGGCATTGGCTACGTCTGGGCAGCCGGCATCGTGCGCTGGGGCGAATGAGTGCGGAGTGCGGAATGCGGAGTGCGGAGTGCGGAGTTAAGAAGGGTATTATGAATCCTGGGAAGTAGCGGTACAGAGACGGCCAGCAGACCTCTTTGTCCCTTAAGTCCCTTTGTTCCTTTGTCATAAATTCTTTGAAAGGGAGAAAACCATGCGATTACAAAACAGAGTAGCACTGGTTACCGGCGGGGCGGCAGGCATTGGCAAGGCCACGGCCGTTCGCTTCGTTGAAGAAGGCGCTAAAGTCATCATTTGCGACGTGAACGAGGCGGCTGGGCAAGCCACGGCGGCCGAAATCGGCGCGACGTTCTACAAAGTGAACGTGGCCGACCGGCAGGACGTACAAAAGTGGGTGGATGCGGTGGTGGGGGCATACGGCCGTATCGACATCCTCGTCAACAACGCCGGCGTGCTGCGCGATGGGCAGCTCGTCAAAGTCAAAGACGGCGAACTCACCGGCTTCATGTCCGAAGCCGACTTCGACCTGGTCATCAGCGTCAACCTCAAAGGCGTCTTCAACTGCACCCAGGCCGTCGCCCCGGTGATGATCAAGCAAGGCAGCGGCGTCATCCTCAACGCCTCCTCCATCGTCGGGCTGGACGGCAACTTTGGCCAGACGAATTATGTGGCGACGAAATCGGCCGTGATCGGCATGACCAAAGTGTGGGCGCGCGAACTCGGCCGGTATGGCGTGCGCGTCAACGCCGTTGCCCCCGGCTTCACCCTCACTGAGATGGTGCAGCAAATGCCGCAAAAAGTCCTCGACGGCATGATCGCCCGCACCCCCCTGCGCCGCATGGGCGAAACCCGCGACATTGCCAACGCCTACCTTTTCCTGGCGTCGGACGAAGCCAGTTTCATCTCTGGCGAGACCCTGCGCGTCGATGGCGGCATCGTTGTTGGAACGTGAACCGTGATTCGTAATGCGTGATCTGTAACTGAACGCGGATTACGCAAAAGGCAGACACATGGACGCTGCAAACTTGTTAACAAGCCGGGCGCGGCTGACGCCGGAGCGAGAGGCGCTGCTGGAACTGGAAACGGGCGTTCGCTACACTTACGGGGAATTAAACGGCCGTGCCAACCGGTTGGCAAACTGGATGTTAAACCTGGGCATTGGCCACGGCGACCGTGTTTCAATTTTGGCCCATAACAGTGTCGTTTACCTGGATCTGCTTTACGGCCTGGCGAAAATTGGCGCGGTTCTCGCCCCGATGAATTGGCGACTGGCGGCCCCGGAATTGGTTTATATCATCAATGATTGCATGCCTGAGGTGATGATTGTTGGTCCGGAATTCGCCAGCTTATGGGCCGATATCGAGCCACAAGTCACTGTGCCTCACGTGATCCGCCTTGCTGCACCAACTTCCAACACCAACAGCTACGAATCCGGCCTGGCAAAAGCCTCCGCCACCGAACCACACTCCGCACTCCGCACTCCGCACTCCGCACTCACCGGCGAATCGACTCACTGCATTCTCTACACATCCGGCACAACTGGCCGGCCCAAGGGCGCGATGATTCCGCAGCGCATGGTAATGTGGAATTGTGTGAACACGGCCGTTTCCTGGGGCCTCACCGAACACGACGTCAGCCCAGTCCTCACCCCCATGTTCCACGCCGGTGGCCTGTTCGCCTTCCTCACGCCCATCTTCTACGTCGGCGGGCGCATCGTCCTGGCCAAAGAATTCGACCCCGACGAATCGCTGCGCGTGATTCTGGCAGAAAAATGCACCGTCATTTTGGGCGTGCCCACGCTGTACCAGATGTGGCAAAAATCGCCCCTCTACCCCAGCGCCGATTTCAGCCACGTCCATTTCTTCATCAGCGGCGGCGCGCCTTGCCCGCCGGAACTCATCAACCAGTGGCGCACCGAGAAAGGCGTCGTCTTCCGCCAGGGCTACGGCCTGACCGAAGTGGGCACGAACTGCTTCTCCATGACCGACGCGGAGAGCGTGCCGAAGACCGGCAGCGTGGGCAAACCCGTTTTCCACAGCGACATGAAGCTGGTGGATGAAAACGGGCAGCTTGTCGCCACCGGCGCCACCGGCGAATTGTGCATCAAGGGGCCGCACGTCACCACTGGTTACTGGCATAATCCAAAAGCCACGGCCGAATCACTCATCGACGGCTGGTTCCACACCGGCGACATGGTCCGCATGGATGCGGACGGCTTTTACACCATCGTCGGCCGTTTCAAGGACATGATTATTTCTGGCGGCGAGAATGTGTACGCGGCGGAAGTGGAGGCGGTGTTTCGGGAGCATACGGCCGTTTCCGAAGCCGCCCTCATTGGCCAACCCGATGAACAATGGGGCGAAGTCGGCCTGATGATCACCGTCCTTAAACCCGGCTGCACCGCCACCGCCGAAGAACTGCAAACCTTCTGCCGCACCCGTCTCGCCCGCTACAAAGTCCCCAAAGAAGTCATCTTCGTGGGCGAACTGCCTTACTCGCCTTATGGCAAGGTGGAGAAGATTAAACTAAAACAACAATATACCGAGGTTCGGTGAGGTGCAGGCCGTGTCATGCTGAGGTCCCCGAAGCATCCCCTTTACCTGGTATCACCAGAGCGAGGGGATTCTTCGCTCCGCAGACTCCGCTCAGAATGACGCGCTTTTTGCATAGAGGGCAATATGTCAACACTAACCGCTAACGGCATCAACATTTATTATGAAGTTCATGGTTCTGGCAAGCCGCTAATATTGATTTCCGGCCTGGGCTACAACCAGTGGCAGTGGCACAAACTGGTTCCGGGGCTGGCCGAACATTTCCAGGTCATCACCTTCGACAATCGCGGCGTGGGGCAGACGGACGCCCCGCCCGGCCCGTACACGGCCGCCATGCTGGCCGCGGACACTGCCGGTCTGCTGCGCCAATTGGGGCTGGCAAAGGCCCACGTGATGGGGCACAGCATGGGCGGTTTCATCGCTCAGGAAATGGCCCTGAGCTACCCGGACAGGGTAGACAGGCTGATTTTGGCCTCGACCAACTTCGGCGGGCCGCGCCACCTGCCCATCACCGCCGAAGCCATGGCCGTCCTCAGCGACATGACCAGCGATCCGGTGACACGCTTCAAAAATGGGCTGGCCGTCAGCACCGCGCCCGGCTGGAGCGAAGCCAACGGCCCGATGATTGACGAATGGCTGCAATGGCGCATCGTCAATCCGATCAACCCGGCTGCGTACCAGGCGCAAATGGGCATCGGCCTGGGCCTGCTGACGGAAGCAGCCTGCTTCGAGCACCGGCTGGCGGCGATTCAAGCGCCCACGCTGGTCCTCTTCGGCGCGCACGACAAAGTGGTGCCGCCCGGCAACGCCGACCTGCTCGCGGCTAAAATCCCGCACAGCACGGTCCATATTTTGCCCAATGCCGGCCACTTCTTCCCCATCGAAACGCCGGATGAGGCGAATGGGGTGATTGTTGAATTTTTGCCTGGAGATTAGGGACTGGAGATTGGTTATTGGAGATTGTGCCGACTCAAAATCTCCAATCTCTAATCTCTAATCTCCCATTTGGAGGAGCATATGAAAGTACGAAAACTAGGCCGAGGGGTGGCCGTCGTGGGGGTGGGGATGAGCCAGTTCGGCGCGTTCCCCGGCAAGACGACGCGCGACCTGTTTGTGGAAGCGTTTGTGGAGATGGTTGGCGCAGTCGATAAAGGGCTGGACCCCACCGACATCGAGGCGCTGTTTATCGGCAATTACAGCAGCGAATTGTTTGAGGGGCAGGGACACACCGCGCCCATTATGGCCGATTGGGTGGGGCTGACGCCGCGCCCGGCGACGCGCATCGAAGACGCCTGCGCCAGCAGCGGCGTGGCCTTGCGCCAGGGCCTGACGGCCGTGGCCTCCGGCCTGCACGACATGGTACTGGTGGGCGGCATCGAAAAGATGAGCAACCTGCCCATCGCCGAAGTGACGGATACGCTGGCGACGGCCGGTGACGTGTTGTACGAAATCCCGGCCGGGTTCACCTTCCCTGGCTTTTATGCGGCGATGGCGACGGCCTACATGCACAAATACGGCGCGTCGGCGACGGCGCTGCTGCGCGTGGGCATTAAGAATCACGAGAACGGCGCGTTGAACCCCAAGGCGCAGTTCAACCAAACCATCGCCCAAATTATGGAAGGCAAGCGCATCAGCGCGGCGAAAAAGGGCCGGCCGGTTCCCGAATGGGCCGACGAGATGGCCTTTTTGCAGGATGACCGGGCCAATCCGATGATTGCCTGGCCGCTGCGCCTGTTTGACTGCTCGCCGGTGACCGATGGGGCTACGGCCGTTCTCCTCGTCTCTGAAGAAATAGCCAAACAGTTTACCGACAACCCGGTCTACATCATCGGCAGCGGGCAGGCGAGTGATCGAGCGCTCCACGGCCGTGCCGACCTGACCACCATCGGCGCGGCGCGGGCCGCCGGCCAGATGGCCTATGACATGGCCGGCATCACGCCCGCCGACGTGAAAATTGCCGAGGTCCACGACTGCTTCACCATCGCCGAAATCCTGGCGACCGAAGACCTGGGCTTCTTTGCGCCGGGAACCGGCCACGAAGCGGCCGAAGAAGGGCTGACCGCCCGGCAAGGACCGAAACCAATCAACACCTCTGGCGGCCTCAAATCAAAGGGGCATCCGGTGGGCGCGTCGGGCGCGGGGCAGGCGGTGGAGGTGTTTAAGCAGATGCGCGGCCAGGCCGGCGCGCGCCAGGTGGACCGCGATGTTGATCTGGCCCTGACCCACAACGTGGGCGGCACGGGGCAGACGGCCGTAGTCCACGTGTATGAGAGAAGATAAACCATTTCGGATTTCGGTTTGCGGAATAACCAACCCAATCCGCAATCCGAAATCCTAAATCCGAAATAAGACTATGAACGAAAGACCATTCACAGAAAGTTCTTTTCAGGCGTTTTTGAGCGAAGGTAAGCTGATGGGTTCGCGCAGCACGGTGACGGGCAAGGTGTATGTGCCGCCACGGCCGTTGGACCCCGAGACCTTTAGCGAGGCCATGGAATGGGTGCAGTTGTCGGGCGAGGGGGCGCTGGCGGCGTTTACGGCCGTGTTCATCGGCCCCACGGCGATGGTGGAGGCGGGTTACGACCGCACCAAACCCTACATGTCCGGCGTGGTGCAGTTGGCCGAAGGACCGATGATCAGCGCCCAAATCCTGGGGCTAGACGTCGCTCATCCCGACGTCAACGTGATCGGCACGCCGCTTACCGTGCAGTTTATCCAGCGCGGCGAAGGCGAAACCCAGCGCACTGTGCTGGCCTTCCAGGCCATTTAAACGTGGAGTGCGGAGTGTGGAGTGCGGAATATTCCGCACTCCGCACTCCGCACTCCGCACTCCGAGGTAGTATGTATCACTTCGATTGGATCAGACGACACGCCGAGCGTACGCCGGGCAAGCTGGCGCTGGTGGACGCCCACAGCGGCCAGGAGTGGACCTATGCCCAACTGGACGCGCGGATTAACCAACTGGCGAATTTCATGCACGGCCGTTTGGGCTTGCGCCAGGGCGACCGCATCTCCTTATTGGCGCAAAACAGCGGTGACTATTTTGTGATTTTGTTCGCCTGCGGGCGGTTGGGGGTCATCCTGAACACGCTCAACTGGCGGCTGACCGCGCCCGAACTGGCCTACATCCTGGCCGATTGCACGCCGTCGGCGCTGTTTTATGAGGCGATGTTTGCCCCGGTGGTAGATCAACTGCGGCCCGATCTGACCTGTGACCAGTTTGTGGCGCTGGGCGAGAGCGCTCCGGAAGGCGAATGGGTGTATGAAGCGGCGATTGATGGGGAAACGGCCGTTCCCCCCACCTCCCCCCGCCTCACCTACGACGACATCTGGGCCATCATCTACACCAGCGGCACCACCGGCCACCCCAAAGGGGCGCAGGTCACCTATGGCAACTTCTTCTACAACGCCGTCGGCATGGGACAGGCCATTCAGCTAACCGCCAACGACGTGAATCTCAACGTCTTACCCACCTTCCACATTGGCGGGCTGGGCCTCTATGCCGGCCCGACGCTGCACGCCGGCGGCACGCTTGTCGTCATGCGCGCCTTCGACCCGGCGCAGTTTATGGGGCTGGTGCAGCAATATCAGGTTTCGGTGCTGCTGCTCGTCCCGGCTATTTATTTGATGCTGAGCCAGTACGCCGAGTTTGACCCGGCCAAACTCAGCAGCATCCGCCATTGGGCCAGCGGCGGCTCGTCGCTGCCGCCCAATCTGGTACACCTGTTCGCCGAGAAGGGCATCATCATCCAGCAAGGCTTCGGCATGACCGAAACCGGGCCGACCGTGTTTATCATCACCCGCGAAGATGCGGTGCGCAAGGCCGGTTCAGTGGGCAAGCCGGTGCTGCACACCGACGTGACCATCCGCGACCGCGAGGGCCACGTCCTTGGTCCGAATGAGGTGGGCGAGTTGTGCATTCGCGGCGGCAATGTGACCAGCGGCTACTGGAACCGGCCGGAAGCGACGGCTAAGGCGCTGATTGACGGCTGGCTGCACTCTGGCGACGCGGCTGTGGTTGACGACGAAGGGTTTTACACGATTGTGGACCGCTGGAAGGATATGTACATTTCCGGCGGCGAGAATGTGTATCCGGCGGAGGTGGAGAACGTGATTTATGGGCACACGGCCGTTTCCGAAGTGGCCGTCATTGGCGCGCCCCACGCCAAATGGCAGGAAGTAGGCCGCGCCCTTATCGTCCTGAAGGCAGGCCAATCGGCCACCGCGCAGGAAATCATTGACTTTTGCCAGGGCAAACTGGCCCGCTACAAGATTCCCAAGTCGGTGCTTTTCGTGGCTCAGCCCCTGCCGCGTACCGCTGCGGGGAAAGTATTGAAGCGCGAACTGCGCGAGATGTATGGCGAGGAAGTGAAGGATTAGAGATTGGAGATTGGAGATTAGAGATTGGAGATTGGAGATTTGCCAGTCTCTAGTCTCCCAAAACGATATGAACTGGCAAATCGGAACCACCATCACCACCACCTGGCTCTTTACCCAGGGCGATTTTGACGAATTCGCCCGGTTGAGCGGCGACGACAACCCGATTCACGTCGATCCGGCGTTTGCGGCGCAGACGCGGTTTGGGCGGACGGTGGCGCACGGGATGCTGCTCTACGGCGCGCTTTGCGGCGTGTTGAGCCGCCATTTTCCCGGCGCGGTGCAGCTTGAGCAGCGCTTCACCTTCCCCGCGCCCACCTACGCCGACGAAGAAATGACCATTCGCCTGATCATTACCGACCTGCTGCCGGACGGCCAGCTCCGCCTGACCACAACCATCAGCAACCCACAAGGACAGTTGACGTGTGATGGAGAAACGATAATCCGCGTCCCATAATTCGCAAATCGCAAATCGTAAATCGTAAACCATATTCTAAAACAACCATGAGTGACCTAGTTTTACACGAGACAAACGGCCCGGTGGCGATTCTGACGTTGAATCGGGCGCAGCGGCATAACAGCCTGGTTCCCATTTTTCTGGAGGAACTGCTGGATGGGATCACGGCCGTTTCCGCCACCCCCACCACCACCCGCGCCCTCATTTTGCAGGCTAACGGCCGTTCCTTTTCCACCGGCGGCGACGCCCTCGGCTTTGTAGAGCACGAGCACATGGCCGAATTGTACGCCAGCGAAATCGTTGGCCTGCTCAACCGGGTGATTTTGGCGCTGTTAGATTTGCCCATACCGGTGATTACGGCCGTTAACGGCACAACCACCGGCGGTTCCATCGGACTGGCTCTGGCTGCCGACATCGTTTTGGTGACGCCGGAAGCCAGCTTCACGCCTTACTACAGCGTCGTTGGCCCCAGCCCGGACGGCGGCTGGACGGCTCTGCTGCCCCAGGTGATCGGGCGGCAGCGGGCCGCCGAGGTCTTGTTTACCAACGCCAAGATTGATGCGGCCACGGCCGTTGCCTGGGGCCTGGCCAACCGCCTCGTTCCGGCCGACCAACTGCGCGAAACGGCCGTGGCCATCGGCCAAGACATCGCCGCCAAAAAACAGGGCAGCATCCGCCGCACCAAACGCCTGCTCTACCCGGACCGCGATGAAATTGCCCGTCGCCTGGAAGCGGAACGCCAGCAGTTTGTGCAAGAAGTGGCCCACGGCGAGGCGATGGCCGGATTTCAAGCGTTTGTGGACGAGCTGCGGCGCAAGCGGAAAGTGTAGAGTGAAGAGTGAAGAGTGAAGAGATAGAGAGGTGGCACCCGCTTCTAATTCTACACTCTATCTCTTGAGGACACATGAAAGGACTAACCATCGGCCAATCGGCCAGCACGACGAGAACTTTTTTGCCCGAGGACGTGGCGGCTTATCGCCGGTTAACTGGCGACGATGGGCTGCATTTTGGCGAACGGGCGGAAACGGCCGTGCCCGGCCCCCTACTCGCCGGCATGATTTCCGATTTGCTGGGCACACGGCTGCCGGGGCGCGGCACGAACTGGCTCAAGCAGCAGTTAAGTTATCCAGCGGCGGCGAATGTGGCAGAGGTGATAACGGCCGTGGTCGAAATCACCCGCCTGCGCCCCGATAAAGATTTAGTCAACCTGCGTACCACCTGCACCAATCCGGTCGGTACGATTGTTTGTGAAGGGGAAGCCCTGGTCCTGGTCAAAGACCTGGAAATCTAACGGAGGCCATTATGTGAAAAACCCAATCACAACTCACGATTCGACAGGTTTAAATCCAACATTTTTAGATTTTTGAGGAGGATAAGAGAATATGAAACGTCACATCACTTTGTTCACTTTGTTGTCTCTATTGCTGATTTTGGCCCTGGCTGCCTGTGGCGGCACACCCACCGAAACAGCCCCGGCCGCCACCGAAGCGCCGGCTGAACAGCCAACCGAAGCGCCGGCTGCCGTCCCCACCGAAGCCCCGGTCGAACAACCGACAGAAGCCCCTGCGGCCGATGCCATGGGCGATCTGGCCTGCGCCGAGCCGGTAAAAATTGGTCTCATCACCGACCAGACCGGCGCGTTAGCCATCTACGGCGCGCACATCATGCGCGGCTTCCCGCTGGGCATGGAATACGCCACCGGCAGCGAAGCCGTTGACAACGGCGACTACACCAGCTACACGCTAAACGGCTGCGAATTCCAGGTCTACGTCCGCGATGACCAGAGCACGCCGGACATTACCGCTACGGTAGCTCGCGAACTCATCGAAGACGTGGGCGTCAACATCCTCGTCGGCACGGTTAGCTCCGGCGCCACGGCCACCCTGCAAGAACTGGCCCGCGAAAACCAGATTCCGTTGATTGTGGCTCCGGCCGCCGCCAACGACATCACTGGCGTCAGCTTTAATGAATACACCTTCCGCACCAGCCGCAACAATTACCAGGACGCCGTCAACATCTGCGAATACCTGACTCAAGAGTACAGCACGTTCGTCCAGATTGCCCCGGATTACTCCTTTGGTTACGGCGGCGCGGCCGCTTTCCGCGATGCCTGCACCTTATTTGGCGGCGAATTTGTGGCCGACGACATCTTTGCCCCGGCCGACACCACCGAGTTTACGCCTTATATGGAACAGGTGATGGATTCGGGCGCGCAAGCCTTCCTGGTCACCTGGGCCGGCGGCGGTTTTGTGCCCATGATGCAGGCCGCGCAAGAATTGGGCGTCTTCGACCAGATGGCGATGGCTTCCGGTTTTGTCGACAATGTGGTTTTGCCGACCTTCTTCGCCAACGCCATTGGCACGACCAGTGGTATTCTTTACCATTACACCGCACCCAACAACCCCATCAACGATTGGCTGGTCGAGCAGACCAAAGCCCGCTTTGGCGTGCCGCCGGACTTGTTTGACGCCGATGGCATGAATGCGGCCATCATGTTGGTGGAAGCTGTCAAGAAAACAAGCGGCGATGTCAGCGCTGACGCCATGATTGGCGCGATGGAAGGCATGTCGTTTGAAGGGCCGAAGGGCACGATTGATATTCGCGCCGAAGACCATGTGGCCATTCAGGATATGTATATCGTTACCCTGACCAATGTCGATGATCCGGAATTTAAGTTCTTCGACCTGGTGAAGACCACGCGGCCTAATGTGCCTTGTTTGCTGCCGGAAGGGCTGCAAGATCGCTGCGGTGAGCTGCCGATAGGCGCGTTGGGCGACATTTCGCAGACGCAGGCTCCGGCTGAAGAAGCGGCGATGGGGGGAACGGCCGTATGCACCGAACCTGTCAAAGTTGGCCTTATCACCGACGCCACAGGCGCGCTGGCTATCTATGGCGCTCACGTCTTGCGTAGTTTCCCCTATGGCCTGGAATACGCCACCGGCGCGCCCGCTGAGGTCGTCTCCGACAACCAATGGAACTTCCAACTCGACGACTGCCCCATCGAAGTCTACGTCCGTGATGATCAAAGCACCCCGGACACAACAGCCACCGTCGCCCGCGAACTCATCGAAGACATTGGCGTCGATATCCTTGTCGGCACGGTTAGCTCCGGCGCCACGGCCACCCTGCAAGAACTGGCCCGCGAAAACCAGATTCCGTTGATTGTGGCTCCGGCCGCCGCCAACGACATCACTGGCGTCAGCTTTAATGAGTACACCTTCCGCACCAGCCGCAACAACTACCAGGACGCCGTCAACATCTGCCAATACCTGGTCAATGATTACAGCACCTTCGTGCAGATCGCCCCGGATTACTCCTTTGGGTACGGCGGCGCGGCCGCTTTCCGCGATGCCTGCACGCTGTACGGCGGCGAATTCGTGGCCGACGACATCTTTGCCCCGGCCGACACCACCGAGTTTACGCCTTACATGGAACAGGTGATGGATTCAGGCGCGCAAGCCTTCCTGGTCACCTGGGCCGGCGGCGGTTTTGTGCCCATGATGCAGGCGGCGCAAGAATTGGGCGTGATGGATGAGATGGTGATGGCTTCTGCTTTCGTCGATAACGTGGTCCTGCCGACCTTCTTTGCCAACGCCATCGGCACGACCAGTGGTATTCTTTACCATTACACCGCCGCCAACAACGAGATCAACGATTGGCTGGTATCCAAGACGATGGAAAACCAGGGCGTGCCGCCTGATCTCTTCGACGCTGACGCCATGAACGCTTCGCTGCTCATTGCCAATGCGCTGCGCGCCACCGGCGGCGACATCAGCGCCGAGGCCATGATTGCGGCCATGGAAGGCATGGAGTTTGAGGGACCGAAGGGAACTATCTACATTCGCCCGGAAGACCACGTAGCCATCCAGGATATGTACATTGTAACTTTGACCAATGTCGACGATCCGGAATTCCGGTTCTTCGATTACGTGGCTACCACCCGGCCAGACGTTCCTTGCCTGCTGCCGGAAGAGCTGAAAGACCGCTGCGGCGAGTTGCCGTATGGCAGCTTGAGCGGCGAATAAAGCGTAAAGCGTAAACCGTGATTCGTGATTCGGGAACCGTAGTCCGTGAGCCGCAACAATCGGCTCAGGAACGTGGAACACGAATCACGAATCACGGAACACGGAGCAACTATGGCGAACGACATCATTCTAGAGACACGCAGCCTGCGCCGGGAGTTTGGCGCGTTGGTGGCTGTGGCCGATGTGAGCGTGAAGGTAAAGACTGGCTCATTTCACTCGATCATCGGGCCAAATGGGGCCGGCAAGACGACTTTCTTTAACCTGCTCAGTGGGAATTTGCAGCCTACCAGCGGTCAGGTTTTTTACAAAGGTGACGATATTACCCGTTTGCCAGTTCACCGGACGGTCCATCAGGGGATCGGCCGTTCTTTCCAGATCACCAATATTTTTCCAAACCTGACGGTGATGGAAAATATCCGTCTGGCCAGCCAGTCGTTGGGTCGAGATAACTTTAAATTTTTTCGTTCGTATCGCGCTTTCCCCCAGTATGAAGAACGCGCTCGGCAGGTTATCGAGCAGGTAGGGCTGGGGGAGCGCGCATTGTCATTGGCGCGCACGCTGCCGCATGGCGACCAGCGTAAACTGGAATTGGGCATGATCCTGGCTCCAGACCCGGAGCTGCTGTTGTTGGATGAGCCGACGGCCGGTATGGCTTCCGAACAGGTGCCGGAATTGATGGCGCTTATTCGTGAAATTCAGGCGGCCGGTAATAAGACCATTATGTTGGTGGAGCATAACATGAACGTGGTCATGAACGTCTCGGATATGATCACCGTCATGCATTATGGTGAAGTGTTGGCTGAAGGGACGCCACAGGAAATTAGCGCCAATGAGACGGTGCAAAAGGCGTACCTGGGCGCGTTGTATCAGTAGCTGGTTGGGTTGGTGGGGCAACGGCCGTTTCCGCCCCACACATCAACACACCAACAAACAAACTGGCAAACTATCATGACAAATTTACTCGAAGTACAAACTATCCACACCTTCATCGGGCAGTTCCACATTTTGGAAGGCGTGTCCGTGGAAGTGCCCAAGGGCAGCATTACGGTGCTGTTGGGCCGTAACGGCGCGGGCAAAACAACCACGCTCAAGTCGATTATTGGACTGACGCCGCCGAGCCAGGGCAACATTATCTTCAATGGTGAAGCGATTCAAGGCCGCCGCAGTTTTGACATCGCCAATATGGGCATCGGCTTTGTGCCGGAACATCGGGCGATATTTCGCGATTTAAGCGTGGCCGAAAACCTGAAGATAGCCGAACGCGAGAAAGGGGACCTGGCGCGCAAGGAAGAGTTTATTTTTGGGTTGTTTCCCGATTTAAAGCGGTTGATCAAACTGCCTGGGACCAACCTATCCGGCGGGCAGCAGCAAATGCTGGCCGTGGCGCGGGCTATGGTTCCAGACAACAAACTGCTGCTTATTGACGAACCGAGCGAAGGTTTGGCCCCGGTGATCATCGAACAAATGATTGCGGCGATTCAAAAATTGGCGGCGAATACAACTGTTTTGTTGGTGGAACAAAATTTTGTCGTAGCCAGCAAACTAGCCGAACGGTATGTCATTATCGAAGAAGGCCAATCGGTGAAGCATGGCCTGATGACCGACCTGGTACACGACGAAGAGACAATTCACCGGTATTTGGGAGCAGCATAGAAATTGACGATTGACGATTTGCGATTGACGATTGCGACAAATCGTAAATCGCAAATCGCAAATCGATAATATGATCGGGTGACAGTATGGTTGAGACTTTGAAGAAGAATCGGACGCGGGTGATTGTGCTGGCGGTTTTGGCATTTTTGTTTGTATCGGCGTCGCAGGGCATGGAGACAGGGGATTGGGTGATTACCGTGCTGCGCGGCCTGGCTGTGGGGGCGATTACATTTCTGGTCGCCTCTGGTTTCTCGTTGATTTTGGGCCTGATGGATGTGCTGAATCTGGCGCACGGCGAGATGTTTATGCTGGGCGCGTACATTGGTTGGACAGTTTATGTGCGCCCAGACACCTTTGTCGACGGGATAACGCCCTTAGCCTTATTGGCGGCCGGTCTGGTGTTGATGCCGCTGCTGGCGGTGTTTTTAGGTCGGCGGCGTGTGAGTGGGTGGGGCGGAAAAATCTGGCCCTGGTTGGGTCTGGTGGTGGCGCTGGCGCTTTTGTATGGCGCATTGTCGCAGTGGCCGCTGGCGAAGTGGGATCCTGAGGTGTTTGCCGAGAGTCCTTCGACGTTTTCGCTGGCCTTGAGCCAGGGGACGATGCAGATACCGGCGTCGGCTGTAGCCGCAGGGCTGCCGCCGCTCCTGTTGATGGTAGGGCTTTTGTTGGGCGGCGTATTGTTGGCGGCGGCGATTGTAGGGCTGCAGCAGATGCGGGAAACGGCCGTTCCCCCCTCTTACATCTCCAAAACCCCACTCATCATTGCCGGCACTTTCTTGCTGGTTGGCCTGATGGTTTATTTTGCCAACGACGCCCTGACAACCTGGTTGTTTGGCCTGAACAACGCCGCCCTCTTTTTTGTGGCCGTTGTGGCGGCGACGCTGGCGGGCGCTGTTTTAGGGGGTTTGATTGAGAGTACGATGATACGGCCGTTATACGACCGCCCCATCTACCAAATCATGCTTACCCTGGGCATCAGCTTCATCGGCATCGAATTGGTCCGCGCTGTTTGGGGCCGCCCCGAATTTACCATGCCCAAACCTGACATCTTCGCCGGAACAGGCGCAGGCTGCGGCGGCGAAATTACCAGCCTGGCCGAGCGACTGGCCAACAACTGCTCAACCATCTTTTTGTTCGACAGCCGCATTCGCACCTATAACGAAATCTTCATCATCATCATCGGCTTCATCGTCCTGGTGGCCGTCTGGCTGCTGCTGCAGCGCACCCGCCTGGGCATGATCATCCGCGCCGGCGTGCAAGACAGCGAAATGGTCGAAGCCCTGGGCATCAACGTGCGTCAGGTTTTCACGATGGTCTTTGCTCTGGGCGTGGCTCTGGCTGCTTTGGGCGGCGTTTTAGCCGCGCCTTCCATGGGGTTATCCAGCGCCATGGGAACCCAGTTTTTGCTGCTGGCCCTGATTGCCCTGGCCATCGGCGGGCTGACCAGCTACCCTGGCGCGGCTGCCGGAGCGGTGCTGGTAGGGGTTTTGCAGCAGTTCATCATCAAATACGGCCAGATCGGCATCAACCTGCCCTTTTTGGCCGAACCTTTCAAACCCTCACCGCCGCTGGTGCCTGCTTCCACGGTGCTGCTCATGGTGATCATTTTGCTGCTGCTGCCCAACGGTTTGTTTGGACGGGAGGATTAATCGACCATGCAATCGACGATACAACAAACAGAAATCCAACAAACCGGCCTCGTTTCCTGGTTCAAAACGAACTGGGGACTGCTGGCGACGCTGGTTGTGATGATTTTATTCCCCTTTATTGTGGCAGTGATTGATGGCCAGCCGCTAACGGCCGTACTCAACAATGAAAACGGCAGCGCCAAATTTTTGCAAGGCCTGATGATCGAAATTTTCATCCTGGCCATCTACGCCATCAGCTACGATTTGATTTTGGGCATTACCGGCCTGCTCTCTTTCGGCCATGCCATGTTTTTTGCCGTCGGCGCGTATCTCACCGGCATTGCCCTGAAAAACTTTCATTGGAACCTGGGCGTCACCGTGTTGGCCGTGATTGTGGCCGGATTTGTCCAGGCGCTGCTGTTTGGTCTGGTGCTGCCCCGCGTCAAAGGCATCACCTTTGCCCTGGTTACGCTGGGATTGGCTTCCGTGTTTGAAATTGTCGTCAGTTCCAACGAATTGGTGGCCTACACCGGCGCAGATGTCGGCCTCCAGGGCGTTATCGTCCCGGCCTGGATCAACACCTCGGTGGAACGGTTCCGCTTTTACCTGATTACGTTGTTCTTCACCTTTTTTGTCTATCTGGTTTACCGCCGTTTTGTCGATTCGCCCACCGGCCGTGTGTGCATTGCTACCCGCGAAAACGAGAACCGGGCGCTGATGTTGGGGTATAACACCTTTTATTTCAAGCTGACAGCGCTCATCTTGTCGTCGATTACGGCCGCGTTTGCCGGATTTTTCCATACGCTCCACCAGCCCATTGTCAGCCCGTCGGTGGCCGGTTTGGGCTGGACGGTGGCCGCGCTGCTCATCATTCTGATTGGCGGCATTGGCACATTGAGCGGGGCGTTGGTTGGGGCGGCCGTTTTTCGCCTGCTGGAGTTTTATCTGGACAAATGGTTTAGCGAAAATGCCGCCTTTTTGTTGGGCGTGATTTATATTGTGCTGGTTATGTTCTTGCCGTTTGGCATTGTGGGCACGTGGCAGGCGCGCAAATTGCAGATTCAAGCCGGGCGCGACCGGCTGCTAAGGCTCTTTGGCCTGAAACGTGATTGACAGGCGCGTGCCTGCTTAAGAGTGGGTGAGATCATTTCGCAATCATTTAGGGGATTGCCTGCCTGCTTGTTACAATGATGCCCATGTGGCGATGGGTAACAGTGGTTTTGGTTGTGGTGATTTTAGGTCGGCCTGTCATGTTGATGGACAATCCGGCCTGTGATCGCACGGCGGAAACGGCCGTTCCTACCACCCCCTGCCACGATACCGTCCGTCTGGCGGAAGCCAATGCCAACACCCGGTCTGGCCACACCTGCCCCTGCCCAGACATGTTTCCCCCGCCTTCCGAAACGCACACGGCCGTTTCCCTGCTGATCGATTCCTGGGCTGTATTGATATACGCGCCGCATACGGCCGTCAACGCTCCGCCCAACCCGCCCCCTCGATTCCTCTAGCCCCCAAATCAGACCCTAAGGCTTGAAAATTAAATAACATGCGTAAGATTGGACCAATCTTCTGAGATTGGTCCAATCTAAACGTGTAAATTATTCAATTCTCGTGCCTAAGGGTTTAGTATCGACGAATACAACTTGGCACTTGTTCAAACCCTTAGGGTCATTCGAGCAAAACCAATAACCAAAAACAGAGGAATCACATGACCAAAAAACAAAGTCAATCTGTGCGCTCTCGGCGCGTGCAGCATCAAGAAAAGCAAAAACGGCAGCGCAATCTCGCCATCGGCATCGGTATCGTGGCCGTTGTTGGCGTGATCGGGCTGTTGTTTTGGACACGGCAAATTACCAGCAACATTGCCGCGCAAGGCATTGTCACCCCCACATCCATCGAACAGCCGCCGGACGCCGACGGCAAAGCCTGGGGTCCGACGGCTGCGCCGGTACTAATCGAGGAATACGCCGATTACCAATGCCCTTACTGCGGCCAATTTGCCCGTGAAGCTGGCGAACGGATTTTGGCCGTCTACGGCGGCACAGGCAAGGTTCGTTTTGAATACAACAATTTTGCTTTCCTGGGCGCTGAATCCTATCGCGCCGCCGAAGCAGCCGAATGCGCCAACGACCAGGGGGCGTTTTGGGCTTACCACAATGCCTTGTTTTTGAACCAAAAAGGGGAAAATCAGGGCGCTTTTAATGATCGTGTCCTGAAAACTTTGGCCACGAATTTGGGTTTGGATGAGACCACGTTTAACAGTTGTCTGGATTCCAACAAGTACCGCGAGTCTGTTCAGGCTGAACACGATGCGGCGGCGGCTCGGGGTGTTAGCACAACCCCCATGTTTTACATCAATGGCCAGGAAGTGCGCGGCGCGCTGCCGTTTGAACAGTTCCAACCCATCATTGAAGCTGCGCTGGCAGGGAGTTAGGGACACGGCCGTCTAAAAAACGCGGATTAAATACCCTACAGGAGATTAGAGATTGGAGATTGAACCAATCTCTGATCTCTAATCTCAGTTTTGCAACCCGTTTGATTTTTTATGCCTGAGGGAAGGGCAGGGTAAACGAGAATGTACTGCCCTTCCCTGGCTGGCTGTCTACCCAGATACGGCCGTTATGCGCCTCAACCACTAGCTTGCAAAACGACAACCCCAGCCCGGTCCCCCGGCGCAGCGGCTGACCATCGGCCCCCGTTACCTGGTAAAACTTGTCAAAAATGTGCGCGGCGGCTTCCCGCGCAATGCCCTCGCCGTTGTCGGTAACCTGCACCAGAACGGCCGTACCCTCAACCTGCGCGCCCAAACGAATCTGCCCATCCGGCAGCGTATATTTCAGCGCATTGCTGATCAGATTATCCATAACCCGGCCAATGAGATCCGGGTCGGCGGATATTGGGGGCAGCCCAGCGTCCACAGCTACGCTGAGGCATTTTTGGCCGGCGGTTGCCTGCGGCGCGTACAACCGCGCCTTCTCTTGCAGCAAATGCGCCAGATTCAACGGCTGCCGCGATAATTTAAACTGCCCGGCTTCCAGTTTAGCCACATCCAGCATTTGGTTAATTAGCGCCAGCATCTGATCGACGGATCCCTGGGCGTTTTTCATCAGCTGCTGGCGAAACACCTCCTGCTCCGGGGCGCTCAACACCTTTTCCAATAAATCCAGCGACAGGCGCATCGCCGTGAGCGGGCTGCGCAAATCGTGGACAATCATGCCGGTGAGGTCGTCGCGCAGCGCTTCGGCGGCCTGCAAATGGGTATACGCGGCCGTCAATTCATCGCTGCGCGCCGTAATCAGACGGTCGGCGCGCCGCACCACCACCAGCAGCACCAGAAAAAGCGCGCCTAAGGCAAATCCGGCGATAAGCAAGCCGCTTAACCGCGCCCGCACAATCATTTCGGTCATCGCTGCCGGCGCGATGAGCGGTTCAGCCGATTCCGGCAGCTGCGCGCCCAGAGGAACCAATAAATTCTGCTCCACAAATTGAGATACCAGATGGGAAGCCAGCAGTGCCAGCCCGCCGGTGACGGTGAGTCCCAGAGCGGCATAGTAAGTGGTCAGGCGAAATTGGCGCAGTTGCTCATAGGTTTGGGATAAGGCCCACACGGCCGTTCCTACACCCAACAAAAGCTGCCCATGATAAACCCACCAGCTCGAATGCCAGGCAGGAAAACCATGCAAGCTGATGGTTCCCAGGAAAAACCAGGCGGCCACAAGCGCCATCACCCCATCAACCGGCAGCGCCGTTTGCCGCCAGATGCGCCACAGACGCACCGCCGCAAACAGCCAGATGAGCAGCGTAAAGACAAAGACAGTCTGCTGGTGCCAGGGCGCGGCTTGCGCGTCGATAGCGCCCAACCACTGCGGCCTAAAGCCCACAATGAGGATAAATCCGCCACAAAAAATGCCCAGCGACCAATGGACCAGCCCCAATCGTTGCAGAGGCAACGGCCGTTCCGGCTGATCCAGCGCCGCCAAAGCAAACACCAACCCGCCTAAAAATAGCGTCAGCCACGCCGCCCAGCGAATCCCCGGATTGGCAGCAAAAATCAGGGCGTTGGGCGTGGTAACGCCATGAACAAAAAACAGCACGCCCATAACCGCAAACGCGGTTGCCAGCAGTTGGTGGCGCGGCGCGCTGTTTTGGCCCAGGGCAACGGCCGTAAAAAACGTCACCACCGCCGACGCAAACGTAAAAAAGGTCACAATATAAAAATGGAGAAGCGGAACCTCAAACAGCCCATCCACCTGCGGGAACAACCAGGCAATGAGCAGCCATCCGGCTGGAAGTATGAGGCTAAGGGCGATAAGAAGTCGTTTCATGGGCTGGTTGGTATCATCAGGATGAGAATAGTAGACGAGGACCATTATACGGTGTTCTCTTACCATCCGCATAAAGGAAACGCAAAAAGTGCGAGCCGCGGCCGAACCTGTCTGGTAATGCGCCAATTTGTTACTTCGGCGGCAAATCGTAGCCCAAATCTTTAATTCATCTCTGTATTATCGTGGCCATTCCTGCTAAAATGCACGTCTTGAATGCCGTGCTGCCGACCAAGTTGTAACAATAGGCTGCTAATAGGAATGTTTATCGCATGAACGATCTTTCGCTCAATTCTGAAGAATTAAACGGCCGTTGGCGCTTCGATTGGCTGCTGCCGACCCTCTTCCGACCCCGACACACCTTCACCCGCATTGCTGGGGTGGAAACGGCCGTCTGGCAAACCCCCATCCTCATCCTCCTCCTCACCGGTCTCATCCGCACGCTGGTCAACGGTTCCGTCAAAGCCGCCGCCAACCTGGCCGCCGCCAACAGCGGCGCACCCCCGCCCGGCTTTGAATTCTATACCCCGGAACAGCAAGCCCAACTCCAGCAATCCATGGCCGCCACCAGCGGCCCCGTCTTCACCTATCTGCTGCCCTCCGTCGTCGCCGTCATCGGTATTTACCTGGGCTGGCTGATTTTGGGCTGGGTTATCCACCTGGGCCTCACCCTCATGGGCGGGCGCGGCAGCAGCCGTCAGGCGCTCAATATCGTCGCCTGGACCTTGCTGCCCTTCGCCATCCGCGATGTCGTGCGCATTGCGGCCATGTGGACCACCGGTCAGCCGCTCACCGCCCTCGGCCTCTCCGGCTTCGCTCCTGTGGGTGAAGGTACTTCCCCCATTTACCTCACGGCGCTCCTCAGCTTTGTGGATATTTATCTGCTGTGGCACATTCTCCTGCTGTTGATTGGCGTGCGTGCCGCCGAACCCATCAGCCGCGCCAAAGCATGGAGCGTGGCCTTGTTCACCGTCGTCGCCTTCCTGCTCATTCGCGCTCTACCCGCCCTGATCGCGGCTCAGTTTGATGGATTAACGGTGGTACGGCCGTTCTTCTAAATAGCCAATGGTCAATTATCAATAGCCAATGGTCAACCGTTGACAATTGATTATTGCCCATTAGCCATTGACAATTTCCCATGTCTCCCCTGATCACCACTCGCGAACTGCGTAAAACCTTCCAGATGGGCCGCCAAAAAGTCCACGCTCTGGACAACGTGGACCTGACCGTAGCCGCCAACACCTTTTACACGGTGATGGGACCATCTGGCTCCGGTAAAAGTACGCTGCTCTACCTGCTCGGCGGCCTGGACCGCCCCACCAGCGGCCAGATTCACGTCGGCGGCGCGTCGCTGGAAGCGATGGACGAAAACGCCCTGGCGATTTACCGCCGCCGCACCATCGGCTTCATTTTTCAATCGTTCAACCTGATAACCAGCCTATCGGCCTTGGAAAACGTGGCCTATCCGCTGCGCTTCAGCGGCGTCAGCCGCCGCCGTCGCCAGGCCATCGCCCGCGACCTGTTGCAGCGCGTGGGCCTGGGCGACCGGCTCACCCACAAACCGGCCGAATTGTCCGGCGGGCAGCAGCAGCGCGTGGCCGTGGCCCGCGCGCTGGTCAACGACCCACAGCTCATCCTGGCCGACGAACCAACCGGCAACCTGGACACGGCCAGCGGGCACGCCATCATGCAGTTATTGGCCGATTTGCACCAACACGGCCGTACCGTCCTTGTCGTTACCCATGACCCGCGTATGCAGGCATACGCCACCCACACCGTGTATATGCTCGACGGCCGTGTCGTCACCAAAGGTGAATACGAAACGGCTCTTGACAACACAGACCCCAAGGGTTTCTGAAAACCCTTGGGGTCTTAATCTGTGATCGAAGACCTATGAACCAACCACCTATTAATTACAAATACCTACCCGTCATCCTGCTCATTTTGCTGCTGGCCCTGGCTTTCAGCGCCGCGCCGCAAACCTTTGCCCAGGCCGATACACCTACGCCCACCGCTACGGCCACCAATCCGCCATCAACAGCGCCGCAGCCAACGGCCGTGCAGCCCAATGTCATCAGCAACAACGTCGATACCGAATTGGTGGTTACGGGCAGTAATTTTGCCAGTGGGGCTGTGGTGGTGCTGGAAGGTTACGGCGCATTGGCCACAACAACCGTCAGCGCCAACTTGCTGCGCGCCGTGCTGCCGGCCGCCGCGCCGCCGCGCACGTACACCGTCACCGTTGTCAACCCAGACGCGCAGGCCGCCTCGCTGGTCAATGCGCTCACCGTCACCGAAATGCCCGGCCCAACCGGCACGCCCGTGCCCACCAACACCCCGGCAGCAACCGCTTTTGTACGGCCGTTGCTCGTTGTGGACAGCTACGGCGCAAGTTCGGCGCAAATTACCCCCGGATCCAACCTGGATTTTGAAATGACCCTGGCCAACGCCGGGCAAATTCCGGCCAGCAACGTGATCGTTACCTTTGTCAGCGGCAGCTTTGTGGCCCGCAATACTGGCGGCGTACGCGCGCTGGGCAGCCTATCCCCCGGCGAGAAATCTCGTTTCTGGCAGCCGCTGGCCGCCGGTAAAGATCTGGCCGGCCAGGCCATCGGCACACTGGATGTAAAGGTGGCGTATACCGATTTCAACGGCACGGTTTACAATGACACCTTTTCCCTCACATTTCCCATCGTGCCGCAGGCGGTAGGCGGCGCGGCCTCGCCTACGGTGACGCCCACGGCTACCCCAACGGCCACAGCCGCGCCGCGCCTGCGCCCCCAGCTTATCATCACCAATTATGCGGTGGATGTGGCTCTCCTGGAACCGGGGACGGTGTTTGAACTAACCCTGGCGGTGCAAAATCAGGGCAGCGCCGACGCCCGCCGTGTGACGATGGTGGTGGGCGGCGGCAGCGGCAGCAGCAGCGTAAATGCCGAAGGTACACCGCAGGCGGGCGGGTTGGCCGGAGCCAGCGGCAGTTTTACCGAATTTGCGCCGGTGGGCACTTCCAATGTGCGCTCGCTGGGCGATTTGCTGCGCGGCCAATCGCTGGAAACGGGCCAATCGCTCATTGTCAACGCCACCACCAAGCCGGGAGCTTACCCGCTGAAGGTGTCGTTTGTGTACAGCGACGACCAGAACGGCAGTTTTGTGGACGATCAGGTGATTACGCTGCTGGTGTATAAACGGCCGTCTGTCAGCTTCAACTTCTACGCGCCAGAACCGGCCGTCTTTGCCGGTGAAATAGCCAGCCTGCCGCTGCAAATTGTGAACGTGGGCAGCAGCACGGCCGTCTTAGGCACGTTTAAGGTTACAGCCGATGAGGCCACGCTGGAAAACAACTCGATCTTCGTCGGCGCATTGGAGCCGGGCGGCTTCTTCCCGCTGGATGCGCTGCTCACGGCCAACCAGCCAGGGCCGCTGGAACTGCGCCTGAGCGTGGACTACACCGACGATTTTAACCAGGCGCAGGTACTCACCAGCACGCTGACGCTGGAAGTGATGGAGGCGATGGTCATCGAGGAGCCGGTGATGCCGCCGGACGGGCTTGACGAGCCTGTGGCGGAGGCGGAGCCGGAAACAGTGAGCGCGAAAATCTGGCGCTTTATTCTGGGCCTGCTGGGCCTGAGCAGCGGCGCGCCTGCGCCGGAGCAGCAGCCGCCGGTGGAGAGTGCGCCTTTGGACGGGCCATCAGATTTTGGCGCGCCGGGGAATTTTGGGCCGTAATGAAGAGTAGACCGGACAGGTCTCCAAGACCTGACGGGTCTTTTGTGGGTGAACAACGATGTCGGTTTTTGATTTGATTGCCTTGGTGGTAGAGAATTTGGCGCGGCGCAAGGGGCGGGTGGCGCTAACGGCCGTGGGCGTGGTCATTGGCACGGCGGCGGTGGTGCTGTTGGTGTCGCTGGGGTCGGGCTTGCAGCAAAACGCGGCCAGCCAGCTTGGCGGCATCGGTGACCTGACTAAAATCAATGTGTCGCCTAATTTTACGGAGTTTGATCCGACGACGGGCCAGCCCGTCATCGACGCGCCGCTGAATGATACGGCCGTGGAAACCTTTCGTGGGATGGCGGGGGTAACGGCCGTTATCCCCCAGGATTACCTGCAAGGCTGGGCGCAAATGACCATAGACCGGCTGGAAGGCGGCGGCCAACTCCTCGGTGTTGGCACAACTGACCTGAGCGAATTGGGCCTGCGCGCCGACCAGGGCACGACCGAACTGCTGCCCGGCACGGTCATCGTTGGTTTTCAGATGCCCAACAATTTTTACGATCCGCGCGCCCGGCCCGGCCAGGAACCGCCGCCGCCGCCCGAACTACTCAACAAACAACTCACTTTCACGCTCATCAAATACAGCGAAGACGGCACGGAAATCCGCAAAACGGTGCGCGCCCGCGTGGCCGGCGTGCTGGCCGAATCCCGCGATGAAGCCGATTACTCCATCTACATGTCGCTGAAAGAAGTGGAGGCGATGAACGTCTGGTTTACCGGCCAGCGCCTGGACCGTAACAAGGTGGGCTACAACACGGTCATCGTGCGCGCCGCCGACCTGGATCAGGTGCTGGATATAGCCGACCAGATTACGGCGATGGGTTTCCAGGCGTGGACGCCGCAGTCGTTTGTGCAGGGCATTAACGGCTTTTATGTGGTGCTGCAGGTGGTGTTTGGCGGCGTTGGGGCTATCGCTCTGCTGGTGGCGGCCATCGGCATTGCCAATACGATGGCGATGGCGATTCTGGAGCGCACACGCGAAATCGGCTTAATGAAAGCCGTGGGGGCGACCAATCGGCACGTTTTGAGCGTCTTTTTGGGCGAGTCGGCGGGCATTGGCTTTCTCGGCGGATTGGGCGGCGTGGCGGTTGGTTGGGGGTTGGGGCAAGTGGTGAACGTGTTCGCCATTGCCTATCTGGCGGGGCAGGCGGCGCAAACGGGTGGCCCGCCGCCGACTGTGGCTGTAGCCACGCCGACCTGGCTGCCGCTTTTTGCCCTGATTTTTGCCACGGTGATTGGGCTGCTTTCCGGCCTGTATCCGGCGCTGCGGGCGGCCACGTTATCGCCGATTACGGCGCTGAAGTACGAGTAAGTTGCCGGAGTGGGGGAGTGGGGAGTGGGGGAGTGCGGAGTGGGGAGTGCGGAGTGGGGAGTGGATTTGTCTCTAGCCTCAAATCTCAAATCTCAAATCTCTAGTCTTCTAGTCTCTAGTCTCTAGTCTCTCTTGTTTTAGCTGGCTTTGCAGGCCGAGCATGTGGGCCTCAATGGCGGCTAGTTGGTCGTGTTGGCGGGTGATTTTGTCGGTTTCGGCGCGGACGAAGCGGGCGAAGGGGGCCACGGTGTCTTCGATGCGCTGCGTGCTGCGCCGCATTTCTCGATCAAACTGTTCTGTCAGGCTGGTAATGAGTTTTTGGCGCAGTTCGCTCAGTTTGATTTCTAATTCTTGTTTTCCCTTGCGCCGCCGCGCCGGTAAGATCAACAAGCCCAGGGCGGCGGCAATGACGGCCGCAGAAATACCTGTTACGTCAATCCAAACGACGTGGGCGGCGATGGCGATGGCCACGCCAATGCCCACGCCTACGCCAGCCAGGCCGGTGTTGACCACGGCCGTGCGCGCTCCTTCGGCCATGTCGGCGGCTTCTCGTTCTTCGTCGTAGGTTTCCACAGCCAGCCGGGTGGCCTTGCCGATGGAGTCGATGAGGTGCTGGCGGTTGTAGGCCAGCGTGCCTTCGCGCGGCCCGGCTTGCCCGACGATGCGGTCGTTTTGGCCGTCTTTGCGTTTGGCGAGGTGGTCGGCAACGGCCGTCCACTGGCGTAAATCTTGCTCCACCAACCAATCGATCAACTCGGTAACGCGGCTGTCGATCTGCTGCGGCACGTCGGCGACTACGGTTTCTTCAAACGCTTCTTCGACGCGTTTGCTGCGGATCAGGTCGGGAATGCGGCCAAAGCGCATCATCTCGTCAAAAAAGTCGTTGCCCCGTTTTTCCATGCCCAGCAAAATGTTATCGATTTCGCCCAGGCGTGATTTGAAATTACGCTGCATATCTTCGTTGTAATAGACCATTTGCCCATCGATGTCGGCCAGGAGGTCGCGGTCTTCTTGCAGCGAGGCGAGGTCGGCTTCGGCGTCGTTGAGCTGTTTTTTGACCAGTTTTTGGCCGACGCCCAGCGGGTTGAGGAGTTTGAGGCGGAAACGGCCGTCATCGTCCAATGTCTCGCGGATGTAGGTTTCTAATTCTTCAAAGCCGCTGGGCGCCCAGAATTGGGGCTGCCCGGCCTTTGCTTTTTGCGCTTGTTTGGCCGAGGTGGCAAACACCGCCTGCACGTCGCCCACCAGTTTGTTGGCGGCGTCGGTGACAAAGGTGATCACTTGCTGTTTTTCCGCCGGATCGGTGAGGATGTCGATCTTGTTGACCACCAGAATGACTTTTTTGCCCCAGGCGCGGATTTGGGTCAGAAAGGTGCGCTCGCTTTCGGTGAAGGGGCGGTCGGCGGAGGTGATGAAGAGGACGAGATCGCTGCGGGGGATGAATTCGGCCGTCAGCGCTTCGTGTTCGCGTTGGATGGCGTTGGTGCCGGGGGTATCGACGATGACGATTTCGCGCAGGATGTCTACGGGGGCGGTTTGTTCCCAGAGGCCAGAGGTTAACGGCCGTTTCCCCACCTGTTCGCCATATTTCAGCAAATAAATCTGGCTGGTGGTCGGGGTGACGCCTTCCGGCAGCAAATTCTGGCCCAGGAGGGCGTTGATGAAGGCGGATTTGCCGGCGTTAAACTCGCCGGCAATCACCAGCAAAAACAGATCGTCTAGCTGGCGGACTGATTCGATGAGGGCGGCGCGGTCTTCTTTGTTGACGGCCGTTTCCGCCAGCACATCGCGCAGCTCCCCCAACACATCTCGCGTACGTCTGAGCAGGTCTTCCTGCTCCTGATTCAAAATTGTATCCATTGTGGGGAGAGTATAACATGGGCAACCGGCGTGGCAACTGCCTGATCGGCAGCGTCTCATTTTGCGCTCGGCCAAATTTTTGGGAAAATTGCTGTTAATCGCGATTGAAGATACGAGCTGAACTAGTTTTTGGAGGAATTTGCATGAGACTCACATATTGGAGCATTTTAATAGTGGTATGGGTCTTGTTCCTGGTTGGCTGTGGCCCGAATGAGCAAGATGTGCTGCTGACGGTGGAAAGCCAGGTGTCTGCGGCGGTAGCGGCGACACAGGCGGGCTGGCTTATGCCGACCGCCCAGAGTACGTTCACGCCGTATCCGACCTACACTCCCCAGGCGACTTTTACCCCGTACCCGACGTTCACGCCCTATCCCTCGCTGACGCCGCCGCCGACGTACACGCCGCCAGCAACGGCAACGGCAACGGAAACGGAAACGGCCGTGCCGCCCACCGAAACGCCAACGGCCACGGCAACGGCCGTTCCCACTACCATATCGGCTAACCCGCCTTTACCAACGGCCGTTAGCAATCCAGCCACCGAGCGGGAGATCTTAGCAGCTAGCCTTGCCTTAGCTTTGGAGCATATCGACTCATATGTCTTTGAAATCTCTCCTCACGTAAAGAGGTTTTCAACTGATAACAATGTCAACTGTACGGTCCTTTTAAGTGCTTACGAAGGAACAATAAACAGCCTTCCATCTGGCTTTTCAACCAATGATGAGTGGTTGCAGGCCATTTACAACAGCTTTAGCCTGGAAATCGATAAATTTGCCGCTTTAAACCAGCCGTGGGCTGATGGCTGCCGACAATCTTTAGCTGCTGGACAAGAGATTAAAGAAACATCCAGTTGGCAAAGTTCAACGTATGTTCCTTCCATCAGTGAAATAATGAGCGTTCTAAATGGACTTCATGACGAACTGAGGCAGACAAATTGAGCACTGTTTAAAATGATGCGGCATAGATTGGACCCATCTCCAAGATGGTTCCAATCTAGAAAACGGAAATTTTTCGCCACGGAATTTTTCGCCGACGACTGCGAATAAAAAAGGAGGTCATGCGATTCCATGACCTCCTTTTAGTTGGTTAATCCCCCGGATCGTAAGCGATGCCTGCCTCGTCCAGCAGGCGCATCCGCTCCCAGGCGGGCAAATCTTTGTCGCTGCCCGCCTCCTTCAACGCCATGATTTGCCGTAGTTCCACAATCTGGTCACGCAGCACGGCCGCGCGCTCAAACTCCAAATTCTGCGCCGCCTGCTTCATCTGCTTCTCCAGGTCGATAACCATATGCGCCAATTCCGCCTTCGGCAGATCGCGCACAGTGGTGTATTTGCCTTTGCCATCCGCCAGCGCCATTTCCCGTTCCTGGGCAATATCATCGGTCAGATCATGCACCGCCTTCATAATGCTGCGCGGCTCGATGCCGTGCGCCTCGTTGTAAGCTTGCTGCACTGCGCGTCGTTCGTTGGTGGTGTTGAGCGCTTTTTGCATCGAATCGGTGATGCGGTCGGCGTACATGATGACACGGCCGTCTACATGCCGCGCCGCTCGGCCAATGGTCTGCGTCAGCGCCGTTTCGGAACGTAAAAAGCCTTCTTTGTCGGCGTCTAAAATGGCGACCAGCGACACTTCCGGCAAATCCAACCCTTCGCGCAGCAGGTTGATGCCCACCACCACGTCGTAAACGCCCATGCGCAAGTCGCGCAAAATTTCCGTGCGCTCGATGGTGTGGACTTCGGAATGCAGGTAGTGGACCTTGACGCCCATTTCCAGCAGGTAATCGCTCAGGTCTTCGGCCATGCGTTTGGTTAAGGTGGTCACCAATACTCGCTGCCCAATGCTGGTGCGGCGGTTGATTTCGCCTAACAAATCGTCTACCTGGCCTTTGACCGGCCGCACTTCCACTTCAGGGTCCAGAACGCCGGTCGGCCGGATGACCTGATGTACGACGCTGCCCGATTTCTCGAGTTCAAAAACGGAGGGGGTGGCGCTGGTGAAAATGGCCTGATTAACGCGCTGTTCAAATTCTTCAAAATTCAGCGGACGGTTGTCCAGGGCGCTGGGCAAGCGGAAGCCATAATCCACCAGGGTTTGCTTGCGGCTGCGGTCGCCGGCATACATGCCGCGCACTTGCGGTAAGGTCATGTGGCTTTCGTCTACTACGACGAGGTAGTTGGCCGGGAAATAATCGAGCAGGGTCCAGGGCGGCGCGCCTATCTCGCGCTGATCCAGGTGGCGGCTGTAATTCTCGATGCCGGAGGTGTAGCCCACCTCGCGCAGCATTTCCAGGTCATATTGGGTGCGCTGCTCGATGCGCTGCGCTTCCAGCAGCATGTTGCGTTCTTTGAAATAGGCAATGCGCGTCGATAGCTCGTTTTCGATGTCGTTGACGGCCTGACTGAGTTTGTCTTCGTCGGTGATAAATTGGCGGGCAGGGAAAATTTGGATGCTGGTCTGGTCGCGCAGGACTTCGCCCGTCAGGTAGTCGAATTCGGTTAAGCGTTCGACTTCGTCGCCCCAGAATTCGATCATGTAGGCGGTTTCGGCGTAGGCGGGGAAGATTTGCAAGGTGTCGCCGCGCACGCGGAAGGTGCCGCGCCGTAGTTCCAGGTCGTTGCGGTCGTACTGGATGTCTACCAGACGGCGCAGGATGGTGTCGCGGCGGTACTGCTTGCCGCGCTCGATTTCTACGGTGACTTTGCCCCAGGCCTGAGGATTGCCGATGCCGTAAATGCAGGACACGGACGCGACAATGATCACGTCTTCGCGGCTGAGGAGGTTGGCGGTGGCCAGCAGGCGCAGGCGGTCGATTTCGTCGTTGATTTGCGTTTCTTTTTCGATGTAGAGATCGTGGCGGGGGACGTAGGCTTCGGGCTGGTAATAATCGTAGTAGCTGACGAAGTAGCTGACGGCGTTTTTGGGGAAAAAGTCGCGGAATTCGCTGTAGAGCTGGGCGGCCAGGGTTTTGTTGTGAGCCAGTACCAGCGCGGGACGTTGGGTTTGTTGGATGATGTTGGCGATGGTAAAGGTTTTGCCGGTGCCGGTGGCGCCGAGCAATGTCTGGTATTTGTGACCGGCTTCGAGGCTTTCTATCAGTTTTTCGATGGCGACGGGCTGGTCGCCGGTAGGTTGGAAATCGGATACAAGTTCGAATTTGGGCATGGAAACCTCAGATTAAGATGCGGATACACACGGATGTTTTGATTGTGGTGGTAGAACGTCAGTTCGCTATTCTAGCATAAAATGAGGGGTGGAGAAACGGCCGTTTCCCCTCCCCTCATGTTAAGATGCGGCCACTTCGACACTGAACCCGCCAGACGCCGCCTGGCTAAATTCGCGCAAGAGGAAGAAACCGGCCAGGCCGTAAACGGCCGTAGCCACCACCAGCGTCATCTGAAAACCCACATGAATGGCCAACGCCATCGCCAGCGCCGATCCCATCACCGACATGACGCCGTTGATGGCCCACAGCCAGGGCACGCCGCCGGATTCTTGCCGCCCGGCCCAGCGTATGCCCACCGGGAACGGGATGCCCATGAAAAAGCCGAGAACCGCCAACAGCGTCACGGCCAGGCCAATGCGCAGCGGCAGGCTCCAACCGATGGTCGCCTGCAAAATCCAACTGCTGACGATAGCGTGGAAAATGAGCGCCACCAGCAGCGCGGGCAAAACGCGGCCCATCTGGCCTGGAATCCGGTGCTCGTTGGCGGCCCAGGTGCTGCTCCACAAGCTGCCCAGTCCGCTAAACAGAAGCAGGGAAAACAAGACGACTGTCAGGGAGTAAACCGGGCGGCCCAGGTAAACGGTGAGCCGCTGGATGGTGGGGATTTCCACCAGCATGAAGGCCAGACCGAGTGTGCCGACGTAAGCGAGCAGCCAGGATGACGGCCGTTTGAGCAGTTTCCGTCGCGTACTTAAGCCCAAAGGCAGCAAAATGAACACCAGCGCCAGCACAAGGCTCACCGCCAGCACGGCCATCAAAATAAAAATGGATTCCATGCTCGTACGGTAGACGCCGCTGCCGCTGAGCGACGCGTCCAGTAAATCGCCAAACAGCACCAGATTGAAGAAAAATGGCCGGTCATCGGTGGCCGGGGAAATGTCCAGCGGATAGTTGGCGATGAAGGCGGCATGGTCTGGCTGGGCGATAAATTGGCCGACTTCCTCAAACGGAGCCAGCCCGGGGGCGTACAGCACTGTGTAACCCATTGATTCGGCGACTTCTTGCAGGTCGGCTACTTCTTCCGGCGTGAACGGCGTGCGCTTAAGCAGCGTGGTAGACAGCCCTTCGGTCTGGGCCATGGCGGTTAGATGGGCGATGACGGCGATGTGCTGCCGGGGGTCGCTGACACCGGCGGCTTGCCAGCCGGCCATCGCCGTCGACACGAGGCGCAATGTTTCCGCCGGCCGATCCGGCAAATACCAGCGCGACACAGTGGTGATGCCCCGGTCGGAAAGGTGTTCGTAGTAGGTTTGGAAGGCTTCGCGGGTGTATAGGCTGTTTTCGGACAGGGCAAAAGCGCCGGAGCCGCCCGCCGCCCAGGTGTCGATCAAGGATGCCTGAATGACATCGTACTGATCTGAACTGCGTTCGACGAAGCCGCGCGCGTCGGCGACCTGCACGTTGACATCTGGCCGGTCGTAGAGGTGACCGGCGAAGTCGGCGAACTGGCCTTTGACGGCGGCAACGATGGCTGGATTGACTTCAACGGCCGTTACCATCGGCGCGCCGCTTACCAAAGCCGTCAGCACATCGCGCCCGCCGCCCGGTCCAATTACCAGCGTCGTTGGCTGGGCGATCAGGTGATAGGCCAGCGCGGTTAAATCGTTGCGTAAAAAGCTCACCTGATAAAAGTCGCCGTCGAACTGCTGGATGGGCGTCCCGGCAACCGCGTCGATGAGCAGCAGCGAATGGTGGAATTGGCCGCCATTTTGGATGGTTTCTTCCCATTTTTGCCCGGAGATGGCCCAAAAGAAGGGGTAGGCGGCCGGTTCGTAGACCGTTACCCGCGAGTGGGCATTCCAGCGTTCGTAGATGATGTTGGGTTCGGCGGCTTCGCCTTTGCTGACGCGGATTTGCACCCAGGGCGCGGCCAGATTGGTAGCCAGCAGGGTTGTGGTGATGAGTAAGGCAGCGATGGCGGCTAAAAAGCGCGGTTGGCGGAACGGCCGTTCCCCATTAAATACCAGCGCCGCCGCCCCCATCATCACCCCCAACGCCAGGACGGCGTTCACGCCGCCCAGAAACTGCAACAAGGCCACGCTCACCAGGCAGCCAATGGCCGCGCCGGTCAGATCGGCCCAGTAGATGCGCCCGGCGATTTTGACCCAACTGGCCAGCGCCAGCGAAATGACCACCCCGGAGAGGAAGAACGGGATGGAGAGCAGTACGTAAATGAGCGCCAGGTAGAGGATTTGCACGGCCGTTAACGACTCGGTGCGGTTCATCATGATGGTCACAGAAGGGATTTGCAGATATAGCAGCAGGCAAATTGGGATTGCCAGGGTTAGGGCGATGGTTGTGTAGCCCATCCAGCGGCGCGCGGCCGTTTCGGCCAGCATCTGCGGTCGTAGATACACCATGACCCCCGCCGCCGCGCTGCCCATCAAGGCGATAGAAATAGTCAAAAAGGCGAAATGGTACCACATGGTTACAGAGAAAATGCGCGTCAGCACAATTTCCAGAGCCAATGTAACCAGGGTGGTTAATAATACGCCCAGTAAAAGGAACCGTTGTCTTTGCATGCCAGTCTCCTGTAGGATCTCCGTTGCTGCTAAGTATTTCTTAACCCCTCATTATCCGCTTTTCGAGGTGGGGGACAAACTGACGGCTGCTTGCGACTGGCGGACGCAGGAACAAGAGGCAGGGGGTGGGGAACGGCCGTTTCTACCCCGTCATCAGATCGTTTTTGGAAGATGATGTGCGGGGCATTGTCACCATTGTGCCGATGAATTTGCTGATGAGTTTGCGCGAATTGCCGGCGATGGCAAACACCTCAGACTCAACCACGCTAAATTGGCGACCCGGCTTCAACACGTCTGCCCGGCAAAACAAGATTTCCCCAACGCCGGGCCGTAATAAATTCATCTTGAATTCCACCGACAACACGTAAGCGTCTGGCGGAATGATCGTGCCGGCTGCTGCCCCGGCCGTGTGGTCGGCGATGGTGGTTTGCACTCCGGCATGGACGACATCATCCTGCTGCATGTGGCGCGGCTGCACCACCAGCCGGCTTTCGCACCAGCCCGGTCCGCAACCTACCAGTTCCAGCCCCAGCTCGCGGACAAAAGCCGCCTGCTGAAAAATCTTTGCGACAACGGTTTGATAATCGGGGTTTGGTGAGTGCAACGCAGTTCCTTCGAAAATAGGACACGGATGAACGCGGATTTTTACGGATTCTTAGCCGTGTTCATCCGCGTAAATCCGTGTCCTATTCATTCATGGTGGTGGGTGGACCATTGATGACGTCTCTCTTCCAAAATTTACAAGGCGTAATCACGCGGATTCGATCACCCCGGCTAATCCATCGGTTTGCGCTTCTGTTAGCCGGGTGGGGGTGACGCGATTGAACAAATCGACAGGGCCGTGGGCTTGAACGCGCATGTAATTATCGGTGTAGCCTACCCAGCGCAAACCATCCTTGTCGGCGCCGACGGTGGATTCCCATAATACGGCGCGGGTATCGCCCTGGAAGCGCCGGTGAAAGGTCAGGCTCATTTCATGACCCAGATCGATCAGGCGGCGGGCGCGCTCTTTTTTAAGGGGGCCGGAAACTTGATCGGGCATGTTGGCGGCGGCCGTGCCGGGGCGCTGGCTGTAGCTGAACACATGCAGCCGCGAAAAGCCAATTTCGCGCACATATGCCAGGCTCTCGGCAAAGTCTTCGTCTGTTTCGCCGGGGAAACCGACAATGAGATCGGTGCTGAGGTTCAGGTCGGGGATGTGGGCGCGGGCGGTGTCGGTCAACTGCCGGAAGGCAGCCTGAGAGGTGCGGCGGGCCATGCGGCGTAAAGTTTTGTCGCTGCCTGCTTGCAGCGGCATGTGCAGATGAGGCAGAAGGCGGGGATTTTCCCACAGTGTGAAGAAATCTGGGGCGATGTCCCACGGTTCCAAGGATGACAGGCGCAGGCGAGGGATGTCGGTGTGCTGCAAAATGGCGCGGACCAGTTCGCCGAGACCGGCTTTGTTGCCAAAATCGTGGCCGTAGCTGCCCAGGTGTACGCCGGTCAGCACCGCTTCCTGGTAGCCGGCGGCGGCCAGCGCCTGAATTTCGGCCACCACGTCACCCAGGTGGCGGCTTTGCCCTGCGCCGCGGGCGATGGTGGTGATGCAGAAGGTGCATTTGTTGTTGCAGCCATCTTGTACTTTGATGAAGGCGCGGGTGTTGCCGGTGGTTCCGGCTAAAAATTCGCGCATTACCGGCTCCTGGTCGAAGACGGGCAAATCGAGCCGCGCCTGTGGATCTAGCAAGCTGACAAGTTGGGCTTTGTTCTGGTTGGTGACGATGCGCCCAGCGCCCTGCACGCGCCCTAATTCGGCCGGGGCGATGGTGGCGTAGCAGCCGGTCAGGATGATTTCGGCGGCGTCGTTTTGGCGGTGGATGCGGCGGGTGAGGGTACGGCCGTCGCGCGCTGCTTCGGCGGTGACGGCGCAGGTGTTGATGATGACTTTGTCGGCCACGGCCGTGTTGTCTACTATCTCATGTCCCGCCGCTAATAGCTGGCGGGCCATCGTCTCGATTTCGCTCTGATTGAGGCGGCAGCCAATGCTGTGTAGATATACTTTCATAGGGCAGCCATTTTAGCGCAGGGTGGCGGGTCGGGCGAATGGCGTAAACCAAACGGCCGTTTGCCCCAGAATCGAGTATGATTATCAGGAATAACAAGGAAGGAATGGGATATGAAAGCGAAACACGTTTGTTTATCACGGTTATTGATTCTTTTTGGCTTGTTGCTGCTGCTCGCCGCCTGCCAGGAGCCGCCGCCGCCGGAACCCACGCCGGAAGAGATCATCCAGCAGGCGGTTGCGCGTCTGACGACGACCTCGGGATTCCACTTTAGCGTGAATTTGAGCGGCGCGTCGGCGGCCCTGGACCCCACCGGAACGATTGCTTTCCGCACGGCCGTGGGCGATTTTGCCGCGCCGGATAAAGCTCAGGCGGCTGTGCGCGCCGCCGCCTTTGGTCTGATCACCGATATTAGCGTGGTGAGCATTGGCCAGGACCAGTGGCAAACCAACATTCTGACCAAAAAGTGGGAACAACTGCCGCCCAACTGGGGATTTAATCCCGGCGCGTTGTTTGACGCCGCCGCCGGACTGCCGGCCATTCTGACAGCCGATTTAACCAATGCCGCGTTATCCGGTCGGGAAAAATTAGAAGGCGGCCCGAGTGAGGAGTTGTATGTGATCACGGGGCAGGTGGCCGGGGAGCGTCTGGCGGCGATTAGCGGTGGGTTGATTGGCCCGCAGGCGGTGGAGGTGACCCTGTGGATTGCGCCGGACACCTACGACATCATCCGCATTGTGGTCAACGAGCCGGAGCCGGACAGTGAAGAAGGCGCCAGCGTGTGGCAGCTTGATTTTTCCGCTTACGATCAGGCTGTGACGATTACGCCGCCGGTGTAGCCGCCGCGTCTTCCAGGCGCTTGATGATGTAGATACGTCCCCACTGCGCCCCGGCTTTCACCGAATAGCCAGTCTGGATTTCCAACATAGGGCGTTCGCGGAGGCTGGCTTTAACCTGGTCGTATTCACG
Organism: Chloroflexota bacterium; assembly: GCA_017993775.1. Taxonomy (GTDB): domain Bacteria; phylum Chloroflexota; class Anaerolineae; order Promineifilales; family Promineifilaceae; genus Leptovillus. Next base: position 7,353 of record JAGOMA010000023.1, on the reverse strand, counting down.
GCTGAGGATGGCGGCACGGCCGTCTGGCTTTAGTACACGGGCGATTTCTTGGAAGACGGCCGTGTACAACTTCTTCATCTCTTGCTCGCTGCCCACCTGGGCGCTGTCTGGCAAGACGGCCGCTGTTTTATCGACAGATGCGTCGGCCAGCGGCAGGCCAGTGTCTGTCCAGGGCTGCAAGTCGATGTTTTCCGCCAGCCGCCCTTTGCGGCGCGTGGACAGATTTTCGGCGGCGATTTCTAGCTGGTCGGGTGAGGGATCGGCGCCAAGCAAACGGCCGTAGCGGCCCAACAGGCGGCGGGTGAAGAGGAGACGGCCGTTGCCACACAACGGATCCAGAAACACATCGTCCGGTTCAGGCTCAGTCACCAGAACCAGAGCGGCGGCGAGAGACGGCCGTACCGCGTCGCCATCCGTTTGTCGCAAGATACGCGTCTTCCGTGCCTGTTTGTCGGTAATGTTAAAGCCACACAACAAATGAGACCCCAACAAATCCACGCCCAACTCCACCTGTGCCCCATCCGCCACCGGCGCCCAACGTGGATACCGGCTTTGCATCCCTTGAAGAACGGCTTTCTGCAGTTCCTTCAATGGATATTCGTGCCGGCCAAATTTACGACTCACCACACGATAGGAAGGAGGTCGGCTGAGCTGCCGAAAGCGCATCAACTGATTGCCCGCCCGTCCGAAGCTTTCCGCCTTGGTCACCATGTCCCGAATCTGGGTCAGATCACGCTTGCCGCGTGACAACTTGGGCACATCCAAGGCCAGCAAAAAAACATCTTCCACCGATTCTAGCTGTTGCACGTCGGCTATGTCACCCTGATACTCGAACGTGACAATGCCATTTTGCTCTTTGGCAAACAGATATTCACCAAATTTTACGCCAGCCAAGCGCCAACGAATTTCCAGCCAGGCGATTTCTTCTGCGCCCGGTACAGTTTGGGCATAATAATTAAATGGTTGATTGCTCACAAATTACCTTTTCTTTCTCTGGGAAGACTCCAAGTGCTTTGTTAAAAAAATAATTTCAAGTTTTGTTTGTGGAATTTGTAGCTGCGGCATAAATTTCAAACACTTACCTTACAAAGCACTAAGGGTCCGTATGTTTTTAACCGGGTAAGATTGGTCCAATCTCCCAGATTGGACCAATCTGCAAACTCGAAAGTTAATGATGCACGGACCCTGGGGGTTTGCATTTCCCAAGGTCCAACACCTCAAGAGCAAACTCCTACGCTCTTTTCGGTTGGTTTCAATCTTCCAGTGTCGTTAGCCCACCCATCACTTGGCAAACCGGTCTTCGCTGCGGGCGCGATAAATAAGGCGCACCGGTGTCCCCTCAAAGGGATACAATTCGCGCAAACGGTTTTCCAGGTAGCGCTCATAACTAAAGTGAACCCACTCCGGTTTGTTGACAAACATCACAATGGTGGGCGGCGCCACGGAAACTTGCGTGGTGTAAAAGAATTTCACCCGTTTGCCGCCGCTGCTTGGCGGTGGATGTTGAATGGTTACTTCACGCATCCACTTATTTAAATCGGCCGTGGGGATGCGTTGATGGCGCATTTCCTGCACTTCTACAACTTTGGGCAAAATTTTGTTTACCCGCTGCCCGGTCATGGCCGATATGTAAATAATTGGCGCATAGGGAAGAAACTTCAGTTCTTCGCGCAGCACTTTTTCATATTCGTAGATGGTGAAGGAGTCTTTGTCGATAGCGTCCCATTTGTTAACCAAAATGATTACGCCGTTCATTTCATCTTTCAGCATTCCGGCGATGTGGGCGTCTTGGGAGGTGATACCGGCTTCGGCGTCAATCAGCAAAAGCGCTACATCGGCCCGTTTGAGGGCTTTGATGGAGCGCAGGACGCTGTATTTTTCCACGCCAGGTTCAATTTTGCCGCGCCGCCGGATGCCGGCCGTATCGATTAAGGTGAATTCTTGCCCTTGCCAAACCATGTGTTCGTCGATGGCGTCGCGGGTGGTGCCGGCAATTGGGCTGACAATGGCTCGTTCCTCGCCAATCATTTTGTTGAGCAGCGTGGATTTACCGGCGTTGGGTTTGCCGAGGATGGCGATTTTGATGGATTCGTCGTCTTCTGGCTCTTCTTCGTTGGGGTTCGGTAAGGCGGCGACGATGGCGTCTAGCAAATCGCCGGAGCCTGCGCCGTGTAAGGCGGAAATGGCGATGACTTCGCCTAAAGCCAGTTCATAAAATTCGTAGGCGTTGTCCCATAATTTGCTGGATTCTAATTTGTTGGCGGCGATAATGATGGGTTTATTCGACTGGCGTAAGATGTCGGCCACTTCACGGTCGGCGGCGGTGATGCCGCTCTGCCCATCGACGACCTGGACGATGACATCGGCATCCTGAATGGCGACGGCCGCTTGACGGCGAATGAGTGGCAGATATTGTTCCGAGTCTTCGGAGAGCGGTTCGGTGTTCCAGCCGTCGGTTACTTCAATGCCGCCGGTGTCGATGACGGTGAAGTTGATGCCGGTCCATTCTGCGTCGGCGTAGAGTCTGTCGCGGGTGGTGCCGGGTACATCGGAAACGACAGCTAAGCGTCGGCCGACGATGCGATTAAAAAGGGTTGATTTGCCCGCGTTGGGGCGACCAACCAGGGCGACTAAGGATTTTGCAGGCATAAATTTTCTTCTTCCGGTAAAAGGGCGGGATGGGGGTTGTTCATCGCCGACCATATTATTTGATTGGGTGTGAGTTGTTTGGCTGCGTGCTGTCTTGTGGGCAGCAGCGGCCGCCAGGATGTCGGAGTTGGCGTCGGCCTGACTGTTTGGGTCAAGGTGTCGGTGACGGCCGTGGTGATGATAACGGTGACTAGTTGCGGTTGAACGGAGCGTAATTCGATGCCCCGATCGGGTAAGCTGACGACCGGTTCCAGGCTGTAGGTTCCGGTGAGCAGCCCGAATGCGTCTACGGTGACACGGACTTCGTCTTCGGCCAGGGAATCCAGCACGGGCAGTGGACCAAACACAACAACGCGCACTTCTTCAGGGTCGATAACGGCCGTTAATCCCTTATCCAATCCCTGTACCTCAGCGGGTCGATTATACACGCCAGTGGTTAAAATGGGTTCGATCTCAATTGTTACCTCCACAATCTGCACTTCATCCAGAGTAATGCCGGGTGGGAGGTCCAGGGTGACTGTTTGGGTAAATGTTTCGGTAAGCCCTGTGATGTCGATGGGTTCGGTGCTGATTTGGGTGAGTTGGTTCAGGCTGGTGGGCAGCCCTCGAACCAGGACGCTGGGTGGATTGACGTTGATGCTGAGCAGGCGGTAGCCATCCGCTGGCGCGCCGCTCCAATCGACTTCGATGAATTTCTCGGCAAAATCGGCCGACTCGGTAACGGGGATGGTGACGTTGACGTCTTCGCGGCTGACGCTTTTGAGGCCGCTGGTGCTGGCCACGCGACCTTGCCGATCATAAAAAATCGGCACAGGAGTGGCGACAAAGGTCTGGCTTATGTTGTTGAGGAAGACGGTGACGCGGGCTGAGTCGAGTCTTTCGACCTGCGCGGCCGTGCCGACGACGGTGATGACTTCGGGGTCTACCAGGGCATCGCCTTGCGTGTGCCCGCGGGCAACACTGCCGCGAATGTCCAGCACCACAGGCACATCACGCGATACGAGTTGTTCCAGGCGTACGGTTACTTTATCCGGCGAAGGCGAGGTGATGGTGACGCCTGACTTTTTGGGTTGAAGGTTTACGTCGACGATGGTGTCCTGGCTGAGGGGAATCTGGCTGAGATCGACAACGGCCGTAAAATCATCTGTAGTTAGCTGGTTCAAAACAGATGAACGCGCCTCGACGACAAAAACCATGTTCTCGTCGGAAGTGACCAGGGTGCTGTTTTCCGGTTGGCCAATGAAATCAATGGGGATCTGGTAAGATTGCAAACGACTGGGATCGTTGGCCTGCGAGGCGTTGAGCCAGATCAGGATGGCCAACATGAGTGACAAGAGAAAGGTGAGAAAGTTGGAGAGGATGCCACGAAAAATTTTCATTTGGCTGACCCTCCGCGCCGTTGGTTTTGTCGATTTTGCAGGAAGGCGTTGAGGATTTCATCCAGACGGGCAGGATCCTGACGGCGAATGATACGGCCGTTATGGGCAATAGACACCTGTCCCGTTTCCTCCGAAACCACCAAAGCAATGGCATCGCTGACCTCGCTAATGCCCAAGGCAGCCCGGTGGCGCAGCCCCATTTGCCTGTCGGATAAGCTGCTGGTCGATAAGGGCATCACACAAGCTGCCGCCGCCAACCGCTCGCCGCGAATAATCACCGCGCCGTCGTGCAGTTCTGTGTTTTTATTAAAAATGGTCAGCAGCAGTTCCGGCGATGCTTTTGAATCGAGTAAGATGCCGGTGTCGATATATTCTTGCAGCCCTGTGTCGCGCTCAAAAATGATCAGCGCGCCGTGGCGGCGTTGGGAGAGGCGCAGGCAGGCATCTTTAACGGCGATCACGATGGGGTGTACTTCGTTGCGCCGGAAAAGGCGCAGCACGCTGCCCGTACGGCCCAACTGTTCCAGGGCGCGGCGTATTTCCGGTTGAAAAATAACCGGAATTGACACCAACAGCAGCGGCAGGGTTGTATTGGTGATCAGCGAGCTGAAAGCGGGTAAATCGACGTACCTGGCAAGCAGCCAGAACACAAGCGCCAGGACAATGAACCCTCGCAGCACTTGCACAGCGCGCGTGCCGCGAATTAACATAAAAATGCCGTAGATGATAAATGTTACCAGCAGGATATCGATGATATCCAATCCGCTTATCCCGCCATGAAAATTAAATATATTGTCGAACACCAAGTTTCTCCCTATTTGCACCCCAAATTATACCCTAATCGGGTATTAGCGTCCGTTGGCATTTGATCTTGATGGCGCAAGGGCAAATTAGCGAACAGCGCTGTTCGGATCAGGCAAAGACGACGAAAAAACCTGCGCGGCAGAGGTCTGGTCTGTGCGCAGGTTTGGGGTTGATGGCAATGCTGGATGAGGAGCGGCCCGTGATTATTTGAGTTGGGATAACAATTGTTTGTAACTGGCGGCGTTGGGCGGGTTGAGTTTTAAGATTTTTTCGATGGTGATGACGGCGGCCGCTTTGTCGCCGGCCTCTAATTGCGCTTCGCCGAGTTTGTCTAAAATGGCTACGGCCTCTTGGTTTTGGCGTTGTTGGATGTAGAGGCGTGTCAGACGATCGACAAGGTTAGGGTCGGACGGCCGTTGCTGGACCATATCCTCCAAAATACCCACGACCTTCACGCCCTTGCCGGTGCGTACCAACTGCATCAAGTATTGGTCTAACGAGCGCACGGCATTTTGCGGTTGGCCTACTTTGAAATACATGTCTACCAGCGTCATGGCTGTCCATTCATCATCTGGTTGTAGTTCGCGCAAATCGCGTAAGGCGGGCAGGGCGCGCCGCCATTCGAAACGCTGAACGTCGATGTCGACCATGGCGCGCAGCATACGTTTGGGCCAGTTTCGTTCCGGTTCGCCGCGCGGAGCCAGTTTGAGGGCTTCCTGGTAAATTTCGCGGGCTTTGTCGACCTGGGCCAGTTGGTAATACCCTTCGCCCATGATCATGTAATGTTCTAGCGCGCGGTCGATACGGCCGTGCTGCTTCAACAAATCAATCAACCGTGCCCGCGCCGCCAAATCCAGCGGAGCCAGTTCTAAGACTTTCTCATACGCCATGATTGCGCCGTTGACATCGCCGCGTACCTTAAACGTGTCGGCGATGGTGGTGAATTTAGACGCGCTCATTTCATGCCGACCTTGTCTGGCCAACACATCGCCCAATTGAATGTGCGCCGGCAAATAATCCGGCGACAGTTGAATCGCCCGATAGGTTTCTTCGATGGCCGTGTTGTACATGCCGCGCCGCGCATATTCCTGGCTGAGATACAAAGATTCCAGCACCTTTTCCGTGCCGGATGTCAGCACATCGCCCAGAATCATCATGCCGGTGTCGGAGAATGCATCCAGACGTTGGCGCGCTTCTTTCACTTTGTCTTCCCAACCCTTGTGGCCTAAAAATTCCACCAGAGAATTGGCGAAAGCCGTGGCTTTTTCTGATTCACCCTGGGTTACCAGGCTGTCGGTCAGATTTTCATACAGTTCAATGAGTCTGTCGGCCTGATCATGGCGGACGGTGCCCATATCAACAATTTTGAGAACGTTGATAAAACTTTCGATGGATTTGTTGATCTGGCCGCGGGCGCGGTACGATTCGCCGAGAGCAAAGTAGCTGGCCAGACGATATTCCTGATCTTTGACCGAAAACTCAAATTCTCGGATGGCATCCTCAAAGCGGAGCTTGTCCTGGTAGAGGAGGCCCAGGTTGAATCGGGCAGCGGTGCTAGACAGTCCGGCGGCGAGAGCTTGTTCGTAGGCGCTGATGGCTTCGTTGACCAGGCCGCGACGCTGGAAATCCAGGGCCTGGCTGATCAGGAAATCCCGTTCAATTTTGTTGGCGCTTTGGGCGTCTTCGGTGTCGTCTTCAAAAAGTTCGACAGCGAGTTGTTCCATGGCCATGCGGCGGGCGTCTTGAACGGGCACGGCCGTTTCCACCACGCGCTTATCTGGCACCCAGGCCTGGATATCTTTCTCCAGGTCAACCGCCATTCGCAGCAGTCCGCTGCTCTTAGACGCGACGACCGGTCCGGCCGCCCGTTCCTTGGCAAAGAGCATTTCACCCTGACGAACCATTTCCAAAGCCGTGAGAACGTCTGGATTACGCGGGTCCAACTGCAGCGCAAGCTGACATGCTTGCAGCGCTTTATTCTTTTCACCCTGGCTTTGCAAAATACGCGCAATGGCCAGATATTCCTGAATGGCATTTCGCACAGCCCCTTGTCGCTGGTAAATCGACGCCAGACGTTGGTGAGCGCGCAGCAAATTCGGCTCTAAGCGCACAGCGCGATGCCAGTTGGTCATAGCGTCGTCCAACCGCTTGCGGTTTAGCTCGATTTCGCCGATGGCCATATATGTTTTGCCTGCTTCATCGGCCATGCCCAGCAGTTCCTGAACTTCGGCTACGCGCTGCAAATGCATGACTTCGCCGCGAGAGTAACGCGCCGCCAGTTTGTAATTTTCCAACGCTTTTTCAAGCTGATTCAGCTCCATATAGGCCATGCCCAGACCGGCGAAAGGAGCTGGTTCGGTGGGTTCATCGCGGGCAGCCTCGTTAAAAGCCTCAATGGCCTCTGGCCAGCGTTGATCCCAACCGTAGGTATGGCCTCTGTTTAGCGCTTCTTCGTAGCGAGCACGGTTAGTTGCCATGCAGTGATCTCCGGGCTGTCTTTGGATTATTGATCGGTTAATCA
>JAGOMA010000068.1 GCA_017993775.1 Chloroflexota bacterium | reverse complement strand
GCGCCAGCCTGGTTCCCATCCTGCGCCTCTTCGGCTACAACCCCGACGACCGCTCGATTAAGGAATTCCTCTACAACCTCTACCTGATCGCCTTTTTTGTGGTCTGGATTATTTTTGGCACCTGGGGCGCGATTTTGTACCAGGCCACCCAGCTGGGCGTGGGGCTTTCTTTGCCGCTGTGGCGGCAGTTGTTGGCCGTGCTGCCGTGGGCTTTGTTTTTACTGCTGATCGGCGTGGTTCTGCGGTATGCGCGGCGCACGCCGCTGCTGCTCTCGTTTCCCGACATCGCCTACATTGCCGGCTCGCCCGCTCCCCGGCGCGCGCTGACGCTGGTGCAATTTGTCCAGGAAGCAGCGCAAACCGCGCTGATCATTTTGCCGCTGACGGCCGTTATCGCTGTGGTCCTGGCCCAATCACTGCCGCCGGAAATACGGCCGTTTGCCTCGGCAAGAACGGCCGTCATCACCATCCCGCTGCTGCTGTTTATTCTGGGGTTTGCCTGGCTGTGGGGCATCCTTCGCCTGTCCGTGCCCGGTCTGGTTGACTGGCGCGGCTATCGCTGGCTGCCCTTGCTGCTGCTGGTATTGCTGCCCTTCTGGCCGGCAGTCGCCCTGTGGCCGGGCAACGTATGGCTGGCGGCGCTGACCGGCGATTGGTCCGCCGGGCAGGTTGGCCTGCTCAGTCTGGGCATTGGCCTGCTGCTGGCCGGGCTGCTAGCCGTCAGCAGCCGGATCAATTTGATAGACGTGGCCGACGAGAGCATTACGTTTGCCCAGATTCAGGCGTTGGGGGCTTATTCACGGCTCATGCCCGGGCTGGCTTTGGCGCGGCGCAGCATCAAACGACAGGCGCCGGTGGCCGGGAAACGGCCGTTTCTCCACCTCCCTGCCGCCGCCGGACCAACCACGCTGCTCCTGCGCTCTGGTCTGGTGCTGCTGCGCGAAGGGGCCGATCTGCTCATTTTGCTGGGTTGGGGAGCCGCGTTTACGGCAGCAGCGCAGTTGATTTTGTCCAGCGGCGCCAGGCCAGAATTCTGGCTGTACTGGCTGCTGGGCATTCTCTTCTTCCCGCCGCGCAAACTGGTCACCACGTTCCGCGCTGATCTGGCGGAGCCTTTTTTGCGGCAGCTTTTGCCGCTGGCAAACTGGCAGCTCATGGTCGTAGATACGGCCGTGCCCTGGATTCTCCTGCTGCTTGGCGCGTTTTTGGTCTGGCCGCTCCAGCCCGCCATTTCGCCGCTGCTCATTGTGCTGGTTAGCCTGCTGCTCGTTTTATCCCAGGGATTGGCGCTGCTTAAACTGGGCCAGCGGCAAATTCCCTATGTGGTGCTGGCCCTGGCCGCACTGGGGCCGGTTGTGGTATTAGGCGTCCGGCAGTCGGCTACTATGGCCACCGGGGCGGCCATAGTAGCGGTTGTGGCGTTGGCCACGGCCGTTGTCTACAGCGAAAATTTGTAATGGCTACGTCTGGCCACAGACCCCAAGGGTTTCCAAAACCCTTGGGGTCTGAACAGCGACAACAGGTATCATGAACCCAAATCTGGAATGGTCACGATTTTTTGTCCAGGCGCTTGTAGAGGCGGGGTTAACGGCCGTCTGCATCTCCCCCGGCTCCCGTTCCACCCCACTGACACTGGCCTTTGCCGCCCAGGAAGGCATCCAAATTTATCGCCATTTGGACGAACGCAGCGCGGGGTTTTTTGCCCTGGGCCTGGCCGTGGCGACGGATCAGCCGGTGGCCCTGGTATGTACGTCGGGCACGGCCGTCGCCAACTATTTCCCGGCCATCGTCGAGGCCAACATGAGCCAGGTACCGCTGCTGGTGCTCACCGGCGATCGCCCGCACGAACTGCGCCACAGCGGCGCCAACCAGACCATCGACCAGGTGAAAATTTTTGGCGACCATGTGCTTTGGGCGGTGGATATGCCCATCCCGCAAGCCGACGCGCCGGATGTGGCTCTGCGCCACGTGCAGACAACGGCCGTGCGCGCTTATACCATGGCCAACGGCCGTCGCAAAGGCCCGGTCCACGTCAACTTTCCCTTCCGCAAACCGCTGGAGCCGGAGACGAGCGAGTGGAAATTGGAGAGTGGCCCAAAGTCTGCAATCGCCAGTCTCCAATCCGCAGTCTCCATCCTCTCCCGCAGCCAGCAAGAAGAGCTGACGGCCGTGATTAACGGCCACGAGCGCGGGCTGATTGTGTGTGGGCCGCGCTGTCCCGGCGGCAATTTCCCACAAGCCGTGGCCGGTTTGTCGCAAATCAGCGGCTGGCCGATTTTAGCCGATCCGCTGTCGGGCGTGCGCTTTGGGCTGCATACCGGCGGCACGGTCATCTCCGGTGGCTACGAAACCTATCTGCAATCGGAGACCGGAAGGGTTTCCGGAAAACCCTTCGGGTCTGAGCCAGAAGTGATTTTGCGTTTTGGCGCGGTTCCCACTTCCAAATGGCTGAATGCTTACCTGGAACGCAGCCGCCCCGCCCACCGCATCCACATCCGCGATAACGGCGTCTGGGCCGACGACAGCCACCAGACGACGCTGTTCGTGCAGGCAGACGCGGAACAGGCGTGTTACCAAATCGCCCAGGGCGTGTATCCTCGCTTGTCGTCGGCGTGGTTGGATGCGGTGTTGGCAGTGGAAACGGCCGTCTGGCAAAAGCTGGCAACCCTGGCCACCGATTCGGCCGAGTTGACCGATTTTTGGGCGGTGTGGGATGTGGTGGGGATGATGCCGCCCAACGGCCGTTTGTTTGTGGGCAACAGTTTGCCGGTGCGCCATGTGGATCAGTTTGCACGGCCGTCGGCCAAACCCATGCACGTCTACGCCAATCGCGGCGCATCGGGCATTGATGGCAACGTCTCCACCGCGCTCGGCTACGGCGCAGCCGGCAGCGCGCCGCTGGTGGCCATCCTGGGCGACATCACCTTCTACCACGACATGAACGGCCTGCTGCATGTAACGCAGCGGCGCGGAGGCACAGAGGCGCAGCCCGAAATCCGAAAACCGAAATCCGAAATCGCCCCTGTCACCTTCGTCGTGATCAACAACAACGGCGGCGGCATTTTCCGCCGTCTGCCGATTGCCGAATTTGAGCCGGAATTTAGCGAGCTATTTCTAACGCCCCACGACCTGGATTTTGCCCACGCGGCGCGGCTGTATGGCCTGGATTTTGTGCGCGTAACCGACCGGGCCACACTGCGCGAAGCATTAGGCGCGCGTCTGTATGATCGACGGCCGTGTCTGATTGAAGTGCTGACAGACGGCCGTTACGACAATCAACGCCGACAAGAAATCAATAAAATAGCCAATAGCCAATAACTAACAATCAATAGTCAATGACCAAGGACAACTAGTTGACAATTGACGATTGACCAGCATCAATTGACATTTAAAAAGGAGCATAATAATGAACTGGCAAACCGTAAAAGAATACGACGACATCACCTACCAAAAATCGGGCGGCATGGCCCGCATTGCCTTTAATCGCCCGGAAATCCGCAACGCCTTCCGGCCAAAAACCATCAACGAGATGATCGACGCTTTCCGTCACGTCTGGATGGACCAGGAAGTCGGTGTAATTTTGCTCACCGGTAACGGCCCCTCGCCCAAAGACGGCGTCCACGCCTTTTGCGCCGGAGGCGACCAAAGCGTGCGCGGCCACGCCGGCTACGTCGGCGACGATGGCGTGCCGCGCCTGAACGTTTTGGAATTGCAGCGCATCATTCGCACCATGCCCAAAGTGGTCATCGCCCTGGTTAATGGCTACGCGATAGGCGGCGGCCACGTGCTGCATGTGGTATGCGACCTGAGCCTGGCCAGCGAAAACGCCATCTTCGGCCAGACCGGTCCCATCGTCGGCAGCTTCGATGCCGGGTACGGCTCGGCCACGCTGGCGCGCATTGTCGGCCAGAAAAAAGCGCGGGAAATCTGGTATCTTTGCCGCCAGTACACAGCCCAAGAAGCGCTGGAAATGGGGCTGGTGAACAAAGTCCTGCCTACCGTGGAAGCCCTGGAAGCCGAGGGCGTGGATTGGGCGCAAGAAATCCTCACCAAGTCGCCAATTGCCATCCGCTTCCTGAAGGCGGCGATGAACGCCGATATGGACGGGCAAACCGGGCTGCAAGTGCTGGCCGGCGATTCGACGATGCTCTTTTACATGACGGAAGAGGGCAGCGAAGGCAAAAATGCCTTCCTGGAAAAACGCGCGCCGGACTTTGAAACAAAGTACCCCTGGCGGCCATAAGTAACTTTTTGGTATCTATAACAGACCCTAAGGGTTTTGAAAACCCTTAGGGTCTTCTCGAGAACCTGTCAATAAATTGAGGAGACAACAAATGACCAAAACAACCCCACCCCTGGTATCCGGAGCCAAACCGGGCATCGGCCATGCGCTAGAATTTCAGCGTGACCGGCTAAGTTTAGTGCAGCGCGGGTTCACCGAACATGGCGGCGTGTTTGCGCTGAAACTGGCCAAACAAAATGTGGCCGTGGTGATTGGACCTGATAACCAGAAAACCTTTTTTATGGAGACCGACAAAGCCCTGAATATTCAGGAGCCGTACAGGTATTTGCGGGCAATGTTCGGTGAAGTGCTGTTTTTAGCGCCTCATGAGGAGTATTTAAGGCAACGGCCGTTTGTGCAAGAAATGTTCAAACGCGAAAAAATGCTGCACTACGTCGACGTGATGCAAGAAGAAGTGCAAGCCTGGCTGGATACCCTGGGCGATGAAGGCGAAATGGAACTGACCGGGCAGATTACCCATCTGGTGCAAGAAGTTGCCGGCAACTGCTTTTTAGGCCGCCAAGCACACCAGCAAATCGGCCGTGAGTTTTGGGATTTATACGCCGATTTGAGCAAAGGGCTGGATCCGCTGCTGCCGCCCAATTTGCCGCTGCCCAAATTTATCCGACGAGACAAGGCCAAGGCGCGTATGGGCGAAATTTTGCGCCCCATCATCGCCGAACGGCGGCAGCACCCGGAGCAGTACGACGACTTTTTGCAAGACCTGATCGTCAAAGAAGATCAGGCTGGCGCGCAAATTGATGAAGAACTCATCCTCAATATGCTGCTGGGGTTTATGTTTGCCGGGCACGAAACCACAGCCGGTCAGGCCGCCTGGACCATCATCATGCTGCTGCAAAACCCGGATTACTTGCGGCTGGTGCTGGACGAAATCGACCGTGTGGCGCCGTATGGCGTGCATATCGATCCTAAACGCATGGTGGCGCTGGACCACATTAGTTGGGCCGTGCGCGAAGTGGAACGGCTGCGTCCATCGGCCGATTTGCTCATGCGCGTGGTGGATGAAGACATCGAATTCGGCGAGTATGTCATCCCGAAGGGCTGGCTGGTGCAGGTGGCGCAAGAAGTCGGCCACAAATTGCCGGCTTACTTCGACGAACCGGAACAATTCGACCCGCTGCGTTTTGCGCCGGGCCGAGAGGAAGACAAGGCGCACCGGTTTGGCTTGTTTGGTTTTGGCGGCGGGGCGCATAAATGCACGGGCATGAACTTTGCCAACAACGAAATGACCATCATCACCGCCCTGCTGCTGCGCGAATATGACCTGGAACTGGTGACCAAGCAGCCAACGATCAAGCGCGGCATGGGCGCGAATCGGCCATCGGCGACGGTGGTGCGTTATCGGCGGAAGGCGGGTTTAGACACGGCCGTTTCCACCCCCATGGTCACGGCCGTCCCGGTAGGAGAATAACCAGCCATGTCCACATCCAACAAGACCTGGTTTATAGCCGGAACGGCCGTCAGTGCCGCCGCTCTGGTTTTGTGGCAGCAAACCAAGACCAAGCCGGTGGTGAGAAACGGCCGTACCTTTGGCGAACAGTACGGCCCCTGGGCCATTGTCACCGGCGCGGCGCGGGAAGAAGGCATCGGCTACGGCTTCGCCCGTCAACTAGCCGGGCAGCACATCAATTTGATCCTGGTAGACATCCTCGGCGACGAACTCGAAGCCCGCGCCGAAACGCTGCGCCAAACTTATTATGTTAAAGTGAAAACGGCCGTTATCGACCTGGGCCAGCGCGATTTTCTCACCCAACTGCTCCCTGTGACAGACAGACTGGAAATCGGCCTGCTGGTTTGTAACCACATGTTCACTCCCAAAGACACCCCGCCGATTTTGCAAATGGACCTGGAAACCCATCACGCCATGATCGACATCAACGCCCGCGCCTACACCACGCTGGTCCACACCTATGGGCGGCAGATGGTGGCGCAGGGGCACGGCGGCATTTTGCTGGTATCGTCGCAAGCCGCTTTGCGCGGCACGCCCTACACCGGCGCATACTCAGCCAACAAAGCCTTTCAGATGATGCTTGGCGAATCGTTGTGGTATGAACTGCGCCACGCCAACGTCGATGTGCTGGTGTTGACGCCCGGCCTAACCAATACCCAGGGCGACGACCTCGACGGCTATCCACCAATCATGATGATGGAGGTGGAACCAGTGGTGCGTGAGGCGTTGGCCGGATTAGGACACAAACATCTGGTTATTCCTGGGCCGGTGAATAAAATTATGCAGTTTGCTGCGGCGCACCTGATGACCCGGCGCGGCGGGCTGATTGCCAGCGGCGATTTGATGGCGCGCGGGCTGGGCAAGTAGGGCTGACAAGACCCCAAGGGTTTGGTACCTAAATAATCCAAATTCTCAGGAGCAAACCCCTGGGGTCTGTATAGTTTCCAGTTTTAACATAGGCAACATTGGGCAGCTTATTTTTGGCTTTGGTGCAGGAGGCTCATGATTCATCCGCGTTCTTTTTCTTGGCCCCGAATTTTAGCGGCGTGGGCGGTCCACGCCCTGACTGCGAGTACGGCCGTTTTCGGTTTTCTGGCTATTTTGGCGATTATGGCGCAAGAATGGCGCACGGCCGTTGTCTGGATGGGCATCGCGGCCATTATTGACGGCTTCGACGGCGCATTGTCGCGCTGGGTAGACGTGAAACGCGTCCTACCCAACTTCGACGGCGCGCTGCTAGACAACATCGTCGATTACCAGACGTATGTTTTGGTTCCGGCCTTCTTCATTTATCAGGCGCAGTTGGTTCCGCCGGCCTGGCTGCTGATCGTGCCGGCCCTGATGCTCATGAGTTCCGGCTACCAATTCGCCCAGACCGACGCCAAAACGGGCGACCACTTTTTTCAGGGTTTTCCGTCTTATTGGAATGTGGTGGCCATTTATTTATTGCTGCTGCGGCTGCCAACGGCCGTCAACCTGTTGGTTTTGCTTGCCTGCGTCCTGCTGGTCTTTGTGCCCATCAAATACCTTTACCCCTCCCGCATGACCCGCTACCGCCTCCAAACCCTGCTGCTCAGCGGCCTCTGGCTGGTCATGTTAACCTGGGCGATGCTCGTTTACCCGACCCATTTGTGGCTTTCCTGGGCGTCGTTGTTTTTCATCGTTTACTATCTCGGCCTCAGCCTCATCCTCACGCGGCAGACGGCCAGAATCAAACCTTATAGTTCCGGCTAGCAGCCTGTCTGGGAACTCAGGATAGGTACACGGATTAAACGGATTCGACGGATTTTTACAGATAAATCACCAGAAAAATGGTGTAAATCCGCGTCAGCCGTGCCTCCATTTTCACTTTTCTGACAACCTGCTAGCTGCCCGGCAACTCCTATTTTTAGGAATCAAAACGAGCAGTGGATGATGGATTGGTTAACCGAACGGCGCGTCGCGTCGCCCAAAGCGCTGGCGCTCATCATTGGCGAACGGCGTTGGACCTATGCGGCGCTGGACCGGTTAACGGCCGGTCTGGCCGGTTATTTGCAGACGCAGGGCGTGCAGTTCGGCGATTTTGTCGCCGTGCTGCTGCCCAACGGCCTGCCCTACGTCTGTCTGATCCACGCCCTGGCGCGGCTTGGCGCAGTGCTGATTCCCCTGAACACCCGCCTCACACCGGCGGAAATCAACTGGCAGGTTGAGCAAGTAGGGGCAAAATGGCTGGTTACAAACCAGGAACAATTGGCAATTGGCAATTGGCAACTGCTGGTAGTCGACGAAGAAATTTTGGCGACGGCCGTACCGCTGACCATTGACCAACGGCCGTTGACGCTGGACCGGTTGCAGGCGGTGGTTTTTACGTCGGGCACGTCGGGCAAACCCAAAGGGGCCATGCTGACGTTTGGCAACCATTTTTACAGCGCGCAGGCTTCAGCGGAGCGGCTGGGCGTGCGGCCCGACGATTTGTGGCTGAGCGTGCTGCCGTTGTACCACGTGGGCGGGCTGGCGGTAATTTTTCGCAGTTGTTTGTATGGCACGGCCGTTTCCCTGCACCCGCGCTTCGACCTGGCGGCCATCAACGAGGATCTCGACCACAAACCCATCACCCTTATCTCGCTGGTTCCCACGATGCTCCACCGCCTGCTGCAAACGCGCACAACCTGGCCGGACACACTGCGGCTGGCGCTCCTGGGCGGCGCAGCGGCCACGCCAGAACTGCTGCGGCAGGCGCTGGCGGCTGGCCTGCCGGTTGCCACCACCTATGGCCTGACAGAAGCATCCAGCCAGGTGGCGACCATGCTGCCGCCGGATGTGGCGCGGAAACCGGGCAGCGTCGGCCACCCCCTGCCCGGTACAACGGTGGCCATTGTGGACGAGAACGGCCGTTCCCTGCCCCCCAACACCTACGGCGAAATCATCGTCACCGGACCAACGGTCATGGCGGGCTATTGGCTTGCAGAGCGCGGAGCGCCGGGCGCGGAGTACCCAATCCACGCGCACCCAACCGGCGACATCGGCTACCTGGATGAGGACGGCGATTTGTGGGTGGTGCAGCGGCGCAGCGATTTGATTGTCACCGGCGGCGAAAATGTGTACCCGGCGGAAGTAGAGGCAGTGTTGAAGGGGCATACGGCCGTGGCCAATGCCTGCGTCGTGGGCGTGCCGGATGCCGAGTGGGGGCAAAAAGTGGCGGCGCTGGTACAGCTTCGCCCAGGAGCTGCGCTCGCCGAGGCTGACTTGCTGGCCCACTGCCGCGCACAACTGGCCGGCTATAAACAGCCGCGCCTTATCCGCTTCGCCGCCGACCTGCCGCAAACGGCATCGGGCAAAATCGCCCGCAACACCATCATTGACATCCTGGGCGAAGAGGCCAGGGATCGATGACGCCTTCACCACCTGACCATTCCGTTTTAACCGCAACCATGACCGGCGGCCTGGCCGACCTGCGGCTGGCGCATCCGGCGGGCACATTCGCCCTGACGCCGGCCAGCCGCATTGCCCTGACGGCCGTCGGCCAACATCGCCATCTGTTAAGCGGCCTGGGCCTCGACTGGGGCAGCGGCGTGGGCGGGCTGGCCATCCTGGCGGCCAGGATAACGGCCGTCACACAAGTGGTAGGGTTGGAAATTTCGGCGGCCAACGTAGCCATCGCTCACCAAAACGCCCAGGAAAACGGCGCAGCCCACAAAGTGCGCTTTTTGCTGTCTGATGGGTACACGCCGGTGGAGAGTGACGACGGCCGTTTTCTGGACACATTCATCGGGCAGACCAGCTTTATTTTAGCCAACCCACCGGCCAGCGACGGCGACGATGGCTTTACGTTCCGGCGAACTGTGTTGGCGGGCGGGCGGCCATTTTTGCGGCCGGGCGGCGTGGTTTTTTTGAATATCTCATCGCAGTACGGCCGTGGGCGAATCGAAGGACTGCTGACCGATGCCCCTGGGTATGCGTATGGCGGCGTTTTGGCCAGCAGCGGTTGGGCTTCGTTCGACTTGCAGCGACCTGATTTGCGGCAAAATCTCAGAGATTATGTTAACGAGGAGAGCGCGGGCGGACTGCGGTATGAATTTGGCCGGCCGTCTGAGGCGGAAACGTCTTGCGACGCGCAAACGGCGCAGGCGTGGTTTGAACAGACAGGCGAAAGCCCTTTGTCCAGGTGGGAAGTGCATTTGTTCCGCCGGACGGCAGATAAATGAGGACAACATGGTAAAACTGGCAGTGCGTGACGTGCAGTACAATCTGGAAATTTCGGGACAAGGGGAACGGCCGTTGCTCTTGTTACATGGTTTCACTGGCAGCAGCCAGAACTGGCAGCCGGTGCTGCCGGTGCTAGACGAGCGGTTTATGGTGATTGCGGTGGATTTGTTGGGACACGGCCGTTCCAGCATTCCCGCCCGACCCGCCCGCTACATGATCGAATCGGCCGCCGCCGATCTAATCAATCTGCTCGATCAATTCGACATCGAACAGGTCAATTTGCTGGGTTACTCGATGGGCGGGCGGCTGGCCCTGTATCTGGCCACCCAATATCCGCAGCGCTGCCAGACGCTCATTTTAGAAAGCGCCTCACCCGGGCTGGCCGACAAAACGGCGCGCGCCGAACGCCGCCAGCAAGACAACGCCCTGGCCGAACGCATTGAGCGCGAGGGGATTGAGGCTTTTGTTGATTCTTGGGAAAGCCTGCCGCTGTGGGCCAGTCAGGCGCAGCTCTCGGCGGAAACCCGCGCCGCGCTGCGCGAACAACGGCTGCAAAACAACCCCCTCGGGCTGATGAACAGCTTGCGCGGCATGGGCACCGGGGCGCAGTTGTCGGTCTGGACGCACCTGCCCCGGCTGAACATGCCGGTTTTGCTGGTAACGGGCGAATTAGACGCCAAATTTGCGGCTATCAATCGCGAAATGGCCGACCTGATCCCTGGCTCACGCCTGTCCGTGGTGCCGGAGGCCGGCCATACAGTGCATTTGGAACGGCCGTTGCGCTATGCGGAATTGGTGCGCGGCTTCTTGGAATTTAACACGAAATGAAATGGATGCGAGCTTGGTCCAATCTGCGAGATTGGACCAAGCTAATCATAGAATCTGGCCCAGGCCGAAGGTGAAGACAAAGACCAGGGTGCTGAGCGAGAGTTGTTTGAGCATGGGGTTGAGCTTAAGGGGATCGGTGGTGCGGGCAACGGCCGTGCCATTACGCCACAGCAGCGGCAGCGATAACACGAATAAAAACTGCCACGGGCTGTGATATGTCAGTCCCACGAACAACAGAGCGCAGACAACCGCCCCGCCCAACAAAATCCAGTGGTAGACACGTGCCCGCTGCGGACCAATCCGCACCGGAATGGAGCGTTTGCCAGCCTTCTGGTCCGATTCGATGTCGCGGATGTTGTTGACATTGAGCACGGCCACCGATAACAGCCCCACGCTGGTCGCCGGCAGTAAGACGAGCCAATTCAACGCTTGCGCCTGCAAAAAATAAGTCCCCATCGTGCCCACCCAACCAAAAAAGATGAACACAAACAAATCACCCAGGCCAACATAGCCATAGGGTTTGCTGCTGGCGGTATAGCTGACAGCCGCCCAAATCGCCGCGCCGCCCAACACCACAAACAAAGCCACCAGCGGCAGCGCCGCCACGCCCAAAGCCACACTCACCAGCGCCAGCCCGGACACCGCCGACAAACCGGCAAAGAGGGCCATTGCCTGTTTCATCTGGGCCGAGGTGATGAGGCCGGATTGGACGGCGCGTTTGGGTCCGGCGCGTTCGACGTGATCGGCGCCGTGGACAGAGTCGCCGTAGTCGTTGGCCAGGTTGGAGAGAATTTGCAGGAACACGGCCGTGATCACGCACAGCAGCGTTACTGTCCAGTTAAACAGGCCATCGGCGGCGGCCAGAAAGCCGCCCAGAATACTGCTGGCGACCGCCAGGGGCAGCGTGCGCGGCCGCATGGCGGCAATCCACGCCTGAGCAGGAGTTGGAAGTTGGGTTGGTTGGGTCATGGCGGGGATTATAGCCGGAAAGGGAGATGATGGTAGAGAAAAAAATACCAGGCGGACGGTTGGACCAATCTTCTGAGATTGGTCCAATTTGAACGTGTGAATTTTTCATTTCTCGTTCCTAATTCGCATTCTGTTTTGCTTGGGCAACGGCCGTTCCCCCTGTTCGCGCTTCACCCAACACCCGCCAGGCACAAAACCCCCTTTACCTGGATTGTAATTTCATTCATGGTCAGGCAAAATTAAATCACACTGGCGAACATGCGCCCCCGATAGACTTGGCGAAACGCATGCGCAAAATAAAGTCTCTAATTCCGTGAACCAGTGAAGGAGGAATTGTGTTAGATGCAAATCATTTTTGGCTGCTGGCTACAGCCCTACTGTCCGGCGTTTTCTGGTTGATCGCCTACATTCTCATCATTTATCGCGGCTTCAAAGATAAATCCTATGGCATGCCGGTTGTCGCGCTGTGCGGCAATTTGGCCTGGGAAATTATTTTTGGCCTGGGCATCGAATCGGGCTGCCCCGCCAGTTGGGCTTCCTGCCCTTCGGCCATCATCCAGGGACGCAACTTCATCTGGCTGTTGTTTGATTTTGTCATATTGTACACAGTGCTGAAATACGGCCGTCACTACTTCACCCACCCCGTCGTCAAGAAAAACTTCACCTGGATCGTCTTCGGCGGCATCGTCGCCGCCTTCCTCATCCTCTACACCGCCATCCAGGAATTTTGGATTCGCAACCTCTGGCAAGTAACCATCAACGGCCAAATCCCCGAATATCTCCCCCTGACACTGCAAGGCGGCAGTTACTACACCGGCTTCGGCCTCAACCTGATCATGTCCGTCCTTTTCGTCGTCATGCTCTTCCGGCGTGACAACATCGACGGGCAATCCTTCTACATCGCCACCAGCAAATGGCTTGGCTCCGTGGCCGCGTTCGCCTTTATGCTCGCCGACGGCATCCAGACGCCACTCGTCAACGTGCTTTACGCCTTCGTATTCCTTTTCGACATCGTCTACATGGGACTCATCTATCAAAAAAGCCGGGCACAGGGCATCAATCCCTGGCGGCGCGCCTGACCATCCACAGCCAGCTAGCCGCTGGTTGTAAATTTCTCCATCACTGCCCGAATATGCGCCTGCTCATACGGCATGGCCAGGGCTGCGGCCTGGGCATCGCCTTTGCCCCACAGCGTGTGCGCTTTTCCCCGGTTGCCATCCAGCCAGGCAAATTTCGCCTGGCAGCACAAGGCTCGCGGACGGGCAAATGGATAGGTGCGTGCATATCGAGACAGCACCTGGCAGCCCTTTCGCGCTTCTTTTTTATCGGCAAGGCCCATTTCCCACAACGCTAAAAAAACCTCAGCGCTGGCGGCAAATACATCCAGCAAATCAAATTTAAATTGGGCGCGGCCAATGGCGGCAAGGTGTTCATGGGCCATGGCGCGGGCTTCCGCCCAGCGTTCCTCGTGCAGCGCGCGAACGGCGAGGATGGCGTACCAAAGCCGTTCTTCGACTTCGAACATTTCGGGGTTCTCTTCTATCAAAAGACCAACGGAATCCGCGCAGGCAAACGCTTCTTCAGGTTTCCCCTGGGCTAAAAAGTTGAACGTCTGTCCACCGCGGCTGCGAACCTGATGGCGGGTGTCCTGGCTGCTTCGGGCGATTTCGTACAATTCGGCCCATAATTCTTGTGCCCGGTGAAACCCAGACTGGTATT
Source organism: Chloroflexota bacterium (assembly GCA_017993775.1). Taxonomy (GTDB): domain Bacteria; phylum Chloroflexota; class Anaerolineae; order Promineifilales; family Promineifilaceae; genus Leptovillus. The sequence goes on along the minus strand of JAGOMA010000068.1, from coordinate 9,844 downwards.
GGGCGACTTGCGGCCAAACCCAGGCAACCACGCACCAACGCCGCCAATCGCCAAGCCGGGAATAAATGCCTAGTGCCTGATCGATCTCGTGTTCCGCCCGTTCCCAATCACCAACCCACAAACTATAGGAGGAAAAGGGAACTTGGATGTAGGCTGTCGTTGTCAGGTCGTCTAGATCGGCGGCCATAGCCAGGGCGCGTTGGCGGTAGCTGGCGGCCAATTTGTGCAGCCCGACAGTACCCAGAGTCGGGCACATGTTCGCGCAGCCACGGACCGATTCGGGCGACACGCCCGCTTTTTCCGAGAGATTCAGCGCGGCCATGACGCAATAAAAAGTTATCAGGAAATTGCCGGTATTGTAATAAATCTCCGAGATGCCTTCGTAAGCGCGGGCGGCTTCCAACAGGGCATGTCGGTCTGTTTCTGAGACCACGGGCCTGAGGCTGCGGCCGGATCGGCGGTAATGGTTTGCCTGGCGAATGAGTTGTTGGCTGAGTCCGAGGACGCGGGAGGATAGCGCAGAGGGCAACGGCCGTTCCAATAATTCCAGCGCCGCCAGATAATGGGCCTCGCTTTTTTCCATCAACGTCAGCCGGTAGGCGGCTTCACCCAAATGACGCTGCCAGCCGGCGCGGCGCGTTGGCGCATAGGTGTCGCCGCCCAATTCCAGCGCCTTTGTGAAAAAGCGAATGGCTTCTTGGTTGGCATAATCCCGAAAGGCGTTTTCGCCCGCTTTTTCGTAATACGTCACCGCTTTTTCCACGTCGCCCGCCTGCTGCCAATGGTACGCCAGCAGAGGAAAAATGAGGCTCAGATCGCCGCTCTGGTTGTTTTCGTACCAGACGGCCGTGCGCCTATGCAGCTGCTGCCGCTGGGCAAACGTCATCAGGTTATAAACCACTTCTTGAGTTACCAGATGTTTAAAGATATAGGCCAGATTCGGCGCAGGGGTTTCCAGCGGGGTAATGCCCAACTGTTCTAAATGATCCAAATGTTCGCGCAATTGATTCGCCTGGGTATCCACCGGGTAGATGCCGGTCAACAGCTTAAAGGAAAAAATGCGGCCGATGACACTGGCCACTTTCACGGTCAGCTGGTGGGCAGGCAGCAATTTGTCGATGCGGCTGGTAATGACGCCCTGGATGGTGTTGGGAAAATCCAGCGCGTTAAACGCATCAATGTTGGCAGCCAGCCGGCATTCGCCGTCCTCAATCTGGATGAGGCCGGCATCTCGCAGGGCGTAGGCCATTTCTTCGCTGAAAAACGGGTGGCCTTCGGCTTTGGCGTGAATGAGGTTGGTGACGGCCGTTGGCAAACTGCGCACCCCCAACCGCTGGCGAATCAACTCTTCCACCGCCGGCATGGGCAGCATGTCTAACACAAGGCGCTGCGTTGTAGGCAAGGCAGCCAGGTCGGCATACATGGTGGGCGTCACCTCGGTTTCCGAGAAAGGCCGGGCAACCAGTAACAGCAACAATGGGTCGATCTGCTGGTAGGCGCGGCGCAGCAGCAGCCAGGAGGCAGAATCTAACCAGTGGGCGTCTTCGATGATGAGTACCAGAGGGCGGGTAACGGCCGTTCCCGGCTGCCTCACAATCGATTTTAGCAGACCTACCAGCAGGCGATGGGTATTATCCTGCCGCGCTTCGCCTGTAAGCTGCGCTGTGAGCGCTGTTTCGGGTAAATCCAAGCGCAGTACCACCTTCAATAAGGGCAGCAAATCATGCAGCGACGGATCCAAATCCTCCCTGATCCGATCCAACATCAGGATTTCTGGGTTCGTGTTTGGGTTGTCGGGGCGCTGAACAAAAAACTGTTCGAAAATGGGCCGCCAGGCGTGGTAAGGCGCGGATTGCTGTACAGCGTCCCCGCTGCCAACCACCACCGGCGTTATTTCGGAGTCTATCATATTGAGCAGTTCTTGCGTCAGCCGCGATTTGCCGATGCCAGCCTGCCCTTCGATGATGAACGTATGGGAACGGCCGTTGGCCAATCGATCCAGCGCCGCCTCTAATTGTTGGCGTTCTGCAGCCCGCCCAACCATCGGCATGGTCGATCTCCCGACGACTGTTCGCATTGTTACCAATCGTTCGCCCAATTCCCATAAGGGCAGCGGCTCCCGAATGCCTTTCAGGCGCACCGGCGGCAGCGCCGCCAACGAAAAAGTCGAGCGCACCATCTCGGCGACAATTGGCGTCAGGAGGATTTGCCCCGGTTGCGCGGCCATCATTAGACGGGCAGAAATGTTCACCTCATTGCCCATCACCCCATAACAGCGCCGCCCAGGGCTGCCGTAGGCGCTGCTGTGAGCCAATCCCTGGCTAATGCCCATATGCAAAGGCTGCAAAAACGGGAATTCGGCCGGCAAATCGCGCAGCTCCAGCGCCGCAGCGGCGGCGCGCACCGGATCATTTTCATGGGCGATGGGCGCGCCAAAAGTGATGTAAAAATAACTGCCTTTATCGCCAACCGTGAGCTGGATCAGGAAACCTTCATAGCGATCCAGGATGGCCTGGGTACGGCGCACAAAAGCGTCTAATTTCTCGCCGGCGTTGTCGTCGCTGTCATAGTCAATGCCGCTAAATTGTAAAAAAAGGACCGTCGCCGGGCGCAGGTCGGCCAGAAAATCGTCTGCGCCCTGGTGCAGTCGGGCAAACACCGGCGGCAAGAGCCACCGCCGGGCAATGGCGGCAGGAATGGGCGGAACGCGAGGACGCTGTACCGGTGAAACGGTAATCGGCATGCTGCTGACTACCGCAAATCGCTGTCCATAGTCATCCCGACGCCAGGTAGACACCACCGGTCTGACTGGCAAACGCTCCAGGAAATCGGCCGTGACCACAACTTCTCCCTGAATGGCTTGTTTTTCAGCTGCGGCCATCTGGTCCAGGGTGTAACCGGCCATTGTTTCCATGACATATTTTTCCGGGTCGCCTACCAGGAAGCGACGAACCGGACCTGCAGCCAGGGCTACCTTAAGGGCCAGGGTGATCACATGGCCTTGCGGCGTGCGCATGGCTTCTAATTGGGCCATGACTCGCTGCAATTGCAGGGCGCAGGCGAGGGCCAGGGTGGCGGGGGTTACTTCGCCGCTGTCACTTTCGTCGAACCAACAGGTGATGGCATCCCCGCTAAAGCCAATGACGTTGCCCAGATGCAGATGTACCTGGGCGATGAGGGAAGAAAATACATGGTTGAGGTGGCGGGTGAGTTCTTCTGCGCCGCGATGAGGGCCTAATTCTTGGGCGAGAACGGCCGTTAACGGCGTAAACCCAGAAATGTCGGCAAACAAAGCCGCTCCATTTGTCCGATCGGGTAAATCGGACCCTGAAGCTATGGCAAAACGACGATCAAGGGGTAAAAAAGTTGCGTAAGTCTCCATGGGCTGAGCCTCTTATGGCAATTGCCAAGGCTGATAAATCATATCACGATTTACAATTTTATGTTTTGGAATGCATATCGCAACTTACCCCAAGGTTGAGGGAGCCACAGACGGGCTTTCAACCACAGAAGGCGGTGAGAGAAAAGGTATAAGGCACGGCCGTTTGCCCTTTAGACAAATCCGATGACAAGTGTCATAACGATTTTATGACAATTCGCGCTGTCGATCCGATCTGTATGCCCTATACTGTAACTATCTGTAAGCGACAGAACCCCCATAAATCCACACCCAAAGGTTCTGCCATATCATCCCATAAACGAGGAAAGAACATGAAAGTCATCATCGATCGCGATTTGTGCGACACAACTTTGGCGTACTGCCAACGGTGTTCCGCAGCTTTCTTCCGTTACCCAGAAGGGTCAGACCGCTTGTGTATTCGGGAAATTATTGACGATGGCAAAGAGACTCTGACCATTGTTATGAATACCGACGGCCGTATCCTGGAAATGGAACTTACGGAAGAAGATCGGCAATTAGCCAGTGTGGAAGGCTGGGAAGCCCTGGCGAATTTCGATCCGGCCCTTTTCCGTAAAGGGGCCATGGAACGCTGGCATAAACTGCGCCAATTACCGACCACACACGCGATATTTTAAGACGCGCAGCCAGGCGGGTTGTTAGGCACTCCGGGCAGCCAATTTCAGGTTAGGTTGCCCACTCGCGAGTTGACAATCAAATAGACACCATTCAAGCAACCGCTTACGGCGGCGACTTATAGCCCTTTGTGTGTCTGTAAAAGAGAATTGATTATGGCTACAAATCTATTGGAGTTGTTAAACGAACAAGAAACCCTCATTCTCGATGAGGCGGTTGAAGCCCTGGCACGGTCGCAGCTCAGGCATTACACGGCCGCCGGCGCAGCCTGGAATCGCCAAAGGCTGCAAAACCTGTTTAATTTCACCCGCGATTGTGTGCGCAAACGAACGCTCATGCCGCTGGTGGAGCATATGGAATTGATCGCCCAGGAGCGATTTGAGGCGGGGTTTGATATTCATGAAGTGCAAACGGCCGTTAACGTCCTGGAAGAAAGCATCTGGCAGCAGATCAACCACACCCTGCCGCCATCCGAATATGCCGAAGCATTTGGACTCATCAGCACCGTTTTGGGCGCGGGCAAAGATGCCCTAGCGCAATCTTATGTTACGTTAGCCAGCCACACCAAAGCGCCATCCCTCAATCTGAATGCCCTGTTCCAGGGCACAGCAGGTTAAAACGCCTCCCTTTCACCTAAAAAGGCGGCCAGAAGAATCTGGCCGCCTTTTTGTTTTGCCAAATTATGATCTTTTTACCAATTGCTGATGACAAACGTCAGACGACAACGAGAGGAAATCATTGTAAGCTGACAGTGTGCTAAAGGGTTAACCCGTCATCGACCGCAACATTCACCCAAAGACGATCCGAATTCAAGCAGTGGGGCATCTTTTTCGGCAATTATTTACTCATTTTTGGCCGTAAGATAAACCTTAATCTACTCTCATTACAGTATTCCCATAGGGGCATATTTTTTACATAGGGGTTGCCATGCATAAATATCTTCACATGTTTGCCAATACCGGGGACATCGCGCTTGCTGTTGATGAAAATCAGCGGATTGTGTATTGGAATGCAGCCGCAGAACAAGTATTAGGTTACACCGCCGAAGAAGCCATTGGTCAGCATTGCTGGGAGTTGCTAAACGGCCATACCCCAGAAGGCCGCCTCTTCTGCTCCCCCAACTGTGCTATCCTCCAAAGAATTTATGCCGGCAAACCGATTCAACATTTCAACCTCATTGTAAAAAACCGCCAACAAAACAACGTCTCCATCAACATCAGCACCATTCCCTTACCAGAACAAAAACACAAACAAGATCAAGCTATCCTGGTGCAGCTTTCACGCCTTCTGGAAACCCACCCCTTCAGCGAGAATATGCTGCGTATTCACCTCCTCGGCCCGATTGTTGTGTGGCGGCCTGATGGGACACAAGTCGAAGGGCCGCTCTGGCGGCGGTTAAAAGTGCGTACCCTGATGGCGTTTTTGGCGCTGCAGCATAATCACGCCACCACGCGAGACCAATTGGCAGAGCTGCTCTGGCCCGACCTGCCTTATGAAGCAGCCTTGCGCAATCTGAATACCACGATCTACAACCTGCGCCGTAGTCTGGAACCCGATCTTAAAAACGGGGCCGACTCCCAATTCGTCGTTTACGAGGGCGGTTACTATCAGTTGGCCGGAGCAGACCGTCACTGGTTGGATACCACTAATTTCGAATCGCAAATCCGCCGCGCCCGTTTTGCTCATGATCCCAAACAAGCCATACTTCATTATCAAAAAGCTTTAAATTTGTACCGGGGTGATTTTTTGGCCGATTTATCCCAAACCAATATCTGGACCAATGGCGATCACCAGCGTTACCATGAACTTCATCTCGCCGCGATGGATGAATTAGGCGCTTTGTACGAAAAACAGAACGAAGAGACGAAGGCCAAAGAATTGTATTTGCACGCCCTAGCAATTGATCCCTGCCGTGAAAAAACGTGCCAGACGCTGATGCGCCTGGCTATCCGGCAAGGCGACCGGCCTACGGCCGTTGCCCAATGCCACCGTCTAACCCAGGCTTTACAAGAAGAACTCAACGTGACGCCCAGTCAGGAAACCCAAAATCTGTGCAAACTATTGAAGTGCACAGGCTAACCTCCGCAAATTTCTCCCGCCAAAATCCTCCGATTTTTATCTACCCGAATCCTCCCGACCATGCCGTTGAGGGCTGGTTAAGGCTGGCAGACTAGGCTGTAGGTGGGCATATTTACCAACCACTTGTTACACATTAATCACCATCATAGCCACCGAGGGAAAAGCTCTCTGCGAACAGTGCCACCGGAGTTCTGAACATGGACGAGCTGTTAAATATATTTTGCGATGTTGCGGATGCAAGTTTTGCCATCGACGGCAAACAGCGTATTATGTTCTGGAATCCAGCCGCTGAAAGATTGTTGGGCGTTGATAAAAAAGATGCGCTTGGCCAACCCTGTTGGCAGATATTAAAAGGTAAAACGCCAGATGGACGGCCGTTTTGCCAGCACGACTGCCCCGTCATCCACGCCCTGAAACAAAACCGACCTGTGGAAGCCTTCGACTTACTCATTTCTGACCCGACGCAAGAAACCATCCTCACCAATATCAGCACCCTCTTCATCTCCCCCGATCTACACTGCCGCGCGGCCATCGTTCATTTGCAGCGGCGTCCCGAAGACCATTTTCAATGGCCTGATCCACGCTGATTCCCCATAATCAGCCCCCTTTCTCTCGACTGCTTTTGGTCCATTGATTCCCTTTGCCTTTTATTTAACTGCATCGTTGCCGGTGGGGGTAACGGCCGTTGAGGATTGGTTAAGCGCGCCATAGTACGCTGGTACCAGTTCAAAACCCTGGTCGGGGTTTTCTAACATGTTAGCTGGGTTTTGAAGCCACTTTATATCCGCACCATTCAATGACATGGTCTACCAAATGACCTGGAGGGTTAGGAAAAATGAGAAAAAAACATTGGTTAATTTTTGTCATACTGGCAATGGCCCTGCTGACGGTCTCCGCTGAAGAAGGCGTTCTGTTCCGGCGGAACATCTCCAAGACGCCCGAAGCAGAAACTGAAAAAGCCGGCATCTACATGATGGACTTCTACGTCCCGGCCCAGGCATCCACAGGTGAAGTCAAACCAGTGGCAAATTACTGCCTTGACGAAAACTTTGATGATCCCTGGAACGACGACGGTACCTGCGCAGGTCAAGAAGCTTACGAACCCCGCGATTACGCCAAGCCGCTGGTTTCGGTATACATCGATGACATTGGTGGAGAAGAATTCTCCTCGGAAAACATACGTAGTATTCAAGGCGGCATCAGCTTCGGTCACTTCGACGCCTTCGTCGGCGTTTCGATGGATGACGGAACAAGCTGGCGCACTGAGAACCTGTCCCGCTCATCCGATTTATCATCCTTTACCCTGGCCAACGGTCACCCCTACCCCGGCGATGTACATGCGATGGTTCACCAGGTAGCGGAAGACAAAATTTTGGCCGTTTGGGCCAGCAAGTACTGCCAGAGCGGCTCTCCGCTCTACTCCCTCACGCCTGATGGAGTCGATGATGACCCGGCCGTTCTGGACTACCTGGCCGATTTGGAGACCAATTATGGCAAGAATGCCATGTATTTGTATGACCTGTTTGGCATTGCCGGCGCTCAAGGTTCGGTAAACTACACCGAGCAAGGCTTCCCCGAAATCGGCGAGATTCCCTACTCCTGCATTTGGACAGCCCGAGGCAAACTGCTGCCCGGTGATGACCCGAAGACAGTTGACTTTGTCGAAGCTTCACACGTAGTCTGGACTGCTCCCGAGCGACTGACTTCCGGCGTACGTGACGCCAACCTGCCGGCTGTGGATTGTGCGGGCGGAGCCGGCTGTGCCCTGACCTGGCAGGAAGACCCCGAAGGGCTGCGCCCTGGCAAAGGCCTTGGCCCCGGCGAAGGCTGGTCCGGCGCTATTGCCAACGCCAAAACCGACATCTGGTACTCCTACATCACCTTCGCCGATTTTGACCTGGTGGCGGTTGATGACAATGACGACGGCACACCAGATGTAGGGGCGGAGATGCTGATTGAGGACTATGAGGCACTCCAACTCACTGACATGGATCGCCCCAAGCCTTACGTACCCATGGCTATCCCCGTCCGCCTAACCGACAACGATATGTGCAAAGGGGTAACATCAACCAACCAGCCAGAAGACCCCTTCTGCTGGCTCGATTTCGACACCATAAATGATGAAACTGTTGATACCATTGCCAATCGCCTCGAAAATTTGGAAGGGCCAGAAGAAGGCGCGGAGTTCTGCGCCGAGACTATAGGCTGGACCAATCCCGGTGGCACGACCCTCCCAATCTGTGTCACCGAAGATGGGCGCTGGATGATCGGCCGGGTGGCCTCCACCCGCGTGCGGATGGCCCTAAAGCCCTACGCCCCAGCCGATGAAGTGGATATGGATGGCGACGGGGTGTACGAAAAGAGCGCCTGGTTGAATCTGGCAGCAGAAGAAACCAAAGCGTTGGGGATCACGGCCGTGGTTGATGGCACAGAATATGACCCCGTTGACATCGGCAAAGACGTGTTCTACTACTCCTTTGACTTTGCCAAGCCGTACAATCTGAATATCAACACGGCTCTGGACGTCGACGATCCCTCCCCCTACGTGGTGCAACAGGGCGGCATGCTCAACCAGCCGGCCAAATGCAGCCCGTACTTCATCACCACCGACCAGACCAACCCGGACATCTCCTGCCCTGAAGCTGGCGCATTCTACGACACCGAAATTGACCCCATCACCGGCTACGAATACTACCTGACCGAGATCGCCCGCCGCTTCGCTCTGACCAGCAACAATATCGGCAACATCACCGATCCAGCTTTGGGTGGCAGCGGTTTGGCTTCTATGCTGATCTACAAGCAGGGCATCATCTGGCAAGGTGGCCCAGCCGACATCATGCTGCGTCGAGTGGTCGTTCAGCCGTTCTGTACCGATACGGATGGGGATGGGTTGGTTGACAACACGGATGACTGCTTCGATAAGACGGTGGACAATCCCTTCGCCTACGAGAACATGGAATGCGTAAATCCGGACGGCACAGATGGATGGGTTTACCCCACTGATGATTTGGGTGTTTTTGATGCCAATCCATATTACATCAAGGGCTTGTGCATGGCTCCGGCCATCAATATCTCCGGCAGCACCGTCGTAAGCTGCGACGGCGGCGACAGCAACAACGACTGCGCCGACCTTTTCCCGGTGGCTGACGACGGCACCATTCCTGACTCTGATGGTGACTTCCCCAAGGTCAGGGAGTGGCGGCAGTTGCCCTACGACGGCACAAGCACGGCCGACACATTTACAGGCGACCCTGATGACGACTACGATCTGGACGACCAGTCCTGGGAGAACCCCTACGATGTAGCCAAGGGGCATCGCGGTTTCCTTTATGGCGATATGGTTTTGATGATGTACGCCTGGTCGCCCAACTGGAAATCCAACACCGTTGGCAACGACCACTATAACCTGTATCAGCGGCGTTCATTCGACGGTGGCATCACCTGGACAACCACCCCGGCGGATACTTCAAATCTAATCTGCGACGATCCCGGAACCACCGATGTGAAGGAAACCTGTAATTATGCAGGTGAGGGAACCCAGGCATTGGAGTACTACTATACCGACACAACAGGTGAGTATATTCCGGTACTTTGGGAATATGCGGCCGGAGCAAATGAACAAGCCCGCAACCTCTCTTTATTGACTGGCAACAAAGTGACCATTCTTGACCCACGCTACAGCCCGCCCGGCGGCTTGAAGCAATACGCCACCATCCGCACGAATTGGCTGGA
>JAGOMA010000101.1 GCA_017993775.1 Chloroflexota bacterium | reverse complement strand
CGGAATATCTAGCAGACCGCTCTGCCGACCTGGGAATTGTCAAACGAAAACGAAAAAACGAGACATCTGTGTTTGAATCATGGACCTTGACAATGGCTTCAAACCCTTAACTTGTAACCGATGCCCTTACAGGACTAATTTCCTGTTTTTTAATTCAAGGAACAGGGCTTTGGCATGGCACGATGGTAGATCGGAGGGCAACCCGCGATACTGTACGGCAAGATCGGGTATCGTCGCCTCACACCCCAAATGCAACTAATCATGCATTGGTAACAAAAAGCCGCCCAGAGTAAGGATACTTCCGGGCGGCTTAATATGCCCCGTAGGGGACTCGAACCCCTGTTTTAGCCTTGAGAGGGCTACGTCCTGGGCCGCTAGACGAACGGGGCGGCCTGTTGAACATGCATGTTCAGTGGGGAGGATTCTAGCAAACGGCCGTGCCCCTGTCAACCAATCATTCCCGCAGCCGATTGTGCCGGCGCAGGATGGTTTGCAAACGGCCGTGCGGCAGCCCATACAGCGTTGCCCCATTGATCCCTGTCATGGTTTCTGCGGCCACCAGCGCATTGATGATGGCTTCCTCCGTGGCGTAGGCCACAGCGTCGAAAAATAGATCGATGTGGGTATTGGGCACGGCCGTATACACATCTAACCCAGATGCCAAATTGGTGGGCGAAACGGCCGTGGAAAACGCCAAAAATATATCGCCCGAATGATGATGGGCCGTGCTGCCGGTGCGCGCCAACCCCATACCCGCCCGCCGCGCCAACCGTTTGAGCTGACCGGGTAAGAAGGGTGCGTCGGTGGCCACCAGAATAATGATGGAGCTGCTTAAGGTATGGCCCAACGACGGTATCGGCCGCAAATCCGCAATTTCCTCGCCCACTGGCACACCGGCAACCAGCAGTTGGTCGCGCCGCCCAAAATTGGACTGCACCAGCACGCCCACCGTATACTCACCCATCGGCGTGGCCACCTGGCGCGAGGCCGTACCGATGCCGCCCTTAAAATCAAAGGTGCTCATGCCCGTGCCGCCGCCTACGCCGCCTTCCGCCACCGGACCACTGACCGCGTTATCCAGCGCGGCAAACACGTGCTGCGGCTGGATGTGCTGCCCGTAGGCATCGTTGATATTGCCATCCCAGGTTTCGGCCACCACCGGCAGGCTAAAATAAAATAGCGCTTCCTTGTCTGGCACGTGGTCACGCGCCCAGGTGATGACGGCATCACGCACTACACCCACGCTGAGGGTATTGGTAAGCATCACCGGCCCGGCAAAAGCGCCAAATTCTTCGATGAGATGCGTGCCAGTCATCTCGCCCACGCCGTTAAGGGCGAACATGCCGGCTTGCACGCCGCCAATCGCGCCACGGCCACGAGGCCACACGGCCGTTACCCCCGTCCGCACCGGTCCCTGGCCAATTACCAATTCCCCCTCACCCGCGATCAAAGTCACATGTCCAACAGCCACGCCGGCCACATCGGTGATGGCGTTTAGCGACCCGGGTGTGCCGCTAAACGGCACACCCAGGTCTCGCGCTCTGGGTTTAGTCTGGTCTGGCATAAACAGTCTCAGTGATCGAACGAATGGCGCGTTGGTAATAGTGGCTGTCGCGGCTCACGCTATACCCTTCTAAAAGAATCAGGTCAATAAGTGATTGCACTTGTTCCGCGCCGATTCCAGCGGAATTTTCCAGGGGGTAATACATCAGGTGATAATGTACTTCCGGCAGGTCGTCGGCCAGAGCGGGCGTCAGCAAATCGATGTCGGGGAGAAGGATGCTGCCATTGCGCTGGTAAAAGCGAATGCGCCGCTCGGCCAGTTGGGATTCGTGGGCGTCTTGGATGTCGGACGGCCGTTCCACTTCCCAGCACATCCCCAATGGCAGCTCCTCGGCCTCTTGGCGCAGCTTATCCATTGTCTGAGTAAACATCCAACTGCCAAGACCCTGGCCGCGAATAACGGCCGTTGTCGCCAGATAAGCCAAATACCCCAGACGCAGCCGGGCATGATACGTATACACCGCCAAACCCAGCACTTGCTCCCCGGATACCCCCACAAAAAAGCGAAAATTCGTCTCCTGATCCACCCGGCCCAAGGCCGATCGTTGAATCAATTCCACCAGGTCTTCTATCGGGTCGCGTTCCGCCGGGGGAAACGACGCCTCATAAATCGCAAAAGCTTGCCGCGCCAGGCCGCCTTCTGCGTCCTGTAGTTCTATGAAAGATATCGACTCTTCCACCACCGCCTCCAACTTCTTTGTTTCCAACCGCTAACTTTTTCTGACCAATCATTGGACAGAAACGGCCGTGACGCTTATTGTAATGCCTTGTGCAAAAAACAAAAACCTCCCCACCCCCTCTAACCGACGACGCCTCCAACTGGACCTGGTTGACCGCTGCACTTCTGGCCCAAATTGGCTGGGGGGCGTATCCCGTTCTGCTTCGCTACCTGCAAACCGTCAGCGGGCTGCCCAGCCTGTCTTTGCTGGCCGTGGGCAATCTGGTCGTTTTGCTGGCCGTTTTCTTATTCATCTGGCCGCGCCTGGATAAAAAGCTTCTGCGTCTGCCCATTCTGTGGCTTTTCGGCCTGATGGTCGTCGTACGCGGCGTGTCCAATTTGCTGGCGACCCGTTTTACGCTGGCGATTTACGTCCAGCTTATCTACCTGTTGACCCCCTTCCTGGTGGCTATTCTCAGCCGAGTGGTGCTGCATGAAAAACTGCCACGCTACACATTCCGCGCCCTCACTATTAGTCTGGTGGGTGTGCTGCTGGTGATCAGCGGCAGTTTTAGCGAGATTGGCACGGCCACGGCCGTTCCCCGCCAAGATTTCCTGGGCATCAGCCTGGCCGTCGGCAGTAGCCTGGCCCTCGCCCTCTACATGCTGCTCACGCGGCGCACCGCCCACTACCACGCCACCGGCGAAAGCCTGCTGCTCGTCCATCTCTTTGCCCTGTTTAGTTTTTCGGCCGTCGCCAGCCTGCTGCTGGGCGAAAATTGGAACCAATGGGCGGCCCTATCACCCCACGATTGGCTCATCTTTGCCCTGCTCGCCTTTGGCATTCTGCTGGGAGCCAACCTGGGGCAAATTCGCACCATCCAACACCTCGGCGCGCCGCTCGTCAGCAGCATGATGGCCATTCGCCTGGTTAGCGCCCTGGCCGTTGGCGCGTTTCTACTCCAAGAACAGCTTTCTTCCGCCTGGCAGGTCTTGGGCGCGGCCATCGTCATCGTCACGATTACCTGGTTCCTGCGCCGCCAAATGTAACAATTCAGGGTGACGCATCCCCGGCGGCGGGTTACAATTGCCGCATGAGTGATTATCTTCAAGGTCTAAATGCCCAACAGAAAACGGCCGTTACCGCCCCTGCCGGTCCCGTTTTAGTTCTCGCCGGACCCGGCTCCGGCAAAACCCGCGTCCTCACCCAACGCATCGTCTACCTCATGCAAGAGCTGCGCGTCCCTCCCTGGCACATCCTGGCCGTCACCTTCACCAACAAAGCGGCCAAAGAAATGACCCACCGCCTGGAAAACATGCTAGAAACCCCGCCGCGCGGCCTGACAATGGGGACTTTTCACGCCGTTTGCGCCCGCATCCTGCGCCGCGAAACTGAAAACCTGACGTATTACGGCCGTGACTTTGTCATCTTCGACACCACCGACCAACTCCAGGTCGTCAAACAAGTCCTCAAAGAACTCAACCTCGACGACAAAAAATTCCCGCCCGCCAAACTGCTCAACGGCATCAGCAGCGCCAAAAACGAACTCATCACCCCCGACATCTACAGCGCCACCAACTACATCGCCGAAGTCACCAAGCGCGTCTACGAACGCTACCAGGTCACCCTGCAAGCCAACAACGCCATGGACTTCGACGATCTGCTCATGAACACTGCCCTGCTCTTCGACGAACGGCCGGACGTCTTGCAAACATATCAGGCACGTTACCAACACATCCTCGTCGACGAATTCCAGGACACCAACACCACCCAATACGTACTCATCCAGCGGCTGGCCGCCGCCCATCGTCACATCTTCGCCGTCGGCGATTCAGATCAATCCATCTACAAGTGGCGCGGCGCGGATTTTCGCAACATCCAACGCTTCCAACAAGCCTACCCAGACGCCCAGGTAGTGCTGCTGGAGCAAAACTACCGTTCCACCCAAACCATTCTGGACGCCGCCAAAGCCGTCATCCGCCACAACACACAGCGCGTCCACAAAGAACTCTTCACCGAACGCCAGGGCGGCGACCTCATCGTTATCGGCGAAGCCTACAACGATTTGGAAGAAGGGGACATCGTCATCAGCACCATCCAAAGCCTGCTGCTGGATGGCTACTCGCCCGGCGACATCGCCGTGATGTACCGCACCAACGCCCAATCCCGCGTCCTGGAAGAAGCCTTCGTCCGCGCCAGCATGCCCTACCGGCTTGTCGGCGCCACCCAATTCTACAAACGGCGCGAAGTAAAAGACGTTATCGCCTATTTGCGATTGGTCCACAACACGGCCGATTCTGTCAGCTTCAACCGCATCATCAACGTGCCCACACGCGGCATCGGCGCCAAAACCTTGCAGCAGTTACAAGACTGGGCCGCTCTCAACGGCTGGCAGCCCGGCGACGCCGTCTTAGAAATTGCCACCAATCCCGTGGCCCAACACCCGTTCCGCGCCCGCGCCCTGACCGCCTTGCAAGAGTTTGGCAACATGCTTTTTGCCTGGATTACCCTGCGCGAATCCGCCACCGTTGGCGACCTGTTTGACCTGGTATTAGAGCAAACCCATTACCGCGAATTTATCGACGATGGCACGGACGAAGGGCGCGACCGCTGGGAAAACGTGATGGAACTGCGCAGCGTGGCCGGCGATGCCACCTTAAGCCTCAGCGATTTTTTGGAACAGGTGGCCCTGGTATCTGAAACCGACAACGTGGAAGACGAACCGAACTCCACCACCTTGCTGACTTTGCACGCCGCCAAGGGGCTGGAATTCCCCGTGGTCTTCATCACTGGCCTGGAAGAAGGGATGCTGCCGCACAGCCGCTCTATGGAAGATGCCGAGGAACTGGCCGAGGAGCGGCGGTTGTTTTACGTGGGCATTACGCGCGCCAAAGACCGGCTCTACCTTTCACATGCGTTTCGCCGCTCCACGTATGGCGAACCCGAAGCCGCGACGCCTTCCCGCTTCTTGCTGGACATCCCGGAAGAGCTGACCAGCGGCGGACGGCCGAAAGCCCGCCGCAAAGAAAGCGTCTCCCGCGCCAGCAGTTGGAGCCAGACCACACCTTCCTGGTCATGGAATCAATCCTCCGAACCAAAGCGGGGCAGCACCACCGGCCACTCTTCCACCAAACAGCCCAGCCGCCAGACCAACAATTGGTCGACGCCCAGCAGGCCGACGCCTAGCAGGCCGACGCCTGGCAGGCCGACGCCCAGCAGCACGACGCCCGAACGCGCGCCTTTACCCAAACCTAACCATCTCACGCAGCCGGCCGAACCGCAGCGCGCCGCGCCCATCTCCGCCGGTTACAAAACCGGCCAGACCGTGCGACACGCCAAATTTGGCGAGGGCATCGTGATTGAAAGCAAACTCACCGGCAATGACGAAGAAGTCAGCGTGGCCTTTAAAGAGTTTGGGATTAAACGTTTGGCGGCCAGTTTTGCCAAGTTAGAAATTATTGGGGAATAATGCGTGATACGTGAGCCGTGAGGGGGTTACGCATCACGAAACACGCCTTACATTCTTATGCACTACATCATCGACGGCCACAACCTCATCGGCAAAATGCCGGATATCTCGTTAGAGGACCCCGACGACGAGATGCGCCTGGTGCTGCGCCTGAAAAGCTGGCTGGCGGAAAGCAAACAACGGCAGGTGACGCTTTTTTTTGATGGCGGGGTTCCCGGCGGACACCTGAACCGGTTGTCGAGCCGCAATCTGCAAGTGATTTTTGCCCCCTCCGGCCAAACGGCCGATTCCCTCATCATTCGCCATCTCAAAAAACTGAAGAACCCGGGCGGATACACGCTGGTGACCAGCGACCGAGAAATTATTCGCGCCGCGCAGGCGCTGCGCATCCGTTTTTTGCAGTCGGAGCAGTTTATTGAACGGATGGGCTTTGTGTTTGCGGAGCCGAAGAAAGAGAAGGATGTGGAACGGGACACGGCCGTTTCCCCCGAAAAACCCGCCGACCCCAAACTCAACGACGCCGAAGTTCAGGAATGGCTCGACTTGTTTGGTCCGGTGCCAGAACGCCCCAAACCCAAACCGCGCCCCGCCAAACCCGCCCCGCCCGCCGAACCGCAAAAACCGCAAAAACCGGCCAGACTGCGCGTTGTCAAAGACGACGAACAAGACCGGCTTGAAGCCGACGAAGTAGAAGCCTGGCTGAAGCTTTTCCGCTCCGGCGGCAAAAAATCGCGCTGATTCCCTGCCCTCAGTCTCACAATTCAAATCTCACCCGGAATGATTGGAACCAATGACACGGCCG
>JAGOMA010000003.1 GCA_017993775.1 Chloroflexota bacterium | reverse complement strand
CTGCGGTTCAGCATGAAAAACATGCCAAGGATGACCGCGATGACTGATAATCTGCGAATTGTGCGTATCTGGTGTTTCATTCTTCTGTCTCCTCTTCTTCGGTAAATTAACTTTTGCCGTCTGTGCCTATTTACAAACTGCTTGTTGAACGTTGGCGAGGGGTAAAACAAAAAACGCCTTCCCCATACCCTTTGTGTGTAAGGTATGGGGAAGGCGTCTTGGCCTCTAAAATGTATTTGATTAACTTCTGTCTGCAAATGTGCAAAGTATGGGATCAATCATAATGGCCTGTAGGCGATGCGTCAATTTTGCAGATTTTCTAAAATATCGGTCTGTCTGTTGTGAACTTTTACCGAGAAGTTCCATCTTTTTGCCTGACTGGTGGTTTTGGGGGAGAAGGGGGCGGGAAACGGCCGTGCCCCAACCAAAACTCTCGGCTCAGTCTCCCAGGCCACTAGCCCGAAGTTTGGCGCGTTGTTTTCGCCGATCACTTCATGCAATTTCTCTGACAATCATCACGAGCCATTCCATCAAAGAAAAGCAATCCGTTTTGGATTTACACGTTCACAAATCAACGACCAACACCTACAAATCCGGCTTGTTTACTCGACCATAATGCGCTGCGTCACTTTACAACAAATTCATTCCACATCTTGTGAAAATTATCCAATGCTTTTTTCCTTGCTTTCTTCCTATACTTTAAATGCTGGTATTGTGTAGCTTTAACACCATGCTGGCAGCCATTTCAACATCTCGTCGGCGCAGTTTTGCCGGCGTGTACATTTACAAAACGCTTAAACGCCGTCCCGTTAGTTGAGAAGAGAAGAGAGGAAAGCGACATGAACGAGTTACAAACATCAGGCAAACACATCCTGGCACAAACCAAACAAAACGGGCCAGAGGAAAACGGGCAGCCCGACGCGGGCGAAGACCACCAGCAGGGCTGTTGTCCCGTTCCGTCCGCCCAAGGTTTGTATGATCCGCAGTTTGAACGCGACGCCTGCGGCATTGGTTTCGTGGTCAACATCAAAGGCCAGCAGTCCCACGACATCATCCAGAAAGCCCTTACCATTTTAGTCAACCTCACCCATCGCGGAGCCACCGGCTCTGAACCCAACACCGGCGACGGCGCGGGCATTTTGTTTCAAACCCCCCACAAATTTCTCCAAAAAGTTACCGCAATCGAAAACATCACCTTGCCAGCCCTCGGCCAATACGGCGTGGGCATGGTCTTTTTGCCGTTGGAAAGCGACCACCGGCACGCCTGCGAGCAGCAGTTTGAAGCCATCGTCGCCGCGCAGGGGCAAACGGTTCTGGGTTGGCGCACCGTGCCCACCAGCGACGCCACTCTGGGCATCACCGCCCGCTCCAATGAGCCGGTAGTGCGCCAGGTGTTCATTGGCCGCAGCCCGGCCATCCAGACCGACATGGAGTTTGAGCGCCGTCTGTACGTGATTCGGCGTCTGGCGGAGAAGCAGATTCGGTATGGCGATAATGCGCACGGCCGTTTCTTCTACATCGCCAGCCTCTCCTACAAAACCATCGTCTACAAAGGCATGTTGTTATCCGAACAGGTCCAGCCCTTTTACCCCGACCTGCAAGACAAAGACATGGAATCGGCCCTGGCGCTGGTCCATTCCCGCTTTAGCACCAACACCTTCCCCTCCTGGGAACGCGCTCACCCCAACCGCTACATCATCCACAACGGCGAAATCAATACCATTCGCGGCAACCAGAACTGGATGCGCGCCCGCGAATCGCTGCTGGCCTCGCCCTATTTTGGCGCTGAATTGGCCGAGCTTTTGCCGGTGATTGATACCGATGGCAGCGATTCGGCCATGTTTGACAACGCCCTGGAATTTTTGCTGCTCAACGGCCGTTCCCTCGCCCACGCCATCATGATGATGATCCCCGAACCCTGGGCCAAACGCACCGACATGGACCCCACCCTCAAAGCCTTTTACGAATACCACAGCGCCCTCATGGAGCCGTGGGACGGTCCGGCCTCCATCGGTTTTAGCGATGGCTTCCAGATTGGGGCGATTTTGGACCGCAACGGGTTACGGCCGTCGCGCTACACCATCACCAAAGACGGCCTGGTCATCCTGGCCTCTGAAACCGGCGCGCTGGAAGTTGCGCCGGAAAACATCGCCTACAAAGGTCGGCTGGAACCCGGCCGGATGCTGCTCATCGACACCGTCGCCGGGCGCATCGTCAGCGACGAGGAATTGAAAGCACAGATCGCCCGCCAATACCCCTACGGCGAATGGCTGGCCGACAACCAGGTCACCCTGGCTTCCCTGCCGGACGGCGGACCACTTGCCCCGCCCGACCACAATACTGTCGTGCAGCGGCAGCAGGCATTTGGCTACACTTTTGAAGACCTGCGCCTGCTCCTGGCCCCGATGGCCCAGAGCGGCGTCGAGGCTCTGGGTTCGATGGGCGACGATACGCCGCTGGCTGTTTTATCCGACAAAGCGCAGCCGCTGTTCAACTATTTCAAGCAGTTGTTTGCCCAGGTCACCAACCCGCCCATCGACTCCATCCGCGAAGAATTGGTCACCAGCACACTGACGTTGTTGGGGTCTGAAGGTAATTTGTTGCAGCCCACGGCCGTTTCCTGCCGCATGATCAAGCTCAACCACCCCATCCTCACCAACCAGGAACTGGGCAAACTAAAAGCCCTCAACCTGCCCGGCATCCAATCAGCCACCTTGCCGATTTTGTACCCGGTAGCCCAGGGCGGCGCGGGACTGGAACAGGCGCTGGAAGATTTGTTTGCGGCGGCGGATACGGCCGTTGCCCAGGGCGCCAAAGTCCTCATCCTCTCCGACCGGGGCGTCAACCGTCAGCAGGCCGCCATTCCGGCGCTGCTGGCCGCCGCCGGGCTGCACCACCACCTCATTCGCAACGGCCGTCGCACCGAAACCAGCATCGTCGTCGAATCCGGCGAACCGCGCGAAGTGCATCACTTCGCCGTGCTGTTGGGCTACGGCGTAGACGCCATCAACCCGTACCTGGCCTACGAAACAATTGGCGACATGCTGCGCAAACGCCTCGTCACCGGCGTCAGCACCGACGAGGCCGAATACCACTACATCAAAGCGGTAGTGAAGGGCGTGGTCAAAATCATGTCCAAGATGGGCATTTCCACCGTGCAAAGCTATCGCGGCGCGCAAATTTTTGAGGCGTTGGGGCTGCACAAGGACGTGGTGGAGCGTTATTTCACCGGCACGCCCAGCCGCATCCAGGGCGCAGACCTGAACACGCTGGCCAAAGAAGTGGAAATCCGCCACAAGATGGCCTTCCCGGAACGGCCGTCTAACGGCCATGCCCTCCCCGTCGGCGGCAAGTATCAATGGCGGCAGGGCGGCGAACCGCACCTGTTTAACCCGAAGACCATTCATGCGCTGCAAACGGCCGTGCGCAGCGGCGATTATGAAGCCTTCAAACTCTACTCCCAGGGCGTCAACGACCAGAGCCGCAAGCTCTACACCCTGCGCGGCATGTTAGATTTCAACCTCGCCAGCGAGCCAATCCCGCTGGAAGAAGTCGAATCGGTAGACGCCATCGTGCGCCGCTTCAAAACCGGGGCCATGTCCTACGGCTCGATTAGCAAAGAAGCCCACGAGGCGTTGGCCATCGCCATGAACCGCCTGGGCGGCAAAAGCAACACCGGCGAAGGCGGCGAAGACCCAGACCGCTTCCACCGCGACGAAAACGGCGACTCGCGCAAGAGCGCCATCAAGCAGGTGGCCAGCGGCCGTTTTGGCGTCACCAGCCATTACCTCGTCAACGCCACCGAAATTCAAATTAAAATGGCCCAGGGCGCAAAGCCGGGTGAAGGCGGCCAGCTCCCCGGCCGCAAAGTCTACCCCTGGATCGCCAAAGTGCGCCTTTCCACTCCCGGCGTCGGCCTGATTTCGCCGCCGCCCCACCACGACATCTACTCCATCGAAGACCTGAAACAGCTCATCCATGATCTAAAAAACGCCAACCCACGCGCGCGCATCAACGTCAAGCTCGTCTCCGAAGTGGGCGTGGGCACCATTGCCGCCGGGGTCGCCAAAGGCTACGCCGACGTCATCCTCATCAGCGGCCACGATGGCGGCACGGGCGCCTCGCCACAAACCAGCATTAAACACGCCGGTTTGCCCTGGGAATTGGGCCTGGCAGAAACCCATCAAACCCTGCTGCTAAACGATTTGCGCAGCCGCGTGACCCTGGAAACCGATGGGCAGCTTAAAACTGGGCGTGATGTAGTGGTCGCGGCGCTGCTGGGCGCAGAAGAATTTGGCTTCGCCACCGCGCCGCTGGTCTCGCTGGGCTGCATCATGATGCGCGTCTGCCAGAAAAACACCTGCCCGGTAGGCATTGCCACGCAAAACCCGGAACTGCGCGGCAAATTTGCCGGTAAACCGGAACACGTGGAAGCCTTCATGCGCTTTGTGGCCCAGGAAGTGCGCGAACTCATGGCCCAACTTGGTTTCCACAGCATCGAAGAGATGGTCGGCCGCAGCGACAAACTGCGCATGCGTGAAGGCATCGACAACTGGAAAGCGCAAGGCTTAGACCTGTCGCCCATTTTGCACCAGCCGGAAGTCAGCCCGAAAGTAGGGCGTTACTGCCAGGTACCGCAGAATCACGGCCTGGATCAGGGCATGGACCGGCAGCTGCTATTATGGTTATGTAAAGATTCGCTGGAAATGGGCAAGAAAATCAACGCCACGCTGCCCATCCGCAACGTCCACCGCACGGTGGGCACCATGCTGGGCAGCGAAGTGACCCGGCGCTACGGCGCGAAAGGTCTGCCGGAAGATACCATCCACCTGCATTTCCGTGGATCGGCGGGGCAAAGTTTTGGCGCGTTCATTCCACGGGGCATCACCCTGGAATTGGAAGGCGATGCCAATGATTACGTGGGCAAAGGGCTGTCTGGCGGCCAAATCATCGTCTACCCGCCAACGGCGGCGACGTTTGACCCGGCGGAGAATGTGATCGCCGGCAATGTGGCGCTGTATGGCGCGACGAGCGGCGAGGCTTACATTAGCGGCCGGGCCGGCGAGCGCTTTGCGGTGAGAAATAGTGGGGCCACGGCCGTTGTCGAAGGCGTCGGTGATCATGGCTGCGAATACATGACCGGCGGGCGGGTCGTCATTCTGGGCCGTACCGGGCGCAATTTTGCCGCAGGCATGTCTGGCGGCATCGCCTATGTCCTGGACCGCGAAGGCGATTTTTACCAGCGCGTGAACACAGAAATGGTTTCTCTGGAACGTCTGAAAGAGTACGAAGAAATTGAGGCGCTGCGCCTGATGATCCTCGACCATGCCAAACACACCGACAGCAAACGCGCCTGGGATACGTTGGCCGTCTGGCCAGACATGGTTCCGCAGTTCGTCAAGGTGCTGCCCAACGATTACAAACGCATGTTGGAAGCTATCGATCAGGCTAAAGCAACCGGACTGGAACAGGAAGAAGCGGAAATCGCTGCTTTTGAAGCCAACATGAACGACGTGGCCCGCGTGAGCGGCAATTAAGACCGAATAGCTACACGGATAACACGGATTGGACGGGTTTTCATGGATAAAACCAAAAATCAGTGAAAATCCGTCTAATCCGGGTATCTGTTTTGCGCACATTGGAACTGAAGCATGGCAAAACCTACTGGATTTTTAGAATTTACCCGGGAGACCCCGGAAGACCGGCCATTGTTGGAACGCATCAAAGATTGGCAGCCGGTACACCTGCATCTGCCAGACGGCCGTTTGCAAAATCAGGCCGCGCGCTGCATGGACTGTGGCATCCCTTTCTGCCACACCGGCAAAGTCATCAACGGCATGGCCTCTGGCTGCCCCATCAACAACCTTATCCCGGAATGGAACGATCTGGTGTACCAGGGTTTGTGGCAAGAAGCGTACGATCGATTATCTAAAACCAACAACTTTCCGGAATTTACCGGCCTGGTCTGCCCGGCGCCGTGTGAAGCGGCCTGCACGCTGGGCATCAACGACCCGCCGGTCACCATCAAAAACATCGAATACGCCATCATCGAAAAGGCGTATGAGGAAGGCTGGGTAACACCCACTATCCCGGCCAACCGCACCGGCAAAAAAGTGGCCGTCATCGGCTCCGGGCCGTCTGGCCTGGCCTGCGCCGACCAGTTGAACTGCGTCGGCCACGAGGTGACGGTGTTTGAACGCGCCGATCGTTTAGGCGGGCTGTTGATGTATGGCATTCCCAACATGAAGCTGGACAAAAATTTGGTGCAGCGCCGCCTGGATTTGATGTCTGCAAGCGGCATTACCTTTCGCCCAAATACCCATATCGGGGTAGATGTTCCGGCCGAACAACTGCGCGACGAATTTGACGCGATTGTGATTTGCACGGGCGCGACACGGCCACGTGATTTGGCCGTAGACGGCCGTTCCCTCAACGGCATCCACTTTGCCATGGACTTTTTGCACGGCAATACAAAGGCGTTGTTAGAGACTGGGGATTGGAGATTAGAAAGTCGCCAGTCGCCCATCTCTGCCGCCGGCAAAGACGTGATCGTCATCGGCGGCGGGGATACCGGCACAGACTGCGTGGCGACGGCGCTGCGGCATGGCTGCAAGAGCCTGGTGCAGTTTGAGATTATGCCGCAGCCGCCCGCCCAGCGCGCGCCCGACAACCCCTGGCCGCAGTGGCCCAAGGTCTACAAGCTGGATTATGGCCAGGAAGAAGCCGCGGCCGTTTTCGGCGCGGATCCTCGCCAATATGCCATCCTGACCAAGCGGCTCACCGGCGATGAGCAGGGCAATTTGCAGGCAGTGGAGACGGTAGAGATCGAATGGGTGGTGGGCAGCAACGGCCGTCCACAACTCCAGGAAATCCCCGGCACGCATAAAAAATGGCCCGCCCAGTTGGTGCTCATTGCTATGGGCTTCCTCGGCCCAGAAAATCCCGTACTGGCCCAATTGGGCGTCGCCCAAGATGCGCGTTCCAATGCGCAAGCCCATTATGGCAGCTTCATGACAAACGTCGAAGGCGTGTTTGCCGCCGGCGATGCGCGGCGCGGCCAAAGCCTGGTCGTTTGGGCGATTAACGAAGGACGCAGCGCCGCCCGCGCCGTAGACCAGTGGCTGATGGGCGAGACAGATTTGCCTTAGGCAGTGCGCTTTTTTGAAAATTCATCATGAAACGTGATGCGTGATTCGTGACAACCTCTTGATCACGCATCACGCATCACGCATCACGCCCCCGATAGTACCAAAGTCCCATTCTACACCCAGACCTGAATTCCCGTCTTTTTTTCTTTGTACTCCCTTTAATGGTGCTATGCTAAGTCTCGTTGTAATAACAAACATTTAGCCACAGCGCGTTGAAAAAAGGAGTACCGTCATGAGAACAAAATATTGGTTGAGTTTAGGTCTATTAACTTTGTTGTTGGTGCTAGGGCTGCCTGCGGCCGCGCAAACGCCCGTCACCCCCAGCATCGAATCGGTGACATTTACGGTGGGCGATTGGGAAACTGGCGCACAGACCGGTCTGGTGGCCGACGAAAATGGGTTACAAGCAGAAAACGGCCGTCACACGGCCGTCTACACCTCCCCCAGCATCACCGCTCCCTTCCAGTTTAACGCCCTCGTGCCCCGCTGGATCGCCGACATTCCCGACGGGGCAGAGATGGAAATTTTTGTGCGCACCGCCAAAACGCCCGGTGTCTGGGGCGAATGGTACGACATACACCCCAATGAAGATTGGACCGAACCCGGCAGCGCCGCCAGCGTCGGCGAGATGATTTTGGCGCCCGATGCTGATCAGACTCATCGCTACGCCCAATACCGGATTATCTTTATGCCGGGCACGGCCGTGCGCTCGCCTAATTTGCAAGAATTCACCCTCACCTTCATCGACAGCACGGCCGGACCGACCATGGAAGAGATGCTGGCGCAGCAGGCCAAACTAGACGCCGCGCAACGGCCGTCTAACGCGCCCGACAGCTACCCGCGTCCCAGCGTCATCAGCCGCACGGTCTGGTGCATTTACGCCGATTGTACCTATACGGCCGGGCTGGAATACTCCCCGGCCACGCACCTGATTGTGCATCACACCGTTTCCAGCAACGACAACACCAACTGGGTGGCCACCGTGCGCGCCATCTGGAATTACCACACCTACACGCAAGCCTGGGGCGACATCGGCTACAACTATCTGATAGACCCGAATGGCGTCATCTATGAAGGTCATTTGAACGCCGATTACCTGAATCTGGACGTGATTGGCACACATGCCTCCGCAGCAAATGCCGGCGGGCTGGGCACAGCGCTGTTGGGCACCTTCACCACGCCCGAAGAATATCCGGTGTCCGGCACGCCTTCGCAGGCCATGCTGACCTCGCTGGCCAACCTGTTTGCCTGGAAAGCCGATCAGCGCAACATCGAGATTTTAGACGCCAGCCGCATGGTCAATACCTCCTGGGGACTGCCGCACATCATGGGCCATCGGGATGTGTACGGCGGGACCAATACATTGTGCCCCGGCGGTAACGCCCATGCCTTGCTGCCCTGGCTGCGCACGGCCGTTGCCCAACGTCTTGGTCAGGTATCGCCCTACACATTTGTCAGCGAAACCAGTTCCGCCTTCAGCAAAAGCAACGCCATCTGGCACGAAGCGCCGGGTGGCTGCGGCTGGCAAGGCCACGCCTACTACACCTGGTCGGTGACAAACCCGGCATCCAGCACCAATTGGGGAGAATGGCGGTTAACGCTGCCGCAAACCGGTTATTACGAAATCGAGGTTTACGCGCCATACTGCGACACCAACAACTCAGAAACCACCGGCGCGACGTATGAGATTCGCCATAATGGGGTGACTGATACGGCCGTTGTCAGCCATCAGGCCAATGTAGGCTTGTGGATGTCGCTGGGCACCTATTACCTGACGGCCGGACAGACTGCCTCTGTCTATCTGAGCGACCTGACCACGACCGACAGCGGCGTGGGCGTCTGGTTCGATGACATTCGCTTCCGGCCGGTGACAGACGTGTCCATCAGCGATCTATCGCCCGCCGACGGCTGGATCAAGCAAAACCCGGTCGATTTCACCTGGCAGATCAGCAATCCCACCGGCGTACAGACGACGACGCTGGAAGTGGCCGCCGACGCTGCGTTTAGCAATGTGCTTATGACCCAAACCTGGGGAACGGCCGTTACCAACTTCAGCCACACCTTCGCCCAGGACTACACGACGCTGTACTGGCGCGTCAAGACAATCAACACCGGCGGGCAATCCATATCGCCAACGGCCTCGTTTGGGCTGGATACCACGCCGCCTACATCGGCCGTTACCGCACTGACCCATCATGTGGCCGCCGGTTACTTTGACGTGACCTGGGAAGGGGCGGATGCCGTGTCCGGCGTGGTTGGATACACGGTGCAATACCGGGCCGAGGGCGCGGCAACCTGGAGTACGCTGGTGACCAATACACTGGCGACAACGGCCGTCTTCACGCCCACCAACCCATCCACCCTATACTGGTTCCGCAGCCAGGCGACAGACATTGCCGGCAACGTGCAAACACCCAGCGGCGGCGATATGCGCAGCGATCAGGCTGTCATCATCTTCGATCCGCAGGTCCAGCCGGTTTCTCCGGCCAACGGCGATTGGATCAACACCTTTACTGTGTCCCTGAACTGGCAGTTGGCGGAAATCGACACAGTGTTAAGCAGCACCGTCCAAATCGCCACCGATGCGGCATTTAACCAGACCATAACCAGCGAAACCGTGACTGGTCCGGCTACCAGCCATACCATCACACTTACGCAGGATTACGCCGATTTGTACTGGCGCGTTACAGTCGATTTTGCCCCGCCTTTGCCTGGGCTGACCTCTACGGTCACGTCGGAAGCGGAGCATTTTAGATTGGACAGCACGCTGCCGGAATCGCTGGTAACGGCCGTCTACACCGTCACCAACAACACCTATCTCATCGTCTGGCAGGGACAAGACAACCTATCCGGCGTCGCCAGTTACGCCATCGAATACCAGGCCGTCGGTGACAGCGGCTGGACGCCCTGGATCACACAGACCAACGCCACCTCCGGCCTGTTCACGCCGCCCACAGTGGGTCAGCCCTATGCCTTCCGCAGCCAGGCCACCGATCTGGTCGGTAATATAGAAACGCCGCACGCAACCGCCGACTTAGACACGGATCAGGCAAATGCTTTTCCCCATGCTATAATGCTGCCCATGATTCAACGTTAAATCGAGCGTCTGAAGGGGGCAGGGCAATGGTGTTCTGCCCCCTTCAGAAAGCAACTGGAGGAACTGAAACTCATGGCGGAAGTGCAGCACGTTGACGTACTGATTGTGGGGTCGGGGCCATCGGGAACATCAACCGCGTTACATCTGGTAAAAAGTCGTCCAGATTGGGCCGGTCGCATTGTTGTGGTGGACAAGGCGGTACACCCCCGTGAGAAGTTATGCGGCGGCGGCATTACCCATATGGGACGCAATGTCCTCACTCGTTTAGGGCTGACGCTGGAACCGCGCCATTTTGACGTGCGCGAGGCGCGGCTGGTTTACCAGGACAAGAGTTACTCTTTTTATGGAGACCCGGTTTTTACCGTTGTGCGCCGTGATGAGTTTGATCACTGGCTGGTGCAAACTTGCGAGAAATGGGGCATTCAGGTGCGCCAGGGAGAAGCGGTCAGGCACATCACGCTGCACGATGAATATGTTGAAGTGGTCACAGAGCAAGCTGTGTTCCATGCCCAGACGCTGGTGGCGGCTGATGGCTCACGAAGCTTTGTGCGCCAGGCGCTCAAGTGGGACGATGCGTCTCGAGTGGCACGCCTGGTTGAGGTGCTGACGCCAGAAAATGCCCAGCAAGACCCGATTTTTCAGGATCGGGTGGCGGTGTTTGAGTTTACGCAGATGTCTGATTATGGGCTGCAGGGGTATTATTGGGATTTTCCGAGTTATGTGGGGGGACGGCCGTTTATGAATCGCGGTTTATTCGACAGTCGGGTGCGCTCGGAACGGCCAAAGGCCGACCTGAAGGTCACGCTGCGCGCCGCGCTGGCCGACCGGCAGCGCGACCTGGAAGAGTACAAGTTGAAGGGGCATCCGATTCGCTGGTGGGATAGGAACGGCCGTTTCTCCATGCCGCGCGTGCTGCTGGTAGGTGATGCGGCCGGCGCAGACCCATTGATGGGCGAAGGGATTTCCTTTGCTCTGGGCTATGGGCAGGTCGCCGCTCAAGCCATCAACCAGGCCTTTGAACGCCAGGATTTCAGCTATGCCGCCTATCGCAGCCTGCTGCTGACCGATCCGTTGTTCATCCAATTAGATCGGCGCACACGATTGGCCCATATTGCCTACAAAGCCCGCCACCCCTTCTTCATTCGCCTGGGCTGGCAAGCAGTCCGCTTTTTCATTCGCTTCACCCGATGGGGCAACCCAGATTACAAACCATTGGACCCTCCCGAATTATATTTGAGCGGTCCAATCAACAGCGCGTCATAAAAAATTGGTTCCTTGCCAGGGCGCAAGGAACCAATTCCGCCAATCATCTTTCCATTTTTCGCATTGCCTGGGCGCAGCGATTTGATTTAGCTTTTGGGGTGGCCATAAAGCCACCAATATTTGTCGGCCGGGTATGCTGCTTGCCACACGTCCGGCAAAACAAAATCCCCTTTTTGCCACTGCGCCTTCAGATATTTGTCCATCCGAACCACATCTTCCGCAAGCTGCGCGTTCAGGGTATAAGGCGGGGTTTGCAATTTGCTCATGAGGGCATTGATAACCAGTCGCGTATCGACTGTGTTGGCATAATGCTCAGTTCCGCTGGCTGCCTGGCTGGACATATTACGCAAATATGACGTCCATTCGCGCAATCGGGCGTGCAGCTCATCATGAGCGCGGTTTTCAAAGCTTACAACATTTTTCCGGAGCAAATTATTGAAGGAATCAATGGCTGCCTTGAGTCGTGTATGTTCTGGCGTATCAAGATGTTCTTGCAGGGTTAATAATCTAAATTGGCGCATTAAACAGCCGCCAATGGTTAGTTTTGGTGGGTACCCTTCCCGGTTCAATGGCCAAAAGGTTGCGTCGCTGGCGAGATAAGCTTCCATTTCGGCAACCATAACCTCTAAAATTTGTAAATCAAGGGTTAAAATATCGACAGCCTTGCTCATCATCAACCCCCTTTTGGAGTGCCAAGCGTTTGGTCATACCATTATTATGAATGATAGCGGGGAGAGGATGGCAGCGTCAAGTGAATTTCGTCATGCGGGACGGCCGTAAAGCCACCAATAGAGTAATTGAGGATAAGCCGGTTGCCATTCTTCCGACCAGATGAACTCCCCGGGCGCCCACCGGCGGCGCAGGTTTCTATCGAACAGGTCTGTACGCTGGACAATGCGTTCGTCGAGATGATATGGCGGCATCTGCAATTTATCTATCAGGACAGATATCATGAGGCGGGGTTCGACGGCCGTTTCATAACGGATTCCTCCTCCTTTCTTGTTTTGCAAATCGCGCAGGTATTCATCCAATTGGCGCAGTCGCGCCTCCAATTCCTTGTGGGCCTTCGTCTCAAAGCGCACGATTTTTTCCACCAGGGCCAGATTAAACAGCCTGATAGACTGCTCCAGTTGGTTCTGCTCAGGCGCAGACAATTGATCGATTAAGGCCAACAACCGATGTTGGCGCATGAGATAACCGCCAAGCGTCAACATGGGCATAGATCCATCTGGCATTTTGCCAAAGAGAATATCGCTTTTAAGATAATCATCCATTGCTTCGGCCATGACGGTTAAAATAATCAGGTCTCTTTCTAATTTTTCATCTCCTGTAGACACTGTTTTCTCCTTCAATGCGGGCTGTTTGGGGCGCGGATTTGCGCCGCCAGATTAAAAAGTGATTTGTGACCATTCCCTTGCGGTCCCTTGGAGTATAATAGGGCACGAAATTCAGATGGGCAAGACCAAGGGGTTTATTTATGTCGTCGTCTACTAGACGAGCAGCCATTTACAAACTGGCCTCAGCAGCCTATGAAATGGATCTGGAAGTAATGAGCGGCGTGCTGCAACAAGCGGGTGACGGCCGTTGGCTCATGGGCGACAAAGACCTTCACGCCTGGCTGGAAAAACACCAAGGTGAAGACCTGGTGATTGTCCTTGGTTCGCTGGCCGACGACCGCACCTTAGAACCGCGAACTTGCCGTACCTGCGGGCGCGAATATGTGGATCTGGAATGCCCCCACTGCCGCGCAAACCGCCTGCGCTTACGCGGCCGAGCTTGAACCACTTACCAACTCACGTCTCAAACCCATCATCCCAAAAGAGAGTCTACGCTATGAACAAATTTGCACACTTTTTCCTACTCAGCCTGTTATTGCTGACCTCCACAGTGGCGGCCCAAGCGCAAACGCCGGCCACCACGTTAGAATCGATGTTGATTGATTTCTGGCCCGATTACGATCAGCCCAATGTTTTGATTTTGTTGACCGGCACGCTGCCAAGCGGGACAACTGTACCTGCCGAAGTGACCATTCCGCTGCCAGAAGGCGCAATCGTGAACGTGGTGGCTCGTATTTCTGCTGCTGGCGAGATGATCGATGATGTAGTCTATTCCACAGAAGGCGATCAATTGCGCATGACCGTTCCGGAATCCCGCTTCCGCGTGGAATATTACGTGCCTTATTCGGTTGATGGCGATACGCGCTCCTACACGTTTACCTGGCTATCGTCCACATCGGTGAATGTCATGTCTACGGCCGTGCAGCAGCCTGTAGCAGCCACGGGGATGGTTACTCAGCCAACGGCCGTTAACGTAACCCCAAACAGCTCAGATGGTTTCACCTACCACACCCTGCCGGATCAGGCCGTGCCGGGGGGCCAGCCGTTTACCGCGAGCTTCAGCTATACAATGAACAACCCACAGCTTTCGGTTGAAAATCCGCCCATTCCCAGCAGCAGCCTTCTGCCCAACACCACCGCAGCCTCTCCACCGCTCTCATCCGCGACTAATACCGGCGGTTCCTCTATCAACTGGCTGCTATACCTGAGTGTGGCCGCGATTGTCGTAGCGGCCGTAGCGCTCACGTGGGTTATCGCAACGCAGCGCACTGCATCCGATTCAAAAACACGCAAACCGCAAGCGGCGCGTTCACAAACGGCCCGCCCGCAAGCGACAAAGAGTTCTGGCAGCAAGGGAACCAAAAGCGGGGCAAAGCGGTTCTGTCATGAATGTGGGAATCCTTTGAGTACACATGATCAGTTTTGTAGGAATTGTGGAACGGCCGTAAAAAAGAATTAACCACCCAAATAAACAACAACAACCACACGTGATGCGTGACATTATCGGTCACGCATCACGCCATACCCCAAAAGAAACCTACCCACCGTCGCCACCACTTCAACCGTAACAAAACCACCCCAAACAACCAGCATCCTAAAGAAGCTGACGGCTAACCACTTAAAACCCCGGTGACCCAGGCATTCTATTACAGATACGCGCCCAACACGGCGGCGCAGCAGCAGGAAAACAACAGGCAATACCTGGCTCAGTTCACGGTAATGACGGCAACCCAAATATCCAAATCGGCTGCGTTCAAAAATAACAAAAAAGGCCCGGCTAATAATTAGCCGGGCCTTTCAAATGTGAGTCGTTAAAAGAAAATCTTAGTTCCTCAACAAGTATGCAAGAATATCTCTCATATCTTGCGGGTTTGTCGCCATACGCAGGGAGAAGTTTGCCGGCATCGCACTCGGCGGGCCAGCGCAGGGACCATTCGGGCATTCCGGGGCAATATAATCATTCGGATACAAAATCGAATGGTACACATACTGCTCCGCCGTCTGACCCTCAACACGAGTAGCCCCGGTCTCCGCAATGGCCGAGAGGTCTGGACCAACGGCCGCAGCAACGCCCTCGTCCGGTACACCATGGCACCCAGAGCAACCATAGGTCACAAACAAAGCCTTACCATTCGCTCCATCGCCATCGGGGAACGCCGCTAAGAAATCCTCCACATTCGCAGCCCAATCAAACGTAATCACCGGGCCGCTGCAAAGTTCTTCCGATTCCCAATTCAAAACAAAGTTTGCCAGATTTCGAATCTGATCGGGGCGCATAGGACCGCCGAATTGATCAGACCAGGTAGGCATCACTGTGCCCGGTCTTCCGGAAGCAATGGTACTCTGAATAAAAGCCTGTTTCGTGCCCTGCCAATTCAGGGCAACCATACGATCTGTCGTATCGCCGCACAGCAGCGGCTGATAATTTAATGGCAACCCCTGGCAGCCGATCAATTCGCCCGTTGCCGAATCGTAACACTCTTCAGATTTACCATCTACCCCATGACAATTAGAGCAGTTATTTTTGTATAAATTAGCCCCTGTCTCAATGGAGCGACCCAGCTCAGCGGCGGCAAAGTGTTCCAGCCGCGTCGGTTCACGCAGAACCGAGTAGCCTAAAATGACCATTGTCAACATTAAGGCGATAGTTCCGATAGCAACTTTTACTTGCATGTGAGATTTCCTTTTGAATCACGTTAATCAACAAATAAACCGGCTGCACAATAAGCTGATATCTCGCCGATTAGCAGCTTTTGTTGATAAAGGTGCATTCCTCTTCATAATTGGAATCAACGTGACGAAAGCTTGGCCAGTTCAAGGAATACAGGTAATTATCTGGGTTTTCAGGGTCCAAGGCACTGATGTTAATATCGATCCTCATCAGTCCATTCTGAACCTGAGTAATCGTCATGGTAGCATATGGATCCGGCATTCTGTGATCGTTCTCTTCGCAAGAGTCCAAAACGGAGCCGCCAATCGTCGTTCCCGGATAGTTTGTGCAGCTGTGGCGAACCATCTGCTGCGCGAATACCTCTAACCCATAGGTCAGATGGGGGTTGCCATCTACAACCTGCCCAGGAAGGTATTCACCCTCCCATAAATAATCAGGTGGGATACCTAATATTGGGCTTACACCTTCCTGCGGTAGTAATTTCGTGGCGACTTCCATATCTGGTGAAGATTGGACACGGAATCTTGGTGTCCCCATCCAATTGGAAACCATCATAAAGGCAATAAACAGCATCGATATGCTTAATCCAACGCGGCGATCGGCATAACGGCGGCTTTTCCCTATCTCAAAGTAGGGCATAACAATAAAAGCAACCAACAGAGCAGGAATAAAACCGATCACCAACGTCTTAGGCGCTAATTTCAACCACCCCTGAGACCAGGAAAGGTACCATGGCGCAACGACGTGAAGGGGGGTAACAACCGGGTCGGCATGATGTTCCAGTGGGGCGTCCCAGAACCAGAGCGCGCCGGCAACCAGGAACAAGGAGAGCAGCGCCGTCCACATCACTTCGCTGGTCAGAATGTCGGGAATAAAGTAAGTGCGTTCGTTTTTGGGTACACGTTTGGCCGAATCCTCGCCGATTTCTTCGCGGCCGGGCGGCAATGAAAAACCGTGTAGGACAACTTTGTAGTAGTGGACAAAGAAAAAGATACCTAACAATAGCGGCATTAACAGTACGTGGAGCAAATACCAACGCAGCAAACCGCCAGCGCCTAGGGAAGGTCCGCCTTGCAAAATCAGGAGGATGTTTTGGTTAATAACCGGCGGCGCAGGAGCCGATTCGGCGCCTGACAAGAAAACGGTCAAAGCCCAATAGGACAATTGGTCCCAGGGCAGGAGATATCCGCTGAAACTGAGCATTAATGTCAGTACGAGTAGCAGCATACCGGTGACCCAGGTAAATTGGCGTGGTTTCTTGTAACTGCCAGTTACGAATGTGCGCAGCATGTGTAAGGCAACGACAAGTACCATGACTTCAGCGCCCAAACGGTGCATATTGCGCATGAGTTGCCCCAGGGGAACGTTTGAGAGAATGTTCCACATATTGCTATAGGCAATTAACGGGCTGGGGGTATAGAAAATCATCAGAAAAATACCGGTGATGGTTTCCCAAACAAACATGAAGGTAGATAACCAACCCAAATGGAATGTGGGATATACACGGGTAATTTCATTGTGATAGAAGCTGGGGCGAATGTGCAGCCAAAAACCGTCGGCGTGAGGGCGCAGGCGGGGGTTGGGACGGCGCGGTTCATCACCGCGTAAGGCAGAACGAATATCACTGATATTCATGCCGGCCGTCAGGCGCTCGACAGCTTCGTCGCTCTTGGCAACGAAAGCTTGTTTGAAGCCCATTTCTTTTACCTGATCAAAAAAGGTGGCCATAGACTATCTCCTTCTCCACACTTTTAGCATGTTTAACCCAAAAGCCCTTGTGAGAAATATTGATGGCGTTTATCTCGTTGAAGGCGGGAGTTTTTACGGACAGTTACCGGCGAAATCGCAGAGCAAGTCTTGTGATGGCCCTTGTTTTCGGTCGCCGGTATCTACGCGAATGAAAGCTGTGTCGGCCGGAAGCGGCATTGCTTGGTAGAAGTCATCGACCAGTGGCGACTCAGCAAGGATGGTGGTTTTATCATCCGCCACAGCATAAACCTTAAAACGGTCCAGGGTGCGGGGCGCGGGTGATTCGATACGACGGCCGTCTAGCCGATATTTAGAACCGTGACATGGGCACTCAAACCGGTTATTCGAAGTCGTCCAGGTGTAAATGCAGCCAAGGTGGGTACACACCTTGTAAATGGCCGCCACGCCAACGATTGGCGCGCTTTCATCCTGAGCCTGATACATGCGGGCGTTGGCCTGATTGGTGTCCAGGTTGACTAACCAGAAACGGCCGTCTGCAAAATTCGCCGGCACACCATTTACCTCTGGCAAATCAGTCAGAGCCTTTAAAAAGTTCCCGCCAAATTCACCTTCACGGAATCGAGGGATTAAAAACCAGATTAATGCACCCGCGGCCTGAGCCGTCAACAAAACAATAGATGCCCCCCAGATGTAATAGAGGAATTCGCGTCTGGTTATTCCACTACCCGCCCCACTCGAGTCTACTGCGACATCGGCCATAAGAACTTTCTCCTCACTCCAAACTCATTCGTGCACACTTATCAAGAAAGCAATTAGCTTCAGTAAGCCGTGAGTCTGTTTTTGCGTTTTTTGTCTACTTATTTGTGTGCTTTTTGTCACAATCGGATTATAACAAAATGCGAAGGTATATCAAAAAATAGCCCGTTCCCCTTTTCAGGCTATATTGACTTAACTGTTCCATGCCTCCTAACTGGCAAAAAATGGGCGCTGAGGGACTCGAACCCCCGACCTCTTCGGTGTAAACGAAGCGCTCTAACCAACTGAGCTAAGCGCCCTGATGAGCGAATTATAACGGCACACGAGCCAGAAGCAAAAGGGAAATCAACCTCATTTAAATTCTCGGCAGCATAATGCTCTGTTGATTCTGGTATTTCCCCTTGCGATCGGCATAAGATGTCTCACAAACCTGGTCCGATTGAAAGAATAATACCTGCGCAATCCCCTCGCCGGCATAAATGCGAGCCGGCAATGGCGTTGTGTTTGAGATCTCCAACGTCACAAACCCTTCCCACTCCGGTTCAAAAGGCGTCACGTTCACGATCAGACCACAACGCGCATAAGTGGACTTCCCGACACACACCGTCAGAACATCGCGGGGGATGCGGAAATATTCCACCGTTTGCGCCAGCACAAAGGAATTGGGCGGTATCACGCAGATGTCACCCTGAAAATCGACAAACGATTTGGGGTTAAAATGCTTCGGATCGACCACGGCCGAATGAACATTGGTGAAAATCTTAAACTCATTGCTGACCCGAATATCATAGCCATATGATGACAGACCATAAGAAATGACGCCATCCCGTACCTGCCCATCCACGAACGGCTCGATCATTTTGTGCTCCTGAGCCATTTCCCGTATCCAGCTATCCGATTTTATTGTCATTTAGTTTTCCTCTTTTTGAGTTTCAGGAGTACGCTACATCACCTCGGGAGCGCTCATTCCCATCAGATCTAGCACACGAGCAAATAGTTGCTGCGCAGCGCGATAGAAACGTAGACGAGCCAGTCGCAGGGGTTCCGGAACCTCAGAATGCAGCACCCGGCATGTTTCATAGGTTGGATGGAACGCGGAAGCCAGTTCATACGCATAAAAAGTTATGTGATGCGGCTCTGATTCGTTAACCATTAGCTCCAAAACATTCCCTAATTCCATCGCTTTACGTAAAAAGTTCAGCTCGTTCTCGTGCGTGAGCAGGCTCAAATCTGCCTGTTCGTCGGCATGGGGATCGTGACCGGCCTCTTCCCACTTGCGGAAAATGCCGGCACAGCGCACATGAGCATTTTGGATGTAGTAAACGGGGTTTTTGTCGGAATGCTCGACGGCGAGATCTAAATCAAAAATGATTTCGCTGTTGCCAGAGCGGGAAATCATAAAATAACGGATGGGGTCCGGGCCAACTTCGTCAACTAATTCATCCAGGGTGACATAAGTTCCGCGCCGGGTACTCATTTTTACCTGTTCACCGCCGCGTACCAGGCTGACTATTTGGTGCAAAACAGTGCGTACAAACCGGGTGTCGTAGCCCAACGCCTGCACGCCCATTAGCACTTGCGGCGCAGTGGCGTGGTGATCGGGACCAAAAAAATCGACTACCAGATCGAAACCGCGTTGGGCTTTGTCCCAGTGGTAGGCGATATCGGGCATTCGGTAGGTGGGTTCGCCGGATTGTTTGACAAGAACGCGGTCCTTTTCGTCGCCAAAGGCTGTGGAGCGAAACCATTGGGCGTCGTCTTGCTCGTAGACGTATCCTTTTTGTTTCAGGATGTCTAGTGCTTCCCAGACACGGCCGTTCTCATACAAACTATATTCCCGAAAATACACATCAAACTCGATATTGATGCGCTTCAGGCTCTCTTTCTGCTTTTGCGAGATACGATCCTTCGCATAATTGGCAAAAAAATCGTCTGACTCGTTTTTTAATGAATCGTCATAAGCATCCTGAATCTCTTGAGCAATATCGACGATGTACTCGCCCTGATAGTGCTCATCGCCCAATTCCGCCGCTTCCCCCAGAAGTTGTAAATAGCGAATTTTGACCGATTCACCCAGCATGGTGATTTGGCGACCGGCATCGTTGTAATAATACTCCAGGGTCACGTTGTAACCGGCGGCGCGCATGGCCCGCGCCAGCGTATCGCCCATGACCCCACCGCGCGTGCGGCCCAGGGTAATGGGTCCGGTGGGGTTAGCACTTACACATTCGACCTGCGCTTTTTGGCCGGCCCCGAGGGCGATACGGCCGTAATCCATCCCTTCTGTCAGTATCTCTTCCACCTGCGCCTGCAAAAATGTCGTCGCCACCCAAAAGTTGACAAATCCGGGCGGCGCGACCACAACTTCGCGCACGTACGGCAAAGATGGCAAGTAGTCGGCAATTATTTGCGCAATCTTCAGTGGGGCCATACGCGCCAATTTTGCCAACCGCATCGCAATAGGAGAACTTAAATCTCCATTTGCCGCTTCACGCGGCCGTTCAGTCAAAACATCAGGGATTGCAAAAGCTGGCAGCGCACCAGCGGCCTGAGCGCTTTCGATCGCGGTTCGAACTTCAACCGCTAACTGGGTGTCTAATCTCATACAAAACGTGTCCTCTTCCAAATGATTCGAAGCATTTTAATGCGCCTCCGCATGCGAGGCAAATACCGGTTATTTTGCTTTTGCTCCCGTGAGCACCTGATCGTATACCAAAAGCGTCTCCGTGGCCGTCTTCTCCCAGGAAAAAGTGGCGGCTTGCTGCTTGCTTTTTTGGCGCAGTTCTGCCGCCAGATTTTCCTGGACAATGGTGGCAATAATCGCGCCGGCAAATGCGCGAGCGTCGTCCGGGTCTATGGCAAAACCGGCGTCGCCAACAACTTCCGGCAGCGACGTGCTGGTGCTGGTGACGACAGGCACGCCGCAGGCCATAGCTTCCAAAACCGGCAGGCCAAATCCTTCGCGCCGACTGGGAAAGACAAATGTCTCGGCGTGACGATACAAGACTGGTTTATCTTCCTCATCCACAAACCCGATCCAGCGCACATATTCCTGAAGGTCTAAATTTTTAATGGCGGCGGCGTAATCGGGAAAAACGGCCGTTGCTTCCTCCGGTTTCTTGCCAGCCAACACCAACGGATAGTCCAACCCCAACGCCTGCCCCACATAAGTCCAGGCGTGCAGCAAAGTCATCACATTTTTATGGATTTCATAACCACCCAGATACAGCACATAAAAATCAGGCAGATCATACTTCCGCAAAACGGCCATATCGATCAGCCCATTTTCTTGTGGCGTATATTGGGGACCGGCGGCCAAATGCACGGCCGTTACTCGTTCGCCTGGTATGCCCAAATGTGCCTCAATCTCGCGTTTGCTGGCCCATGAATCGGTGATAATGTGGTTTGCGCCTCGCGCGCTGGCCCCAACCAGAGCGT
Source organism: Chloroflexota bacterium (assembly GCA_017993775.1). Lineage (GTDB taxonomy): Bacteria > Chloroflexota > Anaerolineae > Promineifilales > Promineifilaceae > Leptovillus. The sequence goes on along the minus strand of JAGOMA010000003.1, from coordinate 211,994 downwards.
TATACAACCGCGCCTTCGCTCCCCGCTGATATTCCGGTAAAAGCAGCGTGGTCAGATCATGAACCGTCACCACGAGTGGGGCCGGCGATTGCAGCGGACCGCCCCAATAGGGCACATGGACAATGTCTGCGCCCACTTCTCGGCAGGCAGCCGGAAACAACTGCTGCTCGAACCATACCTTGCCCACATGGCCCGGACGCGCAGGCACTTTTTTCAGGCGTACACTTGGCGGCACGCCCTCCGGTTCCGCTTCGCCGGGAATCTGGGGTACAATCAGGCTGATTTCCAGATCAGACACCAACCGATTCAGGTAATAGATAAGATTGCGGGTATATTGACCACTGCCCACAAACGGCCGTTGCCAAAAATAACCATTCACTGCGACATGCATTAAATTATCCCTATCTGCTCCTGTTTGAATTGCGCCTGAGTGTATCAGGCAAACCCGCGAAGACCAACGTCTCGCGGTTGCGACACAATTTTCGTTATGCTACAATTGTGAAAACTTCCACGAATTGCAGATAGTACCCAGAGGAAATTCACCTGTGTCTGAAATTCCAGATATCGTCATCGGACGACTCCCGATTTATTTACGCGAACTTCGCCGCCTTGCTTTCGAAGAGGAAAAACAAACCACCTCTTCCCATGAATTAGGGAAGCGCCTCGGCATCAGTTCGGCACAAATCCGTAAAGACCTCTCCCATTTTGGTGAATTTGGCAAACAAGGAACCGGATACCACATCCATTACCTGATAGAACAACTGCAACAAATCCTTCATCTCACCCAAGAATGGCCCGTCGCGCTCTTGGGAGCCGGTTATTTAGGCCATGCCCTAGCCCACTACGACGGCTTCCAACATCGCGGGTTTCATATTCGCTGGATATTCGATAACGATCCAGGCAAAATTGGCCTAGAAATGGGCGGCCTGATTGTGCAGCCCATCGACGAATTAGATGAAACAATTAGACGCGAGAACGTAAAAATGGCCATCCTGGCCGTCCCCGTTCACACCGTCCAAGAAATTACCGACATCCTTGTTAACTGCGGCGTCAAGGCCATTCTTAGCTATGTGCCAGTCCACCTGGAAGTATCTGCTGATGTGCAAGTGAGTTACAGCGATCCGGTAGTGCAAATGCAGCGCATGACCTTTTATCTCGAATAAATCCACCTTTCCGGCAAAACCCACAAGCAAAAAAGGCCGCATCTTTGATGATGCGGCCTTTTGTTTGATTTTTTGCGGCGTGACCGATTACAGATCAGGAATACTTCGCTGCAGAATGGGCAATTCAGCTAGCGCTTTGCCTGCCCCGATCACGGTGCAAGCAATTGGATTGTCGGCCACATATGCGGGCACGCTGGTCTCCTTGGTTAACAAAGTGTCCAACTCGCGCAGCAGCGCGCCGCCGCCGGTTAACGCCATCCCGCGATCAATGATGTCTGACGAAAGTTCCGGTGGCGTTTTAGCCAACACCGCCCGCACGACATTGACAATGGCCGCCAGGGGTTCGGTGAGAGCCTCCACAACTTCGCTGGTGCGAATCGTAATGGTTTTTGGCAAGCCAGCGATCTGATCGCGCCCTTGCACCTGCATTTCCAGTTCGTCATCCAGCGGCATAGCTGCGCCAATTTTGATTTTAATCGCTTCGGCCGTCGGTTCGCCAATGATCAGATTGTACTTTTTTCGTACATAGGCAATGATGGCCTCATCCAGATGGACGCCGCCAACGCGTACAGACTCGGCGCAAACGATGCCGTTCATCGAGCAAACGGCCGCTTCCGTAGACCCGCCGCCCAAATCCACGACCATGTTGCCGGTAGGCGTACCGATGGGCAGGCCGGCGCCGATGGCAGCAGCCAATGGTTCTGGAATGAGATGGGCCGGTGGGCGAGCGCCGGCAGCCACGGCCGCCTCTTTAACAGCACGACGCTCTACACTGGTGACACCGTATGGCACGCTGATCATCACCACGGGTTTACGCAAGCGAAAACGCCCTGTCACTTTGCCGATAAAGTATTCGAGCATGGCCTGGGTTACAAAGTAGTCGGCGATAACTCCGTCGCGTAACGGCCGTATCACCTCAATTTCCTCTGGCGTTCGACCATACATCTCTTTTGCCGCGCGACCTACTTCCACAATCGTCGTCTTGTTCTCATCCTCGCTAATAGCCACCATCGATGGTTCTTGCAGGACAACACCACGGCTAGAGTCAAACACCAGTACATTTACCGTGCCCAGATCCACGGCAATATGAGGCGTAAAAATGGAAGCCACAGGTTAACCTTCGTCCTGACGCGGCTCGCGCAAATCGGTAGGCATGGCGCTGGCGCGACGGCGGCGCTGAGACACATTCAGGCGAATTTGCGCCCGCTGCAAAGACGCCCGAATCTGGGCGTACCGTTCCGGATCATCCGGCACACCCTCGGCCATCATTTTTTCTGCTCGCTGCCGGGCAGCCAACGCTCGTTGTACGTCAATCTCTTCCGCGTATTCAGCCGAATCCGCCAGGACAATGACTTTGGTAGGCTGAACCTCAGCAAAACCGCCACCCACAGCGAAATATAAATCTTCACCACCACGCCGAACAATCACTTCCCCATAACCTAACGTCGTTAACAGAGGGGTGTGATTAGGCAAAATACCTAAGCGGCCTTCCGAACCTGGTAAATTAACCGCATCAACTTCGCCGCTAAAAACGGCGCGTTCCTGGGTTACTATCTCACACAAGATTGGCATCGTATCACCTGATAATAAATAATGCGTGATGCGTCACGCGTGGTTGAAAACCAGAACCCGCATCACGAATCACGCATCACACGCTACGCTGTTCGTAATTTTATTTAGTCTCCTGCGCGCAGGCGCTCCGCTTTGGCCACAGCATGGTCAATGGTACCAACCATATAGAAGGCTTGTTCTGGCAAATCGTCATGCTTGCCGTCCAAAATTTCGCGGAAACCACGTACAGTCTCATGAGTCGGCACATATTGGCCTTCAAGACCATGGAATTTTTGCGCCACAAACATCGGCTGTCCCAAGAAACGTTCAATTTTACGCGCCCGCGCCACCAACAGTTTCTGATCTTCCGATAATTCGTCGATACCCAGGATGGCGATAATGTCTTGTAGATCGTTGTAAGTCTGGAGCACCTGTTTTACCTCACGGGCCGTGCGGTAATGTTCTTCGCCCACAATGCCTGGCTGGAGCGCGCGGCTGGAGGAAGCCAGTGGATCCACTGCGGGGAAAATGCCCTTGGCAAACACGCCACGATCCAATGTCAGACTGGCATCCAGGTGGGCAAAGGTTGCCACCGGGGCCGGGTCGGAATAGTCATCGGCGGGCACGTAGATGGCCTGCATGGAGGTAATAGATCCTGTTTTGGTAGAGGTAATGCGTTCTTGCAGCGCGCCCATCTCCGAAGCGAGGGTGGGTTGGTAACCGACTGCGCTGGGCATACGGCCGAGTAGCGCCGACATTTCCGAACCGGCCAAAACGTACCGGAAAATGTTGTCGATGAACAACAGTACGTCACGCCCTTCGTCGCGGAAGTATTCGGCCATCGCCAGACCTGTCAGAGCGACGCGCAAACGAACGCCGGGCGTTTCGTTCATCTGACCAAACACCATGGCGACGGAATCCATAACGCCGTATTCCTGCATTTCGTAATACAGGTCTGTACCTTCACGGGTGCGCTCGCCGACGCCGGCAAAAATGGACACACCTTCGTGTTCGCGGGCCACCGAGCGGATCAATTCGGCGATGGTAACGGTTTTACCGACGCCTGCGCCGCCGTAGATGCCTGTTTTACCACCTTTAATGAAGGGGGCGATGAGGTCTACGACCTTCATGCCTGTTTCAAAGGTTTCAGCTTTGGTGCTTTGTTCTTGGAATGTTGGCGCTTCGCGGTGGATGGGGTAGTAAATGTCGGATTTGGGGGTTTCACGGCCGTCTACCGCCTGCCCCACCACATCGAAGATACGGCCCAGGGTGACCGGGCCAACCGGCACCATAATGGGGCCGCCCGTAGGGGTGACATCAATGCCGCGCGGGAGGCCATCGGTGGTGCCCATGGCGACGGTACGGACAGAGGTGTCGCTTAATTGCTGCTGGACCTCTAGCACAAGACGGCCGTCTGGCCTTTCAACATTTAACGCCTCATAAATTTCCGGCATTTCCCCTTCGGGAAACTCAACATCAACAACCACACCACGTATGGCTGAAATCTTGCCTGTAGCCATGCAATCCTCCAAAAATATACAAACTATGAATGGGAAAACCGGCACGACTTCAATCGTTCGCCATGCCGGTTCATCATCCTTGGTTATCCTTTCAGTGCTTCTGCGCCCCCGACAATATCCAGAATTTCACTCGTAATACTCGCCTGGCGCGCTTTGTTGCGGTCCAGGGTCAATATCTCGATCAATTCGCCGGCGTTGTCGGTTGCGTTATTCATTGCCACCATCCGAGCGCTGTGCTCGCTGGCCAGGGCCTCTAAAACAGATTGATAAATCTGTAACTGGGTAAATCGGGGCACAATCACGTCTAACAAGGCGGCCGGTTGGGGTTCATACATGTATACCCGATCCGAAACGCCGCTGAGATCAACAGTTTGCAGATATTCCGAAACGGCCATGCCTTCAAAGTCTAACGGCCGTAACGGCAGCAGCTGCTTCACCGTTGGCCGACGCGTAATCAGATTCACAAAATCCGTGTACGCAATAAACACTTCATCTACCTGACCAGACAGATAATCATCCGTCACCACCTGAGCGATAGGCGTGATGTCTAAGATGGATGGCGAGTCGGGAATATTTTCGAAGGTGGCTACCACATTATAGCCCCGCCGGATCATCAGATCACGCCCTTTGCGGCCAACGGTAATCACCTGACAAGGAACCGGAAGCGCTCGAATAAACGCCTCAACCCGATTCACAATGTTTGTGTTATATGCCCCGGCCAACCCACGATCGCCGGTAACAAGAATGAGCGCTGAATTTTTAATTTCCGTCCGCGCCGTGAGCAGCGGATGCCCCACGTCTGGCTGCGATGCCAGATTGTTCAGTATCTCAAACGCTTTGCCGGCATAAGCGCGCGTTGCTTCAACCTGACGCTGCGCCCGACTCGCTTTCGACGCCGATACAGCCGCCAAGGCGCTCGTTACCTGCGAGATGTTCTTAATACTTTTGATTCGCTTATTTAATTCGCGTTCTGTAGCCATACGTGTCTCCGGTGTTCGTGTGCCAAGTTTTCTGGTGTCAGGTTAAGCAAACCACCTAAACGACACGCAAACTTGAACACCTGACACAATTATGATGCCGACCAACTGGCGTTAAAATCTTCAACGGCCGTCTTCAAATCAGCCTGAATCGCGTCAGTCCATGCGCCGCTTTCACGTATCGGCCGCCCAATCTCCGGGTGAACCGTATCCATATAACGCAAAAAGTCCTGGCTCCATTTACGCACCATATTGACCGCCACATTGTCCAGGTACCCACGGCCACCCGCAAATATAAGCATCACCTGATGATCAAGCGACAACGGGTTATACTGTGGCTGTTTCAACATTTCCATCAGGCGTTCGCCGCGACTTAACTGCCGCTGCGTGGAAGCGTCAAGATCAGAACCAAATTGGGCAAAAGCAGCCAATTCCCGGTACTGAGACAAATCAGACTTCAGACCGCCGGCAACTTTACTCATCGCCCGCTTTTGCGCCGCGCTGCCAACACGAGACACCGAAAGTCCGGTGTTAATAGCCGGGCGCTGACCAGCGTTAAAAAGGTCAGTCTCCAAGAAGATCTGTCCATCTGTAATCGAAATAACATTGGTGGGAATATAAGCCGAAACGTCGCCCAACAGGGTTTCGATGATCGGCAGCGCAGTCAACGAACCGCCAGTTCCCGGTATTTTTTTGACTTCGTACTTTTCGTGTTTGGGGTCGCCCAGAACTTTGAGGGCTTCTTCAACCTGGTCATCAACCAGATTCCCAAAAAAGCGCTTGCCATCTACGCCCATGGTATCCGCAGTCACTTCGGTGCCCTTTTCAACAAGAACCCATTCGTCGCGTAAACGGACAGAACGTTCCAAAAGGCGGCTGTGAAGGGAGAAAATATCGCCCGGATAGGCTTCACGACCAGGAGGACGACGCAAAATCAGGGACATTTGCCGATAGGCCCAGGCATGTTTGGAAAGGTCGTCATAGATTACCAGGGCATCTTTACCCTGATCCATAAATTCCTCGCCGATTGCGCAGCCGGCATAAGGGGCAAAATATTGCATTGGAGCCGGATCTGAAGCACCGGCCACAACAACGACCGTGTAATCCATAGCGCCATACTTCTCCAGCGTATCCACAACCTGCGCCACCTGACCAATACGCTGACCAATGGCCACATAAATGCAGACCATGTCCAGCCCTTTTTGGTTGATAATGGTGTCCAGGCAAATCGCTGTTTTACCGGTCTGGCGATCGCCAATGATCAATTCGCGCTGGCCACGCCCGATGGGAAACATGGAGTCAATCGCCATGATGCCCGTTTGCACCGGCGTGTCCACGCCTTTACGTTCAATCACGCCGGGGGCAATTCGCTCGACTGGCCGAACTTTATTGGTGGCAATAGGTCCTTTGCCATCAATCGGATTACCAAGACCATCTACTACACGGCCAATCAAAGCGTCGCCTACAGGAACCGAAGCAATCCGCCCGGTAGAGCGGACTTCGTCGCCGACCTCAATGCTCGTATAGTCGCCCATAATGACGACGCCGACCATGTTTGGTTCCAAGTTTAAAGCCAATCCAGCCGCGCCGCTGCTAAATTCCACCAACTCACTGGCGGTCACATCGGCCAGGCCATTGACGAAGGCGACGCCGTCTCCAACAGAGACCACGTTACCGACGCTGCGGGCTTCCACTTTGCGATCAAACGTTTTGATTTGCTCCAGAAGCGAATCAGCTATGTTTTTAAAGTCTGGGGCAAGGGTTGTCATTCACCAACCTCCTTGAAACACACGGTATTTTTATGGAAGAAGATGTGGAAAATGTTATAAACAGGTTCCTTATTTCTTCCCTTCTGCTAATCAACAAAATTTAATTGGCGCCATTCCCAAATGTGAATAATTCGTAAGAAGATCTTCTCACCTGCCGTTTGTGGGGAATCCCCCCTGTGGTAACGGCCGTCTTCAGCAAGAATTTCGCGTTATCACTGCCGGAAAGTGGGAACAGCCTCCAGTAGATATACTCCTGGCAGCCTAGAAAATGATACCCCAGCGATATCCTTTTGTCCAACAATTCACAAGCTCAGGCGGCGGCGCAAGAGACAACGGCCGTCCGACGCACAGCCCGCCTTTCTCCGCCAACCGTCGGAAACGTGGCCAAATCGTCACGTTTTGGGCGGATGCACGTTGAGGGAAGCCAGCTATACTTGGCCACATGAGCGAATATAAACGGCCGTTTCCTCAAGCCGCCCTCTCCAGCCGCTGGTCGGCCAGAAACCATTGGCCAATAATTGCCATTCTCTTCTTATTTATATTGCTGACCAGCCTGTATAGTTGGCTCATCCCCCCCTTTGAAGGCCCCGATGAGGCCCAACACTTCGCCTACGTTACCTGGCTGGCCAACGGGCTGGGACTGCCACCCCAAGGGGCAGCCGCCTGGGAAACGCCCGTGCAGCAAGAAGCCAGCCAACCTCCTTTCTACTATTTCCTGGCTTCCGTACCCATGCGGTTCAGCCGTCTAACCGAACCACCGGCTATTTACCGCCCCAATCCCCACTACCTGGCGCCCATGCCCCACAATTTGCCCGACAATGATAATGTGGCCATCCATTACCCGGCTGATACACGGCCGTTACAAGGCGGCTGGTTGGCATTCTACCTGGCCAGAAGCATCACCCTGTTGTTCGGCTTGCTGCTCATCATCAGCGCCTATGGCCTGGCGCGGCAAATCAGGCCCGCCGCGCCGCAAATCGCCTGGGGAACCGCCTTCCTCATCGCCGTGACGCCTCAGGTTGTGTATTTGAGCGGCATGGTTTCCAATGACATCCCCGCCGCCGCTCTTAGCGCCCTGGCCTTGTGGGCGCTGGTTGTTTTGCTGCAACGGCCGTCCCTCTCGCCCTGGCTGGCGCTGCTAACCGGCAGCCTGTTTGGTCTGGCCGGATTAACAAAAGTCAGCGCCCTGACCTTGCTGGTTCCGGCGGGAATAGGCCTTGGTGGGCTGTGGGTTACGCGGCAGCAGCCCTTTCGCCGTGTCTTGTGGGCAGGTTTGGGGATGGCAGGGGGGGTAACGGCCGTCGCCGGTTGGTGGTTTGCCCGAAACTGGCTCCTGTTCGGCTCGCCAGTTGGCCTGGATACCCACGATTATGCGCCCTGGTCCCTCAGCAACGGCGGCACACTGGCGGGACAAAACGCCCGCTGGCTCGAAGTGGCCCGCTCCTATTGGCTGGCGCTCGGTTGGGGAGCCATTCGCCCGGCCGATTGGGTTTACACCGTTTTTTTTATCCTGATGCTTTTGGCCGCCGTCGGGCTGCTCAGGCTGGCGCGCCGCTGGCAAAAAACCGCGCCGCCGCGTCCCACGCCGCTGCTAACCATCCTCCTGATGGTAGCTGTGGTGGGGGTTGCCCTGTTTTTAGAGATTTGGATGCGCCGCGTAGTTGCCCCGCACGGCCGTTTGCTCTTTCCCGCCCTTGCCCCGATATCCCTCCTGCTGGTCATCGGCTGGGACGCCCTGCACCCCAGGCTTCCCCTGGTCGGTTACGGGTTTGTCCTGGCCGGCGCTTTGGCCGCGCCGCTGCTGCTGCTCAAACCCGCCTATGTCCCCAACTTGCTTTCCGAAATTGAGCTAAACGCTGTCTCACCTACCCTCGGTTGGCAGTTCGGCGCAGACGCCGATCACCCGCTGGTGCAAATTTTGCACATCAATTTGCCGTTACAAGCCAGCGCCAGCGGCATCGTACCGGTGGAATTGTGTTGGCGCGCATTGAGCCAAACCGACACCGATTACACCTTTTTGCTCCAGATCATCGGGCCGGAAAATGGGCTGGCCGCCGCCCGGCGCACCTACCCCGGAAATGGGCTGCTGCCCAGCAGCGCGTGGCAGATTGGTGATGGTTCCTGCGACACCATCCACATCGGCGTGCCGGACACTTTGGCCGCAACCCTGGTCTACCAGGTTGAAATCGGCCTGATCGACGAGGCTGCCGGGCAGCGCCTGCCGGCTTTCACGGCCGTTGGCGACCCGTTGCCTAATCCATTTGCCGCCCGCATCCGCCTGGAAGCACAGGATACTCCGGTAACGGCCGTTTCCCCCACCGCCAGCGCCCCCATCCAACTGCTCCACGCCGCTTTCAACCCCACCTGGACGCCGGGAACCAGCGAAACGCTCCGCCTGACCTGGGCGGCCAACCGGCCGTTAACCGGCGATTACCAGACCTTCGTCCATTTGCGTGCCGACGCTGCCAGCCAGCCCAGCGCCCAGGCCGATGGCTCGCCTCTGGACGGCTGGTATCCCACTTCCTGGTGGCCGGCGGGCGAGATCATTACCGATGAACGGCCGTTTCCCATTCCCACCGATTTGCCGCCCGGCGTGTACCAGTTGGTCGTCGGTTGGTATGATCTGGCGTCGGGGGAGCGCCTGGGCCAGGAGTTCCCGCTGGGTCAGGTGACGATAAACGGCAAAACGGATTAAAATCGGACCATGCTCTTTCGTCGATCTACGTTCAGGCAGCTTTTGCTGCTGCTCATCATCAGCCTGGGTTTCGGGTTGCGCATCCACCAACTCGACGGCCAGTCGATGTGGAGCGACGAGGGCCTGAGCCTCTACCGCGCCGGCCAATCGCCGACGGCCGTCCTGAGCAACCTCATCACCGTCGATGGCGTCGATACCAACGACACCAATCCCCCGCTTTATTTTTTGCTGCTGCATTATTGGCGCAGCGCGGTTGGCGATCAGGCGGCGGCGCTGCGCTTTTTGGGCGCGGCGCTGGCGACGCTGGCCGTGCCGCTGATGTACGTGCTGGGCACGGCCGTTTTCGGCTCGTCGGTGGGAGTGATGGCCGCATTACTGACGGCCGTCTCCCCACTCCACGTCTGGCAATCCCCCATCATCCGCAACTATGGGCTGCTGCTCACCCTTAATTTGCTGTCGGTTTATGGGCTGGTTCGTTTCGTTTTGGCCGGTAAACGGGACGGCCGTTGGTCCTGGCTGGTCTTGTGGGCCGCCGCCGGATTCCTGGGCATCCTCACCCATTATTTCGCCTTCTTTGTTCTGGCCTTCGGCCTGATGACCCTGCTCATTTTCGCCATCCAGCAGATAATCGCCCAGCCGCACAGCCGCCGTCTGCTGGCCAATCGCCGCCTCTGGCTCGGTTTGGCCGCCCTCGCGCTGCTCACACTGCCCGTGGTCTGGATGGCCTACAACCGCTTTCGGGCCGGACAGCAGGTCGATTTTTACGACACGCCAGTAAAAGATATTCTCGCTCACGCCCTCAGCGCCTTTAGTTCCGGCGAAGTATTTGGCATCCTTCACCCCTGGTGGCGCACCACGCCGGTACTCATGTTGGCAATCTTAGGGCTGATATGGGGCTGGTTTATCCGCCGCGCCGGAGTTTTGCTGCTGCTCGGCTATCAGATCATCCCTCTGGGGTTATTGATCTTGCTCTCAACCATCAACCCACTGTACAACGGCGTGCGCCATCTGCTTATCGGACTGCCTCCTTTTCTCATTTTGTGCGCCGGCGGCATCGTGGGCGGTTGGACGGCGCAAAAAAACCATCCGCGCCTGCAAAACCAACCCCTCGCTCGATTTGCGCGCTGGTCTGGATTGTTCCTGGGGCTGCTGGTGCTGGGCCTGCAAGCTGATTGGCTGCACACCCAATTCACCGATTCGCACATGCGGATCGACGATGTGCGCGGCGCGGCTTTGTACCTGAACGAGGTCGCCCAACCCGGCGACGTGATCATTTTGCACGATACGCTCATCGGGTTCACCTTCGATTTTTATTATGACGGGGCCGCGCCCTGGCAAGCGATCCCGCAGTTTGGACAACAGGATGTGGTTGAGGTCACGGCCGTCTTCGAGCAGACAGGCGCAGCCGCCCACCGCATCTGGTTCTTAAACGCCCCTGCCCCGCGCAACGGGTTTCCCGCCGACGCGCTGCCCGATTGGGCGGCCGAACACTGGGTTCAGTTGGGCATATTCACCTTTCCCAGCCTGTGGCTGAAAACGGAACTAACCGCCTACCTGCCGGATCCCGTTTATCCGGCGCTGCCGGACACGGCCGTTCTCACGACGGCCGTTTTCACCAATAACTTACAATTAGCCGGAACCGAATGGTCAGACTCGACCAAAGCCGGATCACCCTGGTGGCTGTCATCTTACTGGCGGCCAACCGGACAGACCGGCGATACATACACCCTCTCGCTGCGCCTGCTGGACCAAGACGGCCGTCTCTGGCAGCAAATCGACCAGGACCTTTGGAAACAGCCGCCGCCAGCCGTTATGCCAGCCAACAGCTTGCTGCGCACCGACCACGAGATACGCTGGCAAACTGGTCTGCCAACCGGCGACTACACCCTCTGGCTGCGCGTGCTAGACCAGGACGGCCGTCCCCTGCCCAATACTGGCGGCGAGATCGATACCTTGCTGGGCCACATCGCCATGCAAAGCGGCCATGACCCAGCGCAACTGCCGCCCCACACGCCGCAAAACGCCGCCATGGGACCACTCAACCTCCTGGGTTACCACCTGCCGGACAGCGAAATACGCCCCGGCCACCTGGCGCCGGTGGACTTGTTCTGGCGTGTCCGGCAAACGCCGCCCGATGGTTTGCGTTTGCGCATTGAACTGCTCGCGCCTTCCGGCCAACTCGTCACCACGACCGAACTGCCGCTGACACAGGCCCATTACCCGGCGTCCGCATGGCAGCCAGGCGAAATTTTGCAAAGCAAAGCTGAATTTGTCTTGCCGGCAACGGCCGTTGCCGAACCCCACACCCTGCGCCTGAGCCTGTTAAACGCCGATGGCTCGGTCAGCCGGACCATCACCCTAAATACAAAACTACCCGTCGCCGCCTGGCCGCTGATCAGCGAACTGCCGCCATTTTCGCAGGCAATAAACGCCGCCTTCGGCAATCCGGCGGAAATCACCTTGCAGGGCGTTGATTTGCCGCAGACCCGCATCCAGCCCGACCAAACGCTGCCGCTGACTCTTATCTGGCAAGCGGTCGCCGTGCCCGGCACAAATTACGCCATCTTTGTACACCTGGCTGACGCGCAGGGCCATATCGTCGCCCAACGTGATGGCCTGCCGATGCAAGGCTTCCGGCCAACCATCAGTTGGCGCGCCGGAGAAGTAATCATCGATCCCCAGGATGTAGCCGTTGGCGCGGATGTGCCGCCGGGCGATTATACGGTATGGGTTGGGCTGTATGACCCGGACACATTCGTCCGGCCGTTTACCGTGTGGAATGGGCAGGAGCTGCCAGACGGCCGTGTTCCCGTAGGCCAAATCACCATCGAGGAGCAGCCATGACCACCGCGACCCCATCCCGGCAAATTACCCGGCCGCGCTGGTCCACCCTTGCGCTGGTGCTTTTGCCGCTGGCGATGGCGGTGTGGCTGTACGGTCGCACCTTGCCGCTGCCCTATTTCTGGGACGATTTTCCGCATTACAACTTCGCCACTGCCAAAAGTTTTGTCGCAATCTGGACCGACGTGACAGGCGCGCCCTACTACCGGCCGATCATTTTCACCCTGTACAAAATTTTGTTTGGCCTGCTGCCGCCGGGGCAAACGGCCGTGCCGCACCTGCTGATCCTGCTCATCCACGCCGCCAACAGCGCCCTAACCGGCAAGCTGGCGGGGAAATTGTATCGGGGCAAGATGCCGCAAGCGCGCACGGCCGTCGAACTGCTAACGGCGCTGCTGTTTGTTGTTTATCCCTTTGCCGCGCTGCCGGTGCCTCATTTTGCGGCGGCAATGCACCCGCTGGTGACTTTGTTTACGTTAATTGGCGCGGTGGCCGTGCGGCAATATCAGGCGACGGCCGTGCGCCGCTATCTGGCCCTGGCGCTGGCCGCCGCGCTGCTGACGCCGTACGTCCACGAAGCGGGCATTATGGCCGGGGCGCTGCTGGCCCTGGTGTGGCTGGTGGCCGATTGGCGGCAGGCATGGCGGCAAAAGTGGGTAACGGCCGTGCTGCCTCTGGTCAGCGCCCTCTATTTGCCGGTCTGGTACGCCGTGCCCAAAAGCGGCAACGAAACGGTTGGCCGCCAGATAGACAGCCTGGAACTGCTGTTTTTTAAGATCACGTTCTTTTTTCAAGCGCCCACCTATCCCTGGCAGCCGCTGGCGAAATGGTTTATCGATACCCGCGGCTGGCGCGACCTGACGGCGATCTGGCTGGTGGGCGGCGCAGGGCTGCTGCTGGCAGCCTTGATCTTGGGGCGCGGGCGGCAGTGGGCGGCGCTGGGATTGGGCGTAGGCTGGACGGCCGTGGCCATGCTGCCCGCCGTCGTTGCCCTGCCATATGATTACATCTCCATCAGCCCGCGGCTGCTTTATTTTACCGGCGTGGGCACGGCGGTGATGTGGGCAACCGTGATCGTGACCCTGGCGGCGCCAACCGGGCAGGACAACGGCCGTGTCTGGTGGCGGTGGGCGGCGGCCGGCGGATTGCTCGTTCTGACAACGGCCGTGCCGGTACGTTACGTCCAGCGCGAGGTCGATTTGCACATCTTTGCCCTGACTCCTTTGCAACAGATGAGCCGCACCGCTCAGGAACGCCCCGCCAACCGCGACATCGTCATCAATACCACCAATTGGCTGGCCTACAAAAACCAATGGTATCCTATCGGCAATGATGGCATTGCCGTGCTGGCGCCCTACCTCAATACCCAACAACTCATTCACCTGAACAGCGGCGTCGATTGGCCGGTCACCATCGCCACGTTCCCCGACCTCCGGCCCGATTTACCCGATTTTTACCTGGCAACGGCCGAAGAAGATATGGATCAGTGGTGGCACATGGAATTGTTGACCCGGCAGGCATATGAACATGATGGCGTCTGGTTGACCCAATTTATGGCTGACGGCCGTTCGCAAGTTGTCTATGCCGGTTCTCTGCAAGCCGGCGACGTTCAGCCGCCAACCGGCTACCAGGCGAACTTCGACAACGCCGTTTTCCTAACCAACAGCCAGTACAGCCTGAATGATAAGACGGTAACTGTAAGTTTGGACTGGATTTACACCGGTCCCGACCCCCAGGCCACGATTTTCCGCCATGTGCTGGACTGCCAGGGCAACCTGATCGGCGAGGGCAGCGGGTATGCGCTGGAGCGCATGTTACCCTTCACCTTTCTCTCGCCCGGCGACCGTATTCACGACGTAAAGCATATCAGCCTGGAAGCGCTGCCCGCCGATGGCTGCCTGCGCGTGGCCGTGGGCCTGTTTCGCGCCGATGGTTCGCGCCTGACAGCTTATGGGGTAGACGGCCGTATCCTGCCCGACGCCTCTTTTATCCTGGCAGACCAAAATGAATGATCCCAACCGCCAAAAAACAAACCGCTGGCTGTTGACCGCCATTTTAAGCCTCTACCTGCTGCTGGCGCTCGGCTACGGCCTGATCAACCCCTTGTTTGAAGCGCCGGATGAACATTGGCACTACTTCACCGCCCAATTTATCGCCGACACACACACACTGCCCGCCGTGGCCGATCCCTACGACGAATGGCTCAGCCAGGAAGCGGCTCAGCCGCCGTTGTATTACTTGCTGGGCGCGCTGCTCATCGCCCCCATGGAGGCCGACGGCGGGCGGGAACAGGTGTGGCTCAACCCGTTCGCATCTCTGGGCGATGCCTCGGCGCTGACCAATATCAACCGCATGGTACACACCCCGGCGGAAAACTGGCCCTGGCAGGGGTTTGCCCTGGCGGCCCACGTTTTGCGCCTCTTTTCGACGCTGTTGGGACTGGGCACGCTGCTTTGCCTGTATGGCAGCGGGCGGTTGATATGGCCAGAGCAGCCAGAGATTGCCCTGTTGGCCACGGCCGTAGCCGCTTTTTTGCCGCAGTATGCCTTTTTGCACGGTTCGGTAACCAATGACGCATTGATCATTTTTTTGGTCAGCGCGGCTTTGTGGCAAATTTTAAGGCTGTGGCAAACAGGGGGGACAAACGGCCGTTACCTCCTCCTGGGCGGCACCGTTGGGCTGGCTATCCTCAGCAAAAACGCGGGCGCGCTTCTGCTAATTTATACGTCTGGCATTGTTGTTTTGCTCTGGCTCAAAAACAAACCAGTCAGCCTAAAATCGTTGGTAAGCAATCTAATGTTGGTCGTGGTTCCCGCTCTGCTCATCGGCGGGTGGTTGTGGCTGCGCAACTGGCAGCTATACGGCGACCCCATGGCCACCGAGCCATTCATCCGCATCGCCGGGGGCGACCGGGGTTACACGCTCTGGCAGGTATTGGGCGAATCGGGCGGCTTGTGGAAATCGTTGTTTGCCGTTTTTGGCTGGTTCAATTTGCGCCCGCCAGATTGGGTGTATTGGGTTTGGAACGGCCTCGTGGCAGCGGCGATTGTGGGATTTCTCGGCGATCTCCTAAAAAACAAAGCGCAGCGCCTGAAGACAACCGGCGGGTTTCGCCTTAACTCTTTCAGCGAGGCCCTTCAACAAGGGTGGGCTACGGCCGTTTTGCTGGCGCTTTGGGTCGTGGCAGTTTACGCCGGATTGGTTGTGTTCATGATGCAGACCGAGGCGGCGCAAGGGCGGCTGCTGTTTCCGGCCCTCGTGCCGCTGGCGTTGGGCATGGCTTATGGGATCAGTCGTTTTCAGCGCACGGCCGTTCCCCTGACGGCCGTGGCCCTGGCCTTTGCCACCTCGGCCTACTGCCTGCTGTTTGTGGTGGCTCCGGCGTACGCGCGCCCACCGATAGTCGAAACCCTGCCGCCGCAAGCCACCGAACTGGGCGTCGATTTAGGTGATGGGCTGCGCCTGCTGGGGGCGACCGTGGACACAACCACAGCCACCCCCGGCGACGTGGTCTGGGTGACGGTGTACTGGCGGACAACGGCCGTCCCTGCCTCCCCGCCGGAATTTGTGTTGGAAATTTTGGGGCGCGATCTGGCACGGGTAGGCAATTTGCACAGTTATCACGGCCGTGGCCTGTACCCGGCTACCCTTTGGCCCACCGGCGCGATCATTGCCGACCGGTTTGCGGTGCGCCTGGAGGAAACGGCCGTCGTCCCCGTGCTGGCTCCTGTTTTCGTGGGGCTGGCCAACGACGATGCCCGCATGGCAATTGGCCGCATCGACATCCAACCCGCAGCCTGGCCGCCAGCCGCCGCGCCGCCGCTGGCCCAGC
This sequence comes from Chloroflexota bacterium, assembly GCA_017993775.1. Taxonomy (GTDB): domain Bacteria; phylum Chloroflexota; class Anaerolineae; order Promineifilales; family Promineifilaceae; genus Leptovillus. The sequence goes on along the minus strand of JAGOMA010000003.1, from coordinate 195,646 downwards.
TTGGCGACCACGTGCTGCTGACTCAGGCAAGAGCTACGACGCAAACTGCCCGGCCGGGCGAGCAAATCCACATCGCTGTGCAATGGCAAGTCTTAGCCCCGCCCGGGGTCGATTACACCACGCTCATCCATCTGGGCGACGCCGGGCAGCCGCCGCTGGCCACAGGCGATAATCAGCCGCTGCTGGGGCAGTATCCCACCCATGTCTGGCCGGCCGGCGCAGTCATCGACGACCGGTACACGCTGACGATTCCGGCGGATTTGGCAAACGGCCGTTACTCTCTCTGGCTGGGCATGTACGACGCCGACCTGACCCGCCTGCCACTTACCATCAACAGCCAACGGCAGCCCAACGATGTGTACCCGATCGGAGAAATTCAGATTGGTGAATAGAATGGGCAACCGCCACTCTCTGACCCGTGCGAACGGCTGTTGACGGATGACAGGCAGGCTGCGCTAAAAATCGCCACGGGGAACGGCCGTTAGGGATTTAAATTGCGACCATACAGACCCCAAGGGTTTGCTCCTGGGAATTTGGATTATTGAGGTATAAAACCCTTGGGGTCTTGCGGGAGATTGGTCCAATCGCTTGCCAGGTTCAAAACACACAAACCCTGAGCTAAATATCAATGTCCGGGCGAGGCCAGAGGGTATCTTCGCCTTGCTCGGCCAGCAGGCGCACGGCAATGGCCGACAGCAGTTCGCCGGTTTCGGGGTGGCGCAGATCGGGCAACAGTTCGGCGATGGGGATGGCGACGTGGGGGAATTTCAGGATGTCGGGATCAGGCAGGCGACGGACACGGCCGTCGGCCAACACATAATCCAGCACGTCATCGTTGTACAGGGCCAGGTCCAGGTCGATGGTGCGCGGGGCGTTTTTATCGTCCTTTCGTACGCGGTGCAGCGCTCGTTCAACGGCGGCGATGAGGTCTTCTTTGATTTGGGTGGGGGAGAGCGTGGTGTGCAGCAGCACGGCCGTGTTGAAAAAATTCGGCTGGTCTAACAAGCCGGTGGGCACGGTTTCATAGACGGTGGAAACGGCCGTGACTTCAACCATTTCGCGCAGCAAAGCCACCGCCGCCGGTAAATTGCGCTCTTTGTCGATATTGGAACCTAACGAAAGCACAGCACGATTCATGATCCATCCTTTGACCTGATTTTTCTAGACCGGCTCCCCGGAAAAATGCCCAAGGTTCGGCGTTTTGTAACCTCTTACAGTGTGTACAACGGCACTCTATAAGCCAAAGTCTTGGCGGGAACGTTCGATCTCGATGCCTACCGATTCCGCAAAGCGCAGCGCGCCCGGCTTTTCCAGGCGTACCTGCACATGTTCCACGCCAAACTCTACAATGACAATGCGCGCCAGATCGGTGACAAGTTTTTCCACCAAATAATCCGAGGAGGCTTCGACATGCTGGATAATGCGTTTGGTGATGCTTTTATAATTTACCGCGTCGGCAATATCGTCGGAGGCGGCCGCCGGGCGAATGTCGGCCAAGATGACCATGTTGATGAGGATGTCTTGCTTGTTTACTCGCTCGTCGGGATTGATGCCAATGATCCCGCGCAGCAGCAGATCACGAATGATAATTTTGTCCATGTTGGTTACTCCTTGTATGAGGGCTGATCAGGCAATTGATAATCGAGCCATAAGCCATGCTGAAATGTCGGCCACAACTTGTTGGTAGTGAATGTCGTTGTGCGACTCGTGGAAGCCGCCATCGTAAGCGATGTAGGTCTTGTCTGAGCCAGACACATTGTCGAAAAAGCGGCGGCTGTCTGTTGGCGAGGTGATGATGTCGGCCGCGCCGTGGATCATGAGCAGGGGTAATTGGAGGGTGTGGGCGTTTTCCTGGCAGTACACGGCCGTGTCCATCACCTCTGTCGCCAATCGCGCCGTCCCTTTACCATGAACCAAAGGATCGTTTTGGTAAGCTTGTACTTCTTGCGGATCACGCGAGATGCCCATAACGTCTAGACCCGTTTCCAGGCTAAACGTGGGCCAGACCCGTGACAGAACCCGGCTCACCTGTAACAAAATGGGCGATACGCCGACGCTGCCCACAGCGGGCGCCGAGGCAATGACGCCGCGCAGCCCTTCCGGCTGGTGCAGCACATAGTCCAGGATAATCAGGCCGCCCAGGCTGTGTCCCATGACAAACAGGGGTATGTTGGGTTGGGCGGCAGCGGCCAACTGCACCAGGGCAGCCACGTCGCCGCGAAAATCGGCCATGTTATTGACATAACCACGCTGGCCAGGGGAACGGCCGTGTCCCCGATGATCCAGCGCGTACACCGCAAACCCCTGCGGGACCAGGTGGTCCACAACGCGAGGATATCGCCCGCTGTGCTCGCCGTGCCCGTGAACAATCACCAAAACGCCGATCGCCGGTGTGTCCGGCAGCCAGGCCTGATAGTAGAGTGCCAACCCTTCGCTGCCCTTAAATGTGCTTTCTTGATGCTGCATGATTCAACTCCCTTGCGTTGTCTGAACGTATATTACCAACTGTCTATAAAAATGACTGCCTGAGATGGGGGGTGGAAATAATCGATCTCCCCTCTCTTTTTGCCGGGTGGTGACAAAGATCGTCATCGAGTCTGATTCTCTAGCGCCGGGCAAACATCGTTGAGTGGACAAACGGCGCACTCTGGGCGACGCGCTTTACACAGGCGACGGCCGTGAAAAATAAACAGGTGCGAAATTTCAATCCACGACTCGCGCGGCACGATGGCCATTAAGTCCAGTTCCACTTTGACCGGGTCCACAGAGTCGGTTAATCGCAGGCGGGCGGACAAACGCTTGACGTGCGTGTCTACGGTGATGCCCTCGGCCTTTTGGTAAATTTCGCCCAAAACGACATTGGCTGTTTTGCGCGCTACGCCGGGAAGTAGCACGAGGTCGCTCATCTCCGCCGGCACTTCGCCGCCGTGCTGCTGCAAAATGGCGTGGGCTGTTTCTTGAATATAGCGTGCTTTCTGGCGATAAAAGCCGGTAGGCCGAATAATTTTTTCCAGGTCATCTCTGTTCGCGGCCGCCAGATCTTCGGCGCGGGGGAAGCGGGCAAACAGGGCTGGGGTCACGCCATTTACACGCTCGTCGGTACACTGCGCCGAGAGGATGGTCGCGGTAAGTAGTTGGATTGGCGAATGGTAATGGAGTTCGCAGTGGGCGTCGGGGTAGGTCTGGCGCAGGCGCTGCAGCAAGATGGGAATGGGAACGGCCGTTTCCCGGTGTACGTTGTCTTGTTCGCTCATCATATGCCTATGCTATCGCTATCAGACTCGAAAAAGCCTCCAGATGATACCCGCCTTTGCATATAGTACCAAAGACCTAAGCCGATATGTACCATAGACGAATTTTTAGGGAAAATTAAAATTACACTATGGAAGTATCTCATAAGTTTGCGTGGTTAGATTGCACAAAAAGGCGAGAGTAACAATGTATTGGTACCTAACTACTTTCAGTCTCTTACTATTATTTGCGGCGGCCACAACCACCCTCATCGCCCTTTATGCCTGGAAACGGCGCCCCGTGCCGGGGGCTGTTCTCTTCGCCATTGCCATGTTGGCCGTTACCCAATGGTCGCTCTCTTTCCTATTACAAATTGTCAGTACGGATTTGAACAACAAACTGGCCTGGGCGAAGATTCAGACAGTTGGCATGGTGGTGCTGCCCATCACCTGGCTGGCATTTGCTTTGATTTATACCGGGCGGGGCGCTTTTCTGAAACCGCGACACCTTCTCCTGTTAGCCATTTTCCCCTTAATTTTTTTTATATTGGTGCTAACCAATGAAGCGCACAATCTGGTGTGGCAAGAAATTTATATTAAAACCGTCAACGATGTGCCCATTTTAGTATCCACCCCGGCATCCTGGTATTGGATCAACAATATCTTCTTGTACGGCTGCTACCTGGCCGGTTCGTTGATGATCATGAGCAGTCGGCGTTATGAAATAGCTGCGCTTCAACCGGGGCAAGCGCTGAAATTGGCTATAGGCCTGATACTGCCCTGGTTTGGGCTGGCATTAGATTTTTCCGGGCTAAACAACATTAACCTGATGCCCCTGGCTTTTTCTGTGAGTGGTATTATTGTCGCCCGCTTTGTACTGCAATTTCGTTTCATCAAACACTCCCCGTTGGAACGACAGTCGCTGGTCACCAACATGCGCGCTGGCGTGTTGGTTTTGGACAATAAGCGAACGATTGTCGATGCCAATGCGGCGGCGAGTGTTTTGCTGCAACGGCCGTCTCCCGACCTGATCAACCGTCCACTCTGCGCTATTTTGCCAGACCTGAGCGCCCAATACGGCCGTCTTGCCGAACATCCTTGCGACATCACCCAAACAGACGGCGCAACCGTCCGATACTTCGAAGCCAGCCTCGCCCCAGTTTACGATTGGCGCAAACTGCCCTCGACCACTTTGTTAACCCTACACGACATCACCGAGCGCAAACAAGCCGAAATCCTGCGCGACGACATCACCCACTCCATCGTCCACGATCTGCGCTCGCCGGTGAGCAACTCTCTGTTTGCCCTACAAATGCTAAAAGGAAATCTGGAACAAGACGCCGCTTCCATGGACAACCGGCATCTGGTAGACATGACCTCGGCGAATACAGAAAAGGTGCTGCACCTGATCAACAGCATTTTAGACATCAATCGCATGGAAAACGGCCACATGCAGGTTCATTACACGGCCGTTCCCCTGGACAATCTGGTGTCTCGCCTGGTTCACAGTCACAAAGCCCACGCCACCGAAAAACAAATCACCATCCAACACTACATTCCCCAAGACCTGCCGCCGGCCTGGGCTGACGCCGGCTTGTTAGAACGCATCCTGCAAAACCTTATCGATAACAGCTTGAAATTTACTGGAGCTGGCGGCGTCATCGGCATTACGGCCGTTGCCGTCCCCAACATTGCCAACGGCCACACCAGCCTGGAAGTCTCCGTCAGCGACGATGGCCCCGGCCTTTCCCCAGAACTGGCCCATACCGCCTTCAACAAATTCATCACCGGCGGCAGCCAGGAAAGCGGCAACGGGCTTGGCCTGGCATTTTGCCAAATGGCCCTGGAAGCGCACGGCGAGCGCATTTGGGCCAGCAATAATCCGGAAAAGGGCGTCACCTTCACTTTCTCGCTCTCCGCCCCGCCAACCACCACCAGAAATGGACATGTAGGCAAAACCGCCAATCTGGACTCCAGCCTGCCCTATTACCCGGCCATCTTTACTGCCAGCCAACCAGAAATAGCGGCGATCTCCCGGTAAAGTCTATTCCCCAAGCGCTGTTCAGTAACCGCACCGGTTCCTTGAGTATTTCCATAGAAACATGGCCCCAGCCGAGGCTAATTGCTCCTTCATATTTGCCTAAAGTTCCTCGCCTGCGTAAGATATACCCCTTCAGTGTAAAAAATAAATTTTTCCAGGGTCCTCCCTATACAATCCCGAACTGCCAAATGTCTAAACCGAGAAGGAGTTAACACGACTATGTTTGATTTTGGACGCGAAATCTGCGGCAAGCTAACGATCGCCGAAACGCGCGAATGGTTAGTAACCAACGGCATTGGCGGTTTTGCCTCCGGCACCATTGCCGGCCATCTCACCCGTCGCTACCATGGTTTGCTCATGGCCGCCCTCAAGCCACCCCTTGGGCGCACACTCTTAATGGCCAAATTAGACGAAACGGCCGAATACGACGGCATCTACCCGGAAAGCGGCCGTTTCTACCCTCTCTACAATAACCGCTGGGGAAATGGCGTCAGCGAACCAGGCGGATTTCGCTATTTGAATCGCTTTCACCTGGAAGGCACCACGCCAGTGTGGACCTTTGCCATCGCCAACGCTCTCTTGGAAAAACGCATCTGGATGCAGCCAGGAGCCAATACCACCTACATCCAATACACCCTCACCCGAGCGACCGGCCCGCTTACTCTGGAAATCAAAGCCTTCGCCAACCACCGCGACTACCACAGCACAACGATTATGGACCAATGGGATGCAGAGGTATTTCCTGTCAACAATGGCGTAACCATTCAGATCGACCCGGATGTAGCCCCCTTCTATTTGCTCAGCGCCTCCGGCGACATCCAACCACAAGGCGACTGGTACGAAGATTTCTTCCTGAGCATCGAAGAATACCGCGGACAAAATGACGTTCAGGACGACCATTTTTACGCGGCGCTGCTGCGCAAAACGTTGCAGCCAGGCGAATCCTGGACCATGGTGGCCAGCACGTCAGAAGCGCCCAATCTGGATGGCCAGGTCGCCTATGCCGAACGACAGGCATATGAGCAAACCCTGTTAGACCACGCCGGGGTTACGGCCGTTGCCTCCCCCATCCACCACCTCTACCTCGCCGCCGACCAGTTCATCGTCAAACGCCCCACCCAACGCGACCCTAACGGCCGTTCCCTCATCGCCGGATACCACTGGTTCAGCGACTGGGGCCGAGACACCATGATCGCCCTTCCCGGCCTCACCCTCAACACCGGCCGCCCCGAAATCGCCGCCAACATCCTGCGCACCTACGCCCAATTTGTAGATCAGGGCATGATCCCCAACCGCTTCCCCGACGCCGGCGAACACCCCGAATACAACACCGTCGACGCCACCCTCTGGTACATCGAAGCCATTCGCGCCTATTACCAGGCCACCAACGACCAGGAACTCCTGCGTGAACTTTTTCCGGTTCTCGAAGAAATCATCCGCTGGCACCGCCGGGGAACCCGCTACAACATCGCCATGGACACCGCCGACGGCCTGCTCTACGCCGGAGAAGAAGGCATTCAGCTCACCTGGATGGACGCCAAAATTGGCAACTGGGTCGTCACCGATCGCATCGGCAAACCCGTAGAAATCAGCGCCTTGTGGTACAACGCGCTCATGGCCATGACCGAATTTGCCCAGGCCCTCGGCCACAATCCCGACGAATACGCCGCCCTGGCCCAACAAGTAAAAACCGGCTTCCAACGCTTCTGGAACCCCAAAATGGGCTACTGCTACGACATCATCGACGGGCCAGACGGACCAGACGGCAAACTGCGCCCCAACCAGTTATTTGCCATTTCCCTGCCCTACAGCCCACTCACCCCCGAACAACAGCGCTCCGTCGTCGATGCCTGTTCGCGCCATTTGCTCACCGCCCACGGCTTGCGCAGCCTTTCCCCAGACGATGATGACTACATCGGCAGTTATGGCGGCGACCAGCTTAAGCGCGACGGCGCCTACCACCAGGGAACAGTCTGGGCGTGGCTGATCGGTCCTTTCGTTACCGCTCACCTTCGGGTGTATAATGATACGGCCGTTGCCCGCTCGTTTTTACGGCCGTTAATCCAACACATGGCCGACCACGGCGTTGGCAGCATCAGCGAAATCTTCGACGGCGACCCGCCCTTCACCCCACGCGGCTGCATCGCCCAGGCCTGGAGCGTCGCCGAAGTCTTACGCGCCTGGCAATTAACAGAACACAATTCGTAATTATTCCCGTTTGCAGGTGGCCGGCCAACTACAACCACCCACCTGCAAATGAACAAATCCGGCCAAAGCATCATGGAACCAAAACCCAAGTTCGGACTAGAACAATACCCGCCCGGCACAGACATTATCCGCCAGGGCGACACACCCGAAAAATTCTACATCATCACCAAAGGTAATGTAGAAATCGTCCGCCACCTGGTAGACGGGTACGAAATCATCATCGACCGCATGGGCGAAGGCTCTTACTTCGGCGAAATCGGCCTGCTCAAAAAAGCCAAACGCATCGCCACCGTCCGCGCCAAAACCCACGTCGAAGTCATGGCCATGAGCCACGACACCTTTGAACGCTGGCTGAACGATTCCCAAATTAGCCGCCAGGAAATTGATGCCGTCATGGAAGAACGTCTCCTGCTGATGGGCGACCTGCAGCTAGTAGAAGGCGTCGCCCCAGGCAAAGAAAACGACGACACGGCCGTTCCCACCGCCGCCGACATCATCGAAGCCGCCACCCCCGCCACCGCCGGACAACAAACCTTCAACCCCAGCGACATCATCATCCACCAGGGCGAAACAGCCGACAAGTTCTATATCATCGTCTCCGGAACCGTCGAAATATTTTATTATGAACCCAACGCCGCCGATACCATCATCGCCCAGCTAGACAGCGGCAACTATTTTGGCGAAATTGGCCTCCTGGAAGGCAGCAAACGCACCGCCAGCGTCCGCGCCCTTACCCCAGTCAAAGTCCTCGTCTTCGACCGCGAAACATTCAGCCGCTGGATCTCCGACGCGCCTGCCAGCCGGTATGAACTTTGGCGCACGGCCGCCGAACGACGCGACAATACCAAACCCCTACCACCCATAGGCGGCATCCGCTCCATCGACACCACCCAAATGATCGAAGTGGATCGCGCCATGATCGAAGATTACCGCATCGAACTCATCCAAATGATGGAAAACGCCGGCCGCAACCTGGCGCATCTGGCCCGCAAACGCTTCCTAAACGGCGACCCGCGCGGCCAAAGCGTAGTCATTCTGGCCGGGCACGGCGGCAATGGCGGCGGCGGGCTGGTTTGCGCGCGCCACCTGCATAATTGGGGGGCCAAAGTCCACGTATTTATCACCAAGTCAGACGAAAAATTCCGCGGCGTACCCGCCCATCAACTTGAAATTTTGCGGCGCATGGGCGTCTCCGTCACCATCGGCGCAGGCATGGTACTCAACAACCTGCTCCCTACCGATCTTATTATCGACGCCATCATCGGCTACAACCTGGCCGGTGCGCCCTATGGCGTCGCCGCGCAGTTCATCCAATGGGCCAATGTCCAAAACACGCCGATACTCAGCCTGGACGCACCCTCCGGGTTAGACACTACTACCGGTAAAGTATTCGATCCGGCCATTCGCGCCTCGGCCACCATGACCCTGGCTCTGCCCAAAGATGGACTGCGCCACGAAACCGGCGAAGGCGTTGTGGGCGAATTGTACCTGGCGGACATCGGCGTACCGCCCGACCTGTATGCCGGACCCAAACTCGGCTTTGAGATTGGCCCGATTTTTGCCGAAAACGATGTTATCCGCTTAGATTTATGACAGCAGACATTACCGAACTAAAAAAAATGGCCGGCGAACGGGCCGCTGAATGGGTAGAATCGGGCATGGTCGTAGGACTGGGGACGGGCAGCACGGCCGTTTACGCCACCAGAGCCATCGGCCAACGGTTACAAGACGGCCGTCTCCACCACATCCTCGGCATCCCCACCTCCGAACAAACCGCGAGGCAGGCCCAACAAGCCGGTATCCCCCTGACCACCCTCGACAATCATCCGATGATCGATCTCACCATCGACGGCGCGGACGAAATCGATCCCCACCTGAACCTCATCAAAGGTCTGGGCGGCGCACTACTGCGCGAAAAAATCGTCGCCGCCGCTTCCAAGCGCCTGATCATCGTCAGCGATGCGCGGAAAGTGATCACCAAATTAGGCACACTCGCCCCCCTGCCGGTGGAAGTGATCCCCTTCGCCCGACGACCGGTCTACGATTTCCTGACCAGCCTGGGCGCGCAAGTGGCCTTGCGACCTGATAGAGACCTGGGGCAACGGCCGTTCCTCACCGACGAAGGCAATATCATTCTGGACTGTACCTTCCCCCAAGGCATCGACGATCCGACCGCCCTCGCCCAAACCATCATCGCCCAGCCCGGCGTGGTAGAACACGGCCTCTTCCTCAATCTGGCCAGCCTGGCCGTCATCGCCGCGCCCGATGGCCTGCAAATCCTCAAACGAAGCGATATCTAATATGACCCTGCGACACCTCCGATTCATCCTCAGCGCAGCCCTGCTGCTGGCCGCCATCACCGCCTGTAACGCTGGCGGCGGCGAACCCATCACCACCGCCAGCGGCCTGCAATACACCGAAACAAAGAGCGGCAGCGGTCCGCAAGCCCAGCGCGGCGACCTCGTTTCCGTCCACTACCGTGGCCGACTGGACGACGGGACCGAATTCGATAATTCCTACGATCGCGGTCAACCCTTTCAGTTTGTTCTTGGGCGCGGCAACGTCATCGCCGGATGGGACGAAGGCATCGCTCTAATGAAAGAAGGCGGACAAGCCACCCTTGTCGTTCCGTCCAGTCTGGCTTATGGCGGCCACGGCGCGGGCGGCGTCATCCCGCCCAACGCCACCCTGACTTTCGACGTAGAACTGGTTGCCGTCCAACCCGGCCCAGAAGGCGCGCCGGTATCGCCCACGGCCGTCGATCCCGCCGAATTCACCACCACCAACAGCGGCCTGAAATTTGTCGATCTGGTGGTAGGCAGCGGCGCAGTCCCCCAACCCGGCCAAACCGTCACCGCCCATTACACCGGCTGGATGTTAGATGGGACCAAATTCGACAGTTCCCTGGATCGCGGCGTGCCGCTCTCCTTTCCTATCGGGCAGGGCAACGTCATCGCCGGTTGGGATGAAGGGCTGGCCACCATGAAAGTCGGCGGCAAGCGGCAGTTGGTCATTCCTCCGGAACTGGCCTATGGCGCAAACGGCGCCGGCGGCATCATCCCGCCCAACGCCACGCTTATTTTTGAAGTGGAACTACTTGATGTGAAATAACGCGTGATGGGTGATGCGTGAACCAGAGATTATCACGCATTACGCCTGCTCCCCAAAATGTATCAAGGCTCATTGTGGCGGCAGCGGGATTTCTAGCGCGTCGGCGTAGGGGTTCCCGGCCACATCCAGCAGCAAAACTGGCTCCAGCGAGGGGTAACGATACATGCCGCTGCGCATGAGCAACGGCCGTTCCCCTTCCCCTTCCCCCGGCCACGGCAGCACAAACCGGCTTACCACCACATCCCCGGCACGCCACTGCCACGGCGCAAACGCCGCCGCATCCACCTGCGCCAATCGCTGCCCATCCGCGCCCTGCACATGGTTAAACAAGTGATAATCGGCCGGGTCGGGATTATCCCCGGTGCGCCAATGCAGCCGCCACACGGCCGTTCCCCCCGCCTCATCCACCGCCAGATCATACCCCAAGAAATTCACCCAATTCGCCAGCAGCGCCACGCCGTCGAAGGCCGCCTGCGGCGGCGGCGCGCCGTCCGGCAGCAGCAAAACCGCCAGCGCGCCCTCACCGGGGCGCAGGGCAATGGATTCAGCGGCGACGGCCGTCTCGCGGTATAAATCTCCTTCTTCGGCCAGCGTACTGTCCAAAACAACCACTGCCCCGGCCGCCGGAAACAGCGCCGACTGCCGCCCATCGACAAACCGATGCGGCGTGCCGCGCAGCAGCACATCCCATACCGCCGGAAATTCGTCCAGGTCCGGCCGTTCGCCGGGGCCAACGGCCAGTATTTCGGCCGCGCCGCTTTCGGCCAGCATGGTTTGGGCACGCACAGCCGTCGCCAACTGCCTGCCCAATGGCGTGCCAAACCCGCCCGGCGTGGCCGTCTGCGCCACAAAAGCCAGCAAAGCCGCCAGCGCCCAGGCCTGAGCCACCGCCAGCGTTGTCAATCCTGCCCACGCCGCGCCCCGGGCGATAGGGCTACGGGCGGCGGCGACCCATCGCGCCCAAAATACCCCGGCAGCGATGTAGGGCGCAGGCAGCACAGCGATGAAATAGTGGATGAAAACCGGCGTGCCGCGCCACAGCGTAAAAAACAGCGGCGGCAGCAGCGCCCACACCAGCACAATGAAAGCCATATCGGTAGACGGCCGTCCCCCGTGCCGCCAGATCAGCCAAGCCAACCAGACCAGACCGGCCGTCAACAGCGCCCCTGCCAGCCAGACGACTGCGCCCAGCCAGGGCACACGCGCCAAATACGCCTGAAACGCGTCCGGCCCAGCCAGGGAATGAATCTCCGCGCCCCGGCTGATGAGCCAGGCGTAACGAAAGGCGTCCAGGCTCCAGCCGACGGCCGTTTCGCTGCCGGCGGGCAAATGGATCTGGTCACGGTTTTGCCACAGGTAGATGAGAAAGGGCACGGCCGTTAACGCGGCCAAAACACCGCCCACAGCAACATCGCGCCAGACCACGCGCCGCCGAAAAACCAGCAAAAAGAGCAGCGTTGCCGGGATGAGGGCCATTGCCGCCAGGTGTATTTGCACGGCCACGCCCACGCAGAGCAAATGCAGCCAGAGCCAGCGCGGCCGTTTTTCCACAAAGGCCAGCGCCGCGCCAATCGCCCAGCCCATCACAAACAACGGCAGCAAATTTTGCGCCCAAATTTTGCGCGAAAAGATGATTGCCCACGGGCTGACGGCAAATAGAAGCGTAGCGGCGATGGCCGCCTGCGCCCCCCAATACCGCCGCACCAACCAATAACCGGCCAAAACGGCCAACGAATTGAGCAGGCCGGTAAACAACGTGGCGGCGTAAACGTGGGGCCAGATCAGCAGCGGGAGGGCGTAAATCCAGACGCTCATGGGGAAATTGGGGAACCCGACAGAACTGCTGATGCCGCGCAGGGCCAAACGGCCGTCGGCCATATCCAGCGCCAGCGCCAGCAGCCGCGCTTCGTCGGCTTTAAATTCGGTCAGACCCGGGTAAGCCAGACGGAGAACGGCCGTTACCAATATGATCCCGGCCACTACCGCCCACTCCCACCGCCCGTTTTTCCCCGCTGCTTTCATCCTTCTTCCTTCAAACTCAGGCTCACGGGGCAGTGATCGGAACCCATTACGTCCGGGTGAATGGCCGCCCCGGCAACACGCGGCCACAACTCTGGGCTGACAAAGAAATAATCCAACCGCCAACCCACATTCCGCCCTCGCGCCCCGCCGATGTAAGACCACCAGGAATATGCCCCGGCGCGCTCTGGGTACAACGCCCGGAAAGTATCCACGTATCCCTGCGCCATCACGTCATCGATCCAGGCGCGTTCTTCTGGCAAGAAGCCGGTGGTGGTTTGATTTTGCCTGGGTCGCGCCAGATCGATCTCCTGGTGCGATGTATTGACATCGCCGCAAAACACCACCGCCTTGCCCTGCGCCCGCAAGTTGTTGCAAAAAGCCAAAAAGTCGGCCTTGTAGGCCATCTTGTAGGACACGCGGCTGTGGTCGCGGCTGCCGTTGGGGAAATATGCGCCGATGAAAACAAAATCGCCATAATCGGCGACGATGGTGCGTCCTTCGCGGTCATAGTCTGCAATGCCCAGGCCGATTTGCACCGACAACGGTTCCGTTTTGCTGTATAAAGCCACGCCGCTGTACCCTTTTTTCTCTGCCCAGGCCCAATAGGTGTGGTAGCCAGCCGGCGCACGCAGGGCGTCTTCTAATTGATCGGGGTGGCATTTGGTTTCTTGCACGCACAGTATGTCTGGCTGTGCGGCGGTCAGCCAATCCAAAAATCCTTTGCCGTGCGCGGCGCGCAGGCCATTGACATTCCAACTAAATAATTTCATGGACTAATTCTAGTCGATTGTGCAGGGGATGGAAAATGACAACGTCTCTATCCAGCAATTCTCAATTTAACCAGAAATGTGTCATGCTGAGAGCCTGTGTTGAGCCTGCCGAAGCATCCTCCGAGGCATCCCCTTGTTCTGGTGGAGCGGGATGCTTCGCCTCGAAGACTCCGCTCAGCATGACAGTTCAGCGTCAATTGCCAAGAAATTACCTTTTGTTCTGGTGGAGCGGGATGCTTCGCGCCGAAGACTCCGCTCAGCATGACAGTTCAGCGTCAATTGCCAAGAAATTACCTTGTTTGCACGAATGCCTGATCTAAATTGAGAATGACTGGTCTCTATCGGCTTTCGCCAATGCAGCACAAGCAAATCGCCACAAACTCACGCCAAAGGGGGCTGGTAACTAGTACTTAACTCCTAATTTGCTGTAATTCCGTTACTTTTTGCCTCCCGCTCCGACTTCACACCTAGCCGTGCCTTGTTCACAAGGTGGGGTTGGTCGGCTAAATCACTGGCGCAGCGGTGATGGCCGGCATCTGGTGTAATGGAAAAACGTATTGGTAAGCAACTGCGGGATTAATGGATAAGTGTACACAATGACTGGTATTGGTAAACGGCCGTCACCCGAAAAATCCACCTTCTGCGCAGATCCTTGTAACGGGAACAACCGTGACAGTATTGGTAGTTACCCTCTTTTTTTTATGACAGGCAATCTTTTTGCCACTGGCGCGCCCACTTTCCAGAAGTAACTGTCTGGCGCGGCAAAATCAGATACATGTCATTCCCTGTATCGAAAGGAAAATCTCATGAAAACAAAATCTGAAACTGTCCTAATCTGGAAAAAATTAGCTTGCTGCCTGCTGCTGGTCTGCCTTTGGCAAATCGGTCCGGCACAAACGACCTGGGCGCAAAGTTCTCCCACGCAAACCACGGCCGTTGCCTCGCTAACAATTCAAGGCCAGGTACACAATGCCACGGCAAACGCGCCGCTGTCCGCAGCCATGCCGGTTACCCTCTATGCCTACAACGACAGCTACACCCAAACCAACTCGTTTTCCACCACGCTGGAGGCGGACGGCCGTTTCAGCTTTGCGCTGGACAACATGCCGACCAACTGGGTTTATCTGGCCAGCGTCACGTTCGACGGCTTAGAATACACCAGCGACATCGGCCAACCATCTACCAACAACTCCCTGGACCTGCCCATCACGGTTTACGAACTAACCAGCGATCCGGCGGCTATTACCGTGCCCCAGCTCGAAATTGATCTGACGCCGCTGGGCGAGCAAATACGGGTAAGTGAGTTGTATACGTTTAACAATGAGGCGACGGCCGTTTTCGGCGGCGCGCCAGACGATCCCCAAGCCGGAACCATCACCATTTCTTTACCGGAAAGCGCGCAAAACCCCACGTTCGAGCGCGGCGCCGGCCCCAACCTCGGTTTTCTGCCCATCAGCACCTTTCACCAGGAACGCGGCCAATGGGTAGACAGCCAACCGCTGCGCCCTGGCCCATCCAGCCTGACACTGCTGGTGACGTATAACGTGCCCGCCACAGAAGTGGCTCACCTGAATCATGCGCTCAACTATCCGGTAGACAGCGTGCGGCTGTCTATGCCGGAAAACGGTCTCCAACTCGACAGCGCCGATTGGCAGCAAGAAGCATCCCAATCGAACGGCGGGGACACGGTAGCGTTGACATACGGCCGTACCAATCTCGCCGCCGGTCAGGTTCTGACCATCCCCCTGGCAGTAGACCAGCCCGCCGCCAACGGCAGCGAATGGCTGCTCAGCGCCATCATCCTGTTGGCCGCCGCCGGTATCGCCGGCCGGATGATTTATTTGCGCCGACGACCTCTTGCCGTGCTGACAAATGAGGATTCATTTCCTAATGCCTAAATGATTTCCAGCTATTAGAATATATGGAGTTAAGAAAGGCTGTCTGATAAGGGCAGCCTATCTTCTTTGAAGCTATTTCACGCTCAGTATATTTTGGGAGAAATCAGTGCGAAATCGATTATCAGTTTCTTTTACGCGGAAGCAGCAATTTATCGACCCGGCGGTAACGGCCGTAAAACCCTATGAGCTAGAACTCAGCTTGTTCATGGTGTTTGTGCTAACCGGCATCTACATCGCCTACGAACTGCTGTCTGAACCCAGAGGCGGCCATCCATTTGGGCATACTCTGGGCATTGCCGGCGCGCTGCTCATGCTGATGACCGAAATACTGTACAGCCTGCGCAAACGCACCACCTGGTTGAATTGGGCCGGACCGGTGCGGTATTGGCTCTCGTTCCATATCTTTACCGGCATAGTTGGCCCTTTTATGGTACTCATGCACACTGGGCTGCAATTTCGCGGCCTGGCCGGACTCAGTTTCTTTCTCACCCTCATCGTTGTGGGCAGCGGGTTTATCGGCCGTTACCTGTACACTGCCTTGCCGCGCACCATGAGCGGCGTCACCGCCTCCAACCGTGAACTCATGCAAGAGATGCAGGCCATCGAAGGGAAGCTAACCCAGCTTAAAATGATGCGCCCACAGCGCGAACAAGAGATCGTAACAGCGCTAAGCGAACGCACCACCCAGCGCAACCCGATGTTGACCATGCTCGGCCGTTCTTATTACCAATGGCGCTATCACCGCCGCTTGCAAAAAGAACTGCGCCGCCTGGACCAAATCGAAACGCAGCAGCGGCAGCAGTTTAGCCAGTTGCTAGAGCAAAAACGCACCCTGGAAAGGCAGATGGACATGTTGGCGGCCACGCGGCGCATGATGCGCGCCTGGCATCTTCTCCACATTCCCTTTGGCCTGACTTTATTTTTCTCGGTGGCCATTCATATCTTTGCCACCTTTTATTATCGCGCAGGATTGTTCAAGTGAAAGAATATCGCCGCCTGGAGCGCCAACATCCTATCTTTTCGCCTATCGCGCTTATCTCCACCTTTCTCCTGGCCTTAGGGCTGGGAATTGGCATTTATTTCACTGGCGGGGCTGCGTTCAGCCCTGGCAGTTTGTCGGCTGTCCGCCACAACGATGTGGTCATGAAAGGCGCCAGCAGTCACGCAGATCTGCACAACGACTGCCAGCAGTGTCACAAGCCGTTTGCCGGAATTGATGCTGCCCGCTGCGAAAACTGCCATGAAAACATCGCTCAGGATCGCGCCAGCGGGGAGAATCTGCACGGCCGTATGGCCGATGTAGCCAACTGCGGTAACTGCCATCTGGAACATCGCGGCCAGGATTACGACCTGAAAACGGCCGCCGTCGTCGATTTCGACCATACCCTCACGCGGTTCACGCTGGCCAAACACACCGTGGGGTATGATACACGGCCGTTAGAATGCGCCACCTGCCACCAGGAAGCCGGCTCCTTCACCGTCCCCCTCGCCGCCTGCGCCAACTGCCATCAGGACGCCGACAAAACCTTTATGGACAAACACCGCCAGGCTTACGGCGAAAACTGCCTGAACTGCCACGATGGCCACGACACCATGGCCGATTTCACCATGGAAGAACACGCCCAAAAATTTGCCCTCACCGGCGTCCATGCCACCACCACCTGCGAAGATTGCCATGCCAATGGTCAATTTGAAGGGACGCCTCAAGAATGCGTGGCCTGCCACGCCGAACCGGAAACCCATACCGGCATGTTCGGCACAACCTGCGCCGACTGCCATACGCCCACTGGCTGGAAACCGGCGATTATGAATGGGCAAGCCTTTGATCATGAATTGGACACCGCTTTTAGCCTGAGCAAACACGTGAATAATTATGACCAACGGCCGTTCACCTGCCGTTCCTGCCACACCGACCAACAACCCGTCAGCTTCGACCAGGCCCAATGCGCCACATGCCACCTGCAAGGCGATCCGGTCTTCATGACCAACCACACCAACCAGTTCGGCTTCAACTGCCAGAGTTGCCACGATGGCACCGGCAACATGACCAACTTCGACCACAACCTGATCTGGCCGCTCGAAGGGCAACACCTCGCTCTGGAATGCACGCGCTGCCATGTCGATCAGGTCTTCAAAGGCACAGCCCGCGAATGCGTGGCCTGCCACGAAGAACCGGCCATCCACGCCGGCCTGTTTGGCACCCAATGCGAAGCTTGCCACACGGCCGACGCCTGGCTGCCCGCCCGCCTGCGCCAACACGAATTCCCACTTGATCATGGCGAGCAGGGCCAATTGGACTGTGCCGTTTGCCATGTGGCTTCCTATGATCAATACACCTGCACCAATTGTCACGAACACGATGCAAACGAGATGATAAGAGAGCACGACGAAGTTAATTTAGGTCAAATCGACCTCTTTTCTTGCGCTGAATGCCACCCCACTGGTACCGAAGAAGAACACGGAGACGGAGAGGACGACTAAAACAACCATGGGTACGTTACAAACCTTAAAAAAACTCATTACAGGTTCCGCCAAACAACCGGATAAGCCCCGCGAATTGGGGCGCGTTGTGCCGGATGCCAGCCGTTGTGTCCAGTGCGGCATTTGCGGCTACAACTGCCCGGTTGGCATTCCTGTACGCGATTATGCCCGCCAGGGTCTGCCCGTTACCGATCCGGCCTGTATTGCCTGTGGCAACTGCGTGAATTTGTGCCCGCGCGGCACACTGCGTTGGGAAACCAGCAATCATGTCATCGTATTAGAACGTTTTGCAGAAAAAATGGGCGATCTGGACCCGCTAAAGGAAGAGTGAATAGCTAATGTCTCAACGATACCTGATCATTGGTAACGGCGCAGCCGGGGCAACGGCCGCAGAAACCATTCGCCAATACGACCCAATCGGCGAAATCACCATAGTGACCGCGGAACCCTATCCCATGTATTCTCGGCCAGGGCTGGCTTATGTGCTCACCAACGCCATTCCCGCAAAACAAGTCTTTTGCCGCACGCTGGCCTGGTATGACCAATTGAATCTGATATTGGTTTTGGGGAAGGCGACTCAGGTCGATGTCTTGAAGCAGTCGGTAAAGTTGGAAGACGGCCGTTCCCTCCCCTACGATCGCCTGCTCATCGCCACCGGCGCGCGCGCCACCCCGCCGCCCTACCCTGGCCACGATTTACAAGGCGTCGTCTACCTGGACACCATCGACGGCACCAACGAACTCGTCGAACGCGCCAAACGCGCCAAACGCGCCGTTGTCGTCGGCGGCGGCATCACCGCCCTGGAACTCACCGAAGGCCTATCTCATCGCGGTGTAGAAACCCACTACTTTCTACGTCGCGACCGGCTCTGGAGCCAGGTCTTCAACGACGACGAAGCCCGTCTGCTAGAAAAAATTATGCGCGCCCACCACGTTCACATCCATTACAACACCGAAGTGCTGGAAATCATCGGCGACCGGCGCGGGCGCGTGCGCGAAGTCAAACTGCAGGATGGCTCCAGCTTTAAGTGCGATTTGCTGGGCGTGGCCATTGGCGTCAAACCGCCGCTGGACCTGGTGCAAAACAGCCCCATCCAAACTGACCGGTCCATTCTGGTAAACGAATTCATGGAAACCAGCGTGCCCAACGTCTATGCGGCCGGCGACTGCGCCCAGGTTTACGATCGTTGGACAGAAAAGCACATGGTAGACATTCTCTGGCCCAGCGCCGTCGCGGAAGGCAACGCCGCCGGGCTTAACATGGTCGGCAAACGACACGCCTATATCAAAGGCTCGCCGTTTAATGCCTGTCTTTTATTTGGTTTGCACATTACCACCATCGGACAAATTAATCCGCGCCGCGAAGGCGATGAGGAAGTAGAAGTTTTACAACATATTTCTCGCGGCTCGTCGGAAGTGTGGTACACCCATCCCCGGACATTCCGCAGTGCCTGGGCTGCGGACGGCGACAACACCGTCCGCCTTGTCCTGAACGGCGACCTGCTCGTCGGGGCGGTAGTCATCGGCGAGCAGAGTCTGGCTGACGCGCTCCGCTACCTTATCGAACATCAAGTGAATATTCACCATCTACGCGCCGACCTGGCCGCAGGTGGCGAGACATTGAAAAAAAGCGTGCTGCGTTTTTGGCAGCAGCTTCAAGCAGCAGTACCGGCAGCAGCCTGAGGAGGCGCAGATGATCCGAAGAATTGTATTGATCACATTAGGGGTTGTCTTGTTTTTAACGGTAGTTGGTAGTGCCGCAACATACACATTGGCAAACAGCGGGAAAAATTTACCAGGAGACACATGGTTCGACACACAGTGGTCGGCTGAGCAGTTCTGGATGTATCGGATGCAGCCCACCAGCCTGAGTCGGGCCGAAAAGTCATTGGATCTGTTAAGTCGGCGATTGGATAATATGGAATCGTGTCAGGCTTTGACATGCACGGGGTCTGCCCTAAACTATATGGATTTCGCGTTTGGGCAGGCGGTAACGGCCGTTTTCAACGCCCCCCCCGAAAGTCAAGAAGAACTCATCAATCGACTGCGCAGCCTGACCCGACAGTCGCTGGCCTTGCTAGACACCATCGATGCGCTGATGCAATCCGAGGGCGGAGTCTCCCCTGTCGCCCTCTCTGCCCGATTGGAAACACTCCTTGCCGCCCTCGACGATCCCGAACTACGCGCCAACATTGCCCAACTGAACGCCGCCGACGAAACTCTCACCCGCGACGGAACGGCAAGCGATTCGACCGGGAATGGGCTGGGCAGCTTAAATCTCGGCCGTCTGACAAATCCACTATCTGTACCGTTTCCTGATGGGGCAGTGGACCACAGCTTCTTCCCTCTGGCCGGCGGCCATGACAACCTGGAATGCACCAACTGCCACACCTCCGGCGATTATCAGGGAACCAGTCCTACTTGCGTCGCCTGCCACGCCAAAGACGAACCCCATCAGGGTCAATATGGCGCAGACTGCGCGACCTGTCACGTCATTGCCAGTTGGCAACAAGTAACGTTTAATCATACCCTCGTGCGCAGCCAGGAATGCAGCGCCTGCCACACCCCACCGGCCAACCATTACGAAGGTTCCTGCCGCGCCTGCCACAGCGATACCACCGATTTCCGTAATGCCACCTTCAACCACACCACCATCGGCGCTAAAGATTGCGCAGGGTGCCACACGCCCCCGGCCAATCACTATCAAGGCGCGTGCCGCGCCTGCCACACCGACACTACCGACTTCCGCAATGCCACCTTCAATCACAGCGGCATCGGCACAACAGACTGCTCCTCTTGCCATACGCCGCCGGCCAATCATTACCAGGGATCGTGCCGGGCCTGCCACAGCGATACCAGCAACTTCCGCAACGCGACCTTTAATCACAGCAACATTGGCGGGGCAGATTGCTCCTCTTGCCATACGCCGCCGGCCAATCATTACCAGGGATCGTGCCGGGCCTGCCACAGCGATACCAGCAACTTCCGCAACGCGACCTTTAATCACAGCAACATTGGCGGGGCAGATTGCTCGTCTTGCCACACGCCGCCGGCCAATCATTACCAGGGATCGTGCCGGGCCTGCCACACCGACACCAGCAATTTCCGCAATGCCTCGTTTAGCCACAGCACCATCGGCACTACGGAGTGTTCTGCCTGCCACAATCCACCGGCCAATCATTATCAGGGATCGTGCCGGGCCTGCCACAGCGATACCAGCAATTTCCGCAATGCCTCGTTTAGCCACAGCACCATCGGCACTACGGAGTGTTCCGCCTGCCACAATCCACCGGCCAATCATTATCAGGGATCGTGCCGGGCCTGCCACAGCGACACCAGCAACTTCCGCAATGCCTCGTTTAACCACAGCACCATTGGCAATACAGATTGTTCGGCTTGCCACAATCCGCCAGCGAACCATTTCCAGGGTGCGTGCCGCGACTGCCACACCGATACAAACAATTTCCACAATGCGTCGTTTAACCACAGCACCATCGGCAATACGGAGTGTTCCGCCTGCCACAACCCGCCAGCCAACCATTACCAAGGGTCCTGCCGGGCTTGCCACAGCGACACCAGCAATTTCCACAATGCGTCGTTTAACCACAGCACCATTGGCAATACGGATTGTTCCGCCTGCCACAACCCGCCAGCGAACCATTTCCAGGGTGCGTGCCGCGACTGCCACAATGACACCAGCAATTTCCACAATGCGACATTTAATCACAGCACCATCGGCAATACGGATTGTTCCGCCTGCCATAACGCGCCGGCGAATCACTTCCCAGGCGCGTGCCGTGCCTGCCATACGGACACCAGCAACTTTCACAACGTGAACTTTAGCCACGACGGGTTAACGGATTGCCAAAGCTGCCATGCGCGGCCAAACAACCATTTCCCCGGCCAATGTTCAGACTGCCACAATACGGGCGGCTGGGGCGGCGCATCGTTTAATCATTCGTTCCCTACTGGTCATGGCGGGGCTAATAATAACTGTTCGTCGTGTCATCCGGGCGGAAATTATTCGGGCTACACCTGTACATCTTGCCATAACCAGGGGAGTATGGATCAGAAACACCATGACGTTGGGGGGTATAGTAATAACTGTGCTCAATGTCATCCGAACGGCCAGGAAGATTGAGATTAATCACAAAAAAGGAATCTGGGGGAAACGGCCGTTTCCCCCAGATTCCTTACTCAGCAAGCGCTTATCTTTAGCTTAAGTACAATTTATTTTCTCGGCTTATCATTATCCATGAAGTCGCCAAAAAAGTGTTCACCCCCGGTTCTCCCTCCTGGCCGGGGGTGAACGCTTTTTAAACCCTTTTTACCGAACGTATAGGCGCGGAACCCGCGTGTTGATATTGGTCAGCACTTCGTAGGGAATGGTCCCCGCCCACTCCGCCAGGTCTTCGCAGCGTATCGCCGCCGCCCCCGATTCCCCCAACAGAATCACTTCATCGCCATTGTGGGCGCTGTCCCATTCGATATTGACCATGATCTGGTCCATGCACACGCGGCCCACCACCGGATACCGCTTGCCATGAATGATCACCTCTGCCTGGCCCGACATGCGTCGAAAGTAACCATCTCCATACCCCACGGGCACAGTCACTACCCGGACCATGTGGTCGCTTTGCCAGTCCGAGCCATAACTGACCGGATGATCGGGCTGAACTACCTTGAAATAAACCACGCGGGATGTCCAGGAGAGCGACGGCCGTACCGCCACCGTTCGCGCCGCCTCCGCCGAGGGATAGACGCCATACAACAAAATCCCCGCCCGCACCATGTCAAACCGCGCTTCCGGCAGCTGTAAGATCGCGCCGGAATTGGCGATATGGCACAGCAACGGCCGTGGCAGCCCTCGCCGCTCATACACAGCCAAAACCTCACGAAACCGGGCCAACTGCACCTGCGCCGAGCTGAGATCGGCGGCATCCGCGTTGGCAAAGTGGGAATAAATACCTTCCACCTGGCAGTGTTCACAAGCCAGCGCCGCCTCGATCAGGGCGGCGGCGTTGTAATAATGCACGCCGATGCGCTCCATGCCGGTATCCACTTTCAGGTGAATTTTTGCCTGTAGCCCCATCTCTTTGGCGGCCTCATTGATTTGGCTCAATTTTTCCACCGAGGACGCGGTAATGGTCAGGTCGTGGCGCAAAAATAGGGGAACCTGATTGCCGATGAGACCGCCCATCACCAAAATGGGCGTCTGTACGCCAGCCTCGCGCAAGAGAATGCCTTCTTCCAGAAAAGCGACGCCCAGATAGGGCGCGCCTAGCGTGACCATATGGCGGGCCACTTCCACCAATCCGTGCCCATAGGCGTTGGCCTTGAGAACCGCCATGACCTGCGCGGGGGCTACGGCCGTTTGAATGGCCCGGTAGTTGTCTGTCAGACGGGACAAATCGACGGTAACGGCCGTTGGCCGTACCACCCCATTGCTGCTAATTGTCGCTTCGTTCAAAATTCCATCCTAATTCCATGCTAAAATCACACAGGATTGTAGCGGACAACACAAACAGGTCGCAAGGTCGGAAGTAAATTTTAGGCGAATGGTAAGAAATGAGGGCGAAAGCACATAGTCAACAGCGGCGCGTGTGGGGTACGGCCGTTTCCGTTATACTTACCGTCTGCGCCCACCTGCAAATGGGTCGATTTAACCAGACAAAAAAGAGCGGGCAATGTACAAAATAGGCGATTTTTCTCAATTGGGGCAAGTCTCCGTGCGTATGCTGCGGCACTACGACAAGTTGGGCTTACTAAAACCCGGTCAGGTAGACAAATGGACCAGCTACCGCTATTACACCCTGGACCAATTGCCCCGTCTCCACCGCATTATAGCCCTGAAAGATTTAGGTCTTTCCCTGGAACAAATCGGCATTTTACTAAAGGATCCACAGTCCGACGCACTTTTGCAAGAGATGCTGCGCGAGCGACAGCGGACCATCGCGCAGCAGTTGGCCGAAGAGCAGGCCAGGCTGGCGCGTGTTTCTGCCCGGTTACAACAAATCGAGCATCTCCACGATCCCATTCCGTATGAAGTGGTCCTGAAAGATCTACCCCCGCTCTATGTGATCGCCGTCCGCGAAGTGGTGCCGCACGTTGCCCAAATGGGCGAAGTACGTGACCGAATGCTCCGATCGCTCTATCGGAAGCTGGCAGATTACCACATAGAAGCCGGCATGGAATTGGCCGTGTACCACTTGCCCGCCTATTCTGAAACAGACATCGAGATGTCGCTGGCGGTGGAGGTAGCCAACGGGATTCACCTGCCTCCCACCGAAACGACGCTTAAAGCCTACCACTTGCCCGGCGCGCCGCTCGCCGCCAGCATTGTCTACCACGGCAGCATGTGGAACATTCCCGATGTGGTGGTGAATTTGTACCGCTGGTTGGGCATGAACGGCTACGCCAGCGCCGGAGCGTATCGGGAAATCCACCTTTTTGGCCGCGAACTAGACCTGTTTGCCAGTGATCGGCCGGAAGACGCCGTGTTTGAAATTTTGGTTCCCGCCGAACCACTAGTTTGAACGGCCGTTCCCCACACACCACCAACTCTATTTTCCCACTTGACTCTGACACTGTGTCAGACTGTATCTTTATGGCTATCACCAAAACAAGGAAATGAACCATGAACGATCAAAACGTACACGTTATTTTGGGCGCCGGCCCGCTGGGAACGGCCGTCATGCGCGAACTTCTCCGTCAGGGCCAGCCAGTCCGCATGGTCAACACCCGCGGCCAGGCCAACGTGCCAGCGGCGGTTGAAGTGGTTAAAGGAAATGCGTACTCGGTGGAATCGGTAACGGCCGTAACCGCCAACGCCCAGGTCGTCTACCAATGCGCCCAACCCGCCTACCATCATTGGCCAGAAAAATTCCCGCCCATGCAAGCCGCCATTTTAGAAGGCGTCGCCCGCAGCGGCGCAAAACTGGTACTGGCCGAAAACCTGTACATGTATGGCGCAGTCAGCGGCAAAATTCACGAAGGTCTGCCCTACAACGCCCACACCCGCAAAGGCAAAACACGCGCCCAAATGGCCGAAAGCGCTCTGGCCGCCCATCAGGCCGGCAAAGTGCGCGTGGCCATTGGGCGCGGCTCCGATTTCTTTGGGCCGGGCGTTCTCGATTCCGCCCTGGGCGACCGGGCGATTGTTCCGGCGCTGGCCGGCAAAGCGGCGCAGATGGTCGGCAAACTGGACCTGCCCCATACCTACACCTTCATCGACGATTTTGGCAAAGCGCTGGTGATTCTGGGCGAGCGCGAAGAGGCGTTGGGCCAGGCATGGCATGTGCCCAACAACCAACCCGAGATCACCCAACGACAAATCATGACGCTGTTTTTCGCCGAAATGGGCCAGCCGCCGCAAATGAAGGGCATGGGTAAATTGATGATGTCTTTGGGCGGCCTGTTCATCCCGGCGGCGCGAGAAACGGCCGAGATGATGTATGAATTCGAGAAACCCTTCGTGGTGGACAGCAGCAAATTCGAGCGGACCTTTGGCCTGAAGGCAACGCCCTTGCCAGAAGCCGTCGCCCAGACCGTGGCCTGGTATCGGGCGCACCACAAGGAGTAAGCCAAAGGAATGTTTGATGCGCGAGCCTGATTATTTAGGCGTCACGTTTTGCCTTTTCTACTTTTCAACCAGCCCCGGCCGCCAACCATGCGCCGCTGCAAAAAACCGGCAAACCGCTCTGGCGGTGGATAGGCGACGGTGGGCCAGGGCGGCAAATCCTGGTTTTCCAACACCCGGTTGGCAGCTTCTATGCCCGTAACCACCGCCCGCTCCAAAAAGAAAGCGGGCGTCGGATGGTACACCCAGTCGCCGCAGCAAAATAGATTGGGCCAGGGGGTGGCAATGCCCAGGTGACGGCCGTTTGGTCCCACGCCAAAAAGGGTGTGGTTAACTGTGTTGCGCTGCACAGCCTGATGAATGAGCGAGCCGCGCATTTCGGGAAAAGCGGCCTGCACGTCGGCGATGGCCCGCGCCAGCAGCACCGGGTCGGATTGGGTCAGAACTTCTGGCGGGCCGTACAAATGAACTTCCAGGGCGCTGCCGCCAGTCGCTTTGTGCCAGGCGCGGTATTGGTCTTGCAATCGGTGCAGCCAGAAGTAGTTGTCGATGGTAAATTCGCCGCTGAGCATACCGCCTTCCGCGCCAGATTTATCGTGGGGGGCGCGATTGAACCAGAGGCGGACGACGGCCGTTTCCCGGCCCATCGGCCAGTAATAATCTGCCACATCGCCAGACAGGTCCGGGCTGGCTTGCAGCAGTTTGCGGGCATTGCCGGGATCGACGGCCAGAATCACCTGGCTGGCGGTGAATGTGTGGTCGGGGGTGTGGATGAGCCAGCCCTCTCCCGCGCGGCTGAGGCGGGTAACGGCCGTAGCCAACCGCATCTCTCCGCCCAACGCCGTCACTTTCGCCGCCAATGGATCAATCAGACTGGTCCCGCCATCCCCCGGCAAGTAAGAAAAGCCCCAGGCGTCGCGCCGCAGCAGCGTGTAATAGCGTAAAAAAGCGATAAAACCAGACAGCGGCACTTCCTCTGGCTGCGCCGACAGGCCATTCCGCGCCAGCCCAATGCAAAACGAACGAATCGCCGGCGACCAACCACGCATAAAATCGGACAAATACAGGCCGTCGAGGGGTTGATTTTCGGCCAGCGGGTCGATGCCCACAGCCAAAATCAGGCTGTACCAGACCAGCGGCAGCGAGAGCCAATCGCGCAGGCCCAGAATGCCCAGAAAGCGCGGCCGAATAAACAGCGCCAGGTAATGAAGCGGCGCGGGAATCCAACTACGGCGCAGGGCGCTGCCGACGTTGGCTCGTTTGATACGGCCGTTTCGTTTGTAAATCCAGGTCTCTTCTTGCGCCGGCACAAAAGCCGGGCGGATGGCGTGCCGCGACAGCATGGCCTGCAAATTGCGGTACGGCGACCAGATGCCATGCACCCCATGTTCCTGGCGGAACGGCCAGCCATCCACCGTCATGATTTTCCCACCGGCAGCCCGTCCGCCCGGAAAATCAGGGTCGGCTTCCAGCACCACAGGCTTCAAGTCCCGTTCAGCCAGATGCACGGCGGCGGTCAGTCCGGCCAACCCGCCGCCAATGATCACAATTGATTTACTTGTTTCCATAGCCACTCAGTTGAAAACCGCATCTTAGAGAAACCAACCCATCTCCAATCCGGCCCATCACCCTGGCGCGTGGTTGTGCAGGCTGGCCTGGCGGCTGGCAGGATAACGCAGCCATTCCAGGGCATAAGCCAGAGGGCGTGCCTGCATGAGTGAGGGTTCGGCGAAGCATTGTTGGAAGCAGCTGGTGCAGTGCTGCGGCGGCAAGCCGTGGGCGGCAACGGCCGTAGCCATCGCCTCTGCCCACGAATCCACCGCGAGCAAATTAACCGGCCGGCCGCCGTTGCCGCCGCCTTTACGCTCGATGGGGCGGCACGGGTAAACCAGCGCGCCATCGGCCATAATGCGCGGAACCAGAGTAGGATAACAG
Source organism: Chloroflexota bacterium (assembly GCA_017993775.1). GTDB lineage: Bacteria > Chloroflexota > Anaerolineae > Promineifilales > Promineifilaceae > Leptovillus. Next base: position 168,372 of record JAGOMA010000003.1, on the reverse strand, counting down.
GCGTAAGAGGTGAAATCGTAGAGTGTTTGTAAATAGGCGTCGCTGCCTAAAATGGGCGCGCCGGCCTGTTTGGCGGCGATGAGCTGGGCGATAAACGCTTTGTATTCCGGCGAGACGAGCAGTTCGTAGCGCGGCCAATCGTCGACTGCTTGCGGCGAGAAAGAAACAAGCAGGTTGTGTTTGCGGCAAAAATCGAGGATGGCGGGCGCGCCGGGCAGAGTTTCGGGCGAGAGAACGCAGTTGACGATGAGGTGAAAATTGTGTTGTGTTTGGAGACGGCCGTATGTCTGGATAGTGTCCACAATGGCCTGCGCTGTCTTGGGCGGCATGTTGATAATCGAGGCCCAATAGTCGGCGTCCAGACTGTCCAGGCTGATGACCAGACGGTCTAACAGAGGCAAAATCGCCTCAAACTGCGGCAGCAGCAAGCCATTGCTGAGCATGGTGATCTGTCGGAAGCGCAGGTCTGTTTTGGCAAAAGCGACTAATTCGACGATGTGGGGGTAAAGCAGCGGCTCGCCGCCGGTCAGAATGAGGCTGTCTGTGCCGCTGCGAATGACGCGCAAAATGTGCCGGGCTTGATCGAAGGAAAGAAATGGCGGCTGCTGCCCATTGCGCCGCGCCCCAAAATCTTCGCAGTAGGCGCAGTTGAGGTTGCAGCGCGTGGTAACGTAGAAGGTGGCGGCCAGCGGTTGGAGCAGTTGGCTGCCACGCAGCAAGTGGAGCAAATTGGTTCCGTAATGGGGACCAGGAAAAGTCATAGACAGTCTTCGTTTATGTGCCAGGACATTCCACTCGCCATCGACATGATGGCGAGTGGCTGAATCATAACACATCAGGGTAAGTCGGGTCGGGAATTAGGAGAAAGGTCGTAGAGTGGTTTGTTGAGGCTGTGGCACGGAAGCGAATTGTCTGCTTTTAGCCCGCCTGGCGGGGCGCCGGTTCGTAATAAAGCACCACAATCCCACAATCAAACGCTGTCGCTTTTTTCAGGGCCAGCTTTTGTTGACGGCTAAGTCCTCTGAAAATTGTTAGTCCATCGCCGATTGCCGCCGGATTTATGAACAAATGGAACTCGTCAACCAGTCCCTGCGCGATGAGCGCCGAGACAAAGGTCGCGCCGCCATAGGCGATGATGTCGTTCCCGGCCTGTTTTTTTAGTTGGGTAATTTCAGCCACCAGATCGCCGTTTGCCAAAACGGTGTTGTCCCATTCTGCCTTCTCCAGCGTTTTGGTAAAAACCACTTTGTGCGTGTCGGTAAATTTTTTACCGGCTGCAAACTCCGGGTGATCTGGATCAGCCGCGACGGCAGCCCAGTGGGGAATGAATCCTTCAGCCAGTTTTCGTCCGAGGACAATGCAGTCAACGGGTTCTGTTAGTTCTTTCACATAATTTTCAAGTGCCTTGTCCCAGTTTAAGGCGAGCCAATTCATTTCACTGTTGGGTCCGGCTATGTAGCCATCAACGGTCATTTGTACTTGAAGTTTTAATTTTCTCATTGTCCTGTTTCCTGTGTTAACACGTCTCGACGATTTCACTTGCTGTCATTGCATCAAGGGTGGGGGTGGGGAAACGGCCGTTACCACCAAACAAACCCTTGACGCCACACTACCTACATCAAGGCATTCATATGCTTGTGATACGCGGCAACCAAGGTCTCCTCAATCCTATCGTGTACCGAAGTTTGCACACCAGGATTGCGCTTCGCGTCTAGATGCACCTTTTGGGCGCAGCGACCACAGAGAAAATAACCGATCAATACACCCCTCTGTCGATAAATGAAGGTATTGATAGACAGCATATCCTCTCGCTTTTTTTTGAACCGAGTAAGTTTATAACCGCAGCTGGGACAGCTATCACTTTCATAGAACCAATAAGACTTAATAGCATTCCCAAACTGCTCTCTCGCTTGCAAAAACACAGAAATCAGCACGTTTTCTATATATTCTTCTTGGTTCATAGGATCACTCGTGTCCATACAGACCCTAATGGCTTGTTCTTGAAAAGCCAGATTATCTAGACCTTAAACCTTTAGGAACCATCATTAAACAATCTACGCAACCGAGATTGGAGATTGGAGATTCGAGATTGGGTTGGTCTTTAAGAAAACAACCTGGTAATAAGCTTGTCATTTTTCAAACACAGTTGCTCTAAGCGGTGTCTTCGGCCATTCGGCCTCGGAGCGAAGAATCCCCTCAACTCGGCCATGCCAAGTAAGCTATTAAATTTTCACCACTTATTCCCGAAGAGGGCTGAACGCTACTGATATCGGCAGCAAATAATCACAAATTATGCGCTGTACACCACACACACCCACGCAGCCACACCTCACGCTATCCCCCAAATACGACCAACGGAATCCCCTCCACCACCGGCACGCGCGGCTCGCGCGCGCCCGCCCGCCGCTGCGGAACCGGCGGGCACTCCCACGCCTCATCAGGCGTTTCGCGGCGCAAATCCTTCAACTTCGGCAAAATGCCGCAGGCAAAACAATGATTGCGGCAGTCCACCCGCGTTTCCTGCGCCTGACTCATCAAATAATCCTGCGTCAGGAACTTCTTCGTCACAGCAATATCGATATGTTCCCAGGGGAAAATCTCGTCAATCGTCCGCTTGCGGTGCGTGAAAAAGGTCGGGTCTAGCCCTTCGGCGGCAAACGCTTCCAGCCAGGTAGCTTCCTTGAAATGTTCGCCCCAGGCGTCAAACTTGGCTCCGTTGGCCCAGGCGCGCCCCACCACCTCCGCCACCCGCCGGTCGCCGCGCGAGAGGTACCCCTCAAACAGCGACTCGCGCGGATTGTTCCAACGCAGGCGCAGCCCATCGCCGCGCACCTGGCCCTTTAGTAAGTTTATTTTCTCGTAGATTTTATCCGTCTCATTCATCGCTTCCCATTGGAACGGAGTGTGCGGCTTGGGAATAAACGTACTGACGCCCACGTTCACGCTCGCCTTTTTGCCATGGAACCGCCGCCCCTCGGCCAACACAGCCTTAGACAAGTCAATAATGGCCTGCACATCTTCCAATTCTTCCATCGGATGGCCGATCATGAAATAAAGCTTAATCGTGCGCCAGTCGCGCCGGTAAATCTCACGGGCCGTCCCCAGCAGTTCTTCATGCGAGACAAATTTGTTGATGGTGTTACGCATCTTTTCGGTGGCCGCTTCCGGGGCCAGGGTAAACCCGCTCTTGCGGCTGTCGCCCAGATTGTCCATCAACTGCGTGGAAACCGATTCAATTCGCAGCGAGGGCAGCGAGATATTCAGCCCCAAATGGCCAAAACGCTGCCCAATTTTCTCCGTCAGCTCCAGCACGTTGGTGTAATCGCTGGAAGAAAGGGAAAGCAGAGCGATTTCTTCGTAGCCGGTTGATTCCAGAATGTCTTCCATCGCTTGCAGCACTTCGGCGACCGGCCGTTCGCGCACCGGCCGGGTGACCATGCCGGCATGGCAGAAGCGGCAGCCGCGTGTGCAGCCGCGCATGATTTCGATGGGCGCACGGTTATGGACCAATTCCACAAAGGGGATGATGAAATCTGTGACCGGCGGCGGCATTTGGGCCACGATGGTTTTTAGCACTTTAGCCGGCGCTTCCGGCACGTTGGGGGTGATGGATTGCACCGTGCCATCGGCATGGTAGGCTACGTCATAAAAACGCGGCACATAACAGCCCTCAATCTGCGCCACATACCGCAGCTGCGTTTCGCGGTCCAGGTGACGCGCCGCGCGCATCACCCCGATGATCTTCAAAAGCGCCTCTTCCCCTTCTCCAATCACAAACACGTCGATAAACGGGGCCATCGGTTCAGGGTTGTAACAGGCGTGCCCTCCGGCTACCACCAGCGGGTAACTGGTATCGCGCTCCACGCTGCGAATCGGTATGCCGGCCAGATCCATCAGGTTCAGGGCGTTGGTAAAAAGCTGTTCGTAGGGCAGGGTAATCGCCAGCATGTCAAACTCGCGGATTGCGTGTTTGCTTTCCAGCGCATACAGCGGAATGTCGCGCTCGCGCATAATCGCTTCCATATCGACCCAAGGTGAATAGACGCGTTCGGCCAGCAAATTGCGGTGTTTGTTGATGATGTCATAAAAGATCATCAAGCCCAGGTTCGACATGCCCAGGTCGTAAATATCAGGAAAAGCCAGGGCGACTTTATAATCAATCTCCGCCCAGTCTTTGCGAATCTGGTTGTATTCGCCGCCTGTGTAGCGCCCTGGTTTGGTTACGCGGGGCAAAATACGTTCTAAAGCGAGTTCGATTTGCTCAGGTGTTTTCATTGTGTACCAATTTTGCAGCTATTCGGGTTTTTCTGGGAAGACCCGAAGGGTTTGTCTAACTTCTTAAGGGCGAACCTTTAGGGCCTTGTATAGCTGCCTGATTTTTATGATTTCTATCTGTTTTTTCGATTATAACAGGTGTTGCCGGAATTGTAGAAGCCGGGCAGAAGTATAGTCAGGAGTCGCAGCTGCGTCCATTTTTTCAGCCGTTTTGACGTGGTCGGCGGCAACTCATATACTTTTGTCAAGACTATCGTGCAAAAAGCAATAATAATCGGGTGTATTATTTGTACAAAACGCCCCTATAATGACAAACGTGGATGAATGAGAAACTCATGAGCAGTAGAAATGTAGTGTGCAGATAGGAACGGCCGTTCATGCCACAGCAGTTCCCCCTCCACAGCTCACACCACAGCCAACACAACGATATAAATCCATAGGAATCCCGTACAACACATTTGATTTCAGGGTTGGATAAACCATGACTGCGCTTACCACTCGTCAAAGAGATATTCTTTATTTACTACTCGAAGCCCAAGGTCCATTGGGCGCAGTCGACCTTGCCGAGCGAATGCAGATCACCCCCAGGCAGGTTAATTACGGCCTGAAAGGGTTGCGCACATGGCTGGCTCAACGCCAGATCAACCTGGATGTCACCCCCGGGATCGGCGCCGAATTGATCTGCTCTGCGGAGCAGCAGCGTGTTCTGACCAACGAATTAACCGCTAAAGCCCATTTCCACCTCGTTTTATCTATCGAACAACGGCAGCAGCTCATTACACTCATCCTGCTGGTGAGCGACGAGCCGCTGATTTTGTATCAACTGCAACAATTGGCTCAGGTGTCTCGGACCACCATTCTGAAAGACCTGGAAGCCATCGAAATATGGATTCGCACGCAGGGGCTAATCCTGGAACGGCGACAAAATTATGGCGTGCGTGTTGAGGGGTCAGAACAGCAGCGCCGTCAGGCTCTGGCAACTTTTTTATGGGGGCAATCATCATTAGGCCAACCCCTCACCGAAATGACCCACACCCAGGGGCTGAAGTTTGACCTAAGCAGCGACGCTGAACTGCTTCCCATTGTGGCGCACGCCAAAGAAATCATTCGCAGTTGGGATACGAGACGCACTTTTGGTCAGGTAACTTTTGCCGAAGATCAGCTTGGCGGCCGTTTCACCGACGATGCCGTGCTGTATCTGGCGCTGGTGCTGGCAATCCAGACCCAGCGTGTCCAGACCGGAAATGAGCTGCAATTGGAAGAGTCGGCCTGGGCCTGGCTGCAAGAGTTAGGCGTTTGGCCCACGGCCGTGCAGATTTCCCGCCACCTCGGCCGCGCACTCCATAGCAACTGGCCGGCCAGTGAAATCGCCGCCATCGCCATGCACATCCTGGCCGCGCCGCGCAACGAACGCTGGCCCGGCGATCTGGAAATCGACCAGGCCTTCACCGAACTCATAGACGAACTGGTGCAGCACATCACAGCCGCCTTCAACATAGCCGGCCTGGAGCAAGACACAACCCTACGCGACGGTCTGGTCATCCAGATTATCCCCGCCTGCCTGCGCCATCGCTTTGGCCTGTGGCTGCCGCCATCCTTGCCCACCATGACTTTGTCGGAAAAATACACATTTGAGCTAAACCTGGCCTGTTCATTGGCGGCGATTATTGAAGAGCGCACGGCCGTTTCCCTGCCCGACAGCGAAATCAACAACATCGCCCTCCTCTTGCGCGCCGCCTACATCCGCGAACAACCCAACCGTATTCAGGAAGTCATCGTCGTCTGCCCCAGCGGCATGGCCACCGCTCAATTACTCGTCGCCCGCCTCAAAACCCGCTTCCCACGACTGGGCGTCTTACGCGTCGTCTCCATGCGCGAACTAAACCAGGAACTTACAGCCAGGGCCGAACTCATCATCACCACCGTCCCCCTGCCCGGCAGCACCGTCAAAAACCAGAGCAACGTCATCCAGGTCCACCCGCTGCTCTTACCAGAGGATGTGGAAAGAATCACCCAATGGCTGGCCTGACTCCCAGCCTCCCCCAGTTTACAAAAACGCTCCGGACGTTTGTGTAGCGCGGCGATCCTCGCGAGATTTCCGCCAACTTTTATCCCGATACGACCCATATCTTATCCTGATAACGGGTCACCTAGTTGTGCTTGATTTGAAGAAGGAGACATTACAATGAGAGAAAAGATTCAAAGTCTGGGCGGCTTTATGGCCGGGATGATCATCCCCAACATTGGCGCGTTTATTGCCTGGGGTCTAATTACAGCCCTCTTTATCCCCACCGGCTGGATTCCCAGCGAGCGGTTTGCTGAACTGGTAGGCCCCATGATCGTTTATCTGCTGCCTATCCTCATCGGGTTTACCGGTGGTTCCATGATCTACGGCGTACGCGGTGGTGTGGTTGGCGCGGCAGCCAGCATGGGCGTCATCGTCGGCACAGACATCCCCATGTTCTTGGGCGCTATGCTGATGGGTCCGCTGGGCGGCTGGACGATTAAAAAGATTGACGAAGTCCTGGAAGACAAAATCCCGGTGGGCTTCGAAATGCTCATCAACAACTTTACGGCCGGTATTTGGGCCATCGTTCTGATTTTGGTAGGCTACCTGGTCGTTGGGCCAGTTGTGGAAAGCATCAGTAATGTGTTTGGCAAAGGCGTCGAAATCCTGGTAGACAACAACCTGATCGCCCTGGCTGCCATTATCATTGAACCGGCCAAAATCCTGTTCATGAACAACGCCATCAACCACGGCATTCTGGCCCCCTTAGGTGTACAACAAGTGACCGAGCAAGGATATTCGCTGCTGTTCTTGCTGGAAACCAATCCGGGACCTGGCCTGGGTCTGCTGATTGCTTACTATGTTGTGGGTAAAGGCCTGTTGAAGCAGTCTGCCCCTGGCGCGATGATCATTCATTTCTTGGGCGGTATTCATGAGATTTATTTCCCCTACGTGTTGGCTCACCCCATCATGGTTTTGTCGGTGATCGCCGGCGGCATGGCGGCTGATTTCTGGTTTTCTGTGACCAATGCGGGCCTGGTGGCCACCCCATCCCCGGGTTCGATCTTTGCGTACCTGGCTGTTATTCCGCCGGGCAAGCACTTTGCGGTACTCACCGGTGTGGCTATTGGCACGGCGGTATCCTTCCTGGTGGGGGCGTTTATCCTGCGTGTCCGTCCGGTTCCTGTTGAAGATGAAGAAATGGAAATGGAAGGCGCTGGGATGACGGCCGTTCCCGGCCTGGGCGACTAATGATCATGTTACGTGAAGTGTGGTGCGTGTCTACGTTTCACGCGCCACACTTCACGCATCACCCCAAAAGGAGCAATCATGACACACTCTATCCCTGCATCTCAAGTAAGCACCATTATCCTGGCCTGTGAAGCAGGCATGGGTTCAAGTCTTATGAGCGTCAACTCGCTCAAGAAAAAATTAAAACAAGCCAAAGTAACCAGCGTAACTGTGGTCCACAAACCAGCGCGGGGCATTCCCGCCGATGCGCAAGTGATCCTGGTGCATAAAGGGCTGGCCAAGGTGGCCCAGGGCAAAGCGCCCGACGCCGTCGTGGTTGCCTTCAGTCAATTCCTCAACGATCCTGTCTTTGATGGCATTGTGAAAGCGTTTACCGACAACAGCGACATTGTGAGCAACTTGGAGTAACCCCATGGCTATCTTATCTGTAGACAGAATCCGGCTGGGCGCTACGGCCGTTGACAAAGCCGACGCCATTCGCCAGGCCGGCGACTTGCTGGTCAACAGCGGCTGCGTACAGGCAGGGTATGTGCAGGGCATGTTGGCCCGCGAACAAACCATGTCCACCTACCTGGGCAACGGCGTTTCCATCCCTCACGGCCAATTCGACAACCGCGCCGACATTTTGCAAACCGGTATTTCCGTGCTGCAAATCCCCGCCGGCGTAGAATGGGAAGATGGCGAAAAAGCGTATCTGATTATCGGTATCGCCGCTTCCTCCGACGAGCACATCGGCGTGCTGGCCAATCTGGCCGAAGTGATCGAAGACGAAGATATGACCCAGGCGCTGATCCAGACAGCCGACCCTGAACTCATCCTGACTCAACTTGGCGCGACAAGGGCGGAGGTTGATTAGCGGGAAAAGGGCAGTCTATTATGAAAGAACAAGACCTGACGATTCATAACCCCACCGGTTTGCATGCGCGACCGGCGAAGGTGTTTGTGAATACCGCCAAGCAGTACAAATCGGACATTCGCGTGCAGCACGGGGCGAAGAAGGCGAATGCCAAGAGTCTCATTTCCATGTTGACGCTGGGCGTGGAATGTGGCAGCGAGATTCGGCTGATTGTCGATGGCGCGGATGAAGAGGAAGCGCTGGCGGCATTGGTTACGGCCGTTGCCGACGGCCTCGGCGAAGACCACCATACACCTGTGGAAACGGCCGTTCCCCCCACCGCGCCCACCAACGGCCAACAGCCCACACCCAGCCCTACGGCCGTTCTGCCAGCCAACGTCATCAAAGGCATTCCTGCCGCGCCGGGCATCGCCATCGGCCCCATTTACCATCTTCAACACGAAGAAATCACCATCGACGAAACCTTTCGCGGCGCGTCTGTCGAAGAGGCAGCTTTGCAGAAAGCCCTGGACCGCGCCCGTGGCCAGTTGGTCACGTTACACAAACAAATGGTGCAGTCTACCAGCGCCAGCGAAGCGGCTATCTTTGAAGTCCACCAGGAAATCCTGGAAGACCCCGACCTGCTGGAGGCCGTGCTGGAGCGCATCCACAAGCAGCAAAGCGCCGCCCGCGCCTGGCAAATCACCATCGACGCCCGCGCCAAAGCCATGGCCGCCCTCAACGATCCGCTCCTCGCCGGGCGATCCGCCGACATTCAGGACGTAGGCTACCGCGTGCTGCGCCTGCTGATGGGCGGCGACGAGCAGCAAGTTAGCCTGCCGGATCACCCGATTATTCTGGTGGCCGCCGACCTGTCCCCCTCAGACACCGCGTCACTGGATCGGGGCAAAATCCTGGGCTTTTGCACGGCCGCCGGCGGCCCGACAGCCCATTCAGCCATCATTGCCCGAGCCTTAAGCTTACCGGCGGTGGTGAGTGCCGGCACGGCCGTTCTGGACATTCCCAACCTCACCCCCGTCATCCTGAATGGTTCCGATGGCACCCTGACCATCGAGCCGGACGCCGCCGCCGTGGCCCAGGCCCAGGCGCAGCAGCAAGCCTGGCAAGCGGCCCTGACCCGCGCCGCCGCCACTGCTGGCGAACCGGCCATCACCCAAGATGACCATCGCGTTGAAGTCGTGGCCAATATCGGCGGACTGAAGGACGCGCAGAAGGCGGCCACCGCTGGGGCAGAGGGGGTGGGCCTGTTACGCACGGAGTTTCTCTTCCTGGAGCGCACCGAAGCGCCTACAGAATTGGAGCAGTTTGAAGTGTACCGCGACGTGGTGCAAGCCTTAAATGGGCAGCCGGTTATTGTGCGCACGCTGGACATCGGCGGTGATAAACCCCTGCCCTACATCAGCGTGCCGCCGGAAGCCAATCCATTTTTGGGCGAACGCGGCATTCGGCTGTGCCTGAACAGGCCAGAATTACTGCGCCAGCAGCTTCGCGCCATCCTGCGCGCTGCCGAGTTTGGCCCCTTGCGCATCATGTTTCCCATGGTCGCCGACCTGTCGGAATGGCGGGCGGCACGGGCGATGGTGGCCGAAATCCGGGCAGAGTTGGGCGCGCCGGACGTGGAAGTAGGCATCATGATCGAGGTGCCCTCGGCCGCGCTGATGGCCGATGTCTTCGCCAAAGAGGTGGACTTTTTCTCTATCGGTACGAACGATCTGACCCAGTACACCCTGGCCATGGACCGGATGCACCCGTCTTTGGCGGGCAAATCAGATGGTCTGCACCCGGCGGTGCTGCGCCTGATTGCCCGCACGGTTGAAGCGGCGCACGCCAACGGCAAATGGGTGGGCGTGTGCGGCGAACTGGGCGCCGACCCGCAAGCCGTGCCGATTCTGGTCGGCTTAGGCGTGGATGAACTCAGCGTCAGCGTGCCGTCCATCCCCTCGGTCAAGGCGCAGATCCGCGAGCTAACGCTGGCGGCGGCCCAGACCACGGCGCAAGAAGCCCTGGCCTGCGGCACGGCCGTTGAAGTGCGTGAAATGATGCCAACGGCCGTGTCCTAACATGCCACCCAGATTGGACCAATCATTAAAGATTGGTCCAATCTCATCCCGGCCAAATCTCTTACAAGTCCAGCAGTCAAAATGTCGTGAGGTTTGACCCAAAATGTCGTGAGTTATTTTAAAAAACACGTGTGTTTTTTAAAAAATGTCGTGTGTTTTGGGTCTAAAACACGTGTGTTTTTAGCTCAAAACACGTGTGTTTTGCCAGCGAAACAAAAGAGCCTGCTGCGGGTCTGACCCGATACAATACCCGCGAGCCTGTGACTCGCATATCGCAAGAAAAGGTGATCCATGTCATCAAAATATGAGTTATACCGTGAAGCAAAAACGGCCGTTCCCGACAAAACCTGGGCCTGGAATATGTATGGCGCAGGCATCGAGAACATCGGGCAAGACGGCCGTCCCGAACAATTCCCCGTCCCCAGCCCCGGCCCAAACCAGATGTTGGTCCGCATCGACAGCGTGGGCATGTGCTTCTCCGATGTGAAATTGATCAAACAAGGGGGCAGCCACCCCAAATTGTACAATCGTGACCTGCGCCAGGAGCCGACGCGCCTGGGGCACGAAGTAACACTCACTGTCCTGGAAGTCGGCGCAGAACTGGCCGACACCTATCACCCTGGGCAGCGCCTGGCCGTGCAGCCCGACATTTACCAGAACGGCAAAAGCACCGCCTACGGCTACACCGTACCCGGCGGCCTCATCCAATATCACCTGATTGGTCCTGAGGTTTTGGATACGGACGCGGGCGCCTGCCTGCTGCCCTTAGAAGGCAACATGGGCTATGCCGAAGCCTCTTTGTTGGAGCCGTGGGGCTGTGTGGTAGCTTCTTACACGCAGCGCCGCCGCCTGGAACCTAAAGCGGGCGGGACGATGTGGCTTATTGGCCGCCCCGGCGACGAGCGCGATTACACCTTCTCCGCCGGGCTGGATGCGCCCGCGACCATCGTGTTAACAGATGTCCCATCTTCCGTGCGCGCCCTGGTGGCGCAAACCAGCGCCCAGGTCATTGTGCGCGACAATCTGGCCGCAGACACCTATGCCGCCCTGGCCAAAGAAGTGACCGGCGGGGCCGGTTTTGACGACATTGTGCTGCTGGACCCGCGAGAAGCAACGGCCGTGTCCACCATCGCCCGCCAAATCGCCCGGCGCGGCACGCTCAACATGGTCGGCGAAACCGCCCTGGATGGTCTGGTAGACGCCGACATGGGCCGCCTGCACTACGACTACATTGCCTTTCTAGGCAACCAGGGGCCAGACATCGCCGCTTCCTATGGCGAAGGGCGCAATCGCTGCGAACTCACGCCGCGCGGCGCGGCCGTCTTCATCGGCGCGGGCGGCCCGATGGGGCAGATGCACGTACAACGAGCCATCGAACTGCCCAACGGTCCCCGCTTAGTCATCGCCACGGAAGTCAACGACAACCGGCTGGAGGCCATCAAAGAACGGTTCGCCCCCCTGGCGAAAAAGAACAACGTGGAACTGCTGGTCTTCAACCCGGCCAACGCAAAAGACAGCCTGTATGACTTTGTCATGCAGGCCACCGACGGCTTAGGCGCGGATGATGTGGTCGTGAGTGTGCCGGTGGCCGCTCTGATGGCCGAGGCGGCGACCGTGCTGAATGGCAACGGGATGCTCGTCTTTTTTGCCGGCGTGCCCAACGGCACAATGGCTCCTCTGGACCTCAGCCCGGTCTACCTGAGCAACGCCCAATTCACCGGCACCTCCGGTCTAACATTGGACGATCAGCGGTTGGTGATGGAACGATCGTTGGATGGGTCGCTTTCGCCCTCCCGTTCGGTGGCGGCGATTGGCGGCATGAATGCCGCGCAGCAAGGGGTGGAGGCGATGATGGACGGCCGTTATCCCGGCAAAATCGTCATCTTCCCGCAAATCCCCGACCTGCCGCTGCTGGGCCTGGACGAGTTAGCCGACAAGCTGCCGGACATCGCCGCCCACCTGGGCGAAGGCGATGTGTGGACGGAAGAAGCGGAGATGGCGCTGATTGAGACATATTGGCAGGCGTGATGCGTGATGCGTGATGCGCGGAACACGCATCACGCATCACGAAGCAGAAGATTGATGACAAAAAAAAGAACCACGAATAACCTGATGATGCAGTATGCCCTGACCGGCGGGGCGCTGGGCTTGTACTTTGGGCTTTTCTTTCGGCCGGTGCGGTCGCCGAGTGCAGCGCTGGTGCTTGGGCTGGCGTTGACGGTGGCGGTGGTGATGGCCGTGCTGCGAGCGTTTAAGGAACGGCCGTCCGTCTCCTCGCTGCTCAAGGGCGCGGCGCTAAACTTTGTGAAAACGGCCGTGCTGCTGGCCCTGCTGGAACTGCGGCATCCACTCTACGACATGGGCGGGAAAACGGCCGTCTCCCTGGTGATGACCCTCGCCGGCGCGGCCGCCGGCCTCTGGTACGCCCGCGCACAATCCCGCCAACCTATACAAAAGAAGATGGAAGAATAGGGCGCGGATTCTCGCGGATGCAGCGGATGTTCGCAGATAAGTTTATAAATCAATCCGCGAACATCCGTGAAAATCCGCGTTCATCCGCGTCCACTTGTCCTCTTACAAAAGGTCTCAAACCATCATGATTTACACAATTACGTTAAATCCAGCGGTAGATAAAGAGCTGGTTGTGCCGGAGATTGCCTTTGATTCTGTGCTGCGGGCGGGCAAAACGCGCGTTGATTTTGGCGGCAAAGGCTTCAACGTATCCCGCATGTTACAGGCGTTGGGCGCGGCCAGCACGGCGCTGGGCTTCGCCGGGGGCAAGAGCGGCGACCTGCTGCGCGAAGGGCTGGAATCGCTGGGCATTGGCACAGACTTCGTCAGCGTCAGCGGCGAAACGCGCACCAACGTCAGCGTCGTCACGGAACCAGCCACCCATTACCTCAAAGTCAACGAACCCGGCCCCACCATTTCCACGAGCGAATTGGACGAACTGCGGCGCAAAGTGCGCGCCCTGTCCCGAGATGGCGACTGGTGGGTGCTGGCGGGCAGCCTGCCGCCGGGCGTGCCCACGGCCGTCTACGCCCACCTCATCACCGACATTCAAGCCGCCGGCGGCCAAGTGATCCTGGACACCAGCGGCGAAGCGCTGGGCCTGGGCTGCAATGCACGGCCGTTCCTGGCCAAACCCAACGACATCGAAGCCCACCAGCTCACCGGCCTGCCGGTGAACAATCCCGCCGAAATTGCCGCCGCCGCCCAGGCGATGCAGGCCAATGGCGTGGGCAATGTGGTGGTTTCTTTGGGCAAGGCGGGGGCGCTGCTGGTGGATGGCACGGCCGTCTGGCAGGCCGCCAGCCCGAAAATTCAGGAGCGCAACCCCATCGGTGCCGGTGATTCGATGGTTGGCGGGCTGGTTTATGCGCTGAGCCAGGGCGAGCCTGTGGCCGAAGCCCTGCGTTGGGGCATCGCCTGCGGCGCAGCGACGGCCAGTTTGCCGGGCACGGCCGTGGGCACGCGCCCGCTGGTAGAGCAATTATTGCCACAAGTCATGCTGCGGGACGTAACGGCCGTAGCCTAGAAAAACAAGCTAAAAGGAAACTCTCATGGCAGATTTTACAGTCACAGAAACACGCACCTACGAACAACCCAACGACAAAACCTACCAGGCCGCGCTGCAAGCCATTGCCGGTTTAGAAGGCAAAGTCATGTCCGAAAACAAAGGCGCAGGCACGATTAAAGGGCAGTTCGACAAGAAAATTCATGGCAAAGTTTTGGGCGACCGCAGCGAGATTTTGGTCCAGGTCGCCAACGACGCCGACGGTAAGAGCAGCGTAGCCGTGGAAGCCTACCCCATCAACCCGGTGGGCCAAAAGCTGCTGTTTGGCGCGCGCAAAGGGGTTGTGCCCACGGTCGTCGGCTGGTTTTGGGCGCATTTGGAGCATAATTTGTAGGACGAGATGGGAGATTGGAGACGGGAGATTAGGGATTGGAGATTGGGTTAACCGCCAATCTCTAATCTCTAATCCCCAAGGGGGAGCCGGGTAGTCCTGACCCGCGCTCAAGCCGCTGCAGCCGGTTTTTGTGGGCGATGACGGCCGTACACCCAATCCTCTTGATCTTTCATGCAAATCGTCAAGACAATTTTAAAAATTGTCTTGACGATTTTAAAAATTGTCTTGATCATTTTAAAAATCGTCTTGACAATTTGGGGCAATTGTCAAGACGATTTGGGGAAGCCGCGCGGAGGAGTTGTTTCTCCCGGCGTTAGACGTTAGCGGGAAACGGCCGTCCAGTCGCCCGACCAGGGCGCGAGCGTGATCTCTTTTGTCAGGCCGAGTTCGTCGTCTTGAACCAACAATGTCTGTGGCTGGTCGCTGAGATTGAAGGCCACAAGGACCACTTCCTGCTCATTGCTGATGGCATAGGCGTATGTTCCCTTACTGGCGTTCACGTGTACGGCCTGGCGATTGCCCTGCCAGATGGCGGGGTGCTGGCGGCGGAAATGGGCCAATTGGCGAAAATGTTCGCGCAAATCGGCGTCTTGCTCGTCGCCCCACAGCATCGGTTGGCGACATTCTTCCATGCCGTGGCTGTCTGGCGCGTGCATCAATCGTTCCTGATCCACGCCCACTTCCGTGCCGTTGTAGACAATCGGCGGGCCGGATAGGGTAAATTGGCAGAGCGCGGCCAATTTTAGTTTACGTTTGTCGCTGCCGGCGACGGCCAGAAAGCGATCCATGTCGTGGTTGTCCAGAAAGCTGGGGCGGCTGAAGTGGGCCGGAAAGAAAGCATCGTGGATAGACAAGAAGGCGTCC
Source organism: Chloroflexota bacterium (assembly GCA_017993775.1). Lineage (GTDB taxonomy): Bacteria > Chloroflexota > Anaerolineae > Promineifilales > Promineifilaceae > Leptovillus. The sequence continues at coordinate 153,147 of JAGOMA010000003.1, read as the reverse complement.
AGTTCGGCCACGTCCAGGGTGTTGAAGGCAAACGCATCGCGCAGTTTGGTGGTAAGGAGAAAGTCCAGGCAGCCATCGAAACGGCCGTCGTACCCCAACTGCCATTCCGGGGTGTGCGTCGCCTCGCCAAACATCCAGGCATCGGGCTTAACAGCCAGCACCGCCTGGCGCAGTTCCGTCCAAAAATCGTGTGACGGCCCCAGCACATAATCCATGCGCAGCCCATCAAAGCCCATCTCCACCAGCCAATAACGCACGCTGTCGATCATGTATTGGCGTACGGCGGGATGGTTGGTGTTCAGTTCCGGCAGGTCGGGCACGTTAAAATAGGCCACGTATTTGTGCGGCCATTCCTGCCACAAGAACCAATCGTGGTAGGGGCTGTCTTCGTGGGCCAGGGCGTGTTGAAAATGGGGATGGCCGCTGCCGACATGATTGCCCACAAAATCCAGCAGCAGCGTCAGGCCGCGCGCTTTGGCCTGGGCCACCAGTTCTTGCATATCGTCCAGCGTGCCCAGGCGGGGGTTGACGGAAAAGTGGTCGGTGGCATGGTAGCCGTGATGGGTCTCATCGGGGAAAAAGGGGTTCAGCCAGAGGCAGTTGAAGCCCATGTCGGCGATGTAATCCAGGTTTTCGATGACGCCGCGCAAGGTTCCGCCGTAGATGTCGCTGAGGTGTTCGGTCTGGTTCCAGGCACGGCCGTTGCCCGGCGCAAACCGATCCGGGAATATCTGGTAGATGATGGCCTCTTGCGTCCAGGTGGGTAACGGCCGTTCATAAATCAAATAAGAGAAGGTGGCCCCGTTATCGGCCAGAACCGGCGCACGGCCGTCGGCCGGGCAGGCGCGAATCTGGTAGCGCACGCATGTATCGTTGGGGAAGGCGGGCAGCATGCCCTGCCAGGTTTGTTTGTACGTCCAGTTGAGCAAGTCCCAGGAAATGTCGGTGCGGGCGAGGGGGAAGACGGCCGTTTCCGGCTCTAGCAGCACGCATTCCACGCGCTCAATGCGCCAATCCACCTCGGTCGTCACGGTGACGATGGGCGTGTCTTGCGGCCCCGGCGCGATGGGTTGCAGCCGGTTCAGATGGCGCACGCCGTCAGCCAACTGCTGCAAATAGCGGGTCCGCCGTTCGTCCGTGACAAATAAGCCAAAGGTTCCTTCATTCATTGGTTTGGTCATTTTTTAGTTACCTTCACGTGTGAGATTTAATTTTCTGAAAGACCCTAAGGGTTTTATGCGGGGCAAACCCTTAGGGTCTTTGTGGCTAACCGGCCATCTTCCCGCGCTGCAGCAGATAACTGGCCGCAACCACCAGCACAAGCACCAGAATGTTGGCCGCCCAGGCGACCCAACCAGGCAAACTGGTTGAACTGGAAGCAGGGGTAGGCGTTTCGACGGGCGCAGGCGCTGCGGTAGGTTCGACGGGTACGGCCGTTGCTTCGGCGGCGGCGGGCGCAGGTGTTGGTGGGGCTTCGGCGGCCGGTTCCCCGGCTAACTGCACGGTGAATTCCTTGGCGACGTCGATGGGTTGGCGGCCGGATTTGGCGTAAACGGCCGTTGCCCCCCGAAACCAACCACTCTCCGCCGCGTCATAATCGGCCTGATTGGTCAGCGCGGGCAGCGATACCCCATCAAGCAAAACAGCCTCGACTGTTTCACCGTTCAGGGCCACTTCCAGCATGTTGTTGCGCTCGGTTATTGCCCCGTCAAACGTGCCCTCGGCGGCGGCAATCGAAATGGTGATGTCGCTGCCGGTCCACTGCTGGCTCAATTCTGTCGTGCGCACGGCCCCGGATTGGTAGGCGAGGGAACGGCCGTCATCTTCATACAACGTAAAGGCGCTGGCTTCAGCCGCCGGCACAACCTGTACGATCAATTCATCGCGCACGGAGCCATCGCGGCGCAGCCCGGCCAGATTCATGGTTTGTTCGTCCACGGCCATGCGCGGCACAATCGCTCCGGCGCGCAAGAACAGCGGCAGACGGAACAGGTCAAACGCCACAACGGGCACATCTTCCAGCCATTCGCCAGAGCTGTTTAGCCACACGCCGCTGTAGAAATCCACCCATTGGCCGGGGGGGAGGTAAACGGGAACGGCCGTAACCCCCGGCTCCGTTACCGTGCGCACCAGCACGTCCGCGCCCAACATCTTGTGGTCGCCCAATTGGCGCGTGTTGGCGTCCGCCTGGAAGTAAAAGACCAGCGGCGGCATCACCGGCTCCCCGGCCAGATAAGCGCGGTGGGCCAGCGAGTACAGGTAGGGCGACAAACTGTAGCGCAGGCGGATATTGGCCAGATTGCTGGCCACATCGCCAATGCGGTCGGGGGCGGTTTCCTTGCAGTTGCACAGGTTTTCCGTGTGCGGCCGGACCGGCACGTCGAGCAGTGCGCCGTTGGCGAACCAGACAGTGTACAGCTCGTCCAAATCCGCCCCGCCGATATTGCCGCGATGGAAGCCGCCAATGTCCGCGCCGAAATAGTCCACGCCGGAGAAAGACATGTGCATCTGGGCGTTCATGTGCGTGGCCAAACTATCGAAATTGGAGCCAATGTCGGCCGACCACATGGCCGCGCCATAGCGTTGGATGCCGGTAATGCCAGAGCGCGAGAGAATGGCCGGGCGCTGCGCCGCCTCGTTACGCGCATATCCCTGGTAAATACTTTCGGCCCATTTCAAATTGTAGAGGTTGTGATTGGCCGGTTGGTCGTGCAAATTCAGCCCCGGCAGCCCAACATACCAGCTGTTGGGGGCAAACATTTCCGGCTCGCCCAGGTCGGTCCAATGGCCCAACACGCCGATGTCCACCAGTGGTTGGCGGTTGGTGTCATGCCAGACGGCCGCGCCGGCCTCATTGGTCCAATCGACCATGCCGCCTGAACCCCACCACATCGGCGGCAGGGTGGCCGGACCGCACGTCTCGCAGCTTTTCACCAGATAGCTCTGGCTGGCCATGCGCCCAAAGTTGGACAGCCCTTTGTCCACATACGATTCCTCGATCAGGACCAGTTCCAATCCTTCTTCCGTTTGCAGTTCCATGATTTTGGCGGCCGGGTCGGGGAAGTTTTCCAGGTCCCAACTCAGCGAACCCATCTGGCTGGGCGTCTGGATGCCGCCAAACCACTGCAAATCCAGCACAAAACCATCTTGCGGGAACTGGTTTTCGTCCAACGTTTGCCGTTTGGCGTCTAGCTCTTCCCAGTTGTCGTAGCCATATTCGGAGACCCACAGGCCAAAGAGCGGCTTGGGCGGCACAGGCGGCCGGCCGGTTAATTCCAGGTAATCGGCGCGCAAGTCGGGCAAATCGGGGCCGGTAAGCACGTACCAGCGCAGCGGAGCGGCGGAAGTGGTCATGGTCCAGGGCGCGCCGGTGAAGTCCCACTCCTGCTTGTAGACCACATCCACAAAGAGGGCGACGTTGTCCGTGCCGCTGCCCAGGGCGTACATCACCGGGAATTGGGCGTTGCCTACCGCACCGCCGCTAAAGGCTTGCATTTCGTTGCCGACGATGCCGGGCGTGCGGCGGCTGCCGATCCAATCACCGTTGGCTTCGCCGGGCGTGCGAAATTCTTCGCCTAATCCATAGACAGCTTGCATGGCTTGGGGGTCGATGGCCAGGCTCTTTTTGCGCTGATCGAGGTCTTGGGGGCAAACGGCCGTTACCGTCAGCGGCTCCTCTCTCGTCAAATCCACCACCGTGCTGCACAACGTCTGCGGATCGATGGTGACTTGCAAAACGGCCGTCGTCAGCGTGCCCTGTCCGTCGTCGTTAAATTCTGTCGGTCCGGCGTAGTCGGTTTTGGCGACCATCGGCGTGGTAGCAATGGGCAAACCATCTGCCGGAGCGCTGCCCTGGCCGGTTTCAAAATGGACCAGGTCATCGTCTAAAAATTCAACGAGCAGATAGGCATCGCCGCTGGTGAAGGTGATTTGCTGCACGCCGGACGTTTGCGCCAGGGTATCGCGCTGCCGACCAAACAGCAGCGCCAGGACAATCGGTAAAAAAACAAACGTGAAACGAAGGAGATTTTTCATCGTGCGCTCAGATACTTGGTTAATTGCCGGGGACCAATTGGATAATGGCTACCGACTGTCCCGGGATTTCGGCAAACGGCGTGTAACCGGCGAAACCGCCAGCGGCGTTGACTTCTGGAGCGGTCGCCCCTTCCAGGCCGAAGAGGGAAACGGCCGTTACCGCTCCGCTTAACGGTCCTTCGGCCAGTTCCAGGCTGTAATCAGCGGCCAGGACCGGGTTGGGGTTCAGGTTGAACAGCACCAGGATAATCTCGTTCTCGGTGTGGCGGAGGAAGGCGTAGAGGCGGTTGGAGTTGGGGGTAACGGCCGTCCAATCCCCTTCGCGCAGCGCTTCATGCTCGCTGCGCAAACGAATCAGCGTGCGGTACGTGTTCAGCAGCGAATCCGGGTCGGCGTCCTGCAAGGCCACGCTCACTTCCGGGTAATCGGCGGCGGGCGCGCGCCACGGCACGCCAGTGGTAAAGCCCACGTTCGAGTCGTCGCTGGTCCACTGCATCGGCAGGCGGATGTCCTCGTCGGGCTTCGTGCCGGTCATGCCGATCTCTTCGCCGTAATACAAAAAGGGCACGCCGGGCGAGGTCAGCAGCAGCGCGGCGGCCAATTTTGCTTTGGCCGGGTCGCGCAGCACGCTCATCACCCGATTCTGGTCATGGTTGGTCAGGAAAATGCCAAACTGGTTAGGCGGATAACTGGCGTCCACCAGTTCGGCCACGTCATACAAATTCCCGCTGATGGGGCTGCCGGCGGCGCGCAAGTACTCTTCGGCCAGATTAAATTCAAAGGGAATGTCGTTTTCATCGGCGGCGTATTGGGCGGCGTTGGGCGTATCGGTCCAGGTTTCGCCCACGGTGAAGGCGTCCGGGTTCACGCTCTTATAAAGGGTGTGGTAGTTCTGGAGCCAGGCGTGGGTATCGGGCGTATTTTCCTGAGCAGCGCCGTTTTCAATGAGATGGCGCACCGCGTCCATGCGGAAGCCGTCTGCGCCCATGTCTTCCAGCCAATAGCGGGTAATATCGTTAATTTCAGCCGTGACTTCCGGGTTGCTCAGGTTCAAATCGGGCATGCCCGACCAAAAGACGGCGTAGTAAGCGCCATCTTGCCCCTGGTACCAAACCCGCTGCCCCCACGGGCCAAGATAATCGGGCGCGGGATCGGCCCACACGTACCAATCGCGGTACTCAGGATCGCCGGAATTGGCGGCGACGAACCAGGGGTTTTCGGTGCTGGTATGGTTGATGACGAGGTCCACGATGACGCGGATGTCGCGCTTGTGGGCTTCTTCCATCAGGCGTTGGAAATCTTCGTTTGTGCCGTAATCTTGTTCGACGGTGTAATAATCCACCACATCATAGCCGTGGTAGCTGGGCGATTCCATGATGGGCATCAGCCACAGGGCGTTAACGCCTAGTTCCTGCAAGTAATCCAGCCGCTCGATGAGGCCGTTGATGTCGCCGATGCCGTCGCCGTCGGAGTCCTGGAAGCTGCGCACGAAGACTTCGTAGAAAACGGCGTCGTTCCACCAGCGGTCTACCGTGGAGTCGAGGGTGGGGATGGGTTTGGGCGTGGCCGTTGGCGGGCGGGTTGGACCGGCGGCGCGGGTGGCGGCGTCCTGGGCCAGGGCGGTGGCGATGGCGTCGGGGGTGGCTGCGGGCGGTTCGGGGGTGCTGGTGGGCGGCACGGCCGTTGCCGTGGCCTGGGTCGTGGTGGTGGGTTGGGCAACGGTGGGTTGGGCAACGGCCGTTTCCGTAACTACGGCCGTCAACACCGCCGGTGGATTGCTCTGGCAGGCCGCCAGCACCAGCAGAAAAGCAAGGATCAACCAGGCAAATTTGTGTGCGTTCACAGATTACTCCTCAGGAAAATTAGTTCGAACGACTGGGCGTCGGGCCGCCTGCCAGATTGCCGCCCACCGCCAGACCGCTCGGCACAGAAGTTGGAATCGTATTGACCAGATTAAGGGCGCTGGGCGAAGTCAGCGCATCGAGAAAAGCCAGTAAATCTTGCATCTCAGCCGTGGAAAGCTGTAGCTGGTCGCTGGCGGAAACGCTCTCCGTGGCCATAATCGCGGCCAGCACTTCGGGCTGATTCTGGCAGGTGTCTTGCAAGGCGGCGGCAAGCTGCTGCGGATCGTAATCTTGCAGGCTGGCCGCCGGGTTCAGGTGATGGCGCACAACGTCTTCCAGCGAGGTAATGGCGCCGTTGTGCATCCAGGGTCCGGTGATGGCCACATTGCGCAAAGGCGGCGTGCGGAAGGCGAAACGGTCGCAGTCGCTGCCGGTTTCGCGGGCGCGGCCTAAATCAAACGGCTGCTCACGCCCCTTGCCTGGTCCGATTTGCGGCACAGCCAGGTTGTAAAACTGCTGATCGGTGAGCAGACCGCCGCTGTGGCAGCTGGCGCAGCCGGCGTCGCCGTAAAACAGAAGCGCGCCACGCTTTTCCTGCTCGCTGAGCGCGCCCCGGTCGCCCTGAATGTAGCGGTCGAAGGGGCTGTCTTCAAAGGTGAAAGTTGCGTTCTCATACGCCCCAATGGCGTTGGCGACGTGCTGAATGTCCAGCGCCTCGGCCGGCATGTCTGGGTAGGCAGCCTGGAAAAGCGGTTGGTAGGCGGGAATGGCGCGCAGCCGCTGCATGATGGCGTCCCAAACGGGCCGTGTGGTGTAATCGGAAATGGCCGCCAGTTCGTTCACCTGCCCAAAAATGTCCCGGTCGCCGCGCAAACCGCGCATTTCGTCGCGCGAGGTAATGGGGAAGAGCGCCTGAGCGGCGAGCAGGCTATCTACGCCGGCAGGCAGGCGGTTGCTGGCGGGCGTGTCGAAGCCGTGTTGGGCGTCGCCGGAGACACGGCCGTCCCAAAACAGCGTCGTCCATTCGGCGTAACCCAGGTTAAAAAGCGGTTGGGCGTTGCGCGGCACAAATTCGCGCAGGTCTTCGGGCTTGACGCGCTGCTCGCCCAAGCCGACGCCGCCCGTGCCAATCGGCAAAGATAAATTGTCGCCCGTGGCCGTCAGTGGATGGTGGCAGGTAACGCAAGCCGTGTCGCGGTTACCGCTCAGTTCGGGGTCCCAGAAGAGCGCTTCGCCCAGTTTAACCAGTTCCGGCGCAGGCGCGGGCGGGTTGGTGGGCGGCTGGACGTTGGCCTGGGCCATGAGGTGCTGGAGACGGCCGTCTACACTCACGGCCTGCCACACCGGCATCCCCAGATAGCCGTTGGCCAGGGCCAACAAGCCTACGATCCCCAAGCCGCCGAGAGTGGCGAGCTGCCACGGCCGTCTTGAGGCCGAGTCGAAAAACGCCCACATGCCCAAACCGGCGAGGGCGACGCCTAAAACCAGGAACAGTCTGGCGGTTCCATCAACCCGGTCTAAAAAGGGCGTTTCGTTGGCGGCGGCCACGGCCGTGTGCGGCAGCATTTGCAAGGTTGTCTCGCCTGCCAGGGGATACTCCAGCCGGTAACGTTGGTCGGCGGCGACACGGGAGAAGGTTTGGAGACGGCCGTCGGGCCATTGGATGCGTAAATCGGCCGTTTCTGCTGCGCCCAGGCCAAAATTTAGCGCCAGTTCGCTGCCGCCGCCCAGGCCAACGCCGTTGAGCACATCCTGCATTTGGGTCAGGCCATCTGGAGCGGTGAGGTAAACGCGCGCGCCGACGGCGTCGCGGTTGACAGGACCGCCGCCGACCAGTTCGAGGGAGAGCCAGTGGTTGGGATTTGAACGGCCGTTTTGGTTCTGGTACAGCCGGTAGCCTTCGTCCATGTTGCCCACCACCAGGTCCAGCCAGCCGTCCTGATCATAGTCGCCGTAGGCGGCGCTGAGGCTGGGGCGCACGTCGGCGGCTTCGTTGTCGCAGGTCACCAGGGTGAATGTGCCGTCGGCGTTGTTGCGGAACAGCTTGTTGGCCCCAATGTCGCGGTGATTGGCCGTGTCGGCGACGGCCAGATAGAGGTCGCGCCAACCGTCGTGGTCGTAGTCGAAGAATAAAGTTCCCCAGCCGATGTCGTCAGGGGTTTGTACGCCGGCGGATACGGCCGTTTCCACAAACGTGCCGTCGCCCTGGTTTTGCAGTAGTTCCATCGGACCGACGTTGGAGAAATAGAAATCGACGTTGCCGTCGTTGTTGTAATCGCCCACGGCCAGACCCATGCCAAACAGTTTGGAATCTGCGCCGGCTTCGGCGGCCACCTGGGTAAAGCACCAGCCGTTGCAGCCGGGGCCATCATTGCGCCACAACTTATTGCCCACCGGATTGATGAATTCGTCGTTGACCAGATAAATGTCGGGGTCGCCGTCGTTGTCGTAATCCACAAAACTGGCGATGAAACCCGCGCCGTTTAAACTGCCGCCCAAATAATCGGAAACATCGGCGAAGGTGCCGTCGCCGCTGTTGTGGTACAACCGGTCGGGGTCGCCGTCCAGGGAACGGCCGCAGTCGGGATAACACGACCAGTTGGCGACGTACAGGTCCACCAACCCGTCGTTGTCGAAGTCGCCCCAGGAGGCCGACTTGCTGTTTTTGTTATCCGTCAGCCCGGCTTGCCGGGTAACGTCTACAAAACGCTGCCCGTTTTCGTTGTGGAACAGGGTATTGACGCCCCAATTAACGACCAGTAAGTCGCGCCAGCCGTCGTTGTCGTAATCGGCGAAGGTCGCGCCGCCGCTGTAGGCCTGGGGGAGCGCCACCTGGGCCGCGAGCGGGGAAAGGGCAAATGTGCCATCGCCGTTGTTGTGGTACAGGGTGTTGGGGCCGGCAGGGTCGGTGACATAGAGGTCGAGACGGCCGTCGTTGTCATAATCCCCCCAAGCTATGCCAACAGCCATGTCCAGGCTGGCCACCCGGTTGTTCACAATGCCAGCCACGCGGCTAACATCTTCAAAAACCACAGCCGCAGCAACAGATTGTGGTTTAATAAGAAACAGATAGCCCTGCTGTACCAACAGGGCTATCCCAACAAACGTTACACAAAGCGCCAGGACGCGCCGCATGAATTATTCCTTTACAGCGCCCTGGGTCAACCCACCGGCAATTTGGTCTTGCAGCGCCAGATACGTAATCAAGATGGGCAGCGCCCCAATCAACGCGCCGGCCGCAAAAACACCCCACTTCTTGTCGAATTGTCCGGCCGTAAATATCTGCAAACCAACCATCAAGGTGTATTTATTCACATCAGTCAGCAGGATGCGAGCCAGAATAAAATCGCCATAAGTACCAATGAACGACAAGATGCCGATAACAACCAGCATGGGACGCAAAAGCGGCAGCAGCAAACGCCAAAAGATTTGGAAATGCGTAGCGCCATCCATCATACCAGACTCATCAATAGCCCGAGGAATGGTGTCCATAAACCCTTTCATCAGCCAGATGTTCAAGCCCATAGAGCCGCCCAAATAAACCAGAATCAACCCCGCATGCGTGTTTAAACCAATCGCCGGAACGATTTCACCAAACTGGAACACCAGTAAGTAAATAGCTACCAACGCCAACAAGTTCGGGAAAACCTGAATGAGCAGAATCCCCTTCAACATCGTCACGCGCCCAGTAAAACGAAGGCGTGAAAACGCATAAGCCGCCATGGTAGTAATAGAAATACTCAGCACCGTGGTAATCGCGGCCACTTTTACCGAATTCCAGACCCATTTCCAGTAGTACAAATCACCAAACTGGTAATTAGGGTTTAGTCCAAACAGATCTCGGTAGTTATTTAAACCCGCATTGGCCGGAATTAACGTTTGCGTCGCCAATGATTGTGAATTATCAAAAGAAGCAGAAATAATCCACAGGACCGGGAATATAGAAAAGAAGATCAAAAACAAGGCAATGACCAATCTGACCCAAATACTAACCCGTTTCCGAAATTTTTGGGATGACTGAAGGTCTTTGTAAGACTGCATGACACTAAGCATTTTCGCTAACCTCCTCCCACATATTGGTGAAGCGGTATTGGAACAAAGTGATGGTTCCTACAATCAGAAAGACAACGATAGAGATAGCTGATGCCAACCCGTACTGCACACCGCGCCCACCACTTTCGAACGCCAGTTTATACACATAGCTGATTAAAATGTCGGTGTGGCCTGCCTGTGTGGCTGCGCCAGCAATAGGCGGACCACCCTGGATAAACAGGTAAATCAGATTGAAGTTGTTGAAGTTATATACAAACGAAGCAATTAACAGTGGACCAACAGCGACCAGAATCAAGGGCAAAGTAATGCGCCGGAAACTCTGCCAGGCTGATGACCCATCAATCATTGCCGCTTCGTAAACATCGGAGGGGATGGACTGTAAAGCGCCACTGGTAATAAGCATGAAATATGGATAGCCTAACCACAGATTGACAAGCAGGATCGCTGTCTGCGCCCAAATGGGTTCGATCGTCCATGCTGGCGCCCAGCCAAACCAACTTTCTAGCGCTCTGTTGATGACGCCAAATTCAGGATTCAACATACCACGCCACATGATGATGCTGATCAAGCCAGGGATGGTGTACGGGATCAACAGGAAGGAACGAATAATCTTCTTAAACGGCATATCCTTGTCATTGTATAAAATGGCAATGGCCAGCCCTAAGGCAAACGTGGACAACACGCTAACTGTGGGGAAAATAAAATTCCAGGTGATAATGCGGACCAACGGTCCGCGCAGGGCTGGACTGGTTGTGAAATCCACGAAGTTTTTAAAGCCCACAACGGCGCGGAAACCAGGTTTGATGGTTTTTCCGTCTCTTGTCGTGAATGTGCCTTCCACGTTGTAATAAACATCGCCATTCGATTGATCAACGATGGTGTCTGTCGCTTCATCGTACAGGTAGCGGATTTGCAATTCAGCAGCTTCACTTGGAGAACGAATCTGGACGCCTTGCTCACCTTCAATACCAAATTTTATGTTTGGCAGTTCCTTATCTGTCGCCGCCAATAAACCATTCAGACGTTGGTATCCATCCAAAGATACTGGAATCCCGCTGCTGTCTGCCTCACCCACACCGGGGTCACCCGGTTTGGCCGGCCGGATTGCTTCACCGGGTTTGGCAATAAATGTTCCCCCATCAGGATCGGTTAGCCATAAAGCGTATGCACCGGCATCGTTTTTATAAGCTGTCCAGGTATATGATTTTCCACCTTCCGCAAGATACGTCGTTTTCTGAATGAGGGGAATAGCCTGTTCTTTCGTCAGGAGATGGCCATCGCCATAATTGGTGAATGCTACGTAGACTGTGAAAAGAATTGGGTAGATGGTAAACAAGATAAGGAAGCTTAAGCCCGCTGCCATCCAGCGAAATGGATAAGCTTTAGGGATTAAAAATATCAGATTCAGCATCACCGTAATAACACTGATGATGATGACCAATTGTGTAAACCCCAGATTTACGGCGCTACGAATGAACCAAAACGCGCCGGCGTCAAACACAACAACTAGAATAATAAATATCAATCTAGTCAAAGGGGCTTCTTTACGTGAGCGGTCCGCTTTATTTTTATCGACAACAAGCCCACTCATGGCATGCCTCCTGGATTCTTAAAAAAAGAAAGAATGTATGAAACTGTCTAGCAATCAGTTTTGTCTATTCTGTATATAAAAAAACCGGGAAACACTTTCGTGCCTCCCGGTCTTTTTGTTACGTGGTTATTTAGGGCAGAACGATCTCGAGCAGGTTAGTGGCCGGATCGTAGACGAAAGATACATCGCCATCGGCGGTCAGGCTGAACTTGTAGTTGTCGCCATCGGGCGCGCCGTCGACGCCGTAGTTGGTGGTCCAGGAGCCATCCAGGGCAACTTTAACTTCGTAGTCGCCGGCTTTGAGGCTGAAGGGACCGCTGGCGTACAGGCCATCATCACCCATGGTCATAGCGGTGACAGCACATTCGGGCTGCCAATCGCCAGGGCAACCAGCTTGCGCCTGGTAAGAGCCAGGTACGTTCACCATACCGGTTAGCGGGTTGGCGATCAGGTCGCGGATTTTCGTGGCGGCTTCGGTCATGGCGGTTTGTGCGTCTTGTTTTCCGTCGCGAGCCAGGACAACACCGTCGTTCCAATTACCCCAGACAGAGCCCATAGCCGGAATGGCGGGCATCATGGTGGCATTTTCACCAGCGGCAGCCATGGCAACCAGATCGGGGTCGTCAATTTCGGCCAGAGCAGGCAGGTATGCCGGCGGGCGTTGGCCAACTTCATACAGAGCCAATTGGGTGTCGGTGTTAGCAATGAATTCGCTCAGGAAAGCCTGGGCTAACAGAACGTTTTCGCTCTGCGCGCTGATGAAGAAGCCTTGGGTACCAGCGAAGGGGTAACCACCGTCGGGGAAGTTAGAAATGGCGTAAGGTACACCGGATTCACGGAAACGGCTGAGCGCCCAGGGGCCAGCCATGATGAAGGGGGCTTCGCCAGTCTCGAAGAGAGCATGGTTGTTGGCCCAGTCCCAATCGGCCGGCAAATCGCCATTGGCGACGCCATCGGCCAACCACTGCACACCAGCGATCATACCTTCGCTGTCAACGCCCAGGTCCTGGGGATCCCAGTTGCCATCGGCGTCTTTACCGAAAATGTAACCACCAAGGGAGGTGTAGAGCGGGTAGGCATCATAGGTGGTGCCGGAGACAGCCATGACGTACGTGGTTGTGCCGTCGGCGACCAAGGCTTGACCGGCAGAGAGAACCTCGTCCCAAGTGGTGGGAGCGGTTTCTACGAGGTCGGTGTTGTAGAAGAAGGCCATGTTTTCGGTGGCGTAGGGGACGCAGTACAATGCGCCGTCGAAGGTGCAGGCTTCCAAAGCTTTCGGGGCGAAGTCGGCAACTTTGTCGCCGAGGTCAACTGGGGCCAGGAGGCCGTTGTCGACCAGCGTGCCGGCCTGATCGTGGGCGATGACGATGATGTCGGGGCCTTCGCCCAGGGGGGCGGCAACCTGGAAGTCGTCACGAATAGCAGATTTCAATTCGACAACGAGTTCGAGGTTGTAGGCGGCGAGTACTTCGTCGGCCAGGTCTTGCAGGATCGGGGCGCGGGTGTCATCGGCCCAGATGCGCAGGGTTCCGGCTGGTTCGACGACGGCCGGAGCTTCGGTTGCTTCTGCAACTGGTTCGGCAGTGGGTTCGACAACTTCGGCCGGAGCTTCGGTCGGCGCTTCGGTGGGGGCGGCAACTTCTTCGGCCGGGGCGGCTTCGGTTGCGGCCGGTTCTTCAACGGGAGCTGCGGTGGGTTCGACGGCCGTTTCTGTGGTTCCGCCGCCACAGGCTACTAAGGCCAGAGCAGCTAATAAAGCTAAAACTAAAAGCAAATACCATTTTTTGTTCATTGGGTTTCTCCTCCAATATTGAGTTTATGGTTTTTTTATTTAAAGGTAACAACTATGTAAGGCGTTAGTTTTGTAAGGCGTTTCTTGTTGAGCATCACCTCCCTTCATATTATTGCTGAGCACAGTTAGGCTACTTGGTAGACGTTACTCGTTATACAGTTTGCTACAAAGCTTCTTGTTTGTGGCGCTAGCGAGTGAAAGCTTGTTTCGCAAACGATTATAAACACAAAGATGTTTTTTTGCCTATGGTTTTTGCACGGCCGTAATGGTTTGTGCTACGGCCGTTTCCGCTGCCGCTAAAGCTGCCTCTGGTGATTGTCCACCACTTAAAATCGACTCCATGGCTTCACCCAACGGCATCCACTGGGCATCGGCCAATGGGGATGCGGGGAAGGGGACGCCATTGGCCAGCGCCTGACCAAAAGCTGACAGCGCCCATTTGCCTTGTATTTCGGGCGATTCCAGCGCCTGAAGACTGGCCGGCGGGTTGTTGGCCGCCAGCGCCACCTGCGTTTGCTGTGCCGGCGCGCTCCAAAAGGCTATAAAATCGGCCGCCGCTTCAGCGTGACCGCGATCGGCCGCGTTGGCTCCCATAAACAGGCCGGTAACGTGGACATACGGCCGTCCAAATCCCTGAATGCCATAGTCGACACCTGCTTCACGCAGGGCGTCTAATGCCCAAGGCCCTGTCCACCAGGAAACAACTTGTCCGGCGAGGAGTCCTTCCTGGCAGGCTTCATAGCTGGGATCGGGCGGCGAAACCAGGGATAATTCCTTCATCCAGGCTGCCGCCGCCTGATACTCTGGCGTGTTGATGCGCACGTTGCCCCAATCGTCGATGAAACGAGCATCGGCGGCAGGGTTGAAGCCCAAAAGAATTGGCGCCGCATGGTAAACGTCTGGCGATACGGCCGTCAGACTGGGGTTACAGACCAAATATTTGTCTGGATTGTTTTGGTGGTAGGTGATGGCGCTTGCCAGAAGTTGGTCGAAGTTGGTTGGGTCTTGGGGGATTAACGATTCAACGTTTAGGGCTTTGTTGTAAATGAGGGCAATGCCTTGCTGGAAGAGTGGGATTCCCCAAACCTCATTTTGCCACTGCACAGCGGCGGCCGCGGCAGGGTTGAAGGTTTCGTCCAGATAGGCGGGGTCGAATGGGGCAGGCAGCGGGGCGATAAGTCCGGAGGCAGCAAATGTGCCCAGCGAATCCTGACTCATCAAAAACACATCGGGGCCTTCGCCAGTGGGAACGGCCGTTGTCACTGCATCCAATAAGTTTTCTTGATAAACAGCTTCCACGTTTACACCCGGCTGCTGAGATTCATAGGCCGCAATACCAGCCATAAGCACGTCCGCTAACTCACCCTGCCACTGATGCCAAACAGAAATGACAGGCCGATCATCGCTGACTAAAACAGGCTCTTCTGTCGCTGCGACCGCTATCCCATCCACCACTGCGCTGTCTGACGCTGGCGTTTCGGCTACCACTATCTGTGCCACGGGATTGAGCGTAGGCAGCGGCTGCGTCTCGTTTTTCTGACAGGCGGTCAGCCCCCAAAAAAGCACCCATACAAAAACCCACAACCTGATACAGTCTGGTTTCGCTGGTAAAATTTGTGGACCAACTGACTGCGTGGTTTGGAAATTCATGACTTCAGCTTATGCAGGCTGTTCATACAATTGGCCAAAAAGAGATTCTTTCAGGCCCAGGAGTTGTTCTTGTAAAGAGTGCTGCTCATTGATGGAAAAGCAGTTAAACCGCTGCTCGTTATAGGCCAGATGAGATTCTAACGCTTTTTGGCGCACGGACTCCCCTTCTTCCGTCAGAAAAAGGCGCAGCGCACGGCCGTCTGATTCATGCGGCTGCCGCGTCACAAATCCATCAGCCTCCAACCCTTTGGTTAGACGAGTGATATTGCTTTTGTCACAAATCATGAGTTCGCTTAATCGGCGCGAAGAAATCCCCGGCTCATTACCCAGATGCCAGAGAATGTAGAAGCGAGAGACACTCAGGTTATACCCGCCAAACAGACGACGATCGCCATCATCTAATAAAAAGAATATGTCTTTTAGCAGGCTATAGATATCGGTGGTTTCAGACATATAGTTCGATATAGTCAGACCGTTTAGGGTAATTTAGTTGCGGCCTCAACTGTTGATGCATCAACTATATCATGCGTGGTTATACATGTCAATAAACACGGCCGTTATTTGTATGGTTTGTATAAAAGCCGGTAGGCAAAAAAAAGGGGCAAAACGGCGGAACGGCCGTTTTGCCCCTCGCTAAATCAGTAAGCTAAATTTAGTCGCGCAGGCGCGCGCCCAAGTTGCGCTCCAACTGCTGCACAATGCGCTGCCGCTGCTTCTTCACGTCCTTGTCGGTCAGCGTTTTGCTCGGCGATTGGAAGGTCAGGTGATAAGCCAGGCTCTTCTTGCCCGACCCTACCTGCTGACCTTCGTACACGTCGAATAATTCCACCGCCTTCAGCAGATAACCACCGGCCAGGCGAATTTGTTCTTCCACCTGCACGGCCGTAGTCACACGATCGACCACCAGGGCCACATCCTCCAGGATGGCCGGATAGTTCGTCACCGGGTCAATGTGATGCCAGGGCGGGATGGCCGCCAGGAGCAGTTCCAGGTCCAATTCCAACCCCAGGACCGGGTACCCATTACGCACGTCAAACGCCTCTACAACCAACGGGTGAATTTCACCCATCAGGCCAAGCTGTTTTTCGCCCAAAAGCAGGCGAGCGGTGCGCCCCGGTCGGAACGTGGGATGCTCGGCGGCTTCCACGCTGAAGTTGTCGATGTGCAATGCGCCAATCAAGCCCTCAACGACGCCCTTCAAATCATAGAAATCCAGCGCCGCGCTGTCGCCGCCGTTTTGCCAAAAGAATTTTTGCTGCGGGCCGGTAAGGACCAGCGCCAATCGTCCCAATTCGTCGGGCAAAACGCCTTCTTCGGAAGCCAGGTAAATGAGGCCAATCTCAAACAAGGCGATGTGGCTTTTGAAGCGGCTGTTGGCGGCGGTTGTTTCCAGCACCGAAGCCAGCACGCTGTGGCGCATCGTCACCCGATCAACCGTGATGGGATTCGCCAGGGTGACATAGGGCCGGTCGTCGGGCAGCGTGCCGACGCCGGGCGGCAGTAGTTTCGCCTCGCGCTCAGGCGTCGTCAGGCGGTAGGAGATGATTTCTTGCAAGCCTTGCTTGACCAAAATGTCCTTGACGCGCTCCTCTTGTTCCAGGCGGGCGTTGCTGCGCTGTGGCGGCAGTGTGTCGCCCATTTCAATGGAAGGCAGCCGGTCGTAGCCGTACATGCGGCACACTTCTTCGACCAGATCGTGCGTGCCGGTGATGTCCAGGCGGAAGTCCGGGCTGGTGACCAACAGCGCGTCACCCTGATCTTCTACGGTGAATTCCAGGGCTGCCAGCATTTCTTTGATTTGGGTGTTGGTGAGGTCGATGCCGCCAAGACGTTTGACTTCCACGGCCGTTAACCGAATAGGCGCCACTTCCGGTGGATTCGGGTAATAGTCGATGATGCCCTGCCAGACCGTGCCGCCGGCCAACTGCCGCAGCAGTTCGGCGGCGCGCCTTGCGCCCAAAATGGATTGGCTGGGATGCACGCCGCGGCTGAACCGGAAGCCAGCTTCGCTGTTGATTTTTAACAAGGTGGTGGAGCGGCGAATGTTGATGAAATTCCAGGCCGCGGCTTCCAGCAGGACGTTGGTGGTGGCGGGGCTGATTTCGCTCTCTTCGCCGCCCATGATGCCGCCCAGACTCAGCGCCCCGGCCGGATCGGTGACCAGAATGGTGGTTTCCGGCAGTTCGCGCTTCACGCCATCCAGTGTGGTGACCGTTTCGCCCTCTTTTGGCAGGCGGGTGATGATGTGGGTGGGGCCATCAGGGCCGTTATATTGGTCGGCGCGGCGGCGCAGGAAGTCGTAGTCGAAGGTGTGGTTCGGTTCGCCCATTTCCAGCATGACGTAGTTGCTGATGTCGACAACCACGTTGATGGGGCGCTGCCCGGCCAGCTTCAGGCGGCGCTGCATCCACTCCGGGCTGGGTTTTTGGCTGACGCCGGAAATGATCATGGCGGTGAAACGCGGGTTCAGGTCGGGGTGGTCGGTGCTGATTTGCACTTTGCCGGCGACAGATGGGCCTTCCATGACCACATCGTAGCTGGGATAACGCACCTTCTGACCGGTCAGGGCAGCCACTTCGCGGGCCACGCCGACGATGGAGGCGCAGCGGGCGATGTTGGGGATGATGTCGATGCTGATAACGGCGTCGCCAAGGACATCCTGCAAGGGTGTGCCGGGCGTATAATCGCCGGTCAGGATCATGATGCCTTCGTGGTCGTCGCTGAGGCCGAGTTCTTTTTCGGAGCACAACATGCAGCGATTGTGGATGCCGCGTAACGGCCGTCCCTTCAGCACCATCTTCACCTGCCCCTCTTTGTGGCCGTCATACAACTCCGTGCCTTCCATGGCAAACGGCGAATAGAGCTTCAGGTGGCTGAGGTCGCCCTGGCCCAGGTATTGGAACAAGTTGGGCGCGCCGGTCACGGTTACTTCCGTTTCGTCGCCGCCATATTCGACGGTGGCCAGGACCAGGCGGTCGGCGTTGGGATGCTGCTCCACCTGCAAAATCTGGCCGATCACAAGTTTGTCGCGGTCCCAAACGAGCCGGTTTTTGTCGCGTCCGCCAGGAATGCCAATGTAGTCGACGCCTTCGACTTCCAGTCCGGCAATGGTCAGCATGTCTGCCAATTCAGCGGGGGACATGGAAATGTCTACGTAATCTTTAAGCCATGAAATAGGTACTAGCATGTTGGTCTCCGAAGTTGGTGGTTGGTAGTTGACAGGTGATAGTGGAGGAATCCTCTATTGACTGTTAGAACTGCTCCAGAAAGCGTAAATCGTTGCCCCAGAAGTAGCGAATGTCGTCGATGCGGTATTTGAGCATGGCGATGCGTTCCGGCCCCATGCCAAAAGCGAAACCGGAGTAGATGGCCGGATCATACCCGCCATTGCGCAGCACCGTTGGATGAACCATGCCGCAGCCCAAGATTTCTACCCAGCCGGTGTATTTGCAGACGTTGCAGCCATCGCCGCCGCAGATGATGCACTCCACGTCCATTTCGGCACTGGGTTCCGTGAAGGGGAAATAGTTGGCGCGGAAGCGTACCTGTCGCTCGGCGCCAAACATGCGGCGGGCAAAATCGGTCAGCGTGCCTTTCAGGTCGGCCATGCTGATGTTTTTGCCGACGGCCAACCCTTCCACCTGGTGAAATTGCAGCTCGCTGCGGGCGGTGATTTGCTCGTAGCGGTAACACATGCCGGGCAAAATAACGCGGATGGGTTCCGGATAGTATTCGTGCATGGCGTGGACCTGACCGGGGCTGGTGTGCGTGCGCAGGATGACGCCGGGGGTAGTGGTGTGAAAGGTGTCCCACATGTCGCGGGCGGGGTGGTGGGGCGGGATGTTGAGCAGTTCGAAGTTGTATTCGTCCGTTTCCACATCGCGGCTGCGGTAGACCTGGAAGCCCATGTCGCCCCAGATGCGGTAGATTTCGCGCAGGGTTTGGGTGGCGACGTGCAGTCCGCCGCGCCACTGTTTGCGTCCGGGCAGGGTGACGTCGATGGCCGACGCCATCATTTCGGCCTGAAGTTCGGCGGCTTTGAGTTCGGCCAGCCGGGCTTCGTAGGCGGTTTCCAGTTCTTGTTTGACGGCGTTGACGCGCTGGCCGAAGGCGGGGCGCTCTGCGGCAGGCAGTTGGCCGACCTGGCGGGTGAGCAGGTAGATGCTGCCTTTGCGACCGAGGGTGTCTTTGTACCAGGCGTCGAGTACGGCCGTATTCACGGCCGTTGCCAGAGAATCCAGCGATTGGGCATAAAGTTCATCTAATTGTGCAAGCATAAGCCACTTCCTGAGGTTGGTTTGTTCACTCGTTTGTAGGTTGGTTCTCCAGACGGGGCCTTCCCGACGGGGAAGCATATCATAATCCCGATAAAATAAAAAAGACGCGGGTTTTAAGGCCGCGTCTTTTAAGTCAGGTGGTTGTGTGTGCTCATTCTCAGACAGAAACAACCCCTTTCGCGCACGCGGCGTGAACGGTGTTCGTAAAAAAGAAAAAGCTAAAAAATCGTGCCTGTGAAAGTTGGTTCATCGTAGGGGCATGATAGCATTGCCTCTGGAGTGTGTCAAGGCAATAAAGTTTGCCAAAAGGGGCGGAGTTCAGGTAGGCTAACGGCCGTTAAAAATTTTGGGCACCGATGAACGCGGATGAACACGGGTTTTTCTGCGCGCATTTATGAAGGAAAGACATATGAAGCAATTGTGGCTGCTGTTACTGCTGGGTTTGTTGGGCTGCGCCGGGTTGGCGGCAGAACCGGTGGTGGAAAGGGGAACTGCGCCGGAGGGGGACACGGCCGTTGTCCTGAACATTATCGACGGCGACACCATCGACGTGGACCTGAACGAGCAAGAATACCGCCTGCGCTACATTGGCGTGGACACGCCGGAGCGCGACGAGCCTTATTATAAGGAAGCTACGGAAGCCAACCGGCAGTTGGTGGGCGACCAGACCGTGATTTTGGTGAAGGATGTGTCAGAGACGGATCGTTACGGCCGTCTCCTGCGTTATGTCTATCTGCCCGATGGCACGTTCGTCAACGCCGAACTGCTGCGCCAGGGTATGGCCCGACTGGTCACCTTCCCGCCCGACGTGGCCCAACAGGCGTATTTCGGCCAGCTTCAAGAAGAGGCGCGTACGGCCAACAGGGGCCTCTGGGCGCGCAACGAACTCACCGGCCCCTGTGACTGCGGCAAAAACCGCTACAACTGCGCCGATTTCACCAGCCAAAGCGACGCCCAGGTTTGTTTCGACTTTTGTTTAGAGCAAACCGGCGAAGATATTCACAAACTGGATGGCGGCGGCGACGGCCGTGTCTGCGAATCGCTGCCATAAGCCCCCCAGACACCAACGCCAGAAAATGGCTTGTCAATTTCCACAAGCGGGGGCGGCGACTGGCTGTCAGGCATACCATCCGCCAACCATCACACCTTACCCAATCAAAACAGTCGCTTCCGGGTACTGCACCAATTGCGTAGACGGCTGCTGCCGGAAAAACGCGACCGCAATGGTTAACGCGCCCAACCGCCCCCAAAACATCATCAAAATAATAACCGCCTGGCCAAACGAATTCAGGCTGCTGGTTATGCCCAAAGAAAGGCCGCAAGTGGCCAACGCCGACACAACCTCGAACAAAACGGAACTGAAAGAAAAGCTGTTGGTTAACAACACAAGCCAGCTAGCCACAAAAACCATGGCCAGACTGATGGCTAAAACGGCCGCTGCCCGCCTTACTGTCTCATCGGCAATGGTGCGCCGTCTAAACTGAACGGTGGTATACCCTTTGGCAGAACTCGATAGAGCCAGCGCCAGAACGGCAAATGTTCCTGTTGTGATGCCGCCGCCCATTGAGGCCGGCGCACAACCGATAAACATCAACACCATCACCAGCAGCCGGCTCTCCGACGTAAGCCGGTCAAAATCGCGCAGGCCGGGAAAACCGGCCGTGCGTGAAGAAACGGACTGAAACCAGGTATGCACCAATCGTTCACGAAAAACCGCATCACTCAAAACGCCGCCTGTTTTGGATTCCGCCACAAAAAGGCCAATCCAGCCCAAAATCGTTAAAAACACAACCACAATCAGGGTGATTTGCGTATGCAGCGACAAACGTCGGCGCGTGCGCCACTGTGAAAAATCTAGAAAAACGGGAATTCCTAAACCGCCCAAGATGACCAGAATGCCTAAAATGAGCAGCGTCACACTGTCGCCCGGGATGCCATCTGGGTATTGCGGCAGGCCGGCAAACAGATCGAATCCGGCATTACAAAAAGCCGACACCGCATGAAAAATGGCGTAAAAGGCCGCCCGGTCGGCCGAAACAATGCCACTACTGCGCCAATGGATGTACAGCAACAAGGCGCCAAGGCCTTCGATGATGAACATGCCAACCACAACACGCTGCAGCAAGGTAAAAATGGCTGCGGATTTATCCATGCCTAACGAACTGGAAACGGCTAACCGATCGAGCAAAGAAACGCGCCTTCCCAGGATTTGTAGAGTAAGCGCAACCAAAACCATATAGCCGACGCCGCCTAATTGAATCAAACACAACAGAACGATTTGTCCCAGCCGCGTAAAATCGGTACTGGTGGTAAGCACCGAAAGCCCGGTAATCGCGGCAGCTGATGTGGCTGTGAACCAGGCATCCATGAACGAAATGGGTTGGCGTGTCATGCCTGGAAGCAAAAGCATGCCAGTCCCAACGCCAATTAAAAACGCCAAACCCAACACCAACCGCATGGCGACCGGCACACGTCGGCGGCGGCGGACGAGTTGGATGGTCTGGCGCAGGCGAACAACGCGGGTTTTCGCAATGGTTTGGCTCATGGCAGTTTGCTAAATTGGGTAATAGATTGGTTGTCGCCAAAAACGATCAGAAGGTCGCCTTCTTGCAAGACGGTATCAGAGGTAGGAGAAATTAGCACTTCGTCTCCTCGTTTGATGAGGAGGACGGTAAGTTGGTATTTGTTACGCAGGTCGGTTTGGGCCAGGCTTTGCCAGTTGAGCGAGGCTGGCAGCACAATTTCAGCAATGCTGTAGCTTTGGGTGAGGTTAAATTTTTCCAGCAGGGTTGGCAAACTCAGTTCTTCAGCCAGGCGGAGAGCGCTGTTTTGTTCTGGCTGTACCACCTTGTCTGCGCCGATGCGCAGCAAAATTCCTTTTTGCCGGTTGCTTTGGGTTTTGCAAATGATGCGGCGCACGCCCAGGTCTTTGAGCGTGGCGGTGGTTATCAGGTTGGCTTCAAAGTCTGCGCCAATGGCCACGATGACGGTATCGAAGGCGGTAATGTCGATGGCGCGCAAGGCATCTTCGTTGGTGGCGTCCAGGGCAGCGGCATGGGTTACTTCGTCGGCAATACTTTGCACAAGTTGGGGATCGACGTCAATTGCCATGACGGTTTGACCATTTTCTTCTAACGCGCGAGCCAAGCGGCTGCCAAATCGGCCCAGTCCGATAACGGCGAATTCTTGTTGGTGCTTTTTTGCCATAGTGAACCTCGACCTGACCAAGTGAATGGCGCTAGTATAAAGAGGTTTTAGTTGGAGGCAAGAGTATGTGGGGCGGCCATTGGACAAATCGCTGACGAGTTGTCGGCGTTGGGGTAAACTGGTGGCTAAATATTCGCGGAGTATGAGGAAAACATTATGTCGAAGAATGGTAAAGCGGGAATGTACCGGCGGTTTCGGTATCAGATGAATGCGACCGTGTTGGGGCTGGTGATTACGGCCGTTCTCCTGGTTGTTTTAACGTTCACCACCACCTGGTCTTTTTATCTCACCTGGATTTTGTCGCTGAGCGTGACAACTTTTATTTTGTTTGGTCTGGATAAAAGCCTGGCTGTGGCCAACCAAAAACGCGTACCGGAAATTGTGCTGCACCTGTTTACCTTGCTGGGTGGATTTGTGGGGCAGGCGGTTGGACGGGCCGTTTTTCGGCACAAGATCAGCAAAGAAAAGCGCGTGGTCTTTAACGTGATGCTGCTGTTGGCGGTGGCTTTGCACGCCGGGATTGTTTATCTGCTTTATTTTAGCCAGTGACGCGATGGCTGTCGGGTGTCTAAACGGCCGTTTCCCCCCCTCGCCCCATACCCATGACAAAGCCCAAAACCACCATCTTCTTCCGGAACATCCTCGTCGCGGGCATTTCCTTGTGGTTGGTGATCGGCATCGTGTGGGCAATTTCGCCCACAATAGCCAATCCTTTGCGGGCGATTGTTCAGCAGGTGGGTCCCGTTGCTGGGCCAGACGGCCGTTCTCCCGACACCCCATACCTGATCGACCTCTCCGGCAGCTACAAACTGCTGCCTTTACTCACCAACGGCGACGAAGTGCCTCTGCTGATTGGCAGCTTCCCCACCTTTACCGCCAGCCTGACACAAACCTTCACCATGATCGGCCGTCCCGACGGGTTGGGTCTGTACCCGTTGGGCGATTTCTATTACCTTTTTGTCAATCACGAATTAGGCAGCAGCCTCGTAACCGGTTTTTCACAGACGGAACCCGGCCAGATCAAGGGCGCGCGGGTCTCTCTGTTTGTTTTCGACGAGCAGTGGCGCTTGGTCGGCGGCAAGAATCTCATTGAAACGGCCGTCGACAACGGCGTAACGTACACGCTTAACCGCCTGACCGGGGATTACGAAGACGATGCCGATGGGGTGCTCAATAACGGCCGTAACTTCAGCGTCTTTTGCTCCGGTTCCCTGGCGCAAACCGGCTTCGTAGACGGCTCCGGCGACGCCATGCCGGTCTGGTTCGCGCCACAAGAAGATGGCTCCGGCGACGCACGCGGCTGGGCGGTCTGGGCCAACGGCACGGCCGTGCCCCTGCCCGGTCTGGGGCGTTATGCCAAAGAGCAAATCGTGCCCGCCAGCCAATACCGCGCCGCCAACGCCGGGCAAACCATCCTTCTGGCCACAGAGGACAACCCGGACGGCGAAATTTATCTGTACGCCGGCGCGCAAACGCCAGCCGACCCCAATGGATTTAGCGACGGCCGTCTGTACGTTTTGCGCGTCTCGGACCAACTGGGCAACCCGTTTGCCTACGAGACGATGAAAACAACCGATACCTTAACCGGCACGTGGACGGCCGTTCCCCAGGATATCGCTCTGGGCACAGCCGCAGCCTTAAGCGATTGGGTCAATGCCGACCAACGTTCCACCAATTTTCGCCGCCCCGAAGATATGCACGAAGACCCCAATCATCCGGGCACGTTCTATTTTGTCACCACTGGCCGCAGCGACATCCCGCCGGGCAGCGTGATGCCCGACAATGCCTACGGCAAACTGTACCGCTTCACCCTGAACCCGGCCGATCCAACCGCCCCCATGCCGCTCACATTTTTGCTCGAGGGCGGCCCGGACACCGGCGTCAGTTACGACAACATCACCCTAGACAGCCACGGACAGGTTCTCATTCAGGAAGATAGAGCGACAATTGAAGCAACGGCCGTGCTGACCAATCAGATGCGCTACGGCCGTGTGCTGACCTACGATCCCGTCGCCCAGACAACCCGATTCCTGTTTGAACTCAACCAGGGCGTGATTGATCCTGGCGCGGCGGCGGATTACGGCCGTTGGGAAAGCTCTGGCATCATCGAAGCGGGGGTAGACGCCAGAACCGGTCAAAGCCTCTATCTGTTGGACGTGCAGGCCCATTCTTTGCCCGACCCCATCACCGTAGAAGGCGGCCAGATTTTATTGGCGGCCTCTCCCCATTCTGGTCTGCCCTACGCCCAATACCTGCCTCTGGCGCAACGGCCGTAACCTATACAGACCCCAAGGGTTTGCTCATGAGCATCAGGATTATTTGGATACCAAACCCTTGGGGTCTTGCCAGAGGAACCTGAACAGATACCTTGTTTTAAGGATTCGCCGAAATAGATACTGGCTTTTTCTTCTTAATAGAACGCCGCCAGCGAATCACCTGCTGTTTGATGGGCGTCAGGCGCACCAGCAGCAAAATCGCCAGAATCGAAGCAAAAATAAACGGCTGCGTATACGTATTTTTGACCAACAAAATATAATGCAGCACCGCCAAAACCCCCGCCAGATAGACCCACTTATGCAGTTTGGTCCACCGTTTGCCCAGCTTCTTCATCGACCACTGCGACGAGGTCAGCGCCAGCGGTAGCAAAATCAAGAACGCGCCAAACCCCACCAGAGCATACCATTTTTCAAAAATCGCTTCCTGAATCAACGCCCAACTCAAGCCATAATCCAGCCAGACAAAGGTGAGCAAATGAAGCGACACGTAACCAAACGCATACAACCCCAAATTACGCCGCAGCGGATGCAGTTGGTTCCAGCCAAAAATCAGTTTCAGCGGCGTCACCGCCAGCGAAGCCACCAGCAAAATGATGGCCGCTTTGCCGGTACGCAGCGTAATTTCCCGCACCGGATCAGGGCCAAAGCCGTCTGTTTGCCAATCAACCAGCAGCAGCGCCAACGGAATCAGCGCGCCGACGTGCGCGGCCAATCGCAGCAGTTGGGTTTGAAGTTTGCGATCTCGTTTCATGATCGTGCCACGCCCCTTAAAAATTCGCTCTCAGGTCCATGCCTTCGTAAAGGTAAGCGACCTGCTCTTCGTAGCCGTTGAATTTTAGCGTTGGGCGGCGGCCGAGTTCGCCAATGCGCCGTTCGCTGGCCTGCGACCAGCGGGGATGGGGTACATCGGGGTTCACATTGGCATAAAAGCCATACTCACGCGGCGCCGAATCCATCCACAAAGAGGTAGGCATATCGGCTACCAGATCGATTTTGACAATGGACTTGATGCTCTTGAAGCCATATTTCCAGGGCGTAACCAGGCGGATGGGCGCGCCGTTTTGCGGCAGCAGATCTTTGCCATACAGGCCGGTGGCCAGTAAGGTCAATTCATTCATAGCTTCGTCCAGGCGCAGCCCTTCGACATAGGGCCAGCTGAACCAGGGGCTTTTTTGGCCGGGCATGTTTTCCGGATCGAGGATGGTTTCAAAGCGCAGGTATTTGGCGTCGGCCGTCGGCTGCACTTCGTCCAGCAGTTTGGACAGCGGGAAACCGTTCCAGGGAATGACCATCGACCATGCTTCGACGCAGCGCAGGCGGTAAATGCGCTCTTCCTGGTCGAATTTGGTGCGCAAATCGTTGATGTCGTAGGTTCCGGGCTTGGCGACCAGCCCGCCAACCTCCACCTGCCAGGGCGAGGTCGGGAAGTTGGTGGCCAGTTTGGCCGGGCCATCTTTGTCGGTGGAAAATTCGTAGTAATTGTTGTAGGTGATGATGTCGTCGTAGGTGTTGAGGGGATCGCCTAACTCATCGGCCGTCGCGCCGGTTGCGCCGGGGGTGGGCGCGACGCCATCGACCGGGGCGCTGCCTTTCGGGGCGCCGCTCATGTCTGGGCCGCAGGCGGCCAACAGCGCGCCGGCGGCCGCCAGAGTTGCGCCTTTCATGAAGGAGCGGCGGTTCAGGTAAACATGTTCTGGGGTAATTTCGGAGGACGGAATTTCATAACCGGTGCGTTTTTTGATTAACATCGAAACACTCTCTTTAGAAAATTTTGCGCCTGCATTTTTGCCGGCGCGTTTATTTTGTCACTACCGCCAGATTAGGCCAATGTTATGACAGGTTTCTAAAGAGAATATTATGAAATGATTACAAAAGGTGGGAGGTATATGTTCTAGAAGGCACGTTTTACGTTTATGCCACCCGATATTTGCTAACCAGATGTCTGTCCATCGCCAAAGCGGGTAAGACATAAAAAGAGCCAGGGCATTTGAGCCCTGGCTCTTTTTCTTGAATTTAAGCCACGTCATGCTGAGGTCCTCCGAAGCATCCCCTTCGCCCAAAATGACCGGCGCGCCGGGATGCTTCGCTCCGCAGACTGCGCTCAGCATGACGTGGTAGTTACTGGACTACCACCTGAATCGTGTGCGGCTCGCCGACGTAGTTGCTGTCTTTCACCACGATCAGCCGCAGCCAGTAGCTGCCGGGAGCCAACCCTTCGGCATACAACGTTTCCAGCACGCCGTTTACCACCGGCGTGGCATGGGTTTCGCCCAGCGTCAGCCAGTTGACGTTTTCGCCATCCGGCACGCCCAGTTCAATCTTGTAAAACTGCACCTGCGCCGGATCAAAATCGGCCGTGCCCAGGATGGGCAGAATACCGTCCACCACGTCGCCATTGGCCGGGCTGGTGATGCGCCAGACGGCCGTTATGTTCGGGTCGCGGGCCATAGCCAAGAGGTCGGTGGTGCACACGGCCGTTGGCAAAATCGCCACATTGTTCGCCTGCGCCCACTCGTGGGCCGCCTTCAGGCTTTCCGGATTACGCGGCGGCGTGAGGAACACCTGTGGCAGGGCGTTGGGCGGCAGCTGCGTGGTCTCGGTCCCTTCGCCGATCTGGCAGAAAATTTGCGGCGGCGGCAGTTTGTCCGCGTCGGCGCTGTCGCTGACTTGCAGGGCTTCCGGCGGCAGCGGCGGCAGCGGGACGGCCGGGGCGCGCAGCACGGCCGTTTCCAGCTTCTCCCAGCGCACCACATTCGGGTCAACCGGCGGCTCCGGCTGCGGATTTGCGTCGGCCAGGAACCATTCCTCGCCGCTGCGTTGGCAGTCGACCATGCCCGGGGCAACCGAGGCGATGGCGCATAACGGCCGTTTCTCCAATCCCGTCGGCGGCGTAAATTCCGTCGCCGGCGGCGCGCCGTTCACCTGCAAACTTTCCAGCAGGCCATAATCGCTGTACACCGCTTGCAAATAGTCGCTCCACAGCGGGGCCGCGCCGGTCAGGCCACTGATGTTGATCATTTCGCTGTTGTCGGTGTTGCCGGTCCACACGCCAACCACCAGGCCGGGCGTGTAACCCATCGTCCAGTTGTCGCGGTAATCGTTGGTGGTGCCGGTTTTGGCGGCGGCGGGGAAGGGCAGGGCCAGCGGATTCTGGCTGCCCATCGCCGGCACACGCGCCGCGTCGTCGTCCAAAATGTCGCTGATGAGGAAGGCGACGCGGGGGTCGAGCACAGCTTCGGCGGCGGGCGGTTGATACTCGTACAGCACCTCGCCGTTGCTTTTGGCCACGCGCAGGATGGCGGCGGGCGGCACTTTATTGCCGCCGTTGGCCAAGACGGCATACGCGCCGGTCAGTTCCAGCGGCGTCACTTCGCCGCCGCCCAGCGTCAGCGAGAGGCCGTAGCTGCTGCTGTCGCCGCTCCAGCTAGAGATGCCCATCTGCCGGGCGAACTCGATGAAGCGGGGCACGCCGATGTCTTGCAAAGCCAGCACGGCCGGGACGTTGTAGCTGTTGGCCAGGGCGGCGCGCAAACGCACGGGGCCGTGAAACGCGCCGTCATAATTGACCGGCGAGTAGGTGCTGCCGTCGAACTGTGGATAATCGACCGGCACGTCCCACAAAATATCGGCGGCCGTCCAGGCGGGCGGGCCGCCTTCCACCGGCGAAAGGGCGGCGGCGTAGGTGAGCGGTTTGATGGAGCTGCCGGGCTGCTGCGGCGAAAGGGTGACATTGACACGGCCGTCAATCGCCTCGTCGTGGTAATCCACGCTGCCCAACATCGCCAGAATCTCGCCGGTGGCCGGTTTCATGGCCACCAGGGCGGCGTTGGTGAGATTGTGCTCCGGGCCAACGGCGTCCACATGCTGGCGGGCCAATTGTTCGGCCAGCCGCTGGTAGCGCAAATCGAGGGTGGTGGTCACTTGCAGGCCGCCGTTGGCCACGGCATCCGCGCCGAACTGTTCTTCGAGCAGTTGGCGCACGTAGACGGCGAAGTGCGGCGCGGCCAGACTGACCTCCTGCGGCGCGAAGGTGAGCGACTCCTGGTACGCGGCTTCGGCCTGGGATTGGTCGATTACGCCATCGCCGACCATCAGATTGAGGATGAGCCATTGGCGTTCTTTGGCCCCATCCAGGTTGGTAAAGGGGTCGAGTTCGACCGGGCTTTGCGGCAGTCCGGCCAGCAGGCTGGCTTCGCCCAGCGTCAGGGCGGTGGCCGATTTGCCGAAGTAGGTTTGGGCGGCGGCTTCGGCGCCGTAGGCCAGGTTGCCGTAGTAGATTTCGTTGAGGTACATCTCCAAAATCTCATCCTTGCTGTATTTCTGGTCCATGATCCAGGCCAGGATGATTTCTTTGGCTTTGCGGTTGTAGGAAACGGCCGTGCGTTCGTCATAGTCGAACACGATGTGGCGGACGATTTGCTGAGTGATGGTGCTGCCGCCGACGGGACGGCCGTCTGGGTTTTTGTAGTTGGCGATGACGGCGGCGACCAGCGAGGGGATATCCAGGCCGGTGTTCTGGTAGAAGCTGTCATCTTCCACGGAAATGGTGGCGGCGATGAGGCTGGGCGGGATTTGCGCCAGGGGGATGGCGGTGCGTTTGCCTTCGCCAAAGAGTTCCCACAGCAGGTCGCCGTTGCGGTCGAAAATGCGCGTGGTCTCGAAGGTGTCGCGTTCGCGGGCATTGTCCAGCTTGGTAATGCCCGCTTCAATCTCGCGGGAAAGGTTGCTGTAGACCAGCGTGCCGGCAACGACGATGCCGCCAAAGACCAGTACCGTCAGCAGCACGACGGTCACAATCACCGCCTGGCCCAGGCAGCCCAGGCAGCCCCGTTTTTGGCGCGGCGGGGAAGAAGATGGGGGGATGGGAGACGGCCGTTGCGGCTGTCCAAATTCGATGGGTCTGGTCGGTTGATCGTCACGGTTGGTCATTGATAGCCTCTAAAAATGAATGAATGTCATGCGCTAAACGTCGGGATGGGTAGATATTGTCCCCTTTTTCGTCCTGTAAGTGTACGCCCGCAGCCGGGATGAAACTTGTCGGTAAACTGACGCAATCGGCACGTTAATGAAACGCCCAATAAAAAACGCGCCCGAAGGCGCGTATTTTGTGTTTCGTTTTTCGGATTCTGTGCGTCGTCCACAGAATCCGGATTATCCTCGACGCAGCAGGAAAACCCCTACGCCAGCCACCAAAACCAGGAAAGCAACGACAATGAGGATGATGCCGCTCATGTTGGCCAGAAAACCGCCGGATTCTTCGACGGGCGCGCTGGTGTCGGAGACGGGCGGAGTTTCCGGAGTGGCCTGCACGGCCGTGTCGCCAGCAGCCGCACCGGCGTCCGCAACGGTTTGCGGGGCGGCGGTCAGACCAAAGTTAACCGGAATAATCACGCCTTCCGTCACGGCAACCGCCCAACTTTCCGGCGTGGTAGTACGATAACCGGCTGGCGGGAAAGCCTGCACCTGATAGGTTTCGGCGTTCAGGTTCTCAAAGCAGTAGAACTCGGCCACGCCATCGGTGACGTAAGAGGCGACATTTTTGCCGCCCTGGAAGACGCTTACGGCGACATTGGCCATCAGCTGTTCTGTTTCTTTATCACGCGCGGCGTCGCCGTTGGTGTCCTCGAAGGCGCTTACACAGATGCCGTTGGCTGTGTTGGCGTTGGTGACTGTGTTGATGCCGGTGTTGCTGGTAACGGCCGTTTGGGTGAGTACGGCCGTTGGTTCAACCGTCGGCTCTTCGGCTTCAGTTGTGGGCGTGGCTTCTGTCGCCACAGGTTCGGGAGTTGCCGTTGGCGGCGTTTGATTAGGCGGCACAATGATCAGTTCATCGCCAGGGTTGATATAGGCGGGGTTGTTGTTTAATTCTTGAATAGCTTTTACCGCTTCTTCGGCCGTTAATCCCATCACCTCGTGATATTGAATCGCCAGCCCCCAGAAAGAGTCGCCGGCCTGAACAATGTGAACCACGGCGCCATCGGCGCGGGGCGTGGGCGTGGGCTGCGGCGTGGATGTCGGCCCAGCCGGTTGGCTGGACGCAGGATTGGCAGGCGCAGTAACAGTGTTATCGCGCTCGTCGAGGGCGATTAGCGCAAAGCCATCCATGAAAAAGCCATTATTAATGTAGGGGTCTTTGGAGGCCATTTCAATCCAAACGGTCATGGTTGTGGCCGTGGCGGTAAAATCATGTAAAAACACCGGGTAAGCCTGATAAAAGGGTTGGATGTTTCCAGCGGTCCACCAGCCGCTGTATTGGATGGCCGATTCATCGCGGAAAGCAGCGCCGGAGGCGCTGGTTCCCAGGCGAACCTGACCGGAATCCAGCTTGCTGGGCGCTTTTTTGCCGCCTTCATAGGTTTCCACAATGTCGATATAAATAGGGATCGCCAGACGATAACGGCGGCCAACTTCCAGACCGCTTACGTCTTGTGACAGGCCGGCATAAACCGGGGCCCATCCTTTGAAGATTTTTAGGGCGTAAGAGCCATCGCGGAAAAACAGGGTTTGCTCATTGGGGGGGGCGTCTTTGATATTCCAGACGACGGTTTCGGGTCGTGCGGCGTTGCCGTTAGAGCCTGGGAAAGGTTGGCCGTCTACCCAGTGCATGCGCCAGCCGTTCGGCACGGCAATTTCGGGGATGCCGTCTTGGTTGTAGTACCCTTCTTCAAAACCGGGGTTGGTGAGAAGGTTGGCTTGTTGAGCGACTGCCTGGCGAGACGGCCGTACCGCTACAGCCAGAACAAAGACAGCCAGGACGGCCGTCAGAACAAGGGATTTTCTATTCATGTTTTGCTTCCTCTTATCGGGCGCGGCTACGGCCGTACTCGATTTCGCCTCTTCTTAGTTTGTCGCCGTTGATTGCGACAACTTTACAAAAATATAGCGCAATGAGCCATTGCGCTAGAGACAGCTAAAGATTGTAACATACCGCTCATGAAACAACAATTTGCGCCCGGTCCTGACAATCGTCACGCGCCAGGCATTGTGGCGGCTGTGGCGCGAGTTGGGCCATCATCCGCCGCCGGTCTAAACAAAAAAGGCGTCTGGTGAGTTTCACCAGACGCCTTGCTGTGTCTACTTGGCTGCAGGTTTTAGCAAACGGCCGCTGTGTTGTTAAAGAACCAGTTGTACGCAAAAAACGGATATGCATGCGCGGTTTGCGCTCGAATAGCAATCCGCGCCGAGCCGAACAACTGCTGGGGAATCTGGAATGTTAACCGCTGGCTGCTGCCATCACCGGAATTGTACGATCCGACAACGATGCCGTTAATGCCAGCCGTATACATCGACCCCATGGTGACTGTGAAATCTTGTCCGGGCGGCATATTGTTCGTCACAATCGTCGCCGTGCCATCTTTCGCTACTTCACACACTTTGAAGGTGGGGATGCCGGTATAGCCTGTACTCGGAGGTGGAACCGGGGGCTGACCACCTGTGCCGGTGGTGTTGTTATGGAACCAGTTAAAGGCGTAATAAGGATTAAGTGGATACGTGTGCGCCGTTTGTGCCCGGATGGAAATCTGGGATTGGCCAACCAGCTGCGCCGGAATGGGGAAGGTGGCCGTTAAGGTGCCGCCAGCGGCGGAATCCAATTCGCCAACCACAAAACCATTAATGCCCCGGGTACCCATGTAGCCCATCGTAACCGTGAATTTTTGCCCTGCCGGGAAATTATTGGTCGTGATGGTGACATTTTGGTCTACAGCTACAGCAGAAATCGCAAATGTGGGAATGCCGGTGAAGCCTGGCGTCGTTGGCAAGCCGCCCGTGCCGGCGTTGGTTGTATTGTTATAGAACCAATTGAAGCTGAAAAAGCCTTGGGCGCTTTGCAGGCGAATGGCAATCTGGTACGAACCTTTGAGCTGGTCGGGGATGGCAAATGTCGCCGGGAAGGATCCGCCATTGCCCGAATTGATTGTGGATACATAGTACCCATCAATGCCCTGTGACCCCATCGGTCCCATGGTAACCACAAAATTCTGGTTTGCCGGGTAGTTGTAGGTCTGAATTGTCACGGTTTGGTCAGCAGCTACGCCAGTGATGGCGATGGTGGGGATGGTGCTAGACGCGGCAATGCCTGGGCCGACGAGCAGCACAATCATCACAACCAGCAAGATCGCTAATGACCTAAAACGTAGAATGGGGGTCAACTTTTGTTTGAGTGCGGAATTGTTCATGTTTTCTATGCCTCCTAAAATAACTATTTTTGCTGGAAAGGACGGTAGATGAGGTTTTTAAGATGTGCTGGTTCTTTGATTAATTGTCGGCATTCCGACAGTGGGTTGAGAGGTGAAATAGCAACACTAATTTGGAAAATCTACCGTTTCCTCCTATGCGAAGTAGACAGAGGCATTATAAAAGAAAACCAGTGTAGAATTCTATAGAACGCGTGTTCTTTGTGTTGATTCGTCGTAGAAATTTCGTTTTTTCACGATTATCGTGGGTTTGGGCGGCTGTAATTGTTGTAATATCTCAATGTGTGTTTAATGACTACAACAGAATTTTGGTGACAAATCGGCGTGCGGTTTCGGCGAGCACGGCCGTTCCGTAAGCCAGCACGCGTTCGTCAATGTCAAAAATATCTGTGTGGTGGTGGCGCTCACGGCCGTCTGGCGTGGCCGCACCCAGCATAAACATCGCGCCCGGCGCTTTTTGGGTCATGTAGGCGAAGTCTTCCGCGCCCATGCCAAACTCAGCGTCGATGACGGCCGTTTCCCCGGCAACCCCTCGCGCCACATCTCGCATCCAGCCATTCACCCGCGCATCATTAAACATGGCCGGATACCCTTCCTGAATTTCCAGCGAATACCCACCGCCCAAAGTTTCGCTCAATTGCAACGCTCGCTCAATTTCTGCCCATAAACGGCGGCGCACCGCTTCTTCATACGAACGAATGGTCCCCAACATATGAACAGAATTAGGGATGACGTTGGTCACTTGCCCGCCGCAAACCTGTCCCAGGCTCACCACACTGGGGCGTAGGGGATTGATCTGGCGCGAAGGGATGGCGTAAAGTGTACTCAAAATAGGGCCAAGCATGAACAAAGGATCGCTGCCGTTGTGCGGGTACGCGCCGTGCCCGCCATCACCGCGAATCCATGCCTCAAATTGGTCCACCGCCGCCAGACTATATCCATCCTGAAAATAAAATTCGCCCGACGTACGGTCTGAAGCGACATGCAGGGCAATCACCGCATCCAGGTTTTCTAGCGCGTTGTCGTTGATCATAGCGGTTGCGCCGCTGATCCCCTGGTCATCGAAGGCTTCTTCGGCCGGTTGGAAGATCAGCCGCACATTGCCATGCCACGGCTCTGTCTGATAGCTTTGTTTGAGCAAATGGGCTACGCCGAGCAGCATGGCGGTGTGAGCATCGTGGCCACAAGCATGCATCACGCCTGCGTTTTGCGAGCAGTAGGGCACGTCATTTTTCTCGACGATGGGCAGGGCGTCCATGTCGGCGCGGATACCGATGGTGGGGCCATCGCCGCTGCCAATTCGGCCGATGACGCCGGTGCGCCCAATACCGGTTTGCATGTCGATGCCTATTTCTTGCAGGGTATCGGCTACCAGGGCAGAGGTGCGGAATTCCTGAAAGCTTAATTCGGGATGTTGATGGATATCGCGACGGAGGCGGATGATTTCGTCGGCAATGGATAGGGCTTTGTTTAACATGAGGCTCCTTTGGCGGGTGATTTGATGATTGCGGGGTCAGGTGAATCTGACCACCAACTATTTGAACCCTTGAATACTTACAAACGCACGGCCGTCATCCCCGTTGCTTCGTCGCTGCGCAGAGCGATGCAGTTGACGCCTTGCACAACGCCTTCTTTAGGCGGCACTTCATCGGCCTTGAAGCGAATGATTTTGCCGAGTTGGGAGATGATAAAGAGGTCGTTTTCAGGCTGAACGGTTAGCGCGCCGACAAGTTTGTCGGTTTTTAGGACGACTTTGCCGCCAGCGCCGGGCGCTTTGTTGGCGCGAAAGCCAGACATCTGGCGGATGGTTCCTTTCCCATCGTGGCTGAGTAGGAAGACGCCGTTTTCTTCGGTAACGGCCGTGACGGCCGTCACCTTATCGCCCAAATCTACCCGCAAAGCCAGCGTGCCCGTTTTATGTACCTGTGTTTCGGCAAACCGTATACCCAACCCATTTTCTGTGACCACCAACAAATCGCCGTCACCTTCCGTCCAACAGGCGGACGTCACATATCCGCCCTGCTGCACATCATGGAAGCTCATGCCAGGGATAAGGCTGTGATTAAGCCGCGAGGCAGGCACGCGGCGCACCCAGCCACGTTGGCTGGCCAAAGCCACATATTGACCGCCATCAGCTGGCAAAGCGGCCACAATATGTTCGTGTGGTCGAAACTGGAACAGGTTCATGATGTTTTGCCCGCGAGCGCGCACCGGCGCTTCGGCCAAACTATTCACAGCCAACCGAAAAGCGCGGCCAAAATCGGTGAAGAGTAGAATGGCTTCATCTTCGTGGGCGACGGTGAGGAGCGTGGGCGGATCGTCCTCGGCTGTTTCCAGATCAAAGACACCCATGCCGCTGCGGCGTTGACGGCCGTAAAAATGGCGCGGCGTTCGTTTGCCCATGCCTTTTTTGCTAATGGTAATCACATTAAACGGGGTCGGCGGTTCGCTGGGTTCCGGCGGTGTTTCTTCCCTTTGCCGGACAGGGCTGCCGCTTTGCAGGCGAGCAATTTCTTCTTCCAGAGCCTCCACATAAGCCAGAATCTCTGGTGATACTGCGCTCAAATCGGGTCGTTCGGTAATCATACGGTTACTCCCTCGCAGGCGATTTTGTAAATTGCACATAACTTACAGACCCCAAGGGTTTGCTCCTGAGAGTTTGGATTATTGGGATGCCAAACCCTTGGGGTCTTGCCAGAGAACCTTGGACAGATACGATTGTACGTTTCTTTGTCAAATTGTGGGCACTAAATCCGCCATCTGAACGCGGATATTTTGGAAATTGGCAAAGGTCAGGTCATCGAAATCCAGTTTGTAAAAGGCTTTAATGGCCGACATCAAGCCCAGGTAATTGTTGGTAATACGCTTGTCCCAGCTCAGGCCCAGGTCGGCGGCGGCCGTTTTGATGGCTGCTTCCGGGCCTTCCAGCTCGACAAAATCGCCGTAAGGCAGCTCATCTAAGACAATTTCCACGTTTTGCCAGGTGAAGGTTTCACGGTATTTTTCATAAACTTGCACCGGAGCGAAACCCAGGCGCGTAAAAATCAATGCCGCCACATCAAAATCGCTGACCTGTATTTCCAACTCTTCGCGTATTTTGGCTTCGCTGTGGGCATCTGCGGCGGCAAGACCTTTGTACGTGAGGCGCACGGCCGTGTCCTGGCGCAGCCGCAGCAGTTCTTCCTGCCGTAAAAGCCGGTTGTCCGGCGTGTCGAATCGCACATTCCGTTCAAACACGCGCGGTTTGGTCAGCACCGCCCCAACCTCCAGCAGCCGGGCGCGAAAATCAGCCCGATTGGCCAACAAAAATTTCACTTCGATTTCTAGCTGTTGGGCGTCGCTCATGTTTACCGCCTGTCGCCGGATCGGCTCATTCTTCAAGGTCGCTGATGAGGATGAGGATTTGATCTTTTTCAACGCTGGCGCCTGGGGCAACGTGAACGGCCGTAACCACCCCTTCCCGCGGCGACCGCAACTCATTCTCCATCTTCATCGACTCCAAAATAACCACCTTCTCGTTACGCTCGACCGTGTCGCCAACCGCCACCAACACCCGAATGATCAACCCGGGCATCGGCGCTTTCACACCGGCCTCATGACCCATATCCAGCCCGGTGCCTCGCGCCTGAGCCAGACGATACGCCCGCTCATCTTGCACGAACACGGTATACAATTCACCATCCGTCAGCACTTCCCAATGATCATCCCGCTCGTCTACCACCGCTTCCAGCGAGCGATGGTTCAGCAGCAAAGAAACCATACCGCCCTCCGTCACCCGCCGAAAATCAATGGCATACTTCTCATCATTCACCGAGATTTCGTTATCCTGCCCCACCTCAATGATGTATTCTTTATCGTTGACCTTTGTGTAATATTTCATAATCGGTCCATCCTCATCCTGTCGCGCCCGTTACAAACCACCCACATCATCGTCGCAGCCGCTCCCACCGGTTATACCACTTCCAGGCGCTGCCCTTTTCCGACCCCGCGCCCACCGCCGCGATGCGCTGCCCGGCCTGCAAACTTTGATGATGCGCCATGAGCGTAGCCAAAACGGCCGCTTCCATATCCTGGTCCGCCGCCCGATCCGACATGCTAAACCGATCTTCCACAAATTTCGTGTCAAAATTACCCGTCAAAAATCGGTGGCTGTCCATCATGTGCTGGTGGAATGGGATATTTGTTTTGACGCCGGTAATGCGGTATTCCTCAAGCGCCCGCCGCATACGCAGCACAGCCTCGCCGCGCGTTTCCCCATAACAAATCAGCTTACTAATCATCGAATCATAATAAGGCGTAATTTCATACCCCCGGAAAACCCCCGTATCCACACGCACCCCTGGACCGGTAGGCAAACGCATCGTAGAAATAACGCCTGTAGACGGCAGATAATTGTTGTATGGGTCTTCCGCATTGATGCGGCACTCAATGGCCCAACCACGAATCTGAATATCTTTTTGGGCAAACCGCAGCCGACGGCCGCGAGCAATGCGCAGCTGCTCCTGAGCAATATCAATGCCCGTAACCAGCTCCGTCACCGGATGCTCCACTTGCAAGCGCGTATTCATTTCCAAAAAATAGAAATTTTTGTCCTTGTCTACCAAAAATTCGATGGTTCCAGCATTGACATAATCCACCGCTTTGGCAGCGGCCACGGCGACTGCCCCCATACGCTGGCGCAAATCCTCGTCCACCACAAAAGAGGGCGCTTCTTCAATCAGTTTTTGATGCCGCCGCTGCAACGAGCATTCCCGTTCGCCCAGGTAAACCGTGTTGCCGTGTGAGTCGGCCAACAACTGAATTTCAATATGCCGCGCATCGGTGATCATTTTTTCCAGATACACCACATCGTCGCCAAAGGCGCTCAGGGCTTCACGGCGAGCCGCAGCGATGGCGTCTTGCAGGTCTTCTGACCTGTGGACCGGGCGCATACCTTTGCCGCCGCCGCCGGCCACCGCTTTTACCAGCACCGGATAACCCATTCGGTCAGCCGCCGCCTGCATCTCAGATTCATTCAGACCCGGTTCTGTGCCGGGCACAATCGGCACGCCAGCCGCCTTCACCGTTTCGCGGGCTTCTTGCTTGTCGCCCATGATTTTAATGGCCTGAGCAGATGGACCAACAAAAACCAGTCCGGCATCCACGCACGCCCGGGCAAATTCAGCCCGTTCGGCTAAAAAGCCGTAACCGGGATGCACCGCCTGCGCGCCAGAACGTTTGGCGACGTCCAGAAGTTTGTCCACCCGCAGGTAACTTTCACGAGCAGGGGGAGGGCCAATATAATAAGCCTCGTCGGCAAACCGCACGTGGGGCGCATTGCGGTCCGCGTCTGAATAGACGGCAACCGTTTTAATGCCCAACTCGTGACAGGCGCGTAAAACGCGCACGGCTATTTCGCCGCGATTCACAATCAACAACTTATCAAATTTTTTAGTGAGTAATCCGTCTTCTCGTTTCATGAGTTTAAGCCTTTAGCTGCGAGCTGTTCGC
Organism: Chloroflexota bacterium; assembly: GCA_017993775.1. Lineage (GTDB taxonomy): Bacteria > Chloroflexota > Anaerolineae > Promineifilales > Promineifilaceae > Leptovillus. Next base: position 114,737 of record JAGOMA010000003.1, on the reverse strand, counting down.
TAACCGCTTAGAGCGGGATGTTGCCGTGTTTTTTGGGCGGGTTGCTGTCGCGTTTGTTTTGCAGCATATTGAGGGCGTTGATCAGGCGCGGGCGAGTCTCGCTGGGCAGAATGACATCGTCGATGTAGCCGCGTTGGGCGGCGATGTAAGGATTGGCGAAATGTTCGCGATAATCTTCGACCAGTTCTGCTTTGCGGGCTACGGGGTCATCGGATTCTGACAATTCGCGGCGGAAGATAATGTTGACAGCGCCATCTGGTCCCATCACGGCGATTTCGGCCGTTGGCCAGGCCAGGTTCAGGTCAGAGCGAATATGCTTGCTGTTCATTACGCAGTATGCGCCGCCGTAGGCTTTGCGCGTGACCACTGTAACTTTGGGCACAGTGGCTTCGCAGAACGCGTAAAGCAGTTTGGCTCCATGGCGAATGATGCCGCCATATTCCTGGTCGATGCCGGGCAAGAAACCGGGGACATCTTCGAAAACGATGAGGGGGATGTTGAAGGCGTCGCAGAAGCGAACAAAGCGGGCGGCCTTCTCGCTGCTGTCGATGTCTAACACGCCGGCCAGAACCATGGGCTGATTGGCGACGATGCCCACGCTGTAGCCGCCCAATCGGGCAAATCCAACGACGATGTTTTGCGCGTAATGTTCGTGAATTTCGTAAAAATCGCCGTTATCGACAATGAGGTTGATGGCGTCTTTGATGTCGTAAGGTTTGTTGGGGCTGTCTGGGACCAGGGTGTTGAGCGCTTCTTCGGTGCGCAGGGGGTCGTCGTTGTTGGGTTTGTAGGGCGGGTCTTCCATGTTGTTGGAAGGCAGGAAACTCATCAACTCCCGAATCAGGTACAGGGCGTCGGCTTCGGAATCGCAGGCCATGTGGGAGACGCCGCTTTTGGAGTTGTGGGTCATGGCGCCGCCGAGTTCTTCGAAGGTGACGTCTTCGCCGGTGACTGTTTTTACCACATCGGGGCCGGTGATGAACATGTGGCTGGTGTTTTTGACCATGAAGATGAAGTCTGTGAGCGCGGGGGAGTAAACGGCGCCGCCGGCGCAAGGCCCCATGATGGCGCTGATTTGGGGCACCACGCCGGAGGCCAGGGTGTTGCGCAGGAAAATGTCGGCATAGCCGCCGAGGCTGACGACGCCTTCCTGGATGCGCGCGCCGCCAGAGTCGTTGATGCCGATGACAGGGGCGCCGTTTTTCATGGCCATATCCATGATTTTGCATACTTTTTCGGCGTGGACGCCGCTGAGGCTGCCGCCAAAGACGGTGAAGTCCTGGCTGAAGACGTAGATGAGACGGCCGTCTATCGTCCCCCAGCCCGTCACCACACTATCACCCAGGTACTGCTGCTTGTCCATGCCAAAGTTTCGCTCGCGGTGAACGGCAAAGGCGTCTACTTCGCGGAACGAGCCTCTGTCCAGCAGGAGTTCGATGCGCTCGCGCGCTGTAAGTTTGCCTTTTTCTTTGTGCTTGGCGATACGCTTTTCGCCGCCGCCAAGTTGTGATTGAGCGCGCAGCTGGTTAAGTTTTTCTATTTTTGGGTCCATAATCCTGGGTTTGCCCCTCCTTCGAAATAATTTAACGCAGAGACGCAGCGGCGCAGAGAATGTGTTTGATTTTCATTCATGGTATTGAGTCTGCGCTTATGTCGTCTCCTCTGTGAAATGGTATAGGGTGACAGGCCGTCGAGTTAACAGCGTGGGGTACGGGAGATTTTGGCCCTGTCTTTGTCGTGGGTAAATGTGTTTGAGCCATGGGTTAGGAAGGCTCCTGAGCGATAAAATAATGGGAAACGGCCGTGCGCAGCAGCGCCCACGCACTAAAAGCCACACCGCTACCAGCCACCACCATATCCAATATCAACGTCTCGCGTGCGATAGTCGTGGTGAAAAACAATATCAAACCAATCTCATACAGTGCGTGTAAACCAATCAAAACGGGGATGAGGCGGCGGGTAAACGGCCGTCTCCGCCGCAGCGCTTCGGCCAGCCCCATGAAGACAACACCCCAAACCAGGGCCATCATCAACCGAAATACCGGATCGGGCTGAGCGGCTAATTCCTTAAGCAGGTCGCGCTGTTGGCCTAAAGCTAGAGCACGACCCAAATTCCACACTCCTAAGAGGAAAACCCCCCAGAGTGTCAAAGTTACGGAACGTGGGCGATTTGCAGGCTGGGTTGGGTTCATTCTGGCTAGATTGTAACGGACATCGCGCGATGACGGCAATAAGCCGGCTAAACAATTTGCCCGAATTGCCCGCCGACGCCCAATTGCCGCCACGGTTGACACACATGGAAACGAAAAGCTACAATGTTGCCAGACAGCAGATCGTTGCATTCCAACCTGCCGGGTCTTACAATAGCCGGACAATTTAACAACCAAATAACAAGAACAACGGCCGTTCGGGAGAGAACCTGAACCAGGTCGCCGAAGGGGCAAGCCGCGAACTATTCCCGGTGAAACTCTCAGGCAAAAGGACCGCGCGGGCGAAGTTCCTCTGAAAAGAGTGTGGATCAGCCAGAAAACCGGAACCATTATTCACCGGCAACCAAACGAATCACACTCACCGTTGGAGCAAGTTTCTGCGAGAAACGAAACTCACAGGTTAACGACAGGGGGTGCTGGCAAAAATCAAACGCCATGCACCCCCTTTTTTATTTATGAGCCGAGGATTGGTCGCTAACAAAACGGCCGTAACCAACCGGCAAACAACAATTCACAGCAAATAGGAGAAAATCATGAGCACAGTCAAAGATGGATTACTTTATACAAAGGATGATGAATGGATTGCCGTAAACGGTGCAACAGGCGCTGTAGGTATCACCGATTACGCTCAAGATTCGCTGTCCGATATCGTGTATCTGGAACTACCCAACGTGGGCGATTCCTTCGAGTCCGGTGAAAACTTTGGGGTTGTAGAATCCGTCAAAGCCGCCGCCGATTTATTCATGCCGGTTTCGGGCCAGGTAACGGCCGTCAACGACGCCCTCATCGACGCCCCGGAAGAAATCAACCAATCCCCCTACGACGCCTGGCTGGTCAAAATCCAATTCAGCGACCTCGCGGAACTCGACGAATTAATGGACGCCGACGCCTACCGCAAATACCTGGCCGAACGTGACTAACTTGTTCCGCGAATCCCGGCGCTCCGCCCTTCGCCAAACCCCAACTTTTGGAGGTACCTGATGATTGCCCCACCCACATCCCCACGAACCGCTCTCGCTTCTAACCGCGATCTGCTAAACCCCACCGATCACTTTGTCGATCGCCACATAGGTCCGCGCCCGGAAGCCATTTCCCACATGCTCAACCTGCTGGGCCTGCCCTCTCTGGACGCGCTCATCGCCGAAACCATCCCCTCGGCCATCATGCTAGACGCCGATTTAAGCCTGGAAACCCCGCGCAGCGAATCAGAAATCCTGGCCGAACTGCGGGCCATGGCAGCCAAAAACCAGCTCCACCGCTCTTTCATTGGCATGGGCTACTACGACAGCATCATGCCCCCCGTTGTTCTACGCAACATCTTCGAGAATCCGGGCTGGTACACCCAGTACACTCCCTATCAGGCGGAAATTGCCCAGGGTCGCCTGGAAGCGCTGCTCAATTTCCAGACCATGATCACCGATTTCACCGGCATGGAAATAGCCAACGCCTCGCTGCTGGATGAAGGCACCGCCGCCGCCGAAGCCATGACCCTGTGCCAGCGCCAGCGCTCGCGCAAATCCACCGCCACCACCTTTTTTGTGTCCGAATTATGCCACCCGCAAACCATCGCCGTCATCCAGACGCGAGCCGAGCCGTTGGATATTGATGTCGTGGTGGGAGATCATGAAACGTACGATTTCAGCCAGCCCACATTTGGCGTATTGGTGCAATACCCGGCCACCAACGGCGACGTGTTAGATTACGAAGACTTTATCAATCGCGCCCACGCCGCCGACGCGCTGGCCGTAGTCGCCACAGACCTGCTGGCGCTGGCCCTGCTGCGCCCGCCCGGCGAGTTTGGCGCAGATGTCGTGGTCGGCAACAGCCAGCGTTTTGGCGTGCCGATGGGGTACGGCGGCCCCCACGCCGCCTTCATGGCCACCCGCGACGACTACAAACGTCAGATGCCCGGCCGGTTGATTGGCGTATCTATCGACGCGCACGGCAACCCGGCCATGCGCCTGGCCATGCAAACCCGCGAACAACACATCCGCCGCGAAAAAGCGACCAGCAATATCTGCACGGCGCAGGTGCTGCTGGCGATTTTGGCCTCGATGTACGCGGTCTATCATGGGCCGGATGGTATTCAGCGGATTGCGCAGCGGGTGAGGGTGCTCACGGCCGTTCTCGCGCGCGCCCTCAGCCAACTTGGCTACACCGTCAACCAGGCGCCCGTGTTCGACACCCTCAAAATAACCGGCGGCCCACAAAATCAGGCGCAAATTCATCAGGCCGCGCTCGCGGCGGAAATCAACCTGCGCTACTACCCTGATGGCGGCGTCGGCATTTCTCTGGATGAATTAACCCTGGCGAAAGATGTAGACCATCTTTTAGCCATTTTCGGCGCAAAAGCGGGAGACTTTGATCTGGAAGTATTGGCCGACGAGGTGGAACTGGCTTACGCACGGCCGTTTGCCCGCATCTCCACTTACCTCACCCACCCCGTCTTCAACAGCTACCACTCCGAAACAGAGATGATGCGCTACATCACCCGCCTGGAATCCCGCGACCTGTCGCTGACCCATTCCATGATTCCGCTCGGCTCCTGCACCATGAAGCTCAACGCCACCGCCGAAATGCTGCCCGTCATGTGGCCCAAGTTTGGCGCGCTGCATCCCTTCGTGCCGCAAGATCAGGCCGCCGGCTACCACGAATTGTTTACCCGCCTGGAAAACTGGCTGGCGAACATTACCGGGTTTACGGCCGTTTCCCTCCAGCCCAACTCCGGCGCATCCGGCGAATACACCGGCATGTTGACCATTCGTGCCTACCACCTGTCGCGCGGCGAAGGCCACCGCCACATCTGCCTCATCCCCAGTTCCGCCCACGGCACCAATCCGGCCAGCGCCGTCATGGCCGGCATGGAAGTGATTGTCGTAGCCTGCGATGACAACGGCAACATCGACGTAGCCGACCTGCGCGCCAAAGCCGAGCAAAACCGCGACCACCTGGCGGCGATTATGGTGACGTATCCCTCGACCCACGGCGTTTTCGAGGAAGCCATCGAAGAAATTTGCCAGATCGTGCATGAAAATGGCGGGCAGGTTTACATGGACGGCGCCAACATGAACGCCCAGGTTGGCCTCACCAGCCCTGGCTACATCGGCGCGGATGTGTGCCATCTGAATCTGCACAAAACCTTCGCCATTCCCCATGGCGGCGGCGGCCCCGGCGTCGGCCCGATTGGCGTGGCTGCGCACCTGGCTCCCTTCCTGCCCAACCATCCGGTGGTAGAGATGGGCAATGGCGCGCAAAGCATTGGCCCGGTATCGTCTGCGCCCTGGGGCAGCGCCAGCGTTTTACCCATTTCCTACGCCTACATCGCCATGATGGGCACGGACGGCCTGAAGCAGGCGACGCAGGTAGCCATCCTGAACGCCAATTACATCGCCCACCGGCTGGACCCGCATTATCCGGTGCTGTACAAAGGCAAGAACGGCCGTGTCGCCCACGAATGCATTATTGATTTACGGCCGTTAAAAGATTTTGTCACGGTTGAAGATGTGGCCAAACGCCTCATGGATTACGGTTTCCATGCCCCGACCATGTCCTTCCCCGTTCCCGGCACGCTGATGATCGAGCCGACGGAAAGCGAATCGCTGCCGGAGCTGGACCGTTTCTGCGCAGCCATGATCCAGATTCGGGAAGAAATCCGCGAAATAGAGAATGGATTGGTCAGCCACGAAGACAGCGCCCTGGCCCATGCGCCGCACACGGCCGCCGATGTGACCGGCGAGGTTTGGGAACGGCCGTATTCCCGCGAAAAAGCCGCCTTCCCTCTGCCGTGGGTCAAAGAACACAAATTCTGGCCGTCCGTCGCCCGCATCGACAACGTTTATGGCGACCGCAACCTCTTTTGCGCCTGCATCCCCATCGAAGAATACGCCTAGCCTGAAGCATTGAGATATAAAAAGAGCCAGAGAAACCTCTGGCTCTTTTTTTTCTGCTCGGTGTCCGCAACAGCGCAAGGCTGTTAGCTCCTCCGCCTGAGCAACCAGCCGCCCACCATCAACGCCCCCAACAAAACGGACGTGCCTAAAAACCAGTAAGAAAGCGACTTGTTGGCCGGAGAGAATGAGGGCTGCGGCACGGCCGTGGCGCTTGGAACGGTGGGCGGAACGGCCGTCATCGCCTCAGCCATGGTGCGAGTCGGCGAAGCGGTGGGCGTGGCGCTTGGAAGGGCCGTAGCGGTGGCCGTCGGCGTGCGGCTCGGCGACGGCGTGATCGTGGGAGTCGCCGTTTCCGTTGGGGTGGATGTGGCCGTGGGCGGCGTGGTGGGCGTGGCCGTGGGCGAGCCAGTCGGTGACGGTGTTACATTTGGGTCTGGCTTGGGCGTGGGGAAGCCGGGCGGCAGCGGCGTGGGCAGCGCGTCGTCGCCGAAGGTTGACTGCACCAAAAAAAAGGTCGTGCCGCCAATCATGCAATAATCGCCAATCGACTGGGTGCAGAGTGCGCCGGGCAGTTCTACGGTGAATTGGCCGTCTTCGGCCTTGATGATTTGCGACCGGCCCCACATGTCTACCCAAAGGGCAGAGGCGGCGGTGGCGGGGATGACGGCCGTTTCCCCCTCTCCCGGCAGCCGCGCAAATAAAACTGTCGTGGTCCGGTCTGGCTGGTCTATGCGGATCTGCCCCACCTCATCCCAGCGTTCCCGCTCGGCGCGAATCGTGCCGGCCAGGTAGCGAACCGTGGTGATGTATGCGCCGAAGGCCGGGCGGCGCGTGCCATCCATGCGCAGCAGGCCAAAGGGTTCCGGGTTGGCGTCACGGTCGCTGCGCAAATCCAGCAGTTTGTACACCGCAATGCGCTCCGCGCCCGCCGCCAGCGCGGAGGCCACCGCCTGCGGAATAAAAGCCGCCTGCTCGTTCATGGTCACTGAAAGCGTCCAGTTTTCCACCGGCCACGCCTCGTCGTCGATGGGCGGGGCGTTGGTTTCCACCAACCAGACTGGCTTCCAGGGCAGCCCGCGCGCGGCCATCGCCTCATACAAAATGCGGATACCGTCGTAAACTGTGCCCGGCTGAAAATAAAGATGGGCCGTGGCCACGTCGAAAAAGTAGTTGTTAGCCGCAGCGTCCGGTTCGGCGATCAGTGCGTCAAAGAAGTCGTCGATGTAGGCCGGGTTCCAAAAATAGGTGAAGGCTGGCAGGTGAATGATGGCCTGGGGATTGGTATCTTTAGCGGCCTGGTAGGCTACGCGCAGCAGTTGAATGAAGTCGGCAATGTCGCCATCCCAGGTGTGGCCGGGCGCGGCGGGATCGTCAATGTCGGGTTCGTTCCAGATGATCCAGTGTTTGATACGGCCGTCGTACCGCCCCACCGCCTCGCGCACAAAAACAGCCCACGTATTGTCCGGATCGTCATAGGGCAGGTACAAACCGGCGGGCAGGCCGTCGTCACCGCGCGCCCAATCCGGTATGCCAATAAGCAGACCCACCACTTCCCGCCCGGCCTCGATCTCGCCGTCGATTTGCTCCTCGCGCACGGTGGACTTCCACTTTTCCGGCCCATCCGGCTGCACTTCGGCCCATTGGAAACGCACCCGCGTCCAACTGACGCCCAAATTGTTGGCGGCGCGAGGAGCCGTGTAGCTCTCAATGACGCCAAAACGCCAATCAAGCGCCTGCTGCGCCGGCTTTGCGGCCACCGACTGCCGCCCTAACAGCAGCAGCAATCCTATACTCAATCCAATCCACCATGTTCGCTTCATCATGGCGGGGGATTGTAATGGTTGGCGGAAAAGTGTTCAAGGGCAGATATCAAGTTGCAGAGACTTAAACCAACATCACGAAGGTCTATGATATTTCTTGTTTGCTGCTTGTCAGAAAACCCTGACAGGTCTGAAAATTGCCGGACTTCAGGAAGCTACGGGGACGTTAATGGAAACGCCGCCGCGCACGTAAAGCCTACCGGCGCTTGTGGCTCGCTCCAGTTATATTCATCTACAAATAGGGTAACGGACTTGCCGCCAATCGTCAGCTCATAAATATCCAGGATGGTGTCATTGAAGGGCATGGAGCCGATCCGTTCGTATGACACGGGTTCCCCGTTTGGCCCCAGTAGATTATCCAGGAAGGCTCGTTCTCGTGGCGGCCCGCCAAAAGCGTCGCCGCCCACCAGGATGGCATTCGTTTCGGTATACCCGTAGGTGGAATCCGTGGAAATGGTGCACAGGCTTGTCGCCTCAGAATTGTCGCCGGTTTCGCCAGCGGCACTGAGCTGGAACTGCACAGATTCCATCATGGCGACAAAGGCGGGTGCGCCCTGGGTAAACCATACTTCTGAGTCTCTGGATAGGGCGATGGCAAAAAAGGCCAGATTATCAAATGGATTCATAAACACAGCCTGCCCAATAAACGGCTTGTCAAACAGTTCACCACTAATGTTCGCTGTTGTGCCCTCACCCGTTCCCACTTTCATGGTGTAGGAATCCCCCACCACCTCGTAAACGCCGCCTACATTTTGCACAAAATCAGCGACAAGCTCCTCGAGCAATTCCTCATCACTCTTATCGCCTAAAGCAGCTTCGGCGTTGGGTATTCCCAGGATGGTTAAAATGATGAAGCCAGATTCATCGGACATAGACACGAGTCCATAATTCGCTTGATTGTCTATTTCTGATTCATATCCTTCTGCCGGCTGAAAAGAAAAATTGCCCTTGGTCACAAGTATCGGACCTGCCAGCGTGATTTCTGGCACGGCCGTGGCTGTGGGGGCAGCGGTGGGTGTTTGGGTAGGCGTTGGTGTGCTGGTGGGCGTGGGAGATGGCGTATTCGTTTGCGTGGCTGTGGCTGTTGGCGTGGGGGTTTCGGTAGGAATCGTGGTGGGCGTTTGGGATGGAGTTTCAGTGGGCTGAGGCACGGCCGTTGCTGTTGGCTGTATGGTCCCCGCGCACGCTGCCAGACCCAGCAAGGCAACCATGGTAAAAACGAATAAGAAAAATCGGACTGGATTCACATTCCCCTCCTGAATTAGCTTTAGCGCTACCAGTAAATGTTTACATAAAAACCGTCGCGCTAATTTTATTTCCAGGATTTTATCTGTTTTTGTCGGCGCTGCCATTGACCAATGAACAAAAACAGGTTGTGGCTTGATGGGGTTAGTAATTGAGGATGAGCAGTTCTTTGACGGGGCCACGGCCGTTGCCTTTGCTGTTGATGGCGCGGCGGGCCTGGATGTCGATGAGGCGATAAGGTGGGTGGTCGTACAACTCGTAAATCAGAGGGGCGCTGGAATTACTTAACATAACTTCACAGCCGCGCGCCGTTAATTCGGCGATGGTTTGGGCCAACCGGCGCTGATCGTCGGCAGTGAAGCCGTGTTTGTGGTAGCTGGTGAAGCTGCTGGTAGCGGTGAGGGGGGCATAGGGCGGGTCGAAGTAGATGAAGTCGCCGGATACGGCCGTTGCCACCACTGCCGCAAAATCAGCCGCCACCAATTCAACGCCTTGCAGCGCAGCCGAGGCCGCACACAGACGATCCACGTCGCAAATTTTGGGTCGTTTGTAGCGACCAAAGGGCACGTTAAACTCGCCCAGGCTGTTCTCGCGGTATAACCCGTTGTAACAAGTTTTGTTGAGGTAAATCAGGCGGGCAGCTCGCTCGGCCGGGGTTAATAAATCGGGGTCTTGGGCGCGAATCTGGTAGAAATAATCGGGGTCGTTGAGGTGCGGTTGGAGTGCGGCGATAACGGCCGTTACCTCCTGCTGCACCATCCGGTACACCTCAATCAGCTTTTCGTTGCGGTCGGCCAGAGTAGCGGGGCGCGGTTGCCAATGAAAAAAGACGGCCGCGCTGCCGATGAACGGCTCGTAGTAATGGTTGATGGTTTCCAGCGGCGGGAAATAAGACTGATACTGGCCAATGAGCCGTTGTTTACCACCGGCCCACTTAAGAAAAGGCAGCACGGTACTGCGTAATGGAGAGGAAACGGCCGTCATGACCCACTCACAACGGTTCTTTAAAGTCGTAGAGGCCGTTTTCGACGCCCCAGACATGATGGCAAGCGGGATTTGGGCAGGGGAGACGGCCGTTTTCCACTTTACCCAGCGGCGTCTGGCAGGTCGGGCAGGCAAAAAATGTGCCCGGTTTGGCCGGTTCACCCCAGGATGGGTGACAGCTCTGCACGAATACACTGGGCGAAAGCTGCCACCAATTACCGGTCAACTGCGCCCCGGCATCCATTTTTACCAGCAAAGATGTTGGGACATATTTTTTCAATAACCCAAGGCGAAAATGGGAAACAGTCAGAATACGCCCCGGTCGAAAACCTGCCTCTTGCAAACGATTTCGAATCCATTGTGGGTGAAAATCAAAATTGAGTTCCACAAATTCCACCGGCTCAGGCGCAAACGGCGACCAATCCTGGCGTCTGGCCGCATAGCGGGCAATCGCCTTCAAATTACGCTTGCTAGCAAACTCCAGAACGTAGGCGCCATCCGGGCTGGCAATGCGCGCCAATTGGGCAAATAGCGCCGGCGCGTCAGCCGCATGGTGCAATGTGCGGATTTGCACCATCGCCGCAAACAAACCGGCCACAAAAGGCATGTTGTACCAATTTCCAGCTACATACCGAAAGCGGGGATCGTCGCCCAGATGGGCCTGGGCTTCACGCAGCAGCGAGCGCGAATAATCAAATAGCACAACTGTGTCGTACCCAAGATACTCATCGGCCAGACGGCCGAATCCGGCGCCAATCTCAATGAGCGTGCGGCCGGTCGGCGGCAGCAGTCGGCGGAGCGCAATCCGCTCTACCTGATCTTCGTAATCACGCCCCTGCCCCTCCCAAAAGCGAGATCGATAATCTGAACCCTCATAATCACAAACTGGCGGAATATCAGACATAAGCTATCAACTATTGACCGGGGTATCCGACAGGCGGCGTGGCGGTCGGCGGAGCTAGTACACGGTCAAACAGTTCCTGGTTACTATCCGGCAAATGTTTGATCGTGCGATCGAGCGGCGCGAAGAGACCAACCAACGTATTAAACGGTTTTCCAAGCTCTGTCTCGCTCAGAGGAATTTCAACGCTAACGGCCAGGTTAACCGGAATGGTTTGCTCCACCGGCACTTCCAGGCTCAAGGCGACAGGCAGTTCCAAACCCTGCGGCAAATTAAGCGATACCAGACCGTTAATTTGCCCGCCGCCGCCCGGCAGCACAAACGTAGCGGGAATACCAGCCAGGGGAACAGGCTGCGTAACACGCACCACCGTTTCAGCATCCAGAGGTAAGGTAAAAGAAATGGGCAAATTATCGCTGACTTCAATGGTGCGGGTTATAGTTGCCTCGCTCATATCAACAAAGCTATCATTTAGCCCACCAACCAATGGCTTAACTACCGAATCGACAAGTGGCAGTACCAGGGGCAAGATAGCCAGCAAGAGGATCACGACGACGATGTTTATGGCAAACGAGAAGATAATGGCCACCGTCTTAAAGGCTTGCCAGGGCTTGCTGTCCCAAAACCATCCTCTTTTTTTGCCGCTGTCTGAAGTATTGTTATTGTCGCTACTTGTTTGTGCGTTATCGTTCTCAGCCATTGCCGACCTCCTTGGCTTAAAACAGGTTGACATATTATACTTACGTTATGGTAACATGCTTTAGGCAAATAGCAAGCTGTCCTGTTTCCCGGGAAACAGTGCGCGAGATTAAGATATTGTTTCCCGGGAAACAAGCAGTAAAAAGCAAAAGTTAATTTTTTTGGAGCGGATCATGAGCAATGATGTCGCCATTTTTCTAGATTTAGATAATTTAGTTATAGGCGCTAAACAAGCCAGTATCAATTTCGACATCAACCTGGTGTTGGACAAAGTTCGGGAAATGACAAACGGCCGTGTCGTTCTGCGCCGTTCGTATGGAGACTGGCGGCAAGATCAAAAGCTGCTAGAGCAGCTGACGACCGCCGGCTTTACGACGCAATCAACCGTGCGCATCAATAATTTCAGCAAAAATCTAGCCGATATGCAAATCGTCGTAGATACCATGGACACCCTGATCGACGGACACCAATACAGCACCTATGTCCTCATGACTGGCGACCGCGACTTTACCCCGCTGGTGCAATCGCTGCGCAAACGTGGTAAACGCGTTGTGGGTGTCGGTGTGAAACACACAGCCAGCCGAAGCTTTGTTGGCTTGTGCGACGAGTATCTTTTTTACGAAGACCTGCTGCCAACGCCGGGTTTGACGGATAACGAGGTGGATGGTTTGCTGGTGAGAGCGCTGGAGGACCTGCTAGACGACGATACCGAACGCATCCGGGCCAGCATCTTGAAGCAGCGCATGGTGGAATTAAGCAAAGGGGCGTTTAGTCAGACGCACTTTGGCAACGGCAGTTTTAGCAAGTTTTTAGCCCGCTACCCGCAGCTGGTAATCATTGAACGCGAGGACACCACGACATACATCCGTCGCCACATTGTGGAAACAGAAACGGCCGTGCTCCACGAACAATATCGCAGTGGCCTCAAAAAACTGCGCTTCCGCATCATCCCCGCCGCCGACCGACTGGTGATTCTTAAAGACCTTATCCAAACTTTGGATGAAGAAGGGCAGCTTCGGTGGCGGCAAGTCATCGACATGATGGCTCAAAAATATAACGCCGATGGCAAAGAGATCTCCAAAAACATGATCAACGCGGTCATGTTGGTGGCCAGACAGGGACAAATCATTCGTACGCTCAAAGGGAAATCGCTGGCCACCGCTCCGGTTTTGCTCATGCTAGAAGGGCCAAAGCGTTTTCAAGAGGCCGTCGTTCGCTGCGACGCCGCCTACTTGCGCCAAATTCTAGAGCTGCCCGAACCCTTCGACCTGACGGAAGCGGCGCTGGCGCTGTATGACTCGGTCAAATATATCGCGTACCTGGAAATGGTGATGAAAAAGTGGATGGGAGAGTAACGGCCGTTTTCACAAATCAACCGCATCACGATGGCCCAGGCCACGGCCGTTATCAATATAATAAAGTCGCGTCGGCCGCAGTCGATACCAGTTTACCCTCGTGAGCGCCGCCTGAATTTGGGGCGCGTCCTGGGCTAAAAATGGGTATTTTGCCCGGTATAAAAACAAGGCGGCCTCCAACTCAGCCCCGCCCAACTGGGCCACATTCCCCTCGAGCTGAATCCCCTTGATGGCCGGCCAATCTTTATAATCTTCCTGAATGGCGCCGGCGATATGCGGCTGGTAATGGAAATTTTGCGCGTGGCGAGTGTGCCCGGCCGATAAAAAGTAAAGGTCGAATTCCTGGCTGGCATAGAAAACGGCCGTGGCCCACACCCCCTCCTCGCCCACCGTCGCCAGCGTCATCACCTGATGGGTCTGTAAATAAGCCAGCGCCGCCTGGCGCGCGCCCTCAGCCACGGCTGGCCTGCCCGCCATCCCACCGCGCAAACAAATCCTGCGGCAGTTCAATCTCCGCCAGATCACATACCCGATTCACAGTCTGGTTGATGATGTCGTCTAGCGTTTGCGGTTTGTGGTAAAAGGCGGGCATCGGCGGCGCAATGATGGCTCCCATTTCTGTGAGCTGGGTCATCAAACGCAAATGTCCCAAATGCAGCGGCGTTTCCCGCGCCACCAAAATCAACCGGCGTCGATCTTTCAAGACAACATCGGCCGCGCGCAGCAGTAAATTATCGCTAAACGATTGGGCAATTCCGGCCAGCGTCTTCATCGAACATGGGATCACAATCATGCCGTCTGTCCTGAAGGATCCAGATGAAATACGGGCGGCGATGTCTTGCTCGCGGTACGTCACATCCGCCAATGCAGTCACTTGCTCTAACGTGTACTCAGTTTCCAAACCTATCGTTATGGCCCCGGCGCGGCTGACTATCAAATGGGTTTCCACGTCTGGCAACTCCCGCAAAACCGACAGCAGGCGAATGCCATAAATTACTCCGCTCGCGCCAGATATACCGATGATCATTTTTTTCATTGCCGTTTATGCCTTTGCTCTTGTGCCTAAAATTCCATTGGTAAAATTCTAAGTCACCTGGGCAGATTCCCAAAATCACCTTACAATCCGCTCATACCTGAACTCATAAGGGGGTACTGTGAAGTCTACTTACATCGTGGATTTAACTCCAAAAACCGAAATTATTAATGAACCCTTTTTGCTGCAAGAAGTAGCCGAACGTACTACCAAAGACGGCCGTCCCTTCATTCTCTTCACACTGCGCGACAAAACCGGAACCCTGTCGGGCGTGTTTTGGGACATCCCGGCGTCTGTTTTAGAATACACACGTCCCGGACAGGTTGTCCTGGTCAGCGGTCGCGTCAATCTGTACAAAGATGCGCTGCAAATTAACGCCACCGACCTCAACCCAAGCTATGCGCACGATCTGGCTGACTTTTTACCCTTTAGCAGCCGGCCTATCGAAGAAATGGTTCTGGAATTGCGGCAGATCGTTCAACAATTGGCCGAACCCTGGCAAGGGCTGGTCAGCCGCTTGCTGCTGAACGAGGCATTTTTGCCGCAATATACCCATGCCCCAGCCGCCCGCAACATGCACCATGCCACCATCGGCGGACTGCTGGAGCACACCCTCAGCATGGCGGCCATCGCCAATTTTATGGCCGGACACTATCCGCTGGTTAACCGCAGCCTCCTGTTAACCGGCGTCTTGCTGCACGATATGGGCAAACCGCTGGAATATGACACCGACAACTCCTTCGCGTTTACCGAAGACGGCCGTCTCATCGGCCACATCGTACGCGCCATTGTCATGATCGAAACGGCCGCCGCCGAACTCGGCACGGTCCCGCCAGACGATTTGCGCCAGCTTGTACACCTCGTTGCTTCCCATCACGGCAACCTGGAATGGGGATCCCCCGTCGTGCCCAAAACGTTGGAAGCCATGCTGCTGCACCAGATTGACTTGCTAGACAGCCGCGTACAAGGTTTTCTGGAACACGCCGCCACCGACACCGACGCCGCTGGTTGGACGGTAAAACCCAGCCCGATGTTCAGAACAGAGTTAAAACGGCCGTCTCCTCGCTAGCTCTCACTTCTCCGGCCGCCGCTTCGCCTCTATCTCCGATCAAAGCCGATGTGGTAACGAGTCTATCTCTCGTCCACATCGGCTTTTTGGTCATCCAAGCCAGTTTTAGCGCGCAGCGGTCCCGCTTCCCGCAGCCAACCGATGAGCAGCAGCCCCAACAGCAGTCCTAAACCCAACACGATCAGCCTGGTCGGTGAATTCCAAACCGACTGCCACGCGCGGCGCCAGGTCAGTTGCGGCGCCGCCGGCAGCGGCGTGTTGCCCACCACAAAGCCGCCCGGCAGCGCGACCGGCGGCCAGGCGTTCGGCACGATTTGGGCCACGGCCGTTACCACTTCTGGCGCTTCATCTGCGGGAATAAAAACCAGGACCTTTTCCTGGCGCAAAAGAGCCGTTTCGCCGCTCAAAACGGCCGTGCTAGGAAAATTTTCATACAGCAGTGGGATCATCTTGGCCCACAGCATATACGCCACATCATGATGCTGCGGCGCGGTTTCCACGTACACCAGCTTCACGTCCGGCGTCGTTTGCAGGCGCACGGCCGTCCACGCCACCGCTTGTTCAAAATTGGCCGGGTACTTGGCGGCCAATCCGCCAAAATATTGGCCCAACCCGCCCGCAATCAAACCAACGACGCAGAGCGTCAATACGCCGCGCCGCCACCAGGTTTGCCTGGCTGCCGCAAAATTATGGGCCAACGATTCAGCCAGCACGGCCGTAAACGCCACAAGGCCCACGGCCGTAAACAAAGCGGCAGCCGGAATCAACGCGACCAGGTGCGTCTGCCGTGGCGGCAAGGTATTGGCAACGCTTAAAAACAAGAGTCCGGCCACAAACCACAGCAGCAACATAGCAAATCGCAGCCGCCGCCACCCCCGCACCGCCAGCGCGCCGCCCAAAACCATAAATGTCCCTGGCAGCATTCCCCCGGACAAACCCGTTGCCACAAAATGCTCTTCGCCGCCAAAAAAAGGGGAATTAAACACCAACAGCGACCGCACCACGCCGCGCAGCAGCAGCTTGAAATAAACGAACGGCTGAAAAAATAATTCCTGATACCCAATGCGCAGTGGCTGGGCAAACCGGAACAACTCATCATCGCTGAAAAAGGCACGGCCGTAAAACACATTAAAAAACAGGCTTTCCCAAAATTTGTACGGCTCCGCCTTGTGCGGATTGGTCGCGCCAAACAGCCAGTATGGCAGCACAACCACGGCCCACGCCGCACCCATCACCGCCAGGAGGAGCAGGCAGCGCCGCCAGGAAAGTTCGCGCCGCGCCACCAAAAGCAGCCCTAACAGCAGCAGCAGGATCAAACCCAGGCGAGCGGCAGTGTAGGTGTAAAATCCCAAACCGGCCGCCAATCCGGCCAACCAAAAATAAAACAAACTCGACCGTCGGATCCCCAATGAGGCCAGGGCCAGCGCCAACGTTACCGGCAGCAGCGCCTGCGAATTGTTGTAACCCAGTCGGGCAAACGCCAGGAAATACGGGTTGACCAGCATGATGAGGCCGGCGAGAACGGCCGTTTTCCGGCCAAACCATTCGCGCCCCAACACATACAACGGCACAACAGCCAGCACGCCCGCCAGCACAGAGGCAAAGCGCCAGCCCCATACATTCAGGCCAAACAATCGCAAAACCAGCGCCTGCCAATAAGACCCGGCCATCGGGAATGTGTAAACGCCCAAATCGAACAACGAGGGTTTGTGCTGACCGCCGGCAATGGCCCGCGCCGCTTCCCAAAAAGAACCTTCATCGCCGATCATGCGCGCCGGTATGTCCTGCAAAAACGCCGCCCCAATGAGAATACCAAGCAACAGCAGCAGGAGCAGCCACATGTTGTCGGCCCGTTCCAGGTGCAAAGAAAGATCTCGCCCGATTTGTCGGTCGTGGAGCCAGATTTGGCGGGTTAGAAGCAGCAGCGCCGCCAGCCACAAACCCACCGGCAGCCACCCTTTATCCTGCCCCAACAGCAGCACGGCCGTTGCCCCCAACAGAAAGACGGCCGTTACCCATTCCGCCGTCAGCCCGCCAGACCACACCGCCCAGGATAACGGCCGTTCGTCAGCCTTTTCCCAGGGAGCGAATCGCGCCGCCCCGGCAAACAACATGGCTCCCCACAGCATCAGCGGCACGCCCAGCACCACATTGTCCAGATTGGCCAGGTCAAAGCGCAGGCGATTGTTTAACACCTGCGCCCAGGCAAATGGCCCAAAAGCCGCTTCGGACTGCATAAGCAAGTATTGGCCGTAAGCTGCAAAAACCAGCCCCACTACCAGTCGAAGCCAGCGAGTATCCGGGGGTTGCGACGGCGGGGATACGGCCGTTCGCCGGCGCAACAGCCACCCAAACAACACGGCCGTTACGAGGGTCAGGCATACGGCCGTGAGCAGCGTCACCCGTTCCAGTGTCAAATCAATCGCTCTCCGTCGCCAGCAGCGGCGTCAGCTCGCGGATGTGGATTTTGGCCGTCTCCCCGGCATTTAAATCGTGGACATCCATTCGCATCTTCACCACCTCAACCGGACCCCGGTCAAAGCTGATTTCGATGTGCGGATCGGCCGGTAAACCGCGAAATTCCTGCGTATACACCACCGGTTCCCCGTTCAAATCGGCGTACAACGACACCGTCAGCGCAAAATCCATTGTGCCAAAATCGGCCGCCAGCCCGCGCAGCGCCCACGGCTGCGGAAAGACCAGTTCCACAAAAGCGGGATTGGCTTCCATCACCCGCCCCAGCGTGAAGGTGTCTGTGTCGAACATGCTGGGCATACTGCCAGAATCCAGTCTTGAATGGCGCACCGCCACCATCTGCCCATTGATCACCACGACATCCTCTACCGGCTTCTGCCGCTCGGCCCGCTCGGCGGCAAAAATCTCGTCGATGGTATCGACGTAGGCCAGATGCGCAAAGTAAAATCCCGGGCTGCCGTCCGGGTATTCAAATGTACGCTCGATGACAATTTCCTTGAATTTGCCGCTTTGCTGCGCCCGCAGGTATTCGTCGGGCGTCATAATAAATAGCATATCGTCGGTGAGCGGCTGCTTATCGAGAATAAATCCATCCACGTTCAGCGTTTGCACGCGCAGAAGTTGTTCTGGCGCGAGGAAAAAGCGCGGGAACAAATCGGTGCCGTTGGCCCAGGTAGGCGTTAGCAGCACGGTGACTTGCGGATCGGCTTCCAGGTACTCTGGGATTATGTCAAATAATTGCGTCGCCCCGTACTGCATCCCAAACATGCCGTAGTTGGGAAACCACAACGGTCCACGATTGAGCGCATCCACCAGCAGCCCGACACTCACCCAGGACAAAACGAGGAACACGGCCGTTGCCACCCACGTCTGCCACTCCTCTTTCAGGCGGGTCAGCAGCCAATCCAACCCCAACGTCATCAGAATAGCCGCCGGAACCACCAACGCCAAAACGCGAGTGATGGCGATGTCCACGTTGGCTGCGCCCACCGGCACGGCCAGCAGCGCCAGCAGCGCTGCCCGATGCGCCGGTGAACGCCAGCGCCACAGGCAAATGACCAGTCCCAGGAGCAGCAAGGGCAGCGTCTCCGGCCGCAAATGGCCGAAGTAACCCAACATGCGATGGCGCTCCAGGTCATGGGTGTTGGGCCAAAACCAGTAACCAGGGCTTAATCCGTAGACATAACGATCGGTAAACATACCGAATTTTTGCGCCAGGGTCAGGTCTTGCTTGAACCAATAGGAATCGAGCGAGCGCAGATGGTAAGCCAGGTCGGTAGGATAGGTCAGGCGAAAGCGCGCGTAAGGGGCAATGAGCAGCAAGGTCAGGGCGATGAAGGCCACGGCCGTTGCCCAGGCACGCCTCTCGATAACGCCCTTCACAACCTGCCAGTGATAACGCCAATCAGAAAGCGCCAAAAATAAGACCAGCAGGGCAATAATCGCCTGCCCGTTGCTGTAAGCGTAAAACGAAGCCGCCGCAAACACCATCGCCGGATACAAATAGCGGGCCGCGCGCAGCCGGTAGAGCAGGTAAAAATAGAGAAATAAGGCGTAAAACGAGACCATGAGCACGGTCTCGAAGGCGGTGCGGCTGTGCAGAAACCAGGCGGGCATAGCGGCCATCAGCAAAACGGCCGTCCACCAATAGCGCGTCTTGAAGGCAGATTTGAGCGTAAGACTGACGGCCGTTACCCCAAGCACACTCACCAACGCCGACACGCCGCGCGTCAGCGGCGCCGACAACCCCCAGAAATAGACCGGCAGCAGCTGCAAATACACCGACAAACTCAGATTATAAACCTGATAATTCTTGAAGTATCCCGGCAGCAGCTGCCCTTCCGGGCTGCGAAAACCGTTGCGGATCAGATCGCTGGCCGTGAGGGACTGAATGGCTTCGTCGGAGAAAAAGTAGATGGGGTAATCGGCGATGCGCCAGAAGCGGGTGAGCGCGTAAACCAACAAAGCGAGCGTAAAAAAAATCCATTCCGGCCGCCAAAAACGCGCACGCAGCCAGGATAAAGAGGGACGCGTGGACGATGGGGGGGAAACGGCCGTATCCTGCCGCAAATCCACTGTCACCCACAATGGCGTCTCATCCGCCAAATCCAGCGGCTCCACCGGATGGATTGCCCCTGCCCGATAAACCGCCGCAAGTTTCTTCTGTTCTGGATCGTCCCGCTGCATCATACACGCCGCCAATAGCTCAATCTGACCCATTATAACAAAGGTACCTAAACGCGGAACCCGTGCTACAATTTTGCGCTATGGAAAATGATGTGCAACAACTGGTTCAAGCCATCCACGACAACCCCGTGCGAATCGTGTTTGTCACCGCCGGAGCCGGTACGCAGGCGCTCTCCGACCTGCTCGGCGTCGCCGGAGCGACGCGCACGCTGCTGGAAGCCCTGGTTCCCTACGGGCAAGCCAGCTTTAACGATTTCCTCGACC
The DNA here is from genome assembly GCA_017993775.1 of Chloroflexota bacterium. Taxonomy (GTDB): domain Bacteria; phylum Chloroflexota; class Anaerolineae; order Promineifilales; family Promineifilaceae; genus Leptovillus. The sequence goes on along the minus strand of JAGOMA010000003.1, from coordinate 94,605 downwards.
AGCGCCCGCGCCAATACGTAGCCGACGACACCGCCCGGCTGATGGCCGGCCGCGCCTACACCCGCGCCCGCTGGCTAGAAAGCGAAGGGCCGATGGTCGGATTGGCCTGCACGGCCACCATCATCACCGATCGGCCAAAATTGGGCGAACACCGCGCCCACATCGCCACCTGGCAGCCCAACCACCTCTGCTGCCGCACGCTGCGCCTGAACAAAGGGTTCCGCGACCGCGCCGGTGAAGAAAACCTCGTCAGCCGCCTGATTTTAAATTGTCTGGCGGAGGCTTGCGGCCTGGAACAGCGCCTCTCGCTGCCGCTGACGGACGAGGACCATTTAGAACAATCGGTTTACGATTACGAACTGGCCACCCGGCGGCTCCATCACGGAGAAATCCCTTATTTTGGCGTGCAGGATAACGGCCGTATCCGCACCACCGACGCCCACCCCCAGGTTTTACTTTCCGGCTCCTTCAACCCCCTGCACGATGGGCATCTGGGCATGGCCCGCGCCGCCGCCCATTTGTTGGGCAAGCCCGTAGCCTTCGAACTGGCCGCCCGCAACGCCGACAAGCCGCCGCTGCCCGCCCCCACTGTGTTATATCGTCTGGCCCAATTTGCCGGCCGCTACCCGGTCTACGTCAGCCACGCCACCACGTTTGTGGAGAAAGCGCGATTGTACCCGGGAGCGACATTTGTGGTGGGGTTTGATACGGCGGTGCGCATCCTCCAACCCCGCTTCTACGGCCACAGCCATGCCAACCTTTGCGCCGCTCTGGAAACCATCCGCCAGCAAAACTGCCGCTTCCTCGTCGCCGGCCGCCTGGATGGCGACAGCCAATTCCGCCACGCCGATGATCTGGATATCCCTGAGGGCTTTGAGAACCTCTTCCAAACGCTGCCCCCCAACCAGTTCCGCAAAGACATTTCTTCTACGGAACTGCGAGAATCGGGGCAAAAGGGCAGCCGCTAATCAACACTCGTGGTCACTCCGCCACTTTGTCTATACGGCGGATGGTTTGGCGCAGTTTGATGATGCTGTTGGCAGGATGGTAACCTTTGCGCAAGCTGGCATTGGCATAGACCAACGTATTTCGCCCGACCAGGCAGCCAGGGTTAAGGACCGAATTGCAGCCGGTCTGCGCCCCATCGCCCAAGATTGCGCCCATTTTTGCCAGCCCGGTATCGTACTGAGTATCCTCAATGGGCAGGATGATAGACGGCCGTTTCCCCGTCGCCACATCTTTCTCGCTTAGAATACCCAAATTGCTCAACTTCGTGCCCGCGCCCAGGTTCACATGATGTCCCAAAATCGAGTCGCCTACGTAGTTAAAGTGCGGCGCGGCCGCATGGGGCAAAAAAAGACTGTTCTTCGCTTCGCTGGCATGCCCTAAAATCGCCCCCTCCAGCAAAATAACATCTTCCCGCACAAATGCGCCATGGCGCACAACCGCGCCAGGGCCAATATATGCCGGGCCGTGTACATACGCGCCCGGCTCAATGCGCGCGCCCTCAGCAATATAAATCGGACGGCCGCTTAAATAGGCCCCAGGCATCACCTCGCCCAAAATTGTCTGCCCATCGCCCACCAACCGCGCAACATGGGCGCTGATCTTAGGCAGTGCCTGCCACACGTAGTCACAGTCGGCAAAAATGGCGGCAATAAGCCCATCCCGTAAATCAAAAAAATCAGCCGGTTTTAACATATCCACCTCGTATCTATACAGACCCTAAGGGCTTGTTCTCGAGAAGCCAGATTGTCTGGACCTTAAACCCCAAGGGCCTTTCCAGAGAGACCAGAACCATTACCCCATCTCTTCAGATTGCGATATGACAGCAGGTTATATCAAGAACAAATCAAGTGAGCCACCGTTTACAGACGCAAATTTTCATAGAGCTACAATCTGTTATACTGACAATCAACGCACCTGCAACAAGGTGCTCATAGATAAGACATGAACGAATCACAGAAAACCCATCGCTCTTTTCAGCAAGAAATTCACAACATCGAAACCACGATTGTGGCTTTAGAAACCCAACGCGCCTCTTTGGGCGATCTGGTTGTAGACACCGCTTTGGGGCTGCTGCGCGAACGGCTGGCGACACTGATCCAGCCTGACCAGGCCCCTGATGAGCGCAAACGAGTCACCGTGCTGTTCGCCGATGTCTCCGGGTATACGGCGCTAAGTGAAAACCTGGACCCAGAAGATGTAGCCGCCATCATGAACCGGCTGTTCCAGACAGTGACGGCCGAAATCCACCGCTATGGCGGCGCCATCGACAAATACAGCGGTGACGCAGTCATGGCTCTTTTTGGCGCGCCGCAAGCTTTGGAAAACCATGAAGAGATGGCTGTGCGGGCGGCGCTGGCTATGCAGAAAGTGATTGCCAATTTCAGCGCGGCTCTGGAACAGGAACGTGGCTTTAGCCTGCAAATGCGCATTGGCCTGAACACCGGCGAGGTGCTGGCCGGTTTGGTGGGCGGATTAAAGGCGCGCAGCTACACCGTGATGGGTGATACGGTCAATCTTGCGTCGCGGCTGGAACACGCCGCCCCGGTGGGCCGCATTTTGATCAGCGCGTCTACGATCAGGCACATTCGGGCCATTTTTGATTTTGAGCCGCCGCAGCAAATTACGGTAAAGGGCAAAAGCGAACCGATCACGGTGTATCTGGTGGTGGGCGAGAAGGCGGAGCGAGGGCGGGTGCGCGGGTTGGTTGGTTTATACGCGCCCATGGTGGGGCGCGATGCAGAATTCGCGGCCTTAAAAGCGACGTTTCGGCAGGCGATGGCGGAACAGACGTGGCAGGCCACGGCCGTTATCGGCGAAGCCGGCATTGGTAAGTCCCGTATCCGGCGTGAATTTGTCGCCTGGATGACGGAAACCCACCCGCAAACGCACATCCTCAGCGGCACCGGCTATACCCACACCCGTACCACCCCCTATTCACTGCTCGCCGAGTTGATGCGCTCTTTGTTTACAGTTGGGCGAGATGTGGGCGCGGAAACGGCCGTGGCCCAACTTACCAGCCGCTTGCACAACTTACACCCAACCCTCGACAGCACCGAATTTCGCTACCAACTAGGCTCCCTGGTCGGTATCCTGGGCTTGCCGCTGGCCGACAATCCGCTGCAAAACCTGGACCCCGAACAGCGCCGTGACCGCACGTTCCTCTCTTTGGAACGCATCCTCCTGGCCGCCGCCGTCGAATCGCCCCTCCTGCTAATTCTAGACGACCTCCATTGGGCCGACGTGCTGTCACTGGCTTTTCTGGAACGCATTCTAAACCTGGTCGCGCGCGGATTATTCACCCATCAAACCGTTATGCTGCTCATTCTCAGCCGCCCAGCCGAAGATACCATCTCCACTCTGGATCAACTTTTACGCGAATTAACCCAGCCGCCCCATCGCCGCCTGGACCTCTCCTCGCTGAACGAAAGCCAATCCGCCGCGCTTATGGCCGGCTTGTTAGATCAGACGCTGCCCACGGAACTCTCGGCCTTGATCAACGCCCACGCGCAAGGCAACCCATTTTTTGTCGAAGAACTGATTCGTTCCTTCATCGAAGACGGCACGCTGCAAGAAGATGAATCAGGCGGCGTTTGGCGCGTCAGCCGCGCCGTAGCCGATGTGCGCGTCCCCGGTTCTGTTCAAGACATCATCGCCGCTCGTCTGGACAGGCTGCCGCCGCAAAACAAGCAAATCACGCAGCACGCAGCCATCATTGGGCGCACGTTCTGGCAGCAGCTGCTGGCCCAAATCACGCAGATTGATTCGGTGGAACCTACGCTGCTCTTGCTGGAAGTTCGCCAATTGGCCGATCGGCTGAGCCAATCGCAAATCGCTGAGGATTGGGAATGGGCGTTCCGTCACATTCTCATCCAAGAAGTAGCTTACACCACCGTGCCTAAACAAACGCGACGACAGATCCACCAGCAGGTAGCGGCCGCTCTGGAGGAGCAGTTGGGCGAGCATACCGGCTTTTTGCTGCCCCTGATTGCCTACCATTTTGACGAGGGAGACGTGCCAGACAAAGCCATTGCGTATCTGACGCGGGCAGGGAAACAGGCGGCGGCGCAGTTTGCCAACGAGGAAGCCATTGGTTATTTCGGTCGGGCGTTGAGTTTGCTGGCCAACCAGCCGGAGTTATCTGAATTGCAGCAGGAGCAACACCATGAGTTGTTGAGCGATCGAGCCGAGGTCTATCATTTAACCGGCCGCCGGGAGGCGCAAAAAACAGACCTGGACGCTTTGCAGGCGCTGGCGGCCACGGATGGCCAGCGCGCCGAGGTGGCCTTGAAGTGTGCGGTGTATTATCAGGCGATTAGTGATTTTCCCACGGCCGTTACCCTGGCGAAAACGGCCGTCACCCTGGCCCAACAAGCCAACCACCCCCACCAGCAAGCCGTCGGCCTGAACGAATGGGCCTTTGCCCTCGTCCGTCAGGGCCTCTTCGACGAAGCTGAACAACTCCTCTTCCAGGCGCAAGCTCTCGCCTGCCAAAATGGCGACCAACTCACCGAAGCGACCAGTCTGGTGCGCCTGGGCGTGGTTTATTATTTCTTGGGCAATCATCACCAGGCACGCGATCATTATGAAAAAGCGCTTGTGCTGACGCGCAGCCTGAACAACCTGCACCGGCAAACCGCCTGCTTACTGAATCTGGTTGGCGTTTATCATGGATTAGGCGATTTTGGCAAAGCGAAAGAAAGCGGGGAGGAAGCGCTGACCATCACCCAGATGATCGGCAGCCGCCACAACGAGGCGCGCATTCTCAACAATTTGGGGGCCATTTATCATACGCTGGGAAACCTTAACGAAGCGCAAACGCTGCACAAGCAGGCGCTGTCGCTGGCCGAAACGCTGCACGACCGGCTAGAAGAATCGTCGGCGGCCAGCAATTTGGCTCTGGTGCTGCACGATATGGACCAGGAACAGCAGGCCAAAGAGGCGGCAGACCATGCCCTGGCTATCGACCGGGCAATTGGGGACAGGTTGGGAGAAGGGTATAGTTTAACGGCCGTAGCCAAATCGCTAGAAGGACTGGGCGCGTTTGAAGAAGCAAAGGCCGCATACCATGAAGCCATGCTTATCCGCCGCGACATTGGGCAGACAGCCTGCGCCATCGACAATACGGCCGATCTGGCCCGAGTCGCGCTGAAGCAGCAGCACTTTACAGCCGCTCATGAACTGGTAGAAGAAGCCCTGGCCTGGATCGAAACAAACGGCATCAACGGCCTGGAATACCCTCTGGACGTCCTGCTCGTTTGCGCGCAGACGCTGGCATGCACAAACCAGGAAGCGCGGGCGGAACAGATTATTGGCAAAGCCCATGCGCTGCTCATGGAACAAAGTCAAAAAATCAGCGAAGACGCTCTGAGACACGCTTACCTGTCAGACATTCCTACCCATCGCGCCATCCGCGACCTATACGCCAAACAAAAAGGAGGCGTTGATTAGACGCCTCCTTGTGTCTGTTTCGCGCAATTCGCTAAACGAATACGCCCACTACCTGCTTGTTAGCCGGATACACTGAACCGGCTGAGATGGCAAATATCCACCCTGAACCAGTTTTCGACCGGGTTATACTCGTAGGTGGATGCCGGAACGCAGCTGGTGGCTGCGTCTATCCAACGTTGGCTGGGTTTATCCCAAAACGTCAGTTTCATCGCGTTTTCATCTGTGCCGGGCGGCAGGGTCGCTTCGCTGTAGAAGATTTTGATGCTGACCGGCTGCAAGAAGGTGAAACCGGGTGTGGGGGCAGTGGGAGAAGTGGGCAGAGGCACGGCCGTTTCCCCGACCACTGCCTGAGTTTCTTCAACAACAATCGGCGCATCCCCAACCGGAATAAGCGGCAAGTACACCTTTTTCCCGTCCACGGCGTCCAGGTCAAAATAATACCCAATCGTTCCGGTGGGCGATGGTTGCGAAATGGTGACCAGCGGCGTGTAAGACAACTGCAACAAGTCGGATACTGCGCCGGCCGGTACATGAACGTTCAGCCCTAAACCAGTGGTCGGATTGGTAAAAGTCAAATCGCCGCCACCGTCTGGCGTCACGGTTGAATCGACAGTAACCGTGACCGGCGTGGTGGCATAAGCCATATCGGTCAGGCTGGTTGCCGTTACCAGGGCGGTGTAAAGACCCGGTTCCGCGTACACATGGCCTAGAGTTTGGCCAACGGCCGTGCCGCCAACGGCAGTGCCGCCATCACCAAACGCCCATTCGTAATGCAAAAAGCCGGCCCCTGGCGCTAATGCCTGGAAAAAGGTGGGCTGGCCGAGCGGCGTCGGGCTGGAGTTAACGGCCGTAAGCACCGAAATGACGCCCGAACCGTAATAAGCAAACGCCTGCCCTTTAAATCCGCTCGGATTGGGCAGCTGCGGCGCGCCCACCAACACATCGCTAAAGCCATCGCCATTAACATCTCCGGCGGCAACAGCCGATGTCCCGTACCGGGCATCAGCCGTCAGGCTGGCTCCATACCAGATCGGAAACAGCTCGGAAATCGCGGGCGTGCCCTGGTAAACAAACGCCCCACCGCCACCGACCAACGCTGGCCGGAAACCCTGGATGCCGGCGTTATACCCAGGAGCGCCGATAATTACCTCATCATAACCGTCGCCATTCATATCTCCGGCTGTACCGACATCGTGCCCAAACATGGCGTCGGGCGTATAGGCGCTCAAGAATGTAGGCGTTAACACCTGGCCCTGGGGCGTGCCGAAATAAACCAAAGCGGCCCCATAAACGCCAAATTGATCCCCATACCTCGGCGCGCCGACTATCACGTCGCCCAATCCATCGCCGTTGACGTCACCGGCGGCAGCTGCGGCAAAACCAAATTGGTGCGGCGCGCCAAACGGTATTTCACCAATCAGGACGCTGGACGCATCGCCCAGAGTGGCGATGGGCGGCGTAGCGGCAGGCAACCCGTTTTGCCCGCCCAAGTAAACGGCCGTCAGACCTGTCACAGCGCTGGGGGCATAGTCGGGCGCGCCAATGATCACGTCCGCAAACATATCGTTGTTCACGTCGCCGGCCGTATTGACTGAGAAGCCAAACCGGGAGCCGATTAAATCGCTTTCAGCGATCCAATCGGCCGTCGTGGACAATCCTGCCGCGCTGCCATAATAGACATATGCCCGCCCAGACGGTAGGCCAGTCGCCCCACTGTATTCCGGCGCGCCAATGATGATGTCGTCGTAGGTGTCATTGTTCACGTCGCCAGCCGAGGCAACGGCCGTGCCAAATTTGTCGGCAATCTGTTCACCATTGGCAACCCAGGCAGGCGCGGCCGCCAGACCCGTTGGCGAACCGTAAAACACATACGCCTTGCCCATCAAACTGCCAAGGGGTGAATTTGCGCCAATGAGAACATCGTCATACCCGTCCCCATTCACGTCCCCGGCTGTACTCACGGCAATGCCAAATTCTTCCTGCGTTGTGTTGCTTTCATACCGCCAATCGAACAACGGATTCAAACCCGCAGGAGACCCAAGAAATACAAACGCAGCGCCTTCATCGACCTGGCCATTGTCATACCAGTTTGCGCCAACAATGACATCATCATACCCGTCTCCATTCACGTCCCCGGCAGAGGCAGCGGCATAGCCGTAATTGGCGTCTTGGGCCGTGAAGCTGGTCCAATCGGATTCTGGGGTCAAAATGAGGGGATCGATGGTCAGCGGGTACGCCGCGTCGGCCGCGTCGACGTGCAGGCGCACGGCCGTTTGCCCATCCGCCAGCGCGATCAATTCCATAGCGGAAGGCAGGGTTTTGCCGCGGGCATCGTAGGCTTTTAGATCACGATATTGCAGCACTTGTTGGCCAACGGCCGTATAAAAGCCAATTGCCTGGCCATCAGCCACAAGCTGGGGGCGCAAATTTCCCGAAACGGCCAGGTCCAGCAGCCATTCATCGCCGGCGGCAGGCCGCAGCAGCGTAAAACCTTGCTCAACGCCGCGGACATCGTTGGTATACCATTCCAGAAGGTTGTCACGAGTATAGGTAATCTGTGCGCCAACGGCCGTGAGGTGTGCGGGGGGAACGGCCGTTACCTCTCCATCCTGGCCATAACCAACCAACTGCAAACCCCACTGCCAGGTCAACGCATCCACCACGCGCGGCGTCAGCCAGATACCCTCCGCCGAAAAAGATGTACGCAAGTTTTGGGCGCGATTCGAAGCCTGATACAAATCACCCTGCCCAGATAAACGATATTCAGCTTGCTGTAATTCAGAAACAGCCAAAGTCAACCAGTCATCGTCCAGGTGTGGGCGTTCAATCGCTCCCGCATGACTCATCACGTCTGAATGACTTTTCTGGCTCACAGGTTGCATGCCCGCCCAAGCCAACATCCCCAAAAAACTGACCGCAAAAGCCACCGTCCCAAATCTAATGAATTGCTTCATATAACCCTCCATTTACACCACAGCGGATCCAATAGTTGCCAAATTAAATCTGCATCACCAAACAAAAAGGACACGGCTTACGCCGTGCCCAAAAACAATCCCACAAATAAAATTCTGCTAAATACAACTAATTACGGGGTTCTACCACAATGCGAATCGCAGTCCGTTCTTGTTCATCAATATTTACTTCTACAAAAGAAGGCACACAAACAACTTCAACACCTTCTTCTGCAAGATACCCTTTAGCAATGACAATGGCTTTTAGCGCCTGATTTACAGCGCCCGCCCCAATTGCCTGTACTTCTGCTCTATTAACTTCACGCATGACACCGGCAATGGCCCCCGCTACTGCCGCGGTTCGGGATCGAGCAGAAACCTTAATAACATTCATCACGAGCCTCCATGTAAATTCGTTGAGTGCGGTTTCAGCACCATTAAAGATGGGCCTAAGCACTTTGGGACAATAAAATTCTAGTCAATTTAAGTCAGAATTGTCAAGCATATGGTCAAGGATGCTCATTCTACACCGTAATTCATAAAGATGTATTGCACAAACTGTGAAAAAAACGTAACTGTCGCACAAATCAAACAGAATCACCAACCTGACTTTGCATAACAGCGAACCAATTGCCCCAATATGTGGGGGGCAACAAAAATGCATCCCAAATTCTAGGTAAACGAAATAGCTGTCAAGTTCCCAATCTTAAAAAATACGTATTTTTTAAGATTGGGCTATCCTAAAAACTTCGAACCTTTTAAGGCATTTGGGGCTGCATTTAATTGCTTTGGCTTCCCCCATTTGTTAAAATCAAAAAACCGTTGTGGCTTGTTATAGTTGCTCAGATTTGGCATTAAGTGTTCGTTTTACCATTTGGCGAACCGTGGAACTGCCATCCTATTTGGCGCTAATTCAGAGTAATCGTGTGCTTATCGGGTCGAGGGTCTCGGTAAAACCAAAAGCCTGTTTCGACGGCTAGAAGTCCCCTTTTATTCAATTAGTTTCTCACCGTGTGGTCTTTGCCACTGCTTTGTCGCGCCTGTCCATCATTACAGGCCGAGCATTTTATGGGCTAGGTATGTTATGTCTCCAGAAACCGCTTGGAAAGCAACCCTGGGCGAATTAGAACTGCAAATGACCAAAGCAACTTTCAATACATGGTTGAAAGATGCTCGTTTGCTCGCCTGCGAAAACAACGAATTTGTCATTGGTGTCCGGAATGATTACGCCAAAGATTGGCTAGAGAATCGGCTGCAGGACACGATTTTGCGCACATTGTCCGCCATCGTAAACGCCCCCGTCAACGTACGGTTTGTGGTTTGGTCCGATGAAATAATCATTCCTGCGCCGCCCGTTATGAACGGCTCAAGTTCAATAAATGGCGCCAAACACCCACAACCTCGTCGCCCATCGCTCCCTGCTTCGAATGATGAATCCATCAGCCTGGCATTGAATAACCGGTTTACTTTTAGCTCTTTTATTGTGGGCACAAGTAACCGGCTGGCACATGCCGCGGCCCTGTCTGTTTCCGAAAATCCTGGCCAAACGTATAACCCCCTATTTATTTATGGCGGCGTAGGTTTAGGCAAAACCCATCTCCTGCACGCAATTGGGCACAAATGCATTAGTGATGGGCTGACAATTTGCTATATTTCGTCGGAAACCTTTACAAACGATCTGGTGCAATCCATCCGCAATAAGCAGATGTCTCAATTCCGCGAACGTTACCGTACGCCAGATGTTCTGTTGATTGATGATATCCAATTTATTGCCGGTAAAGAAAGTACACAGGAAGAGTTGTTTCACACGTTTAATGATCTGCACAGCCAGGGAAAACAAGTGGTCTTATCTAGCGACCGGCCGCCCAAAGCCATGGCGACGTTGGAGGAACGCCTGCAATCACGGTTTGAATGGGGTTTAATGGCAGATATTCAACTGCCGGATACGGAAACGCGGAAAGCGATTCTGCAGGCCAAAGCAGAAGATCATGGTGTGGCTGTTCCTGATCATGTGATTGATTTGATTGCACATCATGTTCGGAACAATATCCGTGAGTTGGAAGGCGCGTTGAATAAAGTGATTGCCTATGCCCAACTTTCGGGCACGGGTACAGTTGATACGGAACTGGTGAATATGGCCCTGGCGGATCTGGTGCGCCGCCCGGACAAAGTAACCATTCCTCAAGTCATTGACGCTGTATGCGCTTATTACAATGTGACGCCAGATGCGCTTGGCAGCACAAGCCGCAGCCGTACGATCGCCTTCCCGCGGCAAATGGCGATGTATCTGGCACGCACAGAAACGGATAATTCGCTGCCCAGTATCGGCGCGGCGTTGGGGAATCGGGATCATACAACTGTGCTGTATGGGTATGAGAAAATTTCGTCGCTGCTGGAAACGGATGCCTCGGCCCGGCGAGATATGCTGGAAATTAAGGCCGCGCTTTACGAGGCGAATGGCAAGCAGTTTTCCCTGGCGAAGCCGGTGTAAGCGACCGGCTATGCATTTCTACTGGCGAAAAGAGTCTGTTTCTTCGGAAGCAGGCTCTTTTTTTTGTGGAACAGAGTCAATCTATTTGTCAAGAGGGAAAACGGCCGTTTCTCCCATTTTCTGTGGATAAGTTACTCATAACTGTGGAAAACCTCTGGTTATTGTGGAAAAGCCTCCGTGCAAATACGCCGCAAAACAACCCGTAAAACCAGATATGGGGTGACTATTTTTTATGAGACCAGATGTGGGGTGGCCTCATTCCGGACCTCCAGAAATGGAAATTTGCTTCATACACAACGGCCGTTCGCTCCTCCACAGCCAGCGTTTTTCACGGGAAGTGAAACGGCCGTATATAGCGGCCTCCCCGTGCGCAAGCCAACAGATAAAGGGGTCAAAAAGGACTATCCACATATCAACACCGCCTACTAACGACTACTAATAAGATAGATCTATGGGGAAACTTTCGTGAATACTTTGTAGAATAAGATAAAGCCTGCCCAATCCGGCGACAGGCACAAAAAAAAGCCCTGGAATTCCAGAGCTTTTTTATGAGCACCATAACAAGAGATGATCGTCAGACTATAGAAATTCAATCAGTCCGTAGCCGTCGTCCTCAACCGGCAGCGCGGCGACGCGGATAGCAACTTCCGTGCCGGTTTCGTGGCGCAGACGTAACGTGGCCACCGCGTTCCACGGTTCCCACAAATCGCCGTCTAATATGACAAAGCTGCGCATGGCGCCGGAGGCAGGCAGCAGACTGCCTGCTTTAATGTCGTAGCCATTAAGGGCAATGCGGGCTACCCGTTGTTTCTTCTTGGAATCGTATACATCTAGAGATGAAGATAAATTTTTATTCATTATTTCGGCATATCAACTGAGGCTCATAGGCTAGTTATTAGTATAAACGGTAAATTCACGCTGTACAAATAGTACTTTATGGGCTGTTGCTTACCGTTCTAGTTAAGGTTGGCCGTCGTTTTGCTTACATGAGCGGCCTGACCCGTTTGTACGCGCCATAATCCAGCGTAAATGCCGTCGTTCTTTTCGGTTAATGTTTCATGCCGGCCTTGTTCTTGCAAACGGCCGTTTTCCAACACAAAAATCACATCCGCATTGCGCACCGTAGACAGCCGGTGGGCAATCACAATCGTCGTCCGCCCCACAGCAATGCGCTCCAGCGAACGTTGAATCGCTGCTTCCGTTTCATTGTCCACCGACGATGTCGCCTCGTCTAACACCAATACCGGCGGATCTTTCAGGATGGCGCGGGCAATGGACACACGCTGCCGCTGGCCGCCGGATAATTTCTGACCTCGTTCGCCGACAATCGTGTCGTAGCCCTGCGGCAGGTCCATTATAAAATCGTGGGCTTCCGCCGATTTGGCGGCAGCGATTACCTGTTCCATCGAGGCATCAAATGTGCCGTAGGCGATGTTCTCGCGCACCGTGCCATGAAACAGAAAGACATCCTGGCTGACAAACCCAATGGCCTGGCGTAAATCGCTGATTTGCAAGGCGCGCAAATCGTGTCCATCCAGCAAAATCTGGCCGGCGCTGACATCGTAGAAACGCAGCAGCAGTTTCATGAGCGTGGTTTTGCCTGCGCCTGTGGCCCCAACAATCGCGGCCGTTTCGCCCGCTTTGATGCGCAGGGAGAGGTTTTGGATGACGGTGGGGTAGACGGACGGGCTACGGCCGTTCCGCCCTTCGCCATAGGTAAACGAGACATCTTGCAGCACAATCTCGCCGTTCACCGCCGCCACCGGCAGCGTTTCCGGCCCGCTGGTAATTTCGGCCGGCGTATCCAGCAAATTCATTACCCGCGTGGTGGAAGCCATCGCCCGCTGATACAAATCCAGCGTTTCGCCCAGGCGCGTCAATGGCCAGAGCAAGCGCTGCGTCATAAACACCAACACGCTGTACGTGCCCACCGCCAGCGCGCCTTGTACCACCAGCCGCCCGCCAAACACCATGATGGCGATAAAGCCAATCACAATCACCATGCGGATCAGTGGCACAAAGGCGGCGCTCAGGGCGATGGCGTCGCGGTTGCGCTGGCGATATTCGTTGCTTTCTTGCCGCACGCGTTCGCGTTCGTGTGTTTCGGCGGTGAAACTTTTGATGGTGGCGATGCCGCCCAGGTTGTTGGCGAGCTGCCCGTTGAGCACACTCACCTGTTCGCGCACGCGCATGTAGCGGGGCGCCAGCCATTTCTGGAAGCGAATGGACCCCCAAATGATGATGGGCATAGGCAGTACGGTCATCCAGGCCACGGAAGGGGCCGTCGCCATGAAGATGGCGCCAATCACCAGAATGGTGGTAATGAGTTGGATGATTTCGTTGGCTCCAATGTCTAAAAAGCGCTCCAATTGGTTGACGTCGTCGTTAAGGACAGCCATCAGGCCGCCGCTGCTGCGCTCTTCAAAAAAGGCCATGTCCAGGTGCTGCACATGGTCGTAGGCATCCAGGCGCAGATCGTGCTGGATGGTTTGGGCCAGGTTGCGCCATTGCAAAGCGTAGAGGTATTGGAAAAGCGATTCACAGGCCCAGATAACGGCCGTTAACACTCCCAATACCACCAACTGCGTCATTACGTCCGGAATGCCCAGCCGGGCCAGAAAAGAATCTTGCTGCTGCACCACCACGTCCACGGCCACACCGATGAGGATGGGCGGAGCCAGGTCGAATATTTTGTTGAGAGTGGAATACGTTGTGGCAATGACGACGGTTCGATGATATGCGCCGGTGTACTGCCACAAACGGCTCAGCGGATGTTGTTGGGTTTCAGTCATAAGATATACGTCCAATAGGTGAATTTGCAGAGATGATACAACAAACAAAGGCACTTGCCAGCCCGATGCCTGTGAGATTCGTTTTCTGCTAGAATGTTATTATTCACTTTGGTCCTGTACGTGTGTGGGGTAGCCCATAGGGTTGCCCGGCTTAAGAAGAGGTTACCATGACTTTTGAAGCGTTGGTTCAGGCGAATAATACCTTTGGGCTTGCGTTGATGAATCACTTGTTAACCGAACAACCGGCAATAAACATATTTATTTCTCCGGCGAGTATTTCAGTTGCTCTGGCGATGACCGCCAATGGTGCAGATGACGAAACGGCCGTTGCCCTTCAGCGTACTCTGCATCTTGGCGCAATGTCTAAAGCGATGTTCAACCAGGCGTATCAGCTCCTATGGCACTCTTTCGATACCGCAGATCCTCTAGTGGTTTTGGCCATGGTGAATTCTTTGTGGGCTGAACCGCAGTTTCCATTTGCGGCCCAATTTTTACAACAGGTCACGCAGCATTATGCGGCCAAAATCACCAATCTAGATTTTTCTGATGTGGAGGCAGCCGCGGCGGCAGCGGCGGTGATCAACCAGTGGGTGGCGGAACAAACAAAGCAAAAAATTCCCGACTTAGTGTCATCAATAGCTTTGCTTAAAGCAGTCTTGGTTTTGGTGAACGCCATTTACTTCAAAGGGGAATGGCAGGCAAAATTTGACAAGAACGACACCACAGAGGGCAAATTCCACCTGGCGGGCGGTGAGACCAAAACGCTACCGATGATGCGGCAGACGGGCCAATTTGCCTACGACGAAACCCCTGATTTTCAAGTGATTAGTCTGCCGTTTGGCCACGGCCGTTTCCGGATGGTGGTTTTGCTGCCCGCGCCCCATCTGTCACTGGCCTCCTTGTTACGTGATTTGACGCCGGAAACCTGGGGGCGAACCGTTGGGCCACTGCGATACTCCGAATCAACCGGAACCATCGTTTTACCGCGCTTTAAGGCTGCCTATAAACGCAGCCTGCTGCCTGACCTGGTGAAATTGGGATTCTCTTCTAATCGTTTTCCCAACATGGCGGCGACCGGCGAGCTGTTGTTTATCAGCGGAGTGATTCATAAAGCGGTGCTGGAAGTGAATGAGGAAGGAGCCGAAGCCGCAGCGGCGACGGCCGTTATATTCGAAAGATGTATGCCTTCACCCCCCTTCCGCATGGTTGTAGACCGCCCCTTCTTTTGCGTCATTGAAGATTCACAAACGGGCATTATTTTATTTACGGGAGCCATCTACGAACCAGGAGAAATTAGATCATGACCCATGAATCCGCTCTGCCTGATTTCCTGAATGCTGTACAAAAACGTGTCTCCGGCAGCCTGCGCACTGATGCCTACAGCCGTATTTTGTACAGCACCGATGCCAGCATCTACCAGGTTATGCCGCATGGCGTGCTCATCCCGCAAACGGTAGATGATGTGCAGGCGGCTGTAGAATGCGCCGCCGAGTATAAGATTGCCCTGCTGGCGCGCACCGGCGGCAGCAGCCTGGCCGGCCAGGCCGTGAACGAGGCGCTGGTGATTGACTTCACGCGCTATCTGAACCAGGTGTTGGAAGTGAATCAGGAAGAGCAGTGGGTGCGCGTGCAGCCGGGCATAGTGTTGGATGAGCTAAATATGCAGCTACGGCCGTTCGCCCTCCAGTTTGGTCCCGACCCCGCCAGCAGCAACCGCGCCGCTATGGGCGGCATCGTCTCCAACAACTCTACCGGCGCGCATTCGATCTTGTATGGCATGACGGCCGACCACGTTTTAGAAACGAACGTCATTCTGAACGACGGTTCAGTGGCGCATTTTTCCGCCCTGTCCCCAGACCAACTGAGCCAAAAACAGCGGCTAAGCAGTCTGGAAGGCCGCCTGTATCAACAAATGGTTGACCTGACAGTTGATCCTGCTCATCAGGCTGTGATTCGCAGCCATACGCCGCGCCACTGGCGGCGCTGTGGCGGTTACAACCTGGACCGGCTAATAGCTGGCGCGGAAACGGCCGACGGCCGTAGCCTCAATTTCAAATGGCCGGTCGATACGCGGTTTAATCTGGCGAAAATGGTGTGCGGCGCGGAAGGCACGCTGGCCGTGATGACCGAGATCAAACTCAACCTGGTGCCGCGTCCCGCGATGACGGCCGTGGCGATTATCCAATTTGCGGCGTTGTTTACGGCGCTGTCGGCAGTGCCGGCGATTTTGGAAGTTGAGCCATCGGCGGTGGAATTACTGGACAATTTGGGCCTGACGATGTGCCGCGAAGTGCCGGAATATGCCCGCCTGCTGGATACATTTGTCGAAGGGCATCCCAATTGTGTGCTGATTACGGAGTTTTACGGTGAAAGCGAGTCGGAACTGCGGGCAAAGATGGAAGGATTGGTGGCGCATTTGGATAAGCAGGCGGTTGGGCACACGGCCGTTACCCCCGCGTATGCCCCTGCCCTGCAAGGCAACGTCTGGAAAGTGCGTAAAGTTGGCCTGGGGCTCATGATGTCCATCAAAGGCGACCACAAACCCATCCCTTTCATCGAAGACGCCGCTGTGCCGGCCGACCACCTGGCCGAATATGTCACCAAAGTAGAGCGTTTTTGCAATGATTTGGGCACGGAAGTAGCCTATTACGCCCACGCCAGCGCCGGCTGCATCCACATCCGCCCGCTCATCAACACCAAACTGGCCGCTGAAGTCCGCAAACTGCCGCAGATCAGCCGCTTTTCGGTGGAGCTGCTGCGCGGGTATGGCGGCTCGTTTTCCAGCGAACATGGCGACGGCCGTGCGCGCAGTTGGCTCAATGAACAATTCTTTGGCCCGGAACTGTACGGGCTTTATCGTCAGGTAAAGAACATCTTCGACCCGGAGCGCATTTTCAATCCGGGCGCGATTGTCGATGCGGGGCCAATGACAGAAAATTTACGGTTCGGCGAAGAGTATCGCGTCATTCCCCTCACGCCGCACCTGGATTTCAGCGAACATGGGCAGACGGAATCTGGCGGCTTTAATCGGGCGGTGGAAATGTGTAACGGCGCGGGCATTTGCCGCAAACGCACCATCGACACCATGTGCCCCAGTTTCATGGTTACACGCGAAGAAATGCACGCCACTCGCGGGCGGGCCAACCTGCTCCGGGCGGCCATGTCCGGCCATCTGCCCGCCGAAGATTTTACCGGCGAGCAAATCGCTGCGGCGATGGAGTTGTGCATCGAATGCAAAGCGTGTAAAGCCGAGTGTCCGTCCGCAGTGGATATGGCCAAAATCAAGTTTGAATGGCAGGCGCAGTATTACAATGTGCATGGCGTGCCCCGCCGCGCCCGTTTTTTTGCCGATATTGGCCGCTACAGCCGCCTGAGCAGCGGCGTGCTGGCTCCTTTGGCCAATTGGGGCACGCGCAATCGGGTGATTCGTGCCGGGATGGAAAAATTCCTGGGCATCAGCCGCCAGCGCGACCTGCCGCCTTTTGCACAAGAGTCGTTTATGAATTGGTTTAAGGCACGGCCGTTACCCCCGCCAACCAACAAAAAAGAGAAAGTGGTGCTGTTTGTGGATGTGTTTACCAATTACAACTATCCTCAGGTGGGCATGGCCGCGTTTGAAGTGTTGGCGGCGGCCGGGTTTGAGGTGCTGCCAATGGCTGTAACGGAAGACGGCCGTCCCGCCATCTCCAAAGGTCTGGTAGCTAAAGCGCGGGCAGCAGCGCGAGATACCGTCACCTGGCTGGCCCCGTTTGCCGAAGCGGGCATTCCCATCGTCGGATTGGAGCCATCCAGCCTGCTGACACTGCGCGATGAATACCTCTATCTCCTGCCCCAAAGTTCGCAGGCGCAGGTAGTGGCCGACCATGCCTACACGTTCGAAGAATTTATCGCCAAACTGGCCGACGAAGGCAATTTGACGTTGACATTTACCGAGGAGCCGCGTGAACTGCTGCTGCACGGGCACTGTCACCAGAAAGCACTGGTCGGCACGGAACCGAGCAAACGAATGCTCAGCCTGCCGCCAAATTATCATGTGACCGAAGTGGATTCTGGCTGCTGCGGCATGGCCGGGTCGTTTGGTTACGAGGTGGAACATTATGAGATTTCGCGGCAGATGGCGGAGCGGCGGCTGCTGCCGGCCGTGCAAGCGGCCACGCCGGATACGATCATTGTGGCGGCGGGCGTGAGCTGCCGGCAGCAAATTGGGCATGGGGGAAACGGCCGTTCCGCCCTCCACCCGGCGGAAGTGCTGCGCGACGCCCTGATCAAAAATTAGCGCGATCAATCACCGACTTGCCTTTCTGGGCGCAACAGGCACATCAAAAATTGCGTATATAAAATTGATGTAGCTATACAGATATTCGCTGCATAAAAATTTATCGGGTGTTGGCGGTAAGCGTTTGATTTGGCCGCCAATGAACAATTCAAGTAGGAGTTCAAATGAAAAAGCGTCAAAGGTGGGTTAGCGTCATCGTCTTGCTGGCGCTGGGCTTATCGATGGGCGTGGCGCAAGCGCAGGAAAAAGCGTACAGCGCGGAGCGGTTTGATGTCGATATTACGGTTGAGGAAGGCGGTTCGCTGCTGATTACCGAGACCGTTGTTTTTGATTTTGTCGGCGGGCCGTTTACGTTTGTATTTCGTGATCTGCCCACAGACCAAACCGATGGCGTGCAAATCCTCAGCGTCAGCGTGGATGGCGTGCCATACGCCAACGGTACAAACGCCGGGCAGGTGGAGATTGAGAGCGGGGATCCTATGCGCGTGACCTGGCATCTGGAAACAACCAGCAACGCTACGCGTTCCTTCGTACTGACTTATCGGGCGTATGGCGTAGTGCGCCAGGAAGCGGCTGCGGATGTTTTGTTGTGGCAGGCTTTGCCGGACGAATATGAGTATGCGATTGGCAGCACTGAAACGGCCGTTCACTATCCTTCCTCCACCGCCTTACTCGCTGAACCTAAAGTCTACGCCGGCGAGGCGCAAATCAGCCAGCAATCCGGCACAGTGCGCTTCCAAACGGCGAGTTTACAGCCCAATTCTCCTCTGGTCGTGGGCATGTCGTTTACGCCGGGCAGCCTGATCTCTGCGCCCCCGGCCTGGCAAACAGCCGAGCAAGCCCGCGCGGCAGCGCGAGAGGCGCAGCAAGCCCAAATGCCTTATTGGCTGGCTTTGGCGGCGCTGGTGTTTGTTGGCGGATTGGGCGGCCTTGTGGCTTATTGGCGGCAACACAGTACATCCCGAGTGATGAGCAAACAGACGATCTACAATCCGCCCGGCGATTTAAGGCCAGGCGCTGCGGGCGCCATGACGGCCGAATCGGCCAGCCCGACCTGGGCCAATGCTTTGGGCACGATGTTTGACCTGGCCGCTCGCAGGGTGCTGCGCATTGACGAACTGGCAGAGAAAAAGTGGTATCGGGAGCATGACTTTGTGGTGCAGATGGTGCAACGGCCGTCTAACCTGTTGTCTCATGAAGAGGGCCTGTTGGATTTGCTCTTTGAAACCAAAAAAGGGCGCGTCGAGCAAGTGCGCATCTCGGAACTGAGCGGCCGCGTGACCTCATCGCAGTGGGACAAATACAAAAAAGCGCTGCAGACCGAGCTGGAAGAGGCCGGTTATTTTAGCGCAGCGCGTAAACGGGTGCGGCGAAACCTATTGGTGGGTGGCGGCCTGTTGTTAGCCTTTGGCATGGCGGGTGTGCTTTTGGCCGGCATCTTGAGCAGCATAATCGGCATGGGTCCGTTAGCTGTAGTTGGCAGTGTGTTTTTGTTGGCGGTTGTGGCGTTAATCTCAGGCGCGTCTTTTTCACCGCTGTCCGATGAAGGCATGGATACGGCCGTTGCCTGGAAAGCCTTCGCCAAACACCTGACAAATGTCAGCAAAGGCAAAGAAGCGGTCGGCAGCCCGGATATGTTTGAGCAATTTTTGCCTTATGCGGCCAGTTTTGGCCTGCTTCACCCATGGGCCAAACATTTTGAAAAAAAGGGTTGGAACAAACTCCCGCCTTACTTTCACGTGTTGTCTACAACGGATGCCAGCCACCACATGGCCGTTTTTGTGGCTATGTCGGCGGCCACGTCGTCTTCTGGCGGCAGCGCGGCCGGCGGAGCCGGGGCGGCCGGCGCGGGTGCGGCTGGCGGCGGAGCCAGCGGCGCCGGATAACTGAGAATCTTTGGTAATGGCACATAAAAAGGGGGTTAGTCGTGGCCACGGCTAACCCCCTTTTTCTAATTTAAATCAACGTTTTATCAGGCATGCGCCGGAGCGGCTTTGCCGTTGCCATTGCCTTTGCCGGCCGTGAACTGCTCTTCCTCGGTGGAGCCTTTTAAGGCCACCGTAGATGATTCACCATGGCTGATCACCATTTGCACTTCGTCAAAGTAGCCCGCCCCGACAAAGGACTGGTGTTTGATGGCCCGGAACCCATGTTCTTTTTGCATCTGGAATTCTTTTTGTTGGAATCGGGCATACGCGGCCATCCCTTCATCACGATAGCCTAGCGCCAATTCGAACATACCGGCATTCAGGTTGTGGAAACCGGCCAGAGTCACAAATTGGAAAGCATACCCCATCTCGCCCAACTCTTTCTGGAAGTTGGCGATGGTTTCCTCGTCCAGATTGAGCTGCCAGTTGAAAGATGGCGAGCAGTTGTAAGCCAGCATCTTGCCGGGGAACTTGGCGTGGATGGCGGCGGCGAATTGGCGGGCCTGTTCCAGGTCCGGGTGCGATGTTTCGCACCAGACGATGTCGGCGTAAGGCGCGTAAGCCAGACCGCGAGCAATGGCCTGATCCAGTCCGGCTTGAGTATAGTAGTATCCCTCAACGGAGCGTTCGCCGGTGATGAACGGTTTGTCGTTGTCGTCGATGTCGCTGGTGATGAGGTTGGCGGCATCGGCGTCGGTGCGGGCGACGATGAGAGTCGGCACGCCCATGACATCGGCGGCCAGACGGGCCGCGATCAATTTTTGCACGGCTTCGCGTGTGGGAACCAGCACTTTGCCGCCCATGTGGCCGCATTTTTTGGCCGAGGAGAGTTGGTCTTCAAAGTGTACGGCCGCTGCTCCGGCTTCGATGAACGATTTGGTCAGTTCGTAGGCGTTCAGGGGGCCGCCAAACCCTGATTCGGCGTCGGCAACGATGGGCGCGAACCAGTAGACGCCGTTTTTGTTGTCTACGTGGTAGATCTGGTCGGCGCGTTGGAGGGCGTTGTTGATGCGTTGGACGAGCGCCGGGGCGCTGTTGGCCGGGTAAAGGCTCTGGTCGGGGTAGGTTTGGGCGGCGACGTTGGCGTCGGCGGCTACCTGCCAGCCGCTGAGGTAGATGGCTTTGAGGCCGGCCTGAACCATCTGCACCGCCTGATTGCCGGTGAGTGCGCCCAGGGCATGGACGTATTTTTCTTCGTGCAGCAGCTGCCAGAGGCGCTCGGCGCCCATGCGAGCCAGAGTATATTCGATCTGGACGGTTCCGCGCAGGCGGACGACGTCTTCTGCGGAGTACGGCCGTTTAATATCCGCCCACCGTTTGTTAAATTGCCAATCATTTTTTACCGCATCAACTGCATATGTACGCATGGTTCATTCCTCCATAAATTTTAATTAAAAACAAGGCTCCCAAAAGAAAGAGTGTAGCGTGTAGCGTAGCACGCTCTATCTCTATCAATTCAAATATTCGTACGCCGTCAGCGTGAGAAAATCGGTGAAGTGGTCGTCGGTGATCAGTTTTTCGAACAATTCGGCGGCCAGATGGTATTTGCCTTGGGCGAAGGCTTCTTCGCCCACACGCGCTTTGATGTCGGCCAGGACGGTGGGGGCGATTTCGCGGTAGAGGGCTTTGTTGACAGGACGGCCGTCTGTCAGCACTGCGTTGTCGTTATTGACCCACTGCCATAACTGTGAGCGGGAAATTTCGGCCGTGGCCGCATCTTCCATCAGGTTGTAAATGGGTACGCAGCCGTTGCCATCCAGCCAGGCCGACATGTACAAAATGCCCACGTCGATGTTGGTGCGCAGCCCTTCTTCGGTGATGGTTCCTTGCGGTACGGTTAGCAAATCGGCCGTGGTGACCTGTACGTCTTCCCGCGTGCGGAAAATCTGGTTGGGTGTGGGCATGTAGTGGTCGAATTCCTCTTTGGCGATCTGCACCAGGCCGGGGTGGGCCACCCAGGTGCCGTCGTGGCCGTCTTTGGCTTCGCGTACTTTGTCGGCGCGCACTTTGGCCAGCGCTTTTTCGTTGGCTTCCGGGTCGCTTTTGATGGGAATTTGCGCCGCCATGCCGCCCATGGCGTGGATGCCGCGCCGGTGGCAGGTCTTGATGGTTAGCAGCGAGTAGGAGTGCATCATGTGGGTGGTCATGGTGACCTGGGCGCGGTCGGGCATGACGAAGTTGGGGTAGTTGCGGAATTTGCGGATGATGCTGAAGATGTAGTCCCAACGGCCGCAGTTCAGACCGGCGGAGTGGTCTTTGAGTTCCCACAAAATTTCGTCCATCTCAAAGGTGACCATGATGTTTTCGATGAGGACGGTGGCGCGGATGGTGCCGCGCGGGATGCCCAGTTCGTCTTGGGCCATGTTGAAGACATCATTCCAGAGGCGGGCTTCCAGGTGGCTTTCCAGTTTGGGCAGGTAGAAGTAAGGGCCGGTGCCCCTATCCAGCAGGGCGTGGACGTTGTGATAGAAGTAGAGGCCGAAATCGAACAGCGAAGCGGAGATGGCACGGCCGTTTAGCAGCACATGCTTTTCTTCCAAATGCCAGCCGCGCGGACGGACCATGAGTACGGCCGTTTTCTTGTTGAGTTCATAAAATTTGCCGGAATTGGGGTCGCTGTAGGTAATGGTGCGGCGTACGGCGTCGCGCAGGTTGAGTTGCCCTTCAAGGGTGGCCTGCCAGGTGGGAGAGTGCGAATCTTCAAAATCGGCCATGAAAACGCTGGCGCCGGAGTTGAGGGCGTTGATGATCATCTTGCGGTCGACCGGGCCGGTGATTTCTACGCGGCGGTCTTGGAGGTCAGTGGGTATGGGGGCGACGGTCCAGTCACTGCTGCGGATGACGGCCGTTTCCGGCAAAAAGTCGGGCATCTGGCCGTTGTCGATGGCTGCCTGGCGCTCATTGCGGCGGGCCAGCAGTTCGCGGCGGCGTTGGCCAAAAGCTTGTTCCAGACTGAGCACAAAGGCCAGCGCTTCCGGCGTTAGAATCGTCTCAAATTCTGGGGACATGGCTCCCGTGACGGTGACTTCTTTCATGAACAACTTCTCCTTGCTTTGCTAACAAACAGAACTAGAGGGGAAAAGGAATCTTGATTCCAGTAGCAAAACGGCTCCGAATGGTGTAAAATTACTCTTAGCGAATTTTCGCTAAACGTGAAAACAAGTATAATCGGGAAAATTATCTTGTCAACCCTTTGTGGTAAACTTTAGCGAATCGTGAAAATTCGCTGGATTTGCTCGGTGTGATGCACAACGGGTTCCACAAAATATTCCTTGATGATACGGGAATGGAACGGCCGTAGCGTAGTCCAAACTTCCCGATTTGCGCTGACGAATGTCACAAATTGGCGCACTGCGTCATAAAAAGATCGGCAGATTCCGACGCGGTTGGCGCATTTTGCCAGCACGCCGGTTGGCCGGATAAACGAAAAGGCAAACAACATGAGTCCCAATTTGGTGAATATCATTTTTGGCATGAAAGTACGCCAGGCGCGTACAGAAAATGGGTTAACCCTGTCGGAGTTTGCTTCTCAATGCGATCTCTCGCCGTCTTACGTCACGGAAATCGAAAAAGGGCGTAAATATCCCCGTGCCGACAAAATCATCAAGATCGCCGAAACCCTGGGCAAAGAATATGATGACATGGTTTCCATCAAACTTGCCCCGTCGCTGACGTATCTTGAATCCACCCTCTCCTCAACCATCTTGCAAAAATTCCCGTTCGGCGAGTTTGGTCTGGAAGCGGGCGATCTGGTGAATTTGCTCACCCGCGAGCCGGAACGCGCCAGCGCGCTGCTGCACGCCATTTTGGAAATGATTCGCCGGTATGATGTGAAAGAGGTCGATTTTTTGCGCGCGGCGCTGCGGTCTTATCAGGAAATCCACGAAAACTATTTTCAGGATTTGGAAGACGCGGCCCTGGCCTTTACGGCCGATTTTGGCCAGGCCCACAACTTTGGCTCTCATACGTCGGTTTCTCTGAATGCGCTGGAAAACATTTTAACAAGGGACTACGGGTATCAACTGGATTATGAAACGATCAACCGCGACGCGCAGTTGTCGGCGTTTCGTTCGGTGTATGTACCCGGAAATCGACCACATTTGTTGGTGAACGGCCGTCTCTATTCCCGCCAGATCAAATTTTTGTTAGCCCGCGAACTGGGTTACCACTATCTAAACATCAAAGAACGCTCACAGACTTCCACGCCGGACGAAGTAAAATCTTTTGGGCAGCTTTTAAATGATTTTCGCGCCGCTTATTTTGGCGGCGCGCTGCTGCTGCCTCGCGCCGCCATTTTATCCGACCTGGAAGCCTTTTTTGCGCTGGAAACCTGGGATCCGCAGCCTTTGGTGGACATGCTAACTCGCTACGACGTCACGCCGGAGATGCTGTTTTACCGGTTCAGCGAACTGATCCCGCAGCATTTTGGCATTCCCATCCATTTTTTGCGCTATCATCAGGAAGGCGACGATTACAAACTCATCAAACACCTGAATATGAACCAATTGAATGTGCCTAGCGGGCTGGGCTTGCAAGAGCATTACTGCCGCCGCTGGTTGTCGGTGCGCCTTCTACGAGAAATGGCCGATCGCCAATCGGCGGGCAGCACAGATCTCTTCCCGCCGCCGGAAGTACACATTTCGCGCTTTTTGGATTCAAATGATCGGTATCTGGCGTTTGGATTTGCCCGGTCGCTCATTTTGTCGCCAGGGGTAAACAGCAGCGTGACGGTGGGTTTTCGCCTGACGCCGGACCTGGATCGGACGGTGCGGTTTGTGGCGGACCCCACAATCGCCCAGGTGGTTATCAACGAGACGTGTGAACGCTGTCCCTTAAAGCCGACAGAGTGCGAGGTGCGCGCCGCGCCGCCGGTAACTTTAGAAAACGAACAGGACAATTTAGCCCGCAAGAGGGCGCTGAACCGGGTGATAGCGCAAATTCGCGGCTAAAAGCTGTTATGGTTTGGTGACATTAGGCGGAGGGGGAACGGCCGTTTGTCACTACTCGCCGCCCGTTTATTCTGCCACACTGAAAGGCAAGTTTGCTGAGGAGCGTGTGGTATGAATGTCAAAACAACCCTGTGGGCCGAAGTGGATGAAAACGGCCGTCTCGCCTTACCCCCAGAAATTGCCGCCCAATATGGCTTGCAGCCCGGGTCTCGCCTGCGGCTGGACACAGAAACCAATACCCTGCGCCTCCACCGCCCCATCACCCATCTGACCAAAATTTACGTCGAACCCACCAACCGCTGCAACCTGGATTGCACCACCTGTATGCGCAGCAATTGGGATGTGGAACTGGGCCAAATGTCGGCCGATACGTTTGAATCGCTGCGCCAAAGCCTCTCCAAACTCTCGCCGCCGCTCACCGTGTTTTTTGGCGGCATCGGCGAACCGTTGGCCCACCCGCATACCATCGACATGGTTGCTCAAATCAGCGCGATGGGCTTCCGCACGGAAATGATTTCCAACGGCACCCTGCTGGACGAAAAACGGGCGCGCGCCCTCATCAAAGCGGGGTTGGATTTGCTCTGGGTGTCCATCGACGGCGCGACGCCCGAAAGCTACGCCGACGTGCGTCTGGGTGCGGAACTGCCCAACGTGCTGGAAAATCTGCGCCGCTTCCGGCGGCTGCGCCCTCCGGCGCACAAGCCGCGTCCGACCATCGGCATCGCGTTTGTGGCCATGAAACGCAACATTGCCGATCTGCCGGCCGTGCTGCGTTTGGGCAAAAGCGTGGGCGCGATGCGCTTTTCCGTGAGCAATTTACTGCCCCATACCGAGGCCATGTCTAAGGAAATCCTCTACGAAGAAACGCTGAACAGCATCACCTACCTGCAATCCGACTGGCTGCGGCGCATGGAAATGCCCAAAATGGATTTTAACGAAACTACCGGAGAGTCGATTTTGCAGGCGCTAACCAGTGGTTACAATGTGAATCTGGCCGGGAATAATTTGGGCGGGGCGAATAATGTGTGTACGTTTATTGAAAGTGGCTCGCTGGCTGTGGGTTGGGACGGCCGTGTTTCTCCCTGCCCCCCTCTGCTCTACACCCACACCGGCTATCTGCGCGGCTACGAGCGTGTCTCCCACGCTCATGCGGTGGGCAACATCCGCCAGCAAGATTTGTTAGCGATCTGGCAAGACCCCGAATACGTCGCCTACCGCGACCGCGTGCAGCGCTTCGCTTTTGCCCCCTGCACCTACTGCGGCGGCTGCGAAGTCTCCCGTGAAAACAGCACCGACTGTTTCGACAACCCGGCGCCAGCTTGCGGCGGCTGCCTCTGGGCGCAAGCCATCATCCAGTGCCCGTAAACTTCAGATGGCTTCCATCACCTGGATAATGCGCAGCAAGGTTTCATTGACTGGCGTGGGGATGCCATAGGTTTTCCCCAACGTCACCACCTTGCCGCCAAACATCTCCACCTCCGTTTTGCGCCCCGCTTCCATGTCTTGCAGCATAGACGTTTTGCCTTGTGGCGACAGCGTGTTTAAGAAGCCGTACCAGTCGGTGATGTCCTGATCGCTCAGATTAACGCTGGCGCATTGGGCCAGGGCAATCACCTCGTCCATCAGGGTCTTCATCACCGCCTGCGCCGCCGGTAAGGTTTGAAACACGCCATACGGCGCGCCCATTACCGCCGAGGCCTGGTTCATGCCAACGTTGATCATAAATTTCCACCACAAAATGCGCAGCATGTCGGGCGGCGTTTCGTAAACCAGACCGGCGCGCGCCAGGGCGGCTTGAACGCGCTGCACACGCGGGCTGATTTCGGCGTTGGTCGCCTCGCCGAAGAACAGTTTGCCGGGCGCGCTGTAGGTGACGCGATGCCCGTCGCGCACCGCGTCGATGCCGACGGCGATGCAGTAGAGCATTTTTTCCCTGCCCACCATTTGCCCAATGATTTCTTCGCTGTCCAGGCCGTTCATTACGGACAAGATGAGGGTGTGTGGGCCGACAAACGGCCGTAAATCTCCCAACGCCTCGCCCAAATGATGGTGCTTCAGGGCCACGATGATCAGATCAACCGGGTAGCCATCGTCGGGATGGGTGACGGGGATGTGAAACGGCCGTTCATTCACCACCACGCCCTCTTTCTGCAGCGCCGCATACCGCGCCCCACGGGCAATCAATGTTGTGGCAAAGCCCGCCTGGTAAAATTGGCTGGCATAAAACGCCCCCAGCGCTCCCGCGCCCAACACGGCCACCGAATCAAGAATAGGTAACGTCATGTTTACTCACTTAATGGGACACGGATGAACGCGGATTTTTAAAAGAATCCGCGAAAATCCATCTAATCCGTGAAAATCCGCGTCCCATTCCCGCCTCAACCAAACAAATCGTCGTTGAGGTCGTCTAATGGTTTGGTCATGAAGCTGCTTGCCGGCTTGCTTTCGCTGCGGCCTTTGATGGCGGCATAGAAGCGCTCATCGTAGCGGCGCGATTTGATCGGGATGGGCATTTTCACGCCCCAGCCGAGCAGCAGCACTTCTTCTTTCTCTTGCAGACGGGCCAACATGCCGCGTAGTTGGTCGCGCCCGGCCAGCCCAGTGAGCACGGCGCGGATGTCGTCCTCGTCGCCCAGCCAGCCGGTGATGCGCGTACCCAGTTGGGACATGATCTCGTCGTCGATGCCCGACGGCCGTTGGTCCACCACCAGCAGCGTCACAAAATATTTGCGCAGTTCGCGGGCGATGATGCCGAACGCGGTCTGCCCGGCGAGCTGCGGATTGAGCAGTTTGTGGGCTTCTTCGATGGCGATGAGCAACGGCCGTGGCGCAGCCATGCCCAGCGTCTTGTGTTCCTCGGTTTTCTTCACCCACTGCTGGCGGATTTTGCGCGTCAGGACGTTGGACACCAGCAGATAATCCAGGTCGTTGTCGTATTCGCCAAAGCCTAAGATAACGTGACGGCCGTTTTCCAACTTATCAATAATCGCTTTCACCGGGTCGCCCGACGGGTTGCCGGTCACATATTTGCGGTCGTAAATGAGCTGCAGCTTGCGATGCAGCGCCTCGGCGGCTTTCTCGTGGATGTTGTTTTGCCGCGCCCAGGCGGCGACAGAATTGTCGGCCGGGAAAGTTTTACCGCTTTCCGGGTCTACATCCACCGCGCCCGGCTCCAGCTTCATAAAATCACCAAACCATGTCTGACCAAAGGCGCGTTCCAGAGCGTTCAGCGTGACGGCGGCCGTATCGGTCAGATTCAACGCGTCTGCCAGCAGCAAAATATCGCTGGTCTGGAAATCGCTCAGGGCCAGTTCCAGCGTAAAATCAGGCGAATGGCCGCGCACCTGCGCGCCTGCGCCCAGCGCCGCCACCTGCACCTTCTGCCCAAACAACGATTTCAGGCCGCGCACGCGAGCGTCGCGGTCGGTGTCGGCGTCGTCGAAAGCGTATTCGTTGTGCATGTCGAAGACCAGGGCGGCGGCCACATCCTCTTTCATCAGCCCGGCCAGCACCATGCGCGTGAGGAAGCTCTTGCCTGTGCCCGTCGCCCCAAAGATGCCGCTGCTGCGCTTCACAAATTTGTTCAGGTCCAGGCAAACTTTGTAACCCTGCTCGATGGTGTTGCCGATGTGAAAAACGCCAGGGCCTTCTTCACCGAAGATTTGGGCCACGTCGGCTTCGTCGGCCGGGCGCACTTCGGCGTGATGGGCGGGCACGGTTTTGACGGGTTTGGGTCCAGGTTGAATTTCGCCTCGATCCCGGAGTTGTTCCCATTCGGCGCGTTCTGGGTCTGTTAATTCTGGGCCGCGATCCATGAGCAGCGTGGGGTACATTTCCAGGGTGGTGTAAAGGGTTTTGCCCAGCAGGGCGGCCTGGATGGCCGGGTGCATCCGGTCGGTTTTTTCGTCGGCGAAGCGGGGGTCGGTGGCTCCAAGCTGCAAGTCGGTGACGAGGCCGTAGTAGCGGTAACGGCCGTTATCGCACACCACAAAGCTCCCTTCCTGCACCTGGTCGGCCGGAACCGTAAGCCGGATGCGAAAACCCTCTTTTAGGCCGCCGCCGACAATGTAGCCAATCGGTTCGTTGGTTGTCATGGCGTTGTTTCTCCCCGGCGAGATAGGTCCATCTGCCAATCTTCCATTTCCAAAGCCGCGCTAACCGCTTCCAACGTGGGAATCAGCACATCGTAATTGGCGCGCAGCAGTTCGATTAGTTCGGTGATGACGCGCATTGCCCACGCGTTGTCGCCGCCGCGCAGGGCGTGGATGTGGCTGATGTGGGCCACGAGAAGCTGGTCCACGGGCACGCCGCTGCCTTCGGCGCGCAAAATCAGGCGCAGATAGCCGAGATTGTCGGTGAAGCGGGTGATTTCGTCGCGCGCCAGGCATAGTTCTACCGGGTCGAGGTTGAGCGGCGGGCGCGGCGGCAGGCGGTGGCGGATCGCGCCATTTTGGGTGTAGCCGACGGCCAACACGCTCATCTCGATGGGCAGCAGGCGGTTGTCTCGCTGGTCGTTGATGACCGATTCCGGCGGATTTTCGGCCAGCACCAGCCGCCGCACCAGCGGATCGTCATCGACGTGCATGTCGTAGATGAGGCCGTAGATGGCCTCGCGTTCGTCTACCGGCTGCGCCTTGACCAGGCTGCCGAAGGCGGGGCTTTGCAACTGCCCCACACGGCAGCCCACGGCAAAGCCGCTGGTGGCGGCGCGTAAAACCCGGCCGAATTCGAGATTGTTTGTACTCATAACTATCGTGTCCGTTTAATTCTCCGCCACAAGCAGGTTACATTTGCCGAACGCGAACCCGCACTTCATTTTGTTGCCGCAAGGCGACGATGATGAAGGGTGGTTCGACACGGATTTCTTGCTGGCGAAGCGCTTCCAAAGTTGCCAGTGTAAACTCGGGTTGGATATGTCCAGAGCGAAGATAAACGATGCCGGTAATGGGCTGCTGCCGGGCAATCGCTAACGTTCCGAAATCGCTGTCGTGGGTAAGGACAATCCGGCCTGACTCGTGGGCGAATTGAAGAACGGCCGTGTCAGCCTGGCCAGTCAACCCCTCTTCGTTAACAGACCAGACATCCAGCCCCTGGCTTTTCATTTGGGCAATGACATCTGGGTGAATGTTTTCGTCGGCCAGAAACGGATAAGCAAACAGGTTCAACTGGCAATCTCGGTCGTTAGCAGCGTATCGTGTCTGAGGGATTCGGCGGCAAAGCGCAAGGCTTCTTCCAGCGCTTCAGGCGTCAATTGAGGGTATGTCTGCAAAATATCCATCTGAGTGGCGCCGCTGGCGAATAATTCCAGGATAAATTCTACGCTCAAACGCGTTCCTTTAATACAGGGCTTACCGCCCAAAATTTCCGGATCTGTGGTGATCAAACGAAACATCGCATTCTCCATGAGGGTTTTAGCAATTGTCAATGGGCAGTAACCAATTGTCAATTGCCAATTATTAGCCAGTTGGTTGGGGGCTATTTAAACCGCGTTCGGCCGCCACGGGCAATGTCTTTGCTGCCCTGCTTGGCGGTGATGGCCGCGTGCAGCCCGTGGCGCTCCATGATCACGTCAATCATAAAATTGAGTTCGGACGCATCCTGCCGGCCGACCACGGCCGTTTCGTCGGCCCGCGCCAATACATACGGATAATCGCCCAGCAGGCGGCATTGATCGATGATGAGGGCGTGCACGGCCGTTACCGCCGCTTCATCCTCCGCCACCCAGCGGGGAATATCCACGCGGGCAATTTGTTGGCCGCTGCTGGCCGGATTGACATAGAAAAAGCACACTTCGTTGGCCGGGTCTTGCTCGGCGAAGGTGTTGTTGGGCGGCGAGACGTAGACGAAGACTTTGCTGCGCTGGCCGGGCGCCAGCAGCGCGCCGAACAAGTCGCGGTCGGTGAGGCCCTGGGTGGCTTTTTGCGTGCCCAGCAGCCGCCAATTGAACTTGGGGTCGGCAACGGCCGTTACCGATTTCAACAGCGTCGTCACGCCAATGCTGCCCGGCCGGTCGATGTAGCCGCACAGCAGCGCGCCCGTCTGGCGGATGCCCGTCATATGGTTGCCCCATTCTGTCACGGCCGCATTTTCGGCCACGCCTTCCGAGCCGATGGGCCAGTAGAGCAGCCGTTGGTCCAGCACGGCCAGCGTCAGGTCGCTGTCGTGGCGGTGATGGAAGGTTTGCTGGGCCAGCGTCTCGATTTCCTTCACGTCGCGCTCGATGCTAACCGCGCCGCTGCTGATATTGAAGGTATCCAGGTCATTGTCGTCCGGCGGGTAGACCAGTTGCGGTACGGTAAATGTCTCCGGCGGGCGATTCTCGCCGTGGTGATACACGATCCCGCCGACATTGATGAGGTAGTACAGGTAAGCGGCGTGGCGGTCGGGCATGATTTGCGAGCCGTCGGTGGCGATGATGGTGGCCTGGGCTGGCGGTGCGGGGGCGTCAACGGCCGTGTCCAGCGGTTCGTTTTCGTCAAACGGCCGTGCCGAGCGGTAGAGCTTGTCGTCGCCGCGTTTGCGGGCCAGGGTGAGGGCGTTGGAGACGGCAGTCCAGTTGGTGCGATAGGTTTCCAGGGCCGCCAGCGCCTCAGCCAGCCGTTCCTGCCGCAGCTCATACCGCCGCGCGGTGGTTAGCGCCATCTGTTCTAAATCGGCCGTCAAGCGTTCAAATTCCAGGGTCATGGTTCACGCGTCTTTAGATTGGACCAATCTCCAATCTCCAAGCTCAGTCGTTTAAAAAAACCTTAACGCAAAGGTGCAAAGAGGCAAAAGACGCAAAGTTTTTGTCTTCTGAATTACCTTTTGGGTCAGGGATTTGGACCATCAACAACGGGTAAAGCCTCTGCGCCTTTGCGTTCTTGGCGTTAAGGGTTCTTGCTTTTTTAACTACTGAATCTCCAGTCTCCAATCACCCCACTTCATGTCAACAATTCGCGCCAGGCGCTCTCAATCTCGCCTTCGCTCAGCCCATCACTGAGCAGCCAGCCCAGCACGCTGCCACAATCATAACAGAATTGGTAGCTGTCGGTGAGGGTAACGGCCGTTACCGCCGCCCATTCTCGCGCCGCCTCTTGCGCCGGGGCGCAGACCAGGATCACGTCATGCACCAGGGCGTTTTGGCCGACGATGTGGCGCGAGACCAGATTTTCGGCGTGGACGACGTAGCGGTTGACCAGCCCAAACCCGGCGCGTTTCAGAGCCAGCGTCAGCGCCGCCCAGCCTTTGGGGTTCCAGTGGTGGTAGGTGAAGATGAGACGGCCGTTTTCTTTCTTTAGCACCCGCGCGCATTCGGCAAAAATGCCGCTCAAGAGCAGGGCGTAATCCGCGCCGCTGCCGTTGGTTGTCGGCTCGACGGCCGATTTGTCCAACTCGTAGCTCCAGCCGGTATCTTGCGGCAGCAGTTGGCGCAGCCACACGCGGAAAAAGGCGGCCAGATCGCTGTACTGCACGCTGTCGAAATAGGGCGGATCGGTGACGATATAGTCTACGCTGTCGTCGGGCAAGGCCAGGGCTGTGGAGGAACCCTGGATGAGCAAAAAACGGCGACGGCCGTCACTCAATTCCGCAAAACTATCTACTTCCGTGCCCGCGTCCACTTCATCGGGAATGGGCACGGCGCAGCTGCGACGGCCGTTGATGGGGCGGCGCTCCACCGGCTGCTGCGCCCATTTGCGTCCGCGCAGAATACGGCCGTTAAACAAATTTTCCAGCGTGCCGGAAGCGCGACGGCCGTACAGCGGATTATTTTCCAGTGCTGTGTAAGGGAAGCTGTAGGCGTGATAAGTAAACGCATGGCGAATCGCGCCCGGCCGCCGCGCGCCGTAGCCCTTATAGCCACACAACAGCGTGTTAAACTCCAGCGCCGTAGACACCAGCAGCGCCAGATTCAACCGCCCCTGCTCCGCACTCCGCACTCCGCACTCCGCGCTCCGCACTCCGCGCTCCGCACTCTCCCGGTTCAGCCAATCGACGGCCGTCGCCAGATACAACAACTGGCGGCTGCTGAACAAATCCAGGTAGCTGTGGATGCGCCGCTCGTGGAGGCTGCGCGATTTGGAGCCAGGGCCGATGGCGAACTCTGCGGCCGGCAGGGCAATCGTGGGGCGCAGCTCGTCGGCGCGGTGGATGGCCGCCCAGTCGGCAGGGCGCATGGCGGCGAAGAACAGTCCGTGCGCCGGGCAGTGGCCGCTGACGGCCAGCGGCGTATAGCGCTGGTAATAAGACACATCCAGAATTTCGCGGTACGGTTTGTGGCAGGTGGGGCAGGTTTTGGTAGTGCGTTCGTGTAACGGCCGTTTCTCTCCATCCATCGCCCGGCTAACCACCACCCCATCCAGGCAAATATCATGGCTGGTCGGGTCCAGGTGAAGGATAGAATCATCGTTGTTGTGGCGCAGGGTCAGGCTGTCTACAAACAACGACTCGCCGCAGACACAGCGGCGGCGCAGGCCATGCAGCACATACCACAGAGCGACATCTCGCTGACATTCCGGGCAGGTTGTGCGGAAATAATCGGCCAATTCAGTGCGTAAAGATTGGTGGAACCGGTTAAACTGCTGTGCCAGCGTCGTCATAGGGACCGCAGACAGACTGGCCCGCGCCTGTAAAACGGGAATCGGGTCTATATCCGCGCCAATCACATTGGCTCCCAGGCGGATGGCCTCGTGTAAAGTCGTGCCGCCGCCCATCATCGGGTCCAGAATGATTTTGCCGTCTAAGCCGCCGGGCGCGTAATAATCTTGCGCTGCCTCATCTTCTACCAGCGCCTTAAGAATCAGGCGAAAGGTGCTGCCGCAGCGCCGCGCCCACCATTTGTGCAAATAAGTATTCGGTCGGTATAGATGTTTGTTGTAAGACTCTAGCCGGGCGATGGCGTCGGCAAATGTTTCGTCGAATTGGGTGTCGATGGGTGGAGGGAGCATGAGGGAAGGGTTGGATAGGTGGTTGGGTGGATGGGTTGGTTTGTTTGCTGGCAAGGTCAATTCACCCCATCACCCCTTCACTTGCTCACCCCAGCATAAAATTCCGGGGCGACGAAGGGGGCCAGCGCGTAGGCCACGCCGAGGGCGAAGGCTTGCTGACGGGGAATCAGGCCGCCGGTGAGGGCGCCGATGGCCCCGCCTTTGGCTTTGACGTTGCTTTCGCCGAGCAGTTCGTCCATTACCGGACCGAGTTCTTCGCCGGCCAGGATGCGTTGGGCGAGCATGGGCGGCAGGGGCAGGCGGCCGGCGCCGGCGATGCCTTCACGGCCGTTGCCATCTGTCACCACCACCCAGCCTTGCAGCACCAACCCGATGGGGTCGGGGTGTACGCCCCCTTCCAGGCCAAAACCGAGATCGGCATTGATGGCCGCGCGGGCGGCGCGCGCCCGGTTACGCGCCCCGGTGATGGTTTCGCTGTCGCTCAGGGGCATTTCGCTGACGCCGGTGGGCACGGAGACGGCCGTTACTTCTGCGTCTGGCCAGAGCTGCTGAATGATGGATTGCACGGCCGTGATCTTGACCGGGTTGGTAGAGCCGACAGCTATCTTCATACGCGCTGCCAGCGGAATTCTACTTCACCGGTTTCATCGATGATTTTCCGAAAAAGCGCAACGAGTTCCGGGTCTGCGCCATCCTCGACGAGCAGATCAAGCATGGCCTCATTGAGGTAATACTCAACATCGTCCACGTCTTCTTCTTCCAAATTGCTCACCAAAAAAGCAAGCTGTTGTTCATCTATTTCGCCGATGAGGGCATTTGTCTCTTTGTCAAATAATTGAATCATCACAAAATTCCTTTGGACTTCATGCCGGGGAGCAGCAAAAACTGGCTCCCTTTGTCCGTGCATTGAATTTTAACCGATTTCAATTTTGGTGACGGCGTCGAAATCGACGGATTCATCGCTGCCTAGAACAGTTTCCAGAGCCATTTGCGCGACTGTGAAAAAGGCTTGTAAATCGGCAATGCGCTCCAGGTAAAATTCGGCCAACTGCCGGTCGGCGGGGGAAAGTTCATCACCGGCCGATTGCAGCTTTTCTACGCTGTTGCCCAGCACTTGCAGGGCCAGTTCCACTTCGCGCCGCTCGCGGCTGCTGAGGACGTTGCGGATCACCTGCCAGAGATCGTGTTCGGCGGCGTAATATTTTTTGCGGTCGCCGCGCATCCACACCTCTTTGGCCATGCCCCAGCGCTCCAGGGCGCGCATATTCATGCTGACAGACCCTTTGCTGATTTCCAGTTGGGCGGCCAGATCGTCGAGCGACATAGGTTCTGGACTCATCAGTAGGGTGCCAAACAGGCGGCCCATCACTTCGGCGAAGCCAAAGTAGCGGGCCAGGCGGCCGATTCCGGCAATTGTGCTGTCATTGACGGCGATCAGTTTCTCGTTCATGAAAATCCCCTGCGTTCAAAACATTTTGAACGTACAGAGTATCAAAAATTTTTATGCCGTCAAGCATGTGGCCAGACAGGACCATGACCTGCGCAGAACGGCCAATGGGCGCTGTTTTGGATGGCGTTGGCGGTGAAGGTTTGGGCCTGGCGCACGGCCGTTTCCATCCCGTCACCACGCGCCAGATGGGCGCATACGGCCGCCGAAAAAACGTCGCCGGAGCCGTGAGTATTGGCGGTTTCGATTTTGGCGGTGGGCAGCCGGTGGCAAATGGCGCCGTCGAAGAACAAATCGACCAGACGGCCGCCGGCGGGAATGCGTTTGAGCAGGATGGTTTTAGGGCCGAGGGTATGCAGGCGGCGCACGGCCGTTTCGCCATCGGCCAGGCAGCGGATGTCCATGTTGAGCAGCAGGGCGGCTTCCGCCGGGTTGGGGGTGAGCAGGCCGGCCAGGGGCAGGAGGTGGGCGAGGTAGGCGGCGGTGACGGCCGTGTCGAACATGGCCGCTCCTTGGTGGTTCACCAGCACCGGATCGACGACGAGATGGGGCACGGCGAAGCGGCGCAGGCTGTCGGCCACGGCTTCGATGGCGGCCACACGGCCCAAGAAGCCGGTTTTGGCGGCGTCTGCGCCGTAATCGCTGAGAACAGATTCTAGCTGCGCGGCGATCAGATCGGGCGGCATGAATTGGATGGCGTGGACGGCGAGGGAGTTTTGGGCGGTAACGGCCGTGATCACGCTCAGGCCGTAAGCGCCCAGCACAGCCCAGGCACGCAAGTCGGCTTGCAGCCCGGCTGCGCCGCCGCTGTCTGATCCGGCGATGGTGAGGAGTTTGGGTGGAAGGTTCTGGTCCATTGGTTTAAGAAAAAAGCCAACGGTCGGAAAACGGCCGTTGGCTTCACATGATCATGCGTGGCCCATCAGGAGTTCCTAGCCCATATTGGCGACAATCGCTTTGGCAAATTCTGAGCAGCTCACCTTCGTCGCGCCTTCAATCTGCCGATGCAGATCATAGGTGACGGTTTTGTTGAGGATGGTTTGCGTGGTGGCGCTGACAACCATGTCGGCCGCTTCTTGCCAGCCCATGTATTCCAGCATCATCACGCCGGAGAGGATGAGGCTGCCAGGGTTGACCATGTCTTTGCCGGCGTATTTGGGCGCCGTGCCGTGGGTGGCTTCAAACAGGGCCACGCCGTCGCCGATGTTGCCGCCGGGGGCCATGCCCAAACCGCCCACCTGAGCCGCGGCAGCGTCGCTCATGTAGTCGCCGTTCAGGTTCAGGGTGGCGATGACGTCGTAATCGGCCGTGCGGGTGAGTAATTGTTGCAGCATGTTGTCGGCGATGACGTCTTTGATGATGATGTCGGCGCCGGTTTTGGGATTTTTGAGGATTTCCCAGGGACCGCCGTCCAGCAGTTCGGCGCCAAATTCGTCGCGGGCCAGTTCGTAGCCCCAATCGCGGAAAGCGCCTTCGGTGAATTTCATGATGTTGCCTTTGTGGACGAGGGTGACGCTGGGACGGCCGTGATCGATGGCGTATTGAATGGCCTGACGCACCAGCCGCTTGGTCCCAAATTCACTCACCGGCTTAATGCCGATGGCCGAA
This sequence comes from Chloroflexota bacterium, assembly GCA_017993775.1. GTDB lineage: Bacteria > Chloroflexota > Anaerolineae > Promineifilales > Promineifilaceae > Leptovillus. The sequence goes on along the minus strand of JAGOMA010000003.1, from coordinate 57,782 downwards.
CCGGCACGGATGTTTTTGCCCAGTTCTTCGTTAATATATTTGATGATGGCATTGGCTTCGTTGGTTTCGGCCTGCCATTCAATACCGGAATAGACATCCTCTGTATTTTCACGGAAGATGATGATGTCCATTTTGTCCGGTTCACGCACGGGGCTGGGCGTGCCGGGAATCCAGCGCACGGGGCGCACGCAGGCATACAGGTCCAGCACCTGGCGCAAGGTTACATTTAGACTGCGGAAACCGCCGCCGATGGGGGTGGTGAGGGGGCCTTTGATGCCGACGACAAACTCGCGCATGGCTTCGAAGGTCTCTTCGGGCATAAAGTTGCCGTCGTAGAGGGCGGCCGCTTTTTCGCCGGAATAGATTTCCATCCAGGCGATTTTGCGTTGGCCGCCGTAAGCCTTTTCGACGGCCGCGTCCAGAACTAATAAGGAAGCGGGCGTAATGTCTACGCCAATGCCGTCGCCTTCGATGAAAGCGACGATGGGGTTGGCGGGCACGGTTAAGGTACCATTTTCAAAAGTGATTTTTTCACCTGCGGGAACTTTTATATTTGCATATGCCATGATGATTTTTCTCCTATCGCGTGGGGATTGGGTTGTCAAATTTGGTTTCTGGGGCCAAATGATTTATGTCAGGGGAAAATTATACCGCGATTTTGGGCAGGCGTGTATAGCGGCTGGTTAACCTGCGCCAATTTTGCGCTCTCGGGTCGAATCGGTTTAGGAAAACTTCGACCAGCGCGGGCCAGGGCGAAGATCGTAACATTCGTCGACGAGATCTCGCAGTCGGTTGGCTGTTTCGGCCTCCTGGAGGAGTTCACGAGCCAGGTCGCGGTCGACGGGGTTGGCGGGTTCCTTGAGCCGGAGGCCAATGCCTGCGGCCAGGTCTCGTAGTTCCAGGCGGTTGAAGTTTTGGCACAACATGCGGCCAAATTGTTCCTTCTCCATTTCTGTCAGGGTGAAAACTTCGGTGTCGGTGGGGTAACGGCCGTATTCTTTATCAGATTCGTGATTCATGACTTGTGTTCCTGGTAGCCAGCCGCTGCGCCTGCGGGCCATTGGTAGCGGAGTCTTCCAGGGGCTGAATTGGGCGGCGGCGGAACAATTCTTGAATTTCATCCGGATTTTCAAACGCTTCTAGCTGACTTTGCTCTCTGCCCCGCGCGCCATGCCCGCCGGGGTAGACGGACAGTTTGGGAATGCGGCAAAACTGAACGTCGGCGTGGATGATTCTGGCCCAGTAATCGGTGCAAACTGCGTAACACTGGGTTCGGACATAAGCCGAGTCCGGCTCGGAGCCTGGGGGAATTGGCGGCAAAAAGACGCCTTTGAGATCGATGCCGCCATCGTCGTTACGATTGACGTGGGTCCAGGCGATCTGTTCCAGAGATTCGTCGGGAATGTTCAGCGCATGGCGCAGATCGCGGATGGCGACTTTGGTCATGTTGGCGAGGCTGTCGCCGATGGGGCGGGGCAGGTGGCGGTTGATCTCACCGATGAACCCATTCACGGCGACCATGGCCAGGGCCGTGGCCACGATATTGGATGCGCCAACAACCAGAACCCAGATACGCACGGCCGTCAGGTTGCTGGCACGGCCGTTTCCGGCCGAACTGCCCGATATCACCTTTTCAAATATGCCCACTTGTTTGCTAATCAGGTCTAATTCCGCCCGATTTTTGGACGTGAGCGCCAGCCAGCGGCTGCCTTCCAGGGCGTGCCGGGCCTTGTCATACGAAGAAGCGAGGGGCGGCGCTTCTTGCAAGGCTTTCAATTGAAAAATCATGCCGGAAAGCAGCGAGAAATTACAGGGCCAGAAGGTGGTTGTTTGGGCTTTTGGCGCTTCGGTTATTTTGGCGGGGGCCAGCTTGTTGGTCACGCCTTTGCCGGTTCCGGGCAATGTTGTGATGGGAGGCGTGGGCGTTACCACGACCAATGGGGGTCTTCCCCCCACGCCACAAGTGTTTAGCAGCGCCTGGAGGCTGGTGACGGCCGTTTGCAGCAGCTCTGGGCGGCATTCTGGGCCGGAGTCGCGCAGGGCGCGTAAGTCGTTGATGGCTTGCAGCAGCAGCAGGTCATAGGCGCTGCTGCTGTTGCTGGAAAGCATCGCTTCCAGAGTCGTAATCATGGCAGAAAAGGAGGCCGACTGGCAGTCGAACTGATTTTCGTCCAGGATTGCTTGCAAAGTAAACGTTGCATTGTCTAATAAAATTTGGTCTTGTGACGAAGCATTGAACATGGTAGGCGCCAGCGATACCAGAACGGTATCGATCCTGTCTTCCAGGGCTGGCGTGGGTTTAAGTTTGTTTATAACGGCGGGCATGAGAAAGTAAATGAACAACGGCAAGAAGACAACCAGGATCAAAAAGATGGTTAGCCCGACGTTGAGTGTGGGGGAAAGGAAACGAGATCGGTTGTGTATTTGTTCCAGGTTGAAGATGCGCTGTGCTTGCCACATGCCGGTGATAACGAAGAAGGAGATTACTGCGCCGATGACGGCAAAAATAAGCAGCAGCACAGTTTGCGACCGCGATTGACTGGTCTGAGAAGCCAAAAGTACACCAGCACAGATGATGATGAAGGCGGCAATAAGTCCCCAAACGGCCGTTGGAAATCTTGCCCATACCCTGTCAAGTCCAAAAGCAGGCGAAAAAATGGGTGGAGAAATGATATGCACCCAATTACGATTATCTGCCCCACAGCGCGGGCAGTTGATGTGGGCGCGTTGGCTGCGTCTCTGGTGCAAAATGGGTTGCGGCTGGGATTGTGGTTCGGTGCGTGTTTCGGGAATGATGGGCTTGCGGGCAATACGGGGATCAAATCGCTGCCGGATGTCGGTATATTGATCTGGAGACATCCGCCAAAACTCGGACAAGCCGGGAGTTAGGTTAACGACGTCTTCGGAAACAGTGAATAACTCTCGGCAGCAAACGCATTCCACTTGCCGCGTGACCAGTGTGTCGGGGGGAGATGGAAACTGGAACATTGTACTCCTCAATGCAGCCTTAATGACTGGACTAAATGAGCAAGGGCGTTACGGGAACACAAAATTACCCGGCGATCGATCGGATATAGTATTTTGCTTTCTTCTATAGAATTTTTTAGACAACGATACAACGATATGTTTACACGCCCTGGCTTTGGAACGCAGGCTTTTTAAGTGCATGGCTGGTATACGCGTTTGTTAAGATAATGTGCATTTGTGGAACAAATGACCCGATTGCCGCCACGCCTGCCGCCAAACACATGCGGTATAGGATACCTGAAATTGGCCTGTTAAATCAAGTCTTTGTGATATTTTTCACCACCACATTTGGTAAAAACCTGTGATTTATATGAATGTTAGGAATACAACCTTGATACCTTTTTCTCTTGTTTGTATGCTTATGATATAGGTTCACTTCAATGATTTGTGGGTTGGGGACTTGAATTTGAAACGAAAAACGCTTTTCCTTATCTTTTTCTGGTTGTTTTTTCTGCCTGGTTGTCAGGTTATTGATGCGGCGCTGCCAACAGATACGGCCGTTCCAATTGATACGGCCGTTCCCACCGCCACCGCCATCCTTCAGCCCCAGGCGATAACCCCTTCGCCCATTCCGCCAACTCCCACGACGCAGCCGGCAGACACCCCCCCCACCCAGACACCTGCCCAACTCTCCACAACTGAGGCAGACGGGGCGACAGACCTGTCTGTTACGTCCGACGAATTATTTCTCTACCCTATCCCTTATCTGGTAGACGGTGATTTGGCGACCATCCAGGTGATTCCCACCGTGCCTTCGACGGTGGATTGGCAGGCCGTTTCGGTACACGTGTTGCTAGACGGCCGTGACCTCACCAACAGTGGCCTGGTCTGGCGCAATTTAGCTTCCCGGCCCGAAGCCCTCTTTGAGTGGGCGTGGGACACCACCGGGCAAACGGGCGAACACCAATTAGAGATTGTTTTAGATCGAGACGACCGAATTCAAGCAGGCGATGAGAATCCCGACAACAATCGGTTGGTAACGGCCGTTACCGTCCAGCCCATCACGGTTCGCAGCGCCGCAGAAGTAAACGCCGCCTGGGTCACCTCAGAAAATAACTGCTGCCGCGTGCATGTCGTCACCGGCACAGCCGCCCACCGCGATTTGCCCCAACTTCTCGCCACCCTGGAAGCCGCCACCGCCGAAGCCGCCACCCGCCTGGATGAACCCCTCCAGCAAAAAATAGAAATCTATTTCGTTGACCGCGTACTCGGTCAGGGTGGTTACGCCGGTTCAGCTATCGTCATTTCTTATTTAGACCGGCCGTATAACGGCCAGGGCCTCTACGAAACTCTGGTCCACGAAAGCGTCCACGTTATCGACCGCCAATTTGCCCCGCAGCGCATCGCCATACTGGCCGAAGGCGTGGCCGTGTGGGCCACCGGCGGGCACTACAAATCCGAAGACCTGAACCTGCGTAACGCCGCCCTTGTATCCATTGGTCAATACGTGCCCTTAACCGCTTTGGCCGACGATTTTTATCCGGTGCAACATGAAATTGGCTACCTGGAAGCCGGTGGATTTGTAGAATACCTCATCAACACCTATGGCTGGACACGATTCCGCGAATTTTATACCGACGTCAACATGGACGATGCGCCCACGCCGTCGGCAGCCTTGGATTTAAACCTTCAGCGTTACTACGATAAATCGTTGGCCGATATGGAAGCCCAGTGGCAAGGGTATCTGATGGGACTAGAACTGCCAGAAACGGCCGTAACCGATCTCGCCACCACCATCCGCTACTACGACGTCATGCGCCGCTACCAGACACACTACGATCCCACCGCCTACTTCCTCACCGCCTGGCTCCCCTACCCCGAAGATGTCGAAGAAAAAGGCAACCCCGCCGACCTGACCCGACGTTCCCACGCCGAAGTAAATGTTACCCTGGAAGCCATGCTTGCTTCCACCGACGACGCCCTACGCGCAGGTAACTACAACCGGGCCAACGTCATCCTGGACAGCATCACCCGCGTACTGGACAACGATGGCGCCTTTCTCGACCCATTGGCCACAAACTACCTCAACATCGTCCGTCTGGCTGCGGCTGAAGGATACGAAGTCCAACGTATTACCTTAAATGGCGATCAGGCCGACCTGCTCGTTACCAAAACCAACACAACAAATCTAAAAAGATTCAACATGGTGCTGCGCGGACAGGATTGGATCCTTACAAATTAGCCGCAGTACATTTGGTGAAGCATTTTGCCTTTTGTGCTACAATGCCCCCAGCATAAACCTGAGCCTTCGGCGTAGATTTGCCTACTTAAAGGCACAGCAGGTTTGGAAAACAGAACCAAACCAAAGCAGAGGGATATTTAATGATCGAAGTCGTAATTGAGAGCATCCGCATCAGCCTCGTTTCCCAACACCGCATCGTCCTCCTAAAAGAGCTGGATAACGATCGCCAGCTCCCAATTTGGATCGGACCCTGTGAAGCAGATGCCATTACCATAGAATTACAAGACGTCAAAGTAGCCAGACCCGTTACCCATGACCTTCTGAAAAATGTCATTACAGAAATGGGGGGCCGCGTTTCCCATGTCTTAATCCGCGCCTTACAAGATGGCGTTTTCCACGCCAGCCTGTTTATTGATAAAGAAGGGGACTTGACGGAGGTGGACTGTCGCTCCTCCGACGCAATCGCCTTGGCCGTACGGGTAAAAGTGCCTATTTTTATCAATGATGACGTGATGGAACAGGCCGGTGTTTTACCCGAAGCCGATATTCAACAACCCGAACCGCCGGCCCCGGCCGCAGCGGAAGAAGAAACCCTGGATATTTTTTCAGATTTTGTCGATACATTAGACTTCGACGATTTTGACGAATAACAAAAATCGTCCTCCCAGCAACGACACCTTTCGACCAAAACGTGAAACATGAGTCTGCTTATGTTTCACGTTTTCCATTTGTATCTAAACAAGACCCTAAGGGTTTGCCCTTGAGGGTGTAGACCTTTTGACTCCTAAACCCCTAGGGTCTTTGCAGAGAAACCTGATACCTTATGAACGCAACCGGTGAACGGCTCCCTCCCCATAGTATAGAAGCAGAAGAGGCGCTGCTGGGTTCTTTGCTTATCGACCCGGACGCCCTTTTTGAAGTGAATAGTTTTTTGCGCCCGGATGCCTTTTACCGCACGCAAAACCGGTGGATTTATGAAGCGATCTTGCGCCTGAGCGACCGGCGCGAACCGGTTGACTTGATCACGCTGACAGAAGAACTGCGCCGCCTGGAGCAGTTGGAAGACATCGGCGGTGAGGCGTACGTTATTAACCTCATCAATATGGTGCCGACGGCGATTAATGCGCCGAATTACGGCCGTCTCGTAGAAGCCGCCGCCATCCGCCGCAAACTGGTTTCCGCCGCCAGCGCCATTGCCAACCTGGCCTACGACGAAAAAGAAGATATCAACGTCGTCATCGACCGCTCCGAGCAAACCCTCTTCTCCATCAGCGAAGAACGCACTACCCGCGATCTGGTCCCAATTCGGCAGATTGCCGGCGAATACCTGGACCGCATTCAAGAGCTGCGCGAGCGCGGCGAAGATTTTGTAGGCATCCCCACCGGCTTTACCGAACTAGATCGTCTGTTGGGCGGCCTGAATAAATCTGATCTGATCATCGTCGCGGCCCGGCCTGGCATGGGTAAAACATCGCTGCAAAACGCCATCGCCCTGACGGCCGCCAACAAATACGGCAAGCGCATCGCCATGTTCAACCTGGAAATGTCCGGCGAACAGTTGGTGCAGCGGATGATCGCCGCCGAAACGCGCATCGACTCGCAGCGGCTGCGGCGCGGCCAACTGGCCGAGCATGAAATGCCTATCTTCATGGAAGCGGTCGGCCGCTTGTCTGAAACGCGCATTTTCATCGACGACACGCCATCTATTTCACCCAACCAACTGCGCACAAAGTGCCGCCGGCTTTATGCCGAGCATGGATTAGACCTGGTCATGATCGACTATTTGCAGCTTATGCAGGCCGAGCGGGCCACGAACAATCGCGTCCAGGAGATCAGCGAGATTTCACGCGGGTTAAAAGGATTGGCCCGCGAGCTGAACGTGCCGGTGATTGCCGCTGCGCAGTTAAGCCGCGCCGTCGAACAAAGACAGGAGAAACGGCCGTTACTCTCCGATCTCCGCGACAGCGGCAGCATTGAGCAAGACGCCGATATCGTCATGTTCATCTACCGCGATGAATACTACAACCCCGACACCACCGAACGCCCTAATATCGCCGAACTAAACATCGCCAAACACCGCAACGGCCCCACCGGCACCATCGACCTCTACTGGCACGGCAAACTTGCCACCTTCCGCAACCTCCAGCGCCAGGAAATCAACCTGTAACAACCGCCAATCGGCCAACCGCTAACCGCCAATGGTCAATTGCCAATGAGTAAAGTTGACAATTGACCGTTGACCATTAAAAATTGACAATTATGAAAGGTTTCCCCGGTTTCCCTGATGGCAAAATGCGCCTGACTCAGGTGCCCAATCTCTTTTTTAGCGATTTACTGCCCATCATCGACAACATGGCCGAGCTAAAAGTGACAATCTATGCCTTTTGGGCATTGTCGCAACGCGAAGGCCAGGTTCGTTACCTGCGTCTGGCCGATTTCATCAACGACACCGAATTTGTGAAAGGACTTGGTCCCACCCTGAAATTGGCCTCTGAGGCGCTGTTGGATGGCCTTGAACGGGCCGTGGCGCGCGGCACTTTCCTGCACATCAACATCGAAAGCGCCGATGGCAAAATGGACCTATATTTTTTGAACACGGAGAAGGGACGCACGGCCGTAGAGGGCATCACGCGCGGCGAATGGCGGCCTAATCCGGATGAAGACGAACCCATTACCTTACTCGTCGAGCGGCCCAATGTCTTCATCCTGTACGAACAAAATATCGGCCCCCTCACGCCTATCATCGCCGACGAACTGCGGGACGCCGAGCAAACCTATCCACCCCGCTGGCTAGAAGAAGCCATAGAACTCGCCGTCGAAAACAATGTGCGCAAATGGCGCTACATTCTGACCATTCTCGAACGATGGCGACAAGAAGGAAAACAAGATGGAACAGGCCGCCGAGATACTCAAAAAGAGCTACGCCAACCAATCCCCGATGAATACCGCGACATCATCAAACGTTGAAACGGCCGTGCCCACCCAGGAACAAGCTGGCCTGGGCAAAGCCGACTGCCCCCACTGTGATGGCTTGGGCTACGTCGTTCCCAACGTCCCGGCTACACATCCCAGTTTTGGCCGCGCCGTCGTCTGCTCCTGCCGCGCTATAGAGCAAGAAATGGCCCGCCAGGAAACCTTGCAGCGCGTCAGCCAAATCGGCATGTTAAAAGAATGCACCTTCGACTCTTTCCTACCGGATGGACACGGCCTCACACCCGACAAACAGCGTAATTTGCGCATGGCTTACGATACGGCGCTAGATTATGCGAAAAACCCGCAGGGTTGGCTGTTACTCAAAGGCGGTTATGGCTGCGGCAAAACCCACCTGGCGGCAGCCGTTGCCAACCACCGCCTCAGCATGGGCCACCCCGTTCTGTTTGTAAATACGCCAGATTTGCTAGATCACCTTCGCTCGACATACAGCCCAGCCTCCGATACAAGCTACGACCAGCGATTCGAGCAGGTGCGTAACGCTCCCCTGCTCATCCTGGACGACTTGGGCACGCAAAGCAACACGGAATGGGCACAGGAAAAGCTCTACCAAATATTTAACCATCGCTACAATGCCCGCCTGGCTACCATCATCACCACCAACGAAGAATTGGACGCCATCGAAATTCGCATTCGCTCGCGGATGATGGACCTGGGCTTGGTGCGTATCGTGCCTATTATGGCCCCGGATTTTCGCCATACGGGCGTCGATCAGGAACAGTCGGAACTTTCTACCTTAAGTTTACACAGCGATCAGGTATTTGAACGGTTCGACTTGCGTGAGCGAGAATTGCCGCGCGCGCAGGCAGAGAATCTACGCCGCGCCTATGAGACAGCCCGCGAATTTGCGGCCGAGCCGGCCGATTGGTTGGTGTTGAACAGCGTGGGATACGGCAACGGTAAGACGCACCTGGCCGCGGCTATCGCCAATTACGTGGCCAATCAGGGGGAGCCGGTCTTGTTTATCGTTGTGCCCGATTTGCTGGATCATCTGCGGGCGACGTTTAATCCGGCTAGCGGCATGCGCCTGGACAAGCGGTTTGATGAGATCAAGAAAGCGCCGCTGCTTGTGCTGGATGATTTGGGCACAGAGAGCGCCACCGCCTGGGCCAGAGAGAAGTTGTATCAACTATTCAATTACCGGTATACCGCTCGCCTGCCTACCGTGATCACAACCGCAACTCCGGTGGATGAAATTGACCCACGGCTGGCGACGCGCATGTTGGATGGCAGTCGCTGTACCTTTTTCCTCATAGAAGCGCCCAGTTATCGTGGCGGCGTGAAGCCCCGGCGCGCGCGCACGCCGCGAAAGTGATAGCGCATTGGTAAGCCGTAATCCCAGAGCGGATTACGGCTTATAGAATTGACCATCTTGCCCCCTATTCCTGCGTGCGTTACACTCCCCAGGCTTTTATTAATTTAGACCCTACGGGTTTGCTCTTGAGCAGTTAGACCATTTGGAACTTAAACCCTTAGGGTCTTGCTGGAGAAACCTGAATATAGTTACAATTTATGCTGTAGACCAGGAGAACGGCCGTGCTCGTTGGCTTGTTGAAAACCATGCGTCCACGCCAGTGGACCAAAAACGTATTTGTCTTTGTCGCCCTCTTTTTTGATGGTCAGATCACCAACCTGACCAGCGTGCTAAACACCCTGGCCGCTTTTGTGCTTTTGTGTCTGATGTCCAGCGCCGTTTATATCATGAACGATCTGAGCGACATCGAAAGTGACCGGCAGCACCCCGTAAAGCGCAAACGGCCGTTGGCCGCCGGATTGCTCAGCCCGACCATTGCTATCTTCACCGTCGTTTTATTTGCCGTGGGCAGTTTGGCCGCCGGTTTTTTGCTGTCCCCGGCCCTGGGGTGGATATTGCTGGCTTATCTGGGCATCCAGATAGCGTACACGTTTTATCTCAAAAATGTGGTTTTGCTCGACGTATTCGTCGTTTCCTTTGGGTTTATCTTGCGTATTGCCGCCGGTGTGGTGGTGATTGATGTCCAGCGTTTTTCGCCCTGGCTGTACGTGTTCGGCGGTTTTCTCGCCTTGTTTATGATCTTGGGCAAACGGCGGCACGAATTGGTGCTGTTGGGCGAAGGCGCCGGCAGTCATCGTTCCAGCCTGGAAGAGTACAACCTGGAACTCATCGACCTGCTGTTGATGATCGTCACAACCAGCGCCGTGGCGGCCTACAGCCTATACACCTTTTTGGCGGAAGGTTTACCGGCTAATCATCTGATGATGCTGACCATTCCATTTGTACTATACGGCATCTTCCGCTATCTCTATCTGATTCATGTGCGGCATGAGGGCGGCGCGCCGGAGGAAATTTTACTCCGCGATCGGCCGATGCAAGTGACTTTGCTGTTGTATGGAGCAATGGTATTTACGGCCCTCTATTTGCTGAAATAACGATTCCCCACCCATGACCTGCGCAACCGCTCCCGGCAAGATTATTTTGTTTGGCGAACATGCCGTTGTTTACGGCCGTCCGGCTATTGCGGCCCCGGTTTCTCAACTACGGGCGACGGCCGTTGTCGAAGACAGCCCGTCCCCCGGCATCCGTTTGTTGGCCGCCGACCTGGGCACAGACATTCAGCTAGACGAAGCCGCCGCCGACGATCCCGTCGCCGCTGTGGTGCGGCAGATGCAAGCTGCGGCCCACCTACCGCGCTTGCCAGACCTGACCATTACGGTCACCAGCCAGATTCCCATTGCCAGCGGATTGGGCAGCGGCGCGGCCATCACTGCGGCCGTCATTCGCGCCCTGGCCCTGCACTTAGGGTTGTCGCACCTTTCTAGCGACGACTGGGTGTCCAACCTGACGTATGAGATCGAAAAAATTCATCATGGCACGCCCAGCGGCATCGACAACACCGTCGTAGCCTATGAAAAACCGGTTTATTTTGTGCGCCAGCAGCCGCAGAACCGCATCGAACCCTTCGCCGTCGCCGAGCCATTGATCTTGCTGGTGGCCGATACCGGCCAAAGCAGCAGCACCAAAACGGTGGTTGGCGATGTGCGCCGCCAATGGCAGGCGGATCCGGCGCGTTTTGAAGCGATTTTTGATGGCTGCGGCCGGATCGCCCGCAAGGCGCGCCAGGCGATTGAAACCGGCGATGTGTCTCAGGTGGGCCGCTTGATGGACGAAAATCATCACCTGCTGCAACAGATGACTGTTTCGTCGCGGGAATTAGACGGTTTGGTTTTAGCTGCCAGAGCGGCCGGCGCATTGGGCGCAAAACTGAGCGGCGCAGGGCGCGGGGGAAATATGATTGCGCTGGTGTCGGATGAGGTGGAAACGGCCGTGCGCCTGGCGTTGCTTCAGGCCGGAGCCAGATCGGTTTTAACCAGCCGCCTACCTCAAACAAACCGCCCTTGATCTTTGACGGCCACCAGCCGCCATTTCCCGAATTCCACACTATGGGATATGATAGTCAGGATGATTTTGCTCACTGGCGCAGTCATACGGCGACAGGAGCAAAACAAGCAGTTTAAAAAGAAAAAGCCAGCCCAAAGGCTGGCTTATCTGTCTAGTCTAGTACAGAAAGCTGATTAGCTTTTAGCTTGGGTCTTCAAGCAGCGAGTACAAACATACATCCGCACTTTACGGCCGTCATCCTGAAAGCTTACACGTTGAACATTCGGCTTAAACTGCCGTTTCGTCTTCCGTTCAGAAAAGCTGCGATTGTTACCAGACATCGGCTTCTTGCCACAAATTTCACATTTAGCCATAATTTCACCTCACCCGGACAAAGTAAAAGCGACCACGAAAGGTCGCTCAGATTCATAATGAACGAGCAAAGATTATAAACAAACTGTTTTTTTTGTGCAAGGCGATCTATTTGGGCCTGGAATGATTTGTTTTTAGACCGGCGGTCTAGTAGATTGCTCGGGTAGTTGGAGCAATCTGGGCCGCGTTTTGCATCGCCGGGTACATCAATCAGGAGTGAGCATGCCTACGAAAGATGAACCGATCGGAACAATTGATATTTCTACCGCTACCATTGCAACCATTGCCAACCAGGCTGTGAATCAATGTTATGGCGTGGTAGGGATGGCCAGTAAAAATCTGGTAAATGGCATTGCCCATGTGCTGGCCTGGGATGGTGGCCGTCGGGGCATTGAAATTTTTATTGAAAATGAAGAAATCGTGATAGATGTATACGTGATTGTCGAATATGGCGTGCGCATTCGCACAGTGGCTGAGAGTATTCAAAACACAGTGAAGTATCATGTAGAGAAAGCCATTGGCCTGCCGGTTCGGGATGTCAATGTGTATGTTCAGGGATTACGGATGACACGGGATAAATAAATGAGCATGGGGCGAACGGCCGTTCACCCCAGCTAATCGGTTGCCAACGGCCGTCTGCCCTTCTGGCAGCAGCCTGCACCAACACGCCATTCTGGAGGAAGAGGATAGTGACGCAAAACAGTTCTTCCGACGCACCACCCATAGACCGTAAATGGTTGCAGTGCAACGGACAACAACTGCTGAAATTGGCTCATGCCGGCATGCTCTGGCTTGACCATAACCAAGAAAAGGTGAATGCCCTCAACGTGTTCCCGGTCCCAGACGGAGATACCGGGACAAACATGTTGTTAACCATGCGTTCTGCGTATAAGCAGGTGCAAAATAGTACCACCACAAATGTTGGCAAAATGGCTGGCGATTTGTCTTATGGGGCGCTGATGGGTGCGCGAGGCAATTCCGGCGTTATTTTAAGCCAGATATGGCGCGGCCTGGCCAAATCGTTGAAGGGAAAAGAAACCTTCAACGCCGATGATCTGGCAGATGCATTTCAGCAAGCGGCCAATACGGCTTACGGCGGGGTGATGAAGCCGGTGGAAGGCACGATTCTCACCGTTATCCGGGCCGGAGCGGAAGAAGCAGCCAGCGCGGTACTCATCACCAAAGATTTGCGCTTTTTATTGGCGCGGGTGCTGGAGCGCTGCGAACAGGCGTTGGAGCGAACGCCGGAACTGCTGCCGGTGCTCAAACAGGCAGGCGTGGTCGATTCAGGGGGGCAGGGATTGGTATATATTTTTGAGGGGATGCTGCGGTATGCCAAAGGTGAATTGTCGCTGGAGCCAGTTCAGGCAACGGCCGTTGCCATAACGGCCGCCCCGGCGCAAGCCTTCGCTGTGCCAGAAGGCGGCGAACTCGAAAATCCTTATGATGTGCAGTTTATCCTGATGGGGCAAAACCTGAATGTCGAAGAAGTCCGGCAGCGCATCGACGCCATGGGCGATTCGACGGTAGTTGTCGGCGACGAAACGACTATCAAGGTCCACATTCACGTTAAAAACCCGGGCGAACCATTAAGTTATGGCATCAGCCTGGGGCGCATTACAGACGTGGTGGTGGAAAACATGCAGCTGCAAATGGAAGAAATTATCGGCGAACAGGGCACGGCCGTTTCTGGCAACGGCAGCTCGCCCCAGCTAACACCCGTAAACGTAGAGCCAGGACAAATTGGCGTGATCGCCGTTTCGCCCGGCAGCGGGTTGTCCAGCATTTTCCAAAGCCTGGGCGTGGCCTACGTCGTTCATGGCGGCCAAACCAATAACCCCAGCACGGAAGAGATTTTTCAGGCCATACAAGATGTGCCCACCGATAAAATCATTATTTTGCCCAACAACAAAAACATATTTTTAGCCTCGGAGGCCGCGCGTGACTTAAGCCCGAAGCATGTGCGTGTGGTTGCCACGCGCACCATTCCCCAGGGCTTCAACGCCATGCTGCACCACAACCCGGACGGCGATCTGGATGAAATAGCCAGCGCCATGGCCGAATCGATTCGCCATGTCGCTACCGGCGAAATCACCCGCGCCATTCGTTCGGTAACGTTGGACGATGTGGAAGTAAATGAAGGGGAGATTATTGGGCTGGTAAACGGCCGTCTCTGCGCCTCTGGTCCCGATTTGCCCGGCGTGCTGGCGCAGGTGTTGGTCGCCATGGAAATGGACGAACGCGAACTGCTCTCCCTTTACTACGGCCACGACGTCACCGAACCAGAAGCCAATGAGGTCGTCGGACAAATTCAGGCGTTGTACCCGGACGCCGAAATAGAAATACTGCCGGGGGGACAAGCCCATTATTTTTACATTTTGGGCGCTGAATAAAGGAAACCCACCCATGACCGTAAAAATCGTTGCCGACAGCGCCTGTGATGTGCCGGAACATCTGGCGCAAACATTGGGTATTACGATTGTGCCGGTATACATCAACGTTGGCGAGACCAGTTTCCGCGAAGGTGTAGACATTTCCCGCGAGGAATTTTACCGGAACTTGCCCAATTACCCGGTGTATCCAACCACAGCTGCGCCGGCGACAGGGATGTTTACGGCCGTCTACGACGAATTAGCCGCCGCAGGAGCAACCGAGATCATCTCGATTCACATTGCCTCCAGCATCAGCGCCACCTATAATGCAGCTCGACTTGGCGCAGAGGCGTCCGAAGCCAAAGTCACCGTCTTTGATTCGGAACAGATCACCATGGGCAGCGGGCTGCAAGTCCTTGCCGCCGCCGAAGCCGCCGCCGCCGGTCATTCAGCGGCGGAAATTGTGGCGATGCTGCAAACGTGGGCGCGGCGTACCCGGGTATTCGGCATGATCGACTCCCTGGAAGCTCTGCGCCGCAGCGGGCGCGTAAATTGGGCGCAGTTTGGCCTGGGCACATTGCTGCAAATCAAACCGGTCATGATGATCCGGCAAGGCGAAGTTTCTGTAGTCGCCAAAATCCGCACGCGCAAAAAAGCGCTCAGCCAAACCATTGAGATGGTGCAGCAAATTGGCCCGTTTGAGCGGTTGGCGTTCATTCATGTGAATGCGCCTGACGCCGTCGAAGAGCTACGCCAAATGACCGAAGGCATTTTTAATACAGCCCACCCCCCGCTTGTGATGGGCATTACGCCGGCCATTGGCACACATTTGGGATTGGGCGCAGTGGGATTTGCCTCTATCTCGGCACAAGATGAAAAAGCAATATGACACGATCATTTAATCGACTGAAACGAGTATTGGATTTAGAAGCGCAGCAGGGGTATCAGAATAAGGCTGTCGTCGGCGGTATCCGCCAGTTTGCCGTGTTTTGGGTGGAGCAAGCCCGCGCCGACGCCGTTGACGAACTGGATCAGGCGCTGGTGGAGCAGGTGGCCGATGTGCTGTTGGATTACGGCCGTCTTCCCGGCCCCGAAGCGCGCCAAAAAGTGATTGTCTCGCTGCAAGACAGCTTGCAGCGGCGGCAAACCCGCCTGGGCGTGGAACCAACGCCCGCCCCCGCGCCGGCGGCACGGCCATCAAAAAAGAAGCCACAGCGCACACAAACACCACCGCCCCCCCCGCCGCCTGCTCCCCCGCCGCCAGAATTGGAAATCGACGATGATTCATTGACGGATGAAGAGCAAGAATCTGCTCAAGAACAGGCACGGGGCAGGCAACGGCCGTATACCCCCGCGCCCCTTCCCCAAGTCGATCCCGACCCGGACGGATTGGCGAAACCCACCACTTCGCTCAAAGGCGTTGGCCCCAAAATCGCCCAGGCGCTGGAAAAATTAGGCGCGCAAACGCTGTGGGACCTCCTCTTCATCTTCCCTCGCCGCTACGACGACTACACCCTTCTAAAGCCGATCAAAGATTTGGTTTACGACGAACAAGTCACCATCATCGGCACCATTTGGGAAACTCGTTCCCGCCGCGTGCGCGAGAACCAGGTCATGGTGCAGTCCATCATCAGTGATGGCAGCGGAACCGTCCAGGCAACCTGGTTTAACCAACCCTGGCTGGCCGAAAAATTAAAAGCCGGTATGCAGGTAGTGATCAGCGGCAAAACTGACCAATTCCTCGGCCGACTGGTGTTTAATTCGCCAGAATGGGAACCATTGGAGATGGAGCCGCTTAAGACACGCCGGATTGTGCCGGTTTACCCGCTGACACAGGGCCTGAACAGCAACCGGATGCGCGATATTATGCGCGCGGCCGTTTCTCATTGGGCGCCGCGCATACCAGAACCCCTTCCGGCCGAAATCCGCCAACGTCAGGATTTGTACCCGCTGCCCCAGGCTGTTTATCAGACCCATTTCCCAGAAACCCAGGAAACGCTGCATCAGGCGCGGCGGCGGCTGGTATTTGATGAATTATTCTTGCTGCAATTGGGTATGCAAGGGTTCCGGCGAGATTGGCAAATGCAGCCTGGGCTGCCCCTGGAATTTGATGCCGAAGCGCTTGCCCCATTTTACGAAAGCCTACCGTTCGCGTTAACCGGCGCTCAGCAGCGCGTCATTGGCGAAATTGCCGAAGATGTGACCCGCAGTATCCCCATGAACCGTCTGCTGCAAGGAGATGTGGGGTCGGGCAAGACGGTCGTGGCGGCCGTCGCCATGCTGATGGCGGCCCAAGCTGGCGCGCAGGCGGCGCTTATGGCCCCCACAGAAATCCTGGCCGAACAACATTATCAAGGACTGAACAAATTGTTGTCGCCGCTGGGGATTGCCGTCTGCCTGCTCACCGGCAGTACGCCCGCGGCCGAAAAGGCGCGCATTTACGCCGAGTTAGCCGACGGAACAATCCAGGTAGCCATTGGCACCCACGCCCTGATTCAGGCGGGCGTGCAGTTCCACAAATTGGCGCTTACAGTCATTGACGAGCAGCATCGATTTGGCGTTGATCAGCGGCAGGCCCTGCGAGACAAGGGGGTTCCCAACGGCGATGGCGTAGCCAGCCCGCACGTCCTGGTGATGTCGGCGACGCCGATTCCGCGCACATTGGCCCTGTCGTTGTACGGCGATCTCGATTTGTCGGTTTTGGACGAGATGCCGCCGGGGCGGCAGGAAATTAAGACGCGCTGGCTGCGCAACAGTGAACGGGAACGGGCGTATGCTTTTGTGCGGCGGCAGGTGAAGGCCGGTCGTCAGGCGTATGTGATTTATCCCCTGGTAGAAGAATCGGACAAGATCGACGCCAAAGCGGCTGTGGACGAACACGAACGGCTGCAGACGGAAGTTTTTCCGGATTTGCGCGTGGGATTGATTCACGGCCGTCTCAAATCCGACGAAAAAGAAGCAGCCATGCGTGCTTTCTACACCGGCGAAACGAACATATTGGTAGCCACATCGGTCATCGAGGTTGGCGTAGACGTGCCCAACAGCACCGTCATGATTGTCGAAGGAGCCAACCGTTATGGGCTGGCGCAGCTTCATCAGTTTCGCGGGCGTGTGGGGCGCGGCGAGCATCAATCCTACTGCCTCCTCATTGCCGACAATGAATCGGCCGAAGCCGAAGAGCGTTTGGTCGCTCTGGAACAAACCAACGATGGCTTTGTGCTGGCAGAAAAAGACCTGGAAATTCGCGGTCCCGGCGAATTTTTTGGGCGGCGACAGAGCGGTATTCCGGAACTCAAACTTGCTTCATTGCTGGATATGGAAATGTTGACGATTGCGCGAGAAGAAGCGGAAACGCTTTTCCACGCCGACCCGAATCTGGAAGATCCCCAACATCGCTGGCTGGCTGAACGGGTGCATACGTTTTGGGAACATGCGGGAGACGTTAGTTAACAGCGCGTGTGAAGTTGTCAAGTGACGAGATTGGTCCGATTTGGAAAATGAGCCAATCTAAAAAGAGGAGCGTATCTTGAAAAGACGTGGGTTATATCCTGGCACATTTGATCCGGTGCATTATGGACATTTAGACCTGATGCGGCGAGCGGGTCTGATTTTTGACGAATTGGTAGTAGGGGTCTATGAGCATAGACGGCCGTCCAAATCCGTCCTGTTTTCCGTTGATGAACGCCGTAAAATGATTGAAGATGCCCTGGCAGACCTGAACGGACACGATCACAACATCACGACCGTGCCTTTCAGTGGATTAACCGTCGATTTGGCGCGAGAACTGGGCATTCCGGTTATCGTGCGCGGCTTGCGTGTCTTTTCCGATTTCGAGTTTGAGTTTCGATTTGCCCTGGCTAACCGACGCATGGCGCCCAACCTGGAGACGGTCAATTTGCTGACGCGAGAAGAGCACACCTTCCTCAGCAGCACCACAGTGCGAGAAATCGCCTCCCTTGGCGGAGACGTGAGCAGTATGGTTCCGCCGAATGTGGCCGTTGCGCTGTATGCGCGTTTCCGCGAGCTAGACGAATCGAACAGCGCCCATCAGTCCCCGCCGTTGCGTGACTAGGCAGCTAACCATTATAATACCCAGCAAAAAAGGGCAGTCCGCGAGCAAAAATCGAGGGTAAGACATCATGGATATTCAACATTTGGTCGATAGATTGGAAGAAGTATTAAACGGAAGCTCCCATGTGCCTTTAAGCGCTTATTTGCTTATAAACGAAGAACGCATTTACAGCATTATTGACCAAATGCGCGTGGCAATCCCCGAAGAAGTGAAG
This sequence comes from Chloroflexota bacterium, assembly GCA_017993775.1. GTDB lineage: Bacteria > Chloroflexota > Anaerolineae > Promineifilales > Promineifilaceae > Leptovillus. The sequence goes on along the minus strand of JAGOMA010000003.1, from coordinate 39,194 downwards.
CGGGCGAATCGGGTAGAAGCTGAGAAAGACCGAATTCTGGCCCAGGCTCATGAAGAAGCGGAAAGAATTCGTGAGCTGGCCAAACAAGAAGCTTCTGAATTGGTCAGGCGAGACGCCATTATGGCGACGGCGCAGCAGCGGGCAGAGAATATCCTGGAACGTTCGCGCCGCGATGCTGAAGTGCTGCGCACGGATGCCGACGTTTATGTGATCGAAGTGCTGACCAAACTAGAGGAAGATTTACTGAGATCGCTGGCTGTGGTGCGCAATGGGATGCGGAAAGTACAGGTGGAACAAGAAACCGGGGAACGGCCGTTAGCCCCCACCGCCGATTAAACCGCCACAAATCTTGCTGAATTTACCTTGACAGACATCTCCTGAAGGCTATAATTGCCAGTCGCGGCCTAAGCTAGCCGCATATTTTTTGTATGGGCGCAACGCGCCAAATTTTGTAGAGAGAGGATGACCAAATGGGTGCTGTACCGAAGCGCAGAATTTCTAAAGCCCGACGCGACCGTCGGCGTGCTCACGATTCAATTCGATCTTTCCACTTAGTTCGTTGCTCGAACTGCGGTGCGATGAAACGTTCCCACCACATGTGTCTGGACTGTGGCACATATCGGGGTCGTGAAATCCTTCCCGCGTTGGAAGAATAAGATTGCCGCAAACTAGGCCGTCTCTGAGCGGCCTTTTTTGTGTATCTAATTGTTCCGCGTCTTGAGACGCGGAATCTTTTTTTACATACCAGACATATGAGCAGTGCCTTCCTTTTTCCCGGACAAGGATCACAGCAAGTTGGCATGGGGCAAACCCTGTATGCGCGCAGCCCTAAAGCGCAGGCTGTTTTTGATCAGGCTGATGCGCTGTTAGGTTTCCCTTTGTCCGCCCTTTGTTTTGCAGGACCGGAAGACGCGCTCACAGACACGTTAAATCAGCAGCCGGCATTATTCACCACCAGCGTGGCGATATTTGCCGACTTGATGGCGCAAGATACACCGCCGCCCGCTTTTGTGGCCGGCCATAGCTTAGGAGAACTGTCGGCGCTGGCAGCTGCCGGTAGTCTGACTTTTGCCGATGGTCTGGCTTTGGTGCGGCGGCGCGGCGAATTGATGAAAGCGGCCGGCGAACAAGAGCCGGGCGCTATGGCGGCGATCTTAGGCCTGGAAATGCCGGTTTTGGCTGATTTGTGCGCCCAGGCCGCCAGCCAGCACGGCCGTCCCGTTCAGGTAGCCAATGATAACTGCCCCGGCCAGATCGTTATTTCTGGCGACACAGCGGCACTGGCAACGGCCGTTGCTCTGGCTGAGGCCGCCGGAGCGCGGAAAACCGTGATCTTACCCATCACCATTGCGGCTCATTCGCCGTTGATGGCCTCAGCGGCGGCGGATTTTGCTACGGCCGTTGACGCAACGCCCCTACATCCCCCACAAATCCCCATCATCGGCAACGTAACCGCCAGGCCCCTCCAAACCCCCGAAGATATTCGCCGTGAGCTAAAAGCACAGTTAACTTCCTCTGTCTTGTGGGCAGATTCAATGCAATACCTGCTGTCGCAAGGTGTAGATACCGTTGTCGAGGTAGGGCCAGGAGATGTGCTGCTCAGTCTGATGAAACGTATCGACCGGCAAATCAAGCGCATCAAGCTGTAAGCAAGCCGGCCACCGCCACCGCTTGCAGCCATTTTTCACGGAGTAAAATTGTGTTGTTAGAAAACAAAGTTGCAGTGGTCACCGGCGCATCCCGTGGTATTGGTCGAGCTATTGCCGAAGATTTGGCCGCCAACGGGGCCAGCGTGATTGTGAATTATAACGCCAGCCCAACGGCCGCTGAAGAAGTCGTGGCCGCTATCACGGCGCAAGGCGGCAGAGCAACGGCCGTGCAGGCCAACGTCGCCGATTTTCAGGCCGCCCAAGACCTCATCAAAACGGCTCTGGACACCTATGGCCAGATAGACATCCTGGTAAACAACGCCGGAACCACCCGTGACACCCTCCTGCCCATGATGAAAGAAACCGATTGGGATATCGTATTAGACACGAACCTGAAAAGCGTATTTAACTGCTGCAAAGCCGTCGCGCGGCCTATGCTGCGGCGCAAACAAGGCGGGCGCATCATCAACATTTCATCCGTCGTTGGCCTGATCGGGCAGGCTGGGCAGGCGAATTATGCGGCGTCGAAAGCCGGCGTCATCGGTTTCACCAAATCCCTGGCCAAAGAATTAGGCGGGCGCGGCATTACCGTAAATGCCATAGCCCCAGGTTTCTTCCCCACTGCGCTGACAACCGTTCTGCCGGACGAAATGAAAGAGAAATCATTAGAATTTATTCCTTTGGGCCGTTGGGGAAATTTGCCAGAAGTCGCTTATCTCGCTACATTCCTGGCATCCGATAAAGCGGCTTATATTACCGGTCAGGTTATCAATGTAGATGGCGGCGTCGCCATGTAGGCGGCCTGATCTACACAAAAAGTGTGAGACAATGAGCGAAGAGAGACAAAGTCTAGGTCGTATTGAAGTAGCGCCGGGCGTTTTAGCGACCATCGCCCAATATGCAGCCCTGCGTGTGGAAGGCGTTACCAAAATGGCGCCCATTCCTGCCGATGTTGCTCGCCTTTTCAGGCGTGAAGTGAAGCAAGATGGCGTCTTGCTGGAGATTGGCGAGCAAAATCAGGTAAAAATTGATATTTACGTTATAATGGATCCGCAAGTTAACATTATGGAAGCAAGCCGCAAAATACAGGCGGCTGTCCTGGAAGCAGTGGACACAATGGTGGGCATTCCGGTTGAAGCGATTAATGTGCATGTGGAAGATGTGATTTATGCCCAGGAATAAGCTGCCTGTGGGACGTATTGCAGTTCTGTTCGTCCGACTATGAAAACAAGACGACGCGCACGACGCGTAACCCTTGAGACCCTTTACGAATATGATATTGCGAGTCATCCCCCGGGGGAGATTCTCCAACAGCGATTGGAAGATCAACCTATGGAAAAGGCGGGAGTTGATTTTGCTTCTCATTTGGTGCATGGAACCATCACGCATTTAGAAGAGATGGACATGCTCATTTCTCGGTATGCCCCTGAATGGCCGTTGGATCAGATGGCTGTGATTGATCGGAATATCTTGCGGATTGCCATTTTTGAGTTTTTGATTGATGGCGAAACGCCGGTAAAGGTGGCCATCAACGAAGCGGTGGAGCTGGCCAAGACTTACGGGTCAGACAGCGCGCCGCGATTTATCAATGGTGTGTTAGGCACTTTGGCGGATAAGATTCCGGCGTTACGAGAAGAATTGCTGCTGCCTGTGCCAGAATAACACGGCCGTATCCCCAGGCAGTTTCCCCATGAGTGTTGTTCGCTGTTACGACGATGAAGGCACAGCCCATGACGTGGCTGTCGAATCGCTCGGTTTTTCCCCTGCTGTCTATGGCATTTTTATAGAAAACGAACGGTTGCTGCTGCTGGCGAACGGCCGTACTGGCTTATGCGCCCCGCCAGGATGTGTTTTAACTGCCAATGAAGCGCCAACGCAGGCGATCCGGCATTATTTTCGCCGCCTGACAGGCATTACGCCTCAACTGGGTCCGCTGTTACTTTTGGAAGACCAGTACCGTTGGTTAGACGGCCGTGCCTGGCGTATTTCGGCGATGTATTTTGCGGTGTCACGGCCGTTTACTGCCTCGCTCCATTTCCACGAAACCCTGGACCCCGACATCACGCCCCAATGGGTCGATCTGTTTGATTTGCAGCGCAACCAATTTTTGTTCGGCCTGAAAGCTGTTGTTGCCGGGGTCGCCCGCTTGCGTGACGCCAGTCAACGCCAATCTGCGACGGCCACCATTTAACAAAAGAGACCCAAATCTCTAAGCGCCAATTTTTACTCTCTATTCTTCCGGCACGGCCACCATCCCCAACACATCCAGTACCAGCGATGTCAGCGCATCGCCATACGTTTCCTCATTTGCCAGGGCAATGATGGTGATTTTCCTTTCCGGCAGATACCACATGCTGCCAGCGAATCCATCTGTAGCGCCTTCGTAGCCCCAGAGCGTGCCCCAGGCTGTTTCACGCTTCATCACGCCTGGGCCGTAACCGACGCCATTGCCCATGTCGGTGGTGAGGCGGGCGAAATCTACCTCGCCCTCATAAAGCTGGCGACCGGCCAGCGCCGGCACAAATTGCGCCAGGTCGATAGTGGTGGAAACCAGGCCATCGTCGCCCAGCCCTTTGCCTTCATGTTCGTTTAAGACGCGCCCGGTGGGGTTGTAGCCGGGCACGTGCCCTTCTGGCAGGTCTTCGGCGCGTTCCAGGTAGGTTTCTTTCAGGTCCAGGCGTGAAAGGAAGCGTTCGCGCAGGGTGTAGGCCAGCGATTCGCCGGTGGTGGCTTCGGCAACCATTTGCAGGAGGACGTAGTTGGTGTCGGACAGAGCGAAGCCGGTTCCGGGGGCAAATTCGGCGGGACGGCCGTAAGCATAAGCCACCACGTCCGCCGGGGTCCAGATGGTGGCCGGATTGGCGGCGTAAGCGACCTGGAAATCCGGGTTTTGCGTGTAATCGGGGATGCCGCTGCTCATGGTAAGAAGCTGGCGAATGGTGGCCTGACGGCCGTTGCTCAGCGCATCCAGCATTTCCGGCGGCAGCCATTTATCCAGCGTGTCATCCAGCCCTACGCTGCCCTCCTGCACAAGCTGCAAAATGAGCGTGCTGGTAAACGACTGCGTCAGCGGGCCAATGCGAAACATGGCGTCGCTGCGCATAGGCCGCCCCTTCTCCACATTGGCCAGTCCGGCCGAAAAAAGTTGTTTGCCCACCCCTGGCGCTCTGATATACAGGGCGACGCCTGGGCCATCGGCGGCAAACGCACTTTGCAGGCGCTGGTCGATGGTGTCATAGGCGGCGATTTGCTTTTGACAGCCCATGCTGCCCAAGATTAAGAAAATGAGAAAAATGAAGCGTTTGTGTTTAAGCATGTTTATCCGTGTTCCGTAAAGCGTGTTTTGTGATGCGCAATAATACCTAAACGGCCGTCTTTCGCCATCCCATATTTGCCGCCGCCGGTCTTTTGCTTGACCAATTCGCTAATTTGCTTACCATACGGACCATGAGTAAGGGTAGCGATTATCAATTTAAGTATCTGGATAAGTATCAGCAACGGCCGTCTGCCCCCCCGCCAGGCCAGAAAAACCCCCTGCCCGACAAAAAAAAGCCGCATGGCTGTGCGCGTTTGTTCATTTGGGTGGTGCAGCTCGGTTTGCTGGCTATGCTTGTGGGCGTGGTTGCCGGGATTGGTGGCTATATCTATCTCAATCAGCAGCTTGCCGGAGCCATCGAGCAAGTAACAACCTATCGTGGCTCCGGGGCTGGCGGTACACCCCGCTTCTTCGACCGCAACGGCAACTTGTTGTTTGAACTGACCACCACTGAAAAACGCCGCTGGCTGCAATACACCGAAATCCCCCGCGTTATCATCGACGCCACGGTGGCCGCCGAAGACGACACGTTTTGGACCAACCCGGGCGTGGATGTGGCCGCGAATGTGGCGGCGCTGGTACGCAATTACCGTAACCCGGACGGCCGTCCCGTGGGCGCCAGCACCATTACCCAACAACTCGTGCGCCACATCGCCTTCACCTATGAAGAGCGTATTGCTGTCAGCTACCAACGTAAACTACGCGAAATGTTTCTGGCCTTCATCCTGACGCAGCAGCGCAGCAAAGAGGCCATCATCCAGATGTACCTCAACGAAATCTACTATGGCAATCTGGCTTACGGCATTGAAGCCGCCGCCCAAACCTACTTTGGCAAATCGGCCGCCGACCTGAATCTGGCCGAAGCGGCTTTCCTGGCCGGACTGCCGCAGTCGCCCTACGAGCTAGATCCCTACAACAACTTTGCGGCGGCCAAAGAACGCCAGGAATTTATTGTCGATTTGATGTTCGACGAGGGGTACATCAATTACATCGACGCCGAAGTGGCTAAAGGCGCGCCGCTGGTATTGGCGTCGTTGATGCCGGTGCAAGAGCAGGCTGCCGGGGCTGTGTTGGAAGCGCCGCATTTTGTGTTGTATGTCCAAAACGAATTGGAACAGCGGTATGGCCCCGATGCCCTGACCAAAGGCGGCTGGCAAGTAACCACCAGCCTGGATTTGAACCTCAATTACCTGGCGGAACAGGCCGTGCGTGACGAAGTAGCTGCCAACGCCGCCCACGACGTGAGCAACGGCTCGGTGGTGGCGCTTAAACCATCTACCGGCGAGATTTTGGCGATGGTGGGCAGCCTGGATTATTTCAACGACGCTATTGCCGGGCAGGTGAACATATCGCTCCAGCCGCGACAACCGGGCAGCGCTATCAAACCCATCACCTATGCCACTGCTCTGGCGCGCGGCTGGACCACGGCCGATGTGTTGTGGGATGTGCCGATTAAGCTGGATTTAGGCAATGGGCAAATGATGACGCCGGTGAATTATGACGGCCGTTACCGCGGCCCCATCCTCTTCCGCGACGCCCTGGCCAACAGCTACAACATCCCGCCCATCCAACTGCTGCGCGATGTCGGGCTGCCGGCGTTTATCGCCACCGCCCGTTCGCTGGGCATTGAATCATTCAGGGAAGACGCCAGTTATTACGGTCTGGCCATCACCCTGGGCGGCGCGGAAGTGCCTCTGCTAGAACTGACTCATGCCTTTGCCACTCTGGCCAACATGGGCCAAAAGCCGCGTCTGACGAGCGTTTTGCGCATCACCGACAGCCGGGGGAATGTGGTGTACGATGCTCAGCGCGACCGCGTGCCGCCGGTAAATGCCATTGATGCGCGTATCGCCTACATTATCAGCGACATTTTGGATGATGATGTGGCCCGGCTGCCGGCGATGGGGCGCAACAATCCGCTGGAGCTGCCCTTTCCGGCGGCCGTTAAAACTGGCACGACCAACGATTTCCGCGATGGCTGGACGGTGGGGTATACGCCGGGGGTAGCGGTGGGCGTCTGGATTGGCAATGCCGACGGCCACCCGATGCGCGATTTGCCCGGTTTGCGCGGCGCGGCCCCGGTGTGGAATCGCATCATGCAGGGCATTTATGCCGATGAGGGGTTGATGGGCAGTTTGCTGGTAGACGGCCGTGTTCCCCCCACCGCCTTTACGCAGCCCGGCGGCCTGGAAGCGCGGCAGGTTTGTTTGCCGTCGGGCACGGGCGGGGCGCGCTGCACCGCCTCGCGGGTTGATCTGTTTATGGTTGGCGTGCCGCAGCATGGCGTGCCGGGCATCCAATATAACCTCAACGCCGGAGCCAATCCGGGGGCGTGGACGTTGGTAACGCAGCCGTTGTTGGCCGCTGACGCGCAAAAAGTGATTCTGACGGAGTTGAGCGATGGCACGAAGCCGCCACGGCCGTCTGAATGCGTGGTAAATGGCGCGCGAGCGTCAGACGGTGGGGCGCGGCTGTATTTGCCTGTGCCGCCCTATTACCCCGACGAGGTGCGCGCCCGTATTTGGGCGCAGGGCACGGGCTACCGGATGGCCCCGGCGACGGTTTGCCCGCTGGGGTATGCCAGTGCATCTGGCGGCGGCGGCGCGGCGGCCGCCGATGACGGCAGCATTCGCGGCTCGTCGGGCGCGCCGGTGGCGGCTCCGGCCAGCGGCAATTATTACATTTTAGCTCCGTCGGCCGGTTCGACGGTGGCGGGGTTGGTGATGGTGTACGGCACGGCCGTTTTCGACCCCGGACAGGGGCAGTCTTATACCGTCGAAATTAGCAGTGCGGCGAATCCTGGGCAGTGGACGGCCGTGGGCGGCCCCTACACGCAGCCCGTCAGCAACGGCACGCTGGCCCAACTCCAGGCCGACAGCTTTCCACCCGGCGATTACACCCTCCGTCTGGCCGTCCTCAACGCCAATGGCAGTTTCTCCGGTGATCCACACGTCGTCCCCATTCATATTGGTTCTTAAAAAACGTCGCAGCAAGATTGGACCAATCTACAACCTCCAAAGTTGATGACAAGCGAACCCTTTGGCTTTATAACCGAATCTGAACCTTTGCGTAAGTTAGTTCGTTAGCTGCTTTACTATAATGTTAAGTAGTACTTCGGTACTACTTAGAAGGTTGCAAGAAATTACCCCCTCTGTTTATCAGGGATCACCGCCGCTTCAAAGTACCCACCCCCTGTGTTGTCTCGAGTGGTATTTGCATAGACCCGAAGGGTTTTGCCCTTTGGCGCATGTAGTATCGCGTTCATAAAAAACCCCTCAGGTCACTCCACAAACTTACTGGCTGGTTAATTAAAAATTTTGGTACTTGTTCGGGTTTCTCTGGCAAGACCCCAAGGGTTTGGTACCTAAATAATCCAAATTCTCAGGAGCAAACCCTTGAGGTCTGTTTAGATACAAATTTTTGTTTGTCCCACAAAGGTGAGACAAACAAGGAGAATTTCCTTATGTTGTCGAAATGGGCATCTGATTCGCGTAACGTGCGAAAGGTTGGGATTGTGGGTGTTGTCTTGATGCTGCTTCTGGTTGTGGCCGTGCCTGTTATTCTGGCTGTTGGGGAGGAAGGGCCTCTGTTGCAAAGGTACGTTTCGGGAGAAGGCCGGTATGCTACGGTCGCCGGCGGCGCAGGTTTGGAAGGGCTGCCAAGTAACACGGTGTCGCTGACTGTTCCCGGCAGCACGGTGGTGAAGGCGTATCTGTATTGGGCCGGCGTCAATCGGGACGATGGCGCAGATGATCCGAATGTGAGTTTTCAGGTGGATGGCGGGACCGTCAATTCTCTGACGGCCGATGTGATGTATGGTCCTACTTTCTGGTATACGGCCGACGTGCCCGGCACGTTTAACCATAACGTCTATGTAAAGGACGTTACGTCACTGGTTCAACTGGGGACGCACGCCTATACACTTTCTGATTACACGGTTACTGGCCCGGTAGGGTACAGCCTGACCTATGGCTTCGGGTTGATTGTGGTTTATGAAGATCCGGCCCTGCCGCTGAGCAACATCACCCTTCTGGATGGGTTGGATTCAGTTTATTATGGTTTCCCAGCTCCCAGGAACAGCCCCTCGCAGATAAATTGTATTACCTTTCCGGCGAATGCCACCAAAGCCCGCGTGATGGATTACACGGTTTTTGTCGGCGGGTCGGAGGATGCGAATGACACGGATCGGCCGAACAGCCTGCATTATGCGACAGGCAGTGGTGCGTTGCCAGTCACGCTGGTTGACCCCAATACTGGAAACCTGGTGCTGGGCGCTGAGATCATCGATCCGTTTACCTCGGTAGATGGACCGGCGTGGGACACTTACACCAATACGGTGGTGGTGAATGCCGGTGATACGTGGGCCTGTTTCCAGACGCAGTCGGACGGGCAGCGAGGGAATGGGGCGAGCTTTTTATGGTTGATGGGTGGGATGACGTTAAGAGAGCAAACGCCTACGGCCGTTTCCCTTTCCACCTTCTCCGCCAACAACCAGATGGTTTTGCCCATGGCCGGCGTCTTGCTGGCTATGGTGTTCATCGGCGGCACGACCGGCATGTTACTCATTCGCCGCAAGCGTTACGAAGGCGATTCGATGAGCTGAAGGTTTAATCTGGCAAACCATTGAAGAGGAATAAAAAAAGGACTGGTTGTTGTTGGATAACAACCAGTCCTTTTCATAAGCAATTAGTTTAGCTAGATAACAGGAGTTTTTTCACGGCGATAAAGAAAGAACCCGAAGCTAATAACGCCCAAAACAAGAACGATCACAAGGCCTAACACTACCCCATTGTTTGTATTTACGGCGTTGAAGGTTTGTAAGGAAATCGCTGTTGGGCTGCCATCTCCAAATGTACCAGTAACAAATCCGCTATTGGGGACGCTATCATCTGTGGGTTCGATGCCATTGTCATAGAAGCCTCCAAGCCGGAATGTACATGGCTGTGTGCCGCCGCCTGGGCATGCGCTTCCTGTCATTCCTAAGGAAGCCAATGGAATACCGACTTCCATGGACGCATCTGCATCGGCATTATAGCCGAAAGAGACAGGGTTTGGGGTTATTAGAGCACAGGATCCATCGAAACAATCGATGAAGCGTATAATAGGAACATCTGGATTAAATTCGTCCGCAGTAAAATCCATATAATAATCAACGCCCGTCATGCTCTCGTCGCCATCACAGTTACCGGCAGTGCGCGTGACGCCTGTAAGTGCGCTACTGTCTATATCGATGCAAATGGTGAAAACAGGGCGATTGCCTGCGGTGAAAACAAATGTATTTTGTGCCGGGGTGCCGTTGCCATAAAAATCAACACGCATGTAAAAATTCGTTCCATCATTGGTGACATGGAAATCATCAATATCGTAATACAGATATGGATTGTTAGATTGATCGAAAACATCTTGTCCGTCAGTAACCAAACGACTACATCCTGCTGTACCTATTGTACAACCTTGGGGATCAGCCCCCCATTCGCCGACAGGGTTTTCGTTGCCATCCACTGTAATAACCAGCGCAAAAACAACCGAGGTCGTAATCATAAAAGCCATAACCAAGGCTAAAAACACGGAAACTTTTTTGAAAGACTTGTTTTTCATTTTGGGACTCCTTAAATTTATTTATTGATTATGTTAGTACTTTCATTTCGGGACTCACCCAATGTTTGATTTGATGAGAATCACCCGTCTAGAAAAACTATTACTTGTACATCACTCCATTGTAAGACTATGAAATTATAACTGACTAGCAAATAGCATATGTTCGGGTTTCGTTAGAATAAACCAGTTGATTTCATCCAACGGTGAAAATAGTTCACAAATTGTCACCGTCCTGGCGCTGGCCATCGTCAGCCTGGGAACATTCATCGTGCGCCGCGAGCAGAAAAAAGCGTAAGCATTAGCCTGCAGTAAACGAATTTGTAAGGGGCGTCCACACCGTGGACGCCCTTTTTCTTTTTCTCGGCGGCTTGTGTTAAGATGAAGCGCCGGTGGTTTTTTACCGCCGCGAATCGACGGCAAAATGGAAAAACGGATGATGAAACCGACCCTTTTCTTATGGCTGCTTGGCCTGTGCGCCCTGACGGCCGTTCCCCCAACCGCAGCGCAAACGGCCGTTCCCCCCATCCTCAGCAACCAGGCCATTGTTTCCTACCCCAACGACGTGCGCTTTGTGCTGGAACTGCCAGCGGACACGGCCGTTACCCGCGCCACCCTGCGCTACGATGTAGACAAAACCGCCTGCCTGGACGCCGCCGCCCAGGTTCCCGTCGAACTAATCGCCACCGACGCCGGCCTGACCGCCGATTGGACCTGGGTCATGAGCCGCTCTGGCAACCCGCCGCCCGGAACCACCCTCTGGTGGGAATGGGCGCTCACCGACGCGGCCGGCAACGAAACAACCACCCCGCGCCAAAGCCTCACCTTCAGCGACGATCGCTTTGATTGGCAATCTGTCACCGCCGATGGCATCACGCTGCACTGGTATCGCGGCGACGTGGGACCGATGCTGCTGGAAGCGGCCACCGCCGGTCTGGCCCGCCTGGAAGACGACATGGGCATCCAACTGCAAAACGACGTGCAGTTCTACATCTACGGCAGCGCCGCCGACATGCGCGACGCCGTGCTCTATGTGCAAGATTGGGCCGGCGGCGTGGCTTTCGACGAATACAACACCATTTTGATCGGCGTCACGCCCGACAGCGCCGCCGATTGGGGGCGCAGCACCGTGCGCCACGAATTGGCCCATCTGGTGACGGGCCAATTTGCCCGCAGCTGCGTGGGCGGCTACCGCCCCACCTGGTTAGAAGAAGGTCTGGCCATGTACGCCGAAGGCGAACCCACCGGCGATATTCTTGAGGCGTTAAATCAGGCGCAAGCCGACAATAGTTTCGCGCCGCTGCGCAGCCTGAATGGCTCCTTTCCTGCCCACAGCGAGGCAGCAGGCAGCGCCTATGCCCAGAGTTACAGCGTGGTTGATTATTTGCTGACGACTTACGGCCGTGACCGCATGCAAGACTTGCTGCTGGCTTTGGCCGCCGGACGCAGCACCGACCAGGCTTTGCAGCAGGTCTATGGCGTGAATGTGGATGGCCTGGAAGCGGCATGGCGGGCGGCGATGGGACTGCCGGAACGACCGTATCCGCCCACGCCCACGCCCATCAGCGCCGCCGCCGTGCCCACCATCGCGCCCATGGGCCGTCCGGCCAGCCTGCCCACGCCCGCCGGGGCCGCCGCCACGCCGCCGCCAGATCAACCGGACGCCCCCACAATCGAAATTTGTGGGTTGGGCATGATTCCCGTGTTGTTTTTGGGCGTACTCGGCGCGCGGGGCGCGCAAACACGATCAATCAGCCAACGCCGGAGGCCAAAATGAACCGACGCGCCGCATTTTTTCTCCTGGGCAGCGTGTTTCTGCTGCTGAACTGCCAACTGTTCAATCTGGCGCAGTCGGGTGCGGTGGCCGGCGTCAACCGCGACGACGCCATTTTTCTGGTAGACGGGCAGCCGGAAACGATGGACCCGGCACTGACGCATGGCGGGCCGGACAGCCCGTTGGGGCATGTGTTCAGCGGCCTGGTGACGTTGGATACGGCGCTGCAAGTGCAGCCGGAACTGGCCGCCGGTTGGACGGTTAGCGATGATGGTCTGGTGTACACCTTTTATTTGCGCCAAAACGCGGTGTTCCATGACGGCCGTGCTCTCACCGCGCAGGATGTCATCTACTCCTGGGAGCGGGCAACTGATCCGGACCTTGGCTCCGACACCGCCCAAACCTACCTGGGCGACATCGCCGGGGTGGGCGAAAAATTGGCCGGGCAGGCGGCGCAAATCAGCGGCCTGCGAGCCATCGACGACCACACGCTGGAAGTGACGCTGACCGCGCCGGTGGTCTACTTTTTGGCCAAGCTGGCCTATCCGGTGGCTTACGTGGTCGATCAGGCCAATGTGACCCAGGCGGATTGGCAGCATCATCCCAATGGCAGCGGCCCCTTCAAGCTGTCCCGCTGGGATGACGATTCGCTGATTGTGCTGGAGCGGTTCGACAATTATTATCTGGAACCGGCCAGGGTAAGCCATGTGGTCTACCAACTGGGACCGGGCCTGCCGCTGTCTATGTACGAGACGGGCGAAATCGATCTGGTGGGCATTGGTGGGACGACGTTGGAGCAGACGCAAGACCCCAACAACCCATTTAGTCAGGAGCTGCATACGGCCGTTACGCTCTGTACATCTACCATTGGCCTCAATACCCGCATGCCGCCTTTTGACGACGCGCGTGTGCGTCAGGCGTTCAATTACGCCCTGGATAAAGATCTGCTCATTGAAACTTTCGCCAACGGCAATGGGCTGCCCGCTCTAGGGCCGCTGCCGCCGGGCATGCCGGGATATGGTCTCAGCGGCGTCACCGGCTATCCATTTGATCCGGCGCGGGCGCGCCAGCTTCTGGCCGACGCCGGTTACGCAAACATGGACGATTTTCCCACGCTGACGTACTATACATCTGGTTATGGCGACGTGGGCGGCTATGATACGGCCGTTATCACCCTCTGGCAGGAAAATTTAGGCGTCACCATCCAACCGGTGATCATCGACCCATTTACCTATTACGATGAGCTGTACGGCGGGAACGTGGGCAATATCTTCGACAGCGGTTGGTGCGCCGATTACCCTGACCCGCAAAACTTTTTGGATGTGTTGTACCACAGCCAATCGCTGCAAAATTTGGGCGGTTTTAGCAATGCCGCCATCGACGCCCTGCTGGAAGCGGCGCGGGTAGAGCCAGATGTAGACGGCCGTTTACGCCTGTACGCCGACATCGAACGGATGCTGGTCGATGAAGCGCCGGTGGTTTTTACCACCCACAGCCTGGCGGCGGTGCTGGTGAAGTCAAACGTCCATAACTACATCCTCACGCCAATGGGCGTGCGCCAGTGGGAACTGGTTACGAAAGATTGAGGTATCTATCTAGACCCTAAGGGTTTGACCTGGAGTGATTTGCGACAAGCGCGGCAAACCCTTAGGGTCTTCAAGTGAACAGAGTGGAGATTGGAGATTAATGGATAAACGGACTGCAAATATATTATTGGTTGGCGCTGCGGTGCTGGCCATAGTTTTGTTGATGGGCGGCATGTGGTTGGTGTTTCAGGGTTTGAATGCCGACACGGAACCGGCGGCCCCGGTACCCACGGCTACCATGATCGCCGCAGCGCCTACAGCGACAACGGCCGTGCCAGACACGCTCCCCACAGCCACCAGCTTACCCACGGCCGTGGTTCTACCGCCATCGGCTACCCCGCCGCCAACCGTTACCCCCACCGAAACACCCCTGGCCACAGACACGGCCGTGCCCACTGAAACACCCCTGCCCACCAACACCCCCGTGCCGGTAGTGATTTTGCCCACCAACACCCCGGTCCCGCCCACCAATACGCCTGTGCCCACGCCATCCGGGCCGCAGCCGGAAACAGTCAACGGCCTGAGCGGCGCGCATTTTGCGCTGCAACCACGGGCGCAAATCCAGGTTGGCGGCCAGATATGGTTTGAATTCACCGTCGCCAATTCCACCGGTAACGCCGTTCCCTTCAACTTACTGGGTGTCATGCCCCGCAAAAATGGCGTCGATCGGCGTGAATGGTACCAAAACAGTTGGGGCGGCAACAACGATGTCATCCCGCCGGGCGGCCTCTCGTGGGACGATAATATCAAACTGCCGGAATCCGGCAGCTACACCCTGCGCCTGGTCATTTGCTTCGATTCGCCAGAAGCCTGCCGCGGCGGCAGCGGGACATGGCACACGTTGTCTCAAGAAATCCCGGTGAATTTACCCTAAGCCGCATCTGAAACACGGCCCACGCTCCCACCATGCCCATACTCGTCTTTATCATCGTCTTCGTCGCTATTTTTGTTCAGGCAGTCACCGGTTTTGGGCTGGCATTGGTGTCTATGCCTCTGCTGGTGCTGGTGTTGAATATCCAGGTAGCCAGCCCATTGGTGGCCTTGATTGGCGGCGTAGCCGAACTGCTGCTTTTGCTGCATTATCGGGCGGATTTAAACATTCGCGCCGTGACCCGGCTTGTGGTGGCGTCATTGCTGGGCATTCCGGTGGGCGTGCTGCTGCTGCGACGGGTGGATGTGGGAGTGATAACGGCCGTTCTCGGTCTCCTCATCCTCTTGTATGCTTTGTACGCTTTATCTGGCCTGCGTTTGCCGCGTCTGGCGCATCAGGCGTGGGGGTATGGCTTCGGTTTTGTTGCGGGCGTGTTAGGCGGCGCTTACAATATCAGTGGACCGCCGGTAATCATCTACGGGAACTGCCGCGAATGGCCACCGGCAGAATTTAAAAGCAATCTGCAAGGTTTTTTTGCCGTCAGTAGTTATACCGTGATTGCCGTCCATGCCCTGAGCGGTAATTTTACGCCAGCGGTGTGGCAAAATTTCCTCGTCGCCTTGCCGGCTATGTTCCTGGCTTTGTTTGTTGGGCTGCGGCTGGACACTCACCTGAACCCGGAGCGGTTCAGACGTATTGTCTTGGTCGTCTTGGTCGTCTTGGGAGCCAGCCTGTTATTTGGCTGAGACGAGAGCATTGTAATAAAGCCTTATCTCTGGGAAAACCCTAAGGGTTTGAATTCCCAAAGATTGGGCCTCTCGAGAGCAAACCCTTAGGGTTTGCTGCTATAAACAAATTTAGTAGAAGAGTATGTTACGACTGATCAATCAATTTGTATACCGACCAGAAGCGACGGCAGCCGACGCCGAGTTGACACCGGCGGATTTAGGGCTGGCTTATGAAGCCGTTACCCTGACCACGGCCGATAAATTGGCGCTGTCGGCCTGGTATCTACCGGCGGCCGCGCCGCGCTGTTTGCTGCTATATTGCCACGGCAATGCCGGAGACATTCGCGATTGGGTGCAGTCCGTGCCGCCTTTTGTGGCAGCCGGCTGCAGTGTGCTGCTTTTTGATTATCGAGGGTATGGACAAAGCGCCGGACGGCCGTCTGAGGAAGGGTTGTATCTGGATGGCGAGAGCGCCTGGGCGTGGGCGCAGCGGCGCGCCGCGCAGGAAAATATGCCGGCCGTGATTTTGGGCAAATCGTTGGGCACGGCCGTTGCCATTCACATCGCCGCCCAGACGCCCCCGGCGGCCTTGATTTTAGACAGCGCTTTTGCGTCTATGCGGGAAATCGCCATGACGATAACGCCCTGGCTGCCGGACGCCATGTTCCCGCGCCTGTACGAATCGGAAAAACGGGTAACGGCCGTTACCTGCCCCACCCTCGTCATCCATGGCCAGGCCGACACTCTCGTCGCCCTCAGCCACGGGCAGCGCATCTTTGCCGCCCTCACCGCGCCCAAAACCATGCACATCATCCCCGACGCCGGGCACAACGACGTTTCTAGTTACCCGGAATATCTTCAAGCCATTCAGGCGTTTTTAGATGTTTATCTCGCCTGACCAAATTGTAACTATAGACCCCAAGGGTTTGCTCCTGAGAATTTGCATTATTTGGGTATCAAACCCTTGGGGTTTTGCCAGACAAACCTGAACAGGTACAGCAAATTTCCCCTTGAACACCCTATGAACAAATTACGCAACCAATTCCTGCTCAATCCTGACGTCGTTTTTTTGAATCACGGCTCTTTTGGGGCCACGCCCCGGCCAGTTTTTGCCGCCTACCAGGAATGGCAGCGCCTGCTGGAAGCTCAGCCGGTGCAATTTATCGCCACAGATATGCCCGGCTACTTTGCCGCTGCCCGCGAACGGCTGGCGGCCTATCTGCACGCCGCCGCCGCCGATCTGGTTTATGTGCCCAATGCCACTTTTGGCGTGAACGTGGTGGCGCGGTCGTTAAAGCTGGAACCGGGCGACGAAATTCTAACCACCGACCACGAGTATGGCGCTTGCGACAATGCCTGGGTGTTCGCTTGCGGGCAAACCGGGGCCATTTACCGCCATCAGCCTATTGTGCTGCCCGTTTCCTCCGTCGATGAGATGGTGGAGCAGTTCTGGCAGGGGGTCACGCCGCGCACAAAGGTGATTTATCTGAGCCACATCACTTCGCCGACAGCGCTGCGTCTGCCGGTGGAAGCGATTTGCGACCGCGCCCGACAGGCAGGCATTTTGACGTTGATAGATGGGGCGCACGCGCCAGGGCAGCTTGACCTGGATTTGCCGGCGCTGGGCGCCGATTTTTACACCGGCAACTGCCATAAGTGGATGATGAGCGCCAAAGGGGCGGGCTTTTTGTATGCGCGCCCAGAGGTGCAGCCGCTGTTGGAGCCGCTGATTGTTAGTTGGGGCTGGGGTCCGAATCGAGATTTTTCCTTCGGCTCGGATTTTTTGGATTATTTCCAGTGGTGGGGCACCAAAGACCCGGCGGCGGCGCTGTCTGTGCCGGCGGCGTTGGATTTTATGGCGGCATACGACTGGACGGCCGTGCGCCAACAATGTCACGAATTGGCTGTCGAGAGCCTGCGCCGCCTCACCGAACTGACCCATTTACCGCCTATTTATCCATCCTCGCCCGATTTCTTTGTGCAGATGGTGGCCGCGCCGCTGCCGCCGCTAGACGCTAAAGAATTAAAACGCCGGTTGTATGTAGAATATCGGGTGGAAGCGCCGGTGGTGGTGTGGAACGGCCGTCAATTCATCCGCGTGTCTATCCAGGGGTACAACACCCGGTCGGATGTCGATGCGCTAGTAGCCGCCCTGGCCGAGTTGCTGCCGCAGTTCAGTTGATGAAAGACCAGAATAGATTGGTCCGATCGCAAAGATTGGACCAATCTTGCCGATACCCCCCCTGATAGCTATCACCCAGCCGTATGAATCGGCGCTAAAAATACCGGGCAGGGCATCTGTTGGATGACCCGGTCGGCTACGCTTCCCACCATCAACCGATCAAAACCGCCACGGCCGTGCGTGGCCAGCATAATCAGGTCGGCCATTTCTGTCTGGCAGACGCGCACGATGGTGCGCGCCGGGCCGCCATAGTCTGTTAGTTGCGTGCGCGCCGGCACGCCAACCAGTTGCAGGGCATTAGCCACCTTTTCCAGATAGTCACGCAAATGATTCAGGTAGTTTTCGGAGATGATGCCCACAGGCACGGTGAGCAGCAGGACATCGCTGCCATACTTTTGCGCCAGCAGGCGAACGTATGGCAAGATGCGTTCGGCGTTTTCGGAGCCGTCCAGGGCCACCAGCAGCCGCTGGAAGCTGGTGCCCCGGCTGCGCCAGTCGCCGGTGGGGCGCAGGAGCAAGACGGGCGTATCGCACAACTGGATGACTCCGCTGGCGACGCTGCCAATGAACAGGCGTTTGAGTCCGGAACGGCCGTTGGTACTCATCACAATCACATCCTCTTCTTGCGCCGCCTGATCGATAGCTGCAATAACCTGTCCTCGTGTCGTCATCGTGCGCAGCGATAGTCCCAAACCGGCGAGCTGGGCTGCAGTTTGCGCCAGATAGTGCGCCGGGTCGGTGTCTTGTTGGAAAACGGCGTGGCTGCCGTGCCGAGATGATTCCGCCAGCGTGGTCATCAGGGTTAGCTCAGCCTGGAACGTCCCGGCAAGAGATTGGGCAACCGACAGCGCTTCTTCGGCCAGATCGGAGCCATCGAGCGGGACAAGGATTTTTTGTAGTTGGATGGGGCGAGAGTGGTGGGGAGCCGCGATATAGCCGGGCAGGTAGCGGCGTTCGGCCTGCAGCCGGCCCAGGCGCTCCTCCTGGGGCGTAGGATCGCCCAAACGATGGCGGAAAAAGGTGAAGGCGGCGTAGAGAATAGGGATGAAGAGGAAATAGGTCCATGCGCCTTCACGGAAGCGCTCGAAGAAGATGATGCCTGTGGCCAGGGTGGTGAGGATGGCGGCAACGGCCGTGCCGCCCAACGACACCCACTGCCCCCAGGACTGTTCTGTTTGCATCCCGCGCAGCAGTCGTTTGGCCGCCGCCCAACCGGTCATGCTGAGCAAAATAAACACGCCGGCCGCATAAATGGCCAGGTAAATTTCTTCCTCCGCGCCGAAGATGAGGAAACAAAACGCCACCAGCCCGATTTCTATCCATACAGGCATGGCGGCGACGCCGAAGCGGTTGGTGTGGCCGATGACGATCGGCACGTAATGGCGCAGTTTCAGGCCGGCGGCCAGATTTTGCAGCCCCTGGGCGCTGGCCGCCGACGCCGACAGCAGCACTGCTACGCCAATGAGCGTTCCCAGCCAGGGCAGCGGCGCGGGCAGCAGGTTGTCCATTGCCTGAGTGAAGACGGAAACATCGGGGTGCATGGGGTCTGAAAGGGCGTAGATGGCCGGGCCGACGATGAGCATGGTAACGGCCGTTGTCCCCATCACAATGATCAGGCTGCCAAACGCTTTGTTGCTTTTCTCGCCTGGCGTGCCATCGTAGGCGGCCACCAAATTGGCAAAAATCTCAATGCCTGTCATGACCGCCAGGATGCGCGCGTAGCCCCCAAAGGTAAACGCCAAATAATCTGGCCGGAAAGCGTTCAGGTTAAAATCGGGCAGTTGCAGCCCGCGCTGCCAGAGCGTCGCTCCTACCATCAGCCAGAGCAGCAGCAGCACGGCCGCTGTCGCCGGGCCGAAAAAGCGCGCCGCCATTTTGGGGCCACGATTCACCAGCCAGCCGGTGAACACACTCAGGCCAATGGCTAAAAATGTGCGGTACTGCCACAGCCACAACCGCTCGTTGAGGAGTGGGAAGCGGTCGGCGATGAAGGTGACTAAGGCCGCCATGCTGACCAGGAACGTCAGTGTGTATTCGATGAAGGTGATGCTGGCATTCAGCTTGACCGCCCAACTGCCAAATTCCTCTTCGCTCAGGCCGCTGCCGCCGCTGCCATCTGTGACCCAGTGCATGACCTGGCGATACATAGCCGACACCACGACGATGGTGAACACAACCAGCCATAGGCTGGCGCCAAAGGTGACTTGGGCGACACCGGCGATGACAATGAGCTTTAGAAATGGGCCAAACACATACAGAGGAGAGGTGGCGGGGTCGCCGCCGCCGGCCAATGCACCTTCGAGAGAATTGGAGAGCTTGTGGGTAACGTGGGACACGACATTCACTCCTGTTTTGTGGTGAACGATGAAATTGCTAAGATGTTTCATTCTAACATAGAAGCCAGCCTGTTGATCGGCAAAACAGAGGTATAATGAGGGCTTGTTAGATAATCATCGAATGACGTGCCGCTGTGATGGGCGTGGACGATTAGATTAAAGATATGAGCAAACGAGAATTTCGCCTGGATAATGAGTACCCATATAACCGCCGGGGGCCGGTGCGCTGGATTAATTCGCATTTGTGGCGGTATGCCTGGCTGCCGGTGGCGGTGTTGGTAACGGCCGTTTTCAATAATTTCGCTTACAGTTATATCCAGGTCATCATCGGCAAAGGTTTCGACCTGATTACGTCGGCTACCTGGGATGTGCGGGCGCTGGCCATCATTGCCGGAAGCGCCTTTCTGACGGCGGCGACGCAGGGTCTGTTTGGTCTGGGGCGCAATTACGCCAACGAGATTATTGCCCAGCGCATGGAGCGCGATACCCGCGACGAGCTGTATGTGAGCCTGTTGGGGAAAGATCAGACCTTTCACGGCCGTCAGCGCATTGGCGACATTATGGCCCGGGCGACCAACGACGTGCGCACCCTGAACATCATGTTTAGCCCCGGCGTCATGCTGATCGTGGATGGGTTTATGGGTATTGTCGCGCCCATTGTGTTGATCGGCCGGTTGGAGCCGCAGCTTTTGCTTGTGCCGGTCATTTACCTGCTCCTGTTCGCCATCAGCGTGTCCGATTATGCGCGGCGGCTGAATCCGGTTAGCCAGGCCATGCGCGATCAGTTTGGCGTGATGAACGCTGGACTGGCCGAATCTATCAGCGGCGTTGAGGTGGTAAAAGGCAATGCGCAAGAAATAGAGGAACTCAAGCGCTTTACCACTAACGCGGCCCTTTATAAAGAGTATTTTGTTAAACAAGGCATTATCCAGGCCTGGTATTTGCCGCTGTTGATCCTGAGTATTTGCCTGGCTTTCGGTTTTCTTCATGCCATGTGGTTGTGGCGTTTGGGAACCTTGACGTTGGGTCAGGTTGTTACCTTCATGGGCTTATTTGGCGTGCTGCGTTTTCCGACGTTCGTCTCGATATTTTCGTTTAATCTGGTGCAGTTGGGCGTGGCCAGCGCCCGGCGCATTCTGGAAATTGTGAACACCGAGACGGACCTGGATGAAAACGAGGAGGGACTTATCCAGCCTATTTGCGGCGAAGTGGTCTTTGAAGATGTGAGCTTTGCCTATGCTGGCAGCCCGGTGTTGCAGAAAATCAGCTTTGCGGCCAAAGCGGGCCAAACTGTGGCGATTGTGGGGCAGACGGGTTCCGGTAAGACGACGCTGACGCGCCTGATTAACCGAATTTTTGATGCGGATAACGGCCGTGTCCTGGTTGATGGCGTGAACGTGCGCGATTGGAACCTGAAATCCTTGCGCTCGCAAATCTCCATCATCGAGCAAGACGTGTTCCTCTTTTCCCGCACCCTGGCTGAAAACATCGCCTTTGGCTGCCCGGACGCCAGCCAGGCCGACATTGAACACGCCGCCCATGAAGCCCAGGCCCACGATTTCATCACCAGCTTCAACGAGGGTTATTTTACGGAAGTGGGCGAACGCGGCGTTACGCTTTCCGGTGGGCAGCGGCAGCGCATTGCCATTGCCCGCGCTTTTCTCACCGATCCGCGCATTCTCATCCTCGACGATTCCACCAGCGCCATCGACAGCGCCACGGAAGACCAGATTCAGCGGGCGATGAAGCGCATCAGCAGCCAGCGCACTACCTTCCTGATCACCCATCGCCTTAGCCAGATTCGCTGGGCGGACCACATTTTGGTGCTGAACAACGGCCGTCTCGTGGATCAGGGCACGCACGAAGAACTGCTGGAGCGCAGTGCGGCGTACCAACGCATTTTTGCGCGGTATGATTAGCGGCTGCGCCCATCCCGAATCATCCCCGTAGGAGGACTAGCATTTTGCAAAAACGATTTTCTGGCCTCTGGCGGCAGCCCGATTTTATGCGCTTATGGGCAGGGCAAACCATTTCTGAATTTGGCACCTGGTTAGGTGCTTTGTCGCTGTTGGCCATTTTGAACTTAGACGCCACCCCCGCGCAAATGGGCACCCTGGAGACGCTCAAAGCGGCCCCGGCGATTATTATCGGCCTGTTTGCCGGCGTGTGGGTAGATCGGCTGCGCCGACGGCCGTTGCTCATCGCCGCCGATTTGGGACGCGCCCTGATGTTGGGCAGCGTGGTTTTGCTGGCCTTTCTGGGCGGGCTGCACATGACCTGGTTATATGTCGTGGCTTTTTTGGTGGGCGGCCTGGCCGTTTTGTTCGATGTCGCTTACCACGCTTACATACCGGCGCTCGTTCAACGCCAGAATCTCGTCGAGGCCAATGGTAAGCTGGCAACCAGCGCGTCCCTGGCCGAAATTGCCTCGCCGGGCATTGGCGGCGTGTTGGTGCAGGTTCTTTCTGCGCCGCTGACGCTGCTGCTGGACGCCATTTCGTTTGTCGTTTCGGCGCTTGTCCTGGGCGCAATCCGCCAGCCGGAGGCTGCGCCCGCCCAATCGGCCGATTCGGCAGGCGTCTGGACGGAAATCAAGGTAGGGCTGCGCTTTACCATCACTCAGCCAACGCTGCGCGCGTTGATGGGCGCGATGGCTACCTGGCGCTTTTTTGGCGGTTTTTATGCTGCCCTGTACGGTCTGTATGTGCTGCGCGTCATTGGCCTTAGCCCGGCGCTGTTGGGTATCATTGTGGGCATGGGCGGCATTGGCTCGCTGGTAGGCGCGATGGCCGCCGACCGGTTATCGGGGCGATGGGGCCTCGGACGAGTGATTATTGGCGCTTTTTTGTGGAGCAGCGTGATAGGCTTGTTGGTGCCGCTGGCCGGGTTTGCTGGCAGTCCGGCAACGGCCGTTGCGCTGCTGCTGGCCTCGCAGCTTCTAGGCGACATCGGCCTGACCGTTTACCTGATCAATACGCTGAGCGTGCGTCAGGCCATTACGCCGGACGAAAAGTTGGGCCGGGTGAATGCCACCTATGGGTTTGTGACCGGCGTGTTGGGTACGTTGGGCATCTTTGTGGGCGGCCTGATTGGCGAGACGGTAGGTGTGCGCAGCGCGGTGGTTGTGGCGGCGGTGGGCGGGGTTACGGCCGTGCTCTGGCTTATTTTCTCGCCTGTCAGGGCAGTGGCGATTGGCGATTAGCGATTGGCGATTGGAGATTCTCTTGATGCAGACCTGGGGGGTTGACCGCGAGTCATTTTGACCCATGTGCGGCAAAACCTTTAAGGCCTTCCAGAGAACCTGAATAGACACAAAAGTGAACTATGGGCTTTATCTTAGACGGACTCGACACAGAAGATTATGATCGGCAGTACAGCGACCGCGAACTGCTGCGGCGCATTGTCAGCTATTTTAAACCCTACACCCGCCGCATGATCCTGGTGGCGGCGATGATTTCGCTCAATTCCCTGGCCGGAACCGGCGGACCCATCCTCATCGCCAAGGGCATCGACATTCTGGGCAAAAATTCCACCACGCAGGTGATGCTGCTTTTGGCCGGCGGCGTGCTCTTGTTGGGGGCGTTGGCCTGGTTGTTTAACTTTATCCAGCAGTACTTTTCGGCCAAAGTGGTGGGCGAGGTGGTGCTGCAACTGCGGCGCGATGTCTTTGAAGCGACCATCCAGCACGATATGTCCTTCTTCGATGAACATCCCTCAGGCAAAATCGTCAGCCGCATTACTTCCGATACCCAAGATTTTGCCGCGACGGCAACCCTGACGATGAGCCTGCTCAGCCAGGTGCTGCTTATTGTCATCATGACGAGCTGGCTGTTTAGCATCAACGTCTGGCTGACCCTGTTGTTGATTGGCATGTCGCCGCTGGCGATAGCCATTGCCCTCAGTTTTCGTAAAATCGCCCGCACGGTTACGCAAAATGCCCGCCGCGTCACGGCCACCATCAATGCCCAAATCCAGGAATCGGTGAGCGGCATCACGGTGGCTAAAGGGTTCCGTCAGGAAATGGCCATCTACTCTACCTTCGACGAGAACAACAGGCTGGGTTACATAACAGGCGTGCAGCGCGGGCTGACGTTGGTTTCGATTTTTCCTATCATGGGGTTGGCGTCGGGGTTGGGCACGGGGATGTTAATTTTTGCCGGTGGATTGGCGACGCAGCCGAACTCGGCGCTGGCTGGTTTTACCGGCGGCATTACGGCCGGCGAGTGGTATTTGTTTATGCAGGCGGTGGGGTATTTCTGGTGGCCGATGATGAACGTGGCTTCGTTTTGGAGCCAGTTTCAGGATGGGCTGTCGGCGGCGGAGCGCACGTTTGCCCTGATAGACGCGGAAGCGAAGGTGGTGCAAACGGCCGTTACACCCGTACCCCGGTTAAACGGCCGTCTCCAATTCCAGCACGTGGGCTTTAGCTACACCGATAAAGAAATGGTGCTGCCCGATTTTTCGCTGGAAATTGCCGCCGGCGAGACGGTGGCTCTGGTTGGGCATACCGGCGCGGGTAAAAGCAGCATTGCCAAGCTCATTACCCGCTTTTATGAGTTCCAGGCGGGCGAAATTTTGGTAGACGGCCGTAATATCCGCACCCTGGACCTGGCCCAATACCGGCAGCAAATTGGCCTGGTTCCCCAGGAACCATTCTTGTTCGATGGCTCCGTGCGCGACAACATTCGGTATGGCTTGCCGCAGGCTACCGACGAACGCGTCGCCTGGGCCGCCGCCCAAATTGATGAGGGCAATTGGCTGAAAGCCCTGCCGCGCGGGCTGGATACAGACGTGGGGGAAAGAGGCAGCAGTTTGTCGATGGGGCAGCGGCAGTTGGTGGCTCTGGCGCGGGTGATCCTGAAAGACCCGGCGATCTTTATTTTGGATGAGGCAACGGCCAGCATAGATCCGTTTACGGAAGCGCAGATTCAGGAAGGGTTGGATATGATCATGGCGCAGCGCACGGCCGTGGTAATTGCCCACCGGCTCTCTACGGTAAAAAATGCCGACAGGATTGTGGTGATGGCAAACGGCCGTATCATCGAAGAAGGAACCCACAACAGCCTTATGACCCAAAGCGGCCATTACGCCGAACTGTACAACACCTACTTCCGCCATCAATCATTGGCTTATATTGAATCGTATTTTTAGTGTTAACAGGGGAAAACGAGTAGTCCATGGTGATTATCTATAACCTGAAAGCTGATAAACCGGAATGAGGAGAGCATCACGGATATTCTGGATGGATAAAATTCAATTGGCTAGAACCCTAAGCATAGCAGGTGACCGCTCTGTTCAAACTTTTTTGTTCACCATAGCAACCCGCAACCGTTTAAGGCTGCGATAGATATGGTCAAATTGCTTCCCGCTATCTGGTCATACAGGTCGCAATCGGAATTGACACATGCTAAACTTGCTAAGGGGGGTCTGGATGCAATTCTTTCTCTCATGTGGCATTTTACCGTTTACTCCAGATATCCTATTTCATTAGTTGGTGATAATCCCACCAGCCATTCTTGCTAAAATTGTCCACATTATGAGAAAGATAAATCTGTTTGCCAATTTTATTCAAACAGGAATCGAAAAAGATCTTTGAAAACACAATATGTCAGCATTTCAAACAGGTGCCATATGTCTTTCATAAATCGTATTAGAACCTTAGCGTTTTTCTTGCTCCTTCTTTCTTTTTATAGTACTTGGGCTGAAAGTAAATCTCAATATCCAGATGGATTTTCGTTCGTCGAGTATGTAAATAATTTTGTTGTTAATATAGGACCAGAAGTTGCAGGTATTGCAATAACTGTATTGCTGATAGATTATTTAAGCGAGAAACGAGATGACCAACAACGAGTTCAACGAGAATCTGAATTGTATCTGCAAAAACAGGAGTTATTAAAAGCCCAACTTATTCGTGAATTGGGCAACGGAGAACGCGGAATTGCTACAAAAGCATTAGAGGAGTTGAGGGCACAGGGATGGTTGTATGACAAAAATCTTCTGGTTGGTGGTTGTCTAAGGAATGTCAACCTTAATAGTACAGATTTGAAAGGAGTTTGTTTCAAAAGCTGTGACTTAAGTGAATCGAATTTCTCGTGGGCTGATTTAGAAGGGGCAGATCTCAGTGAAACAGATCTGGCCTATGCAAATCTTACTTTTGCAAACCTGCGAAATGCAAAATTGGATAATGCCAATCTAATTGGGGTATCAATTAATAATGCAAATTTGCGAAATGCTAGCCTAAGAGGTGCAAGACTTGATTGGGATATTTTGGATGTTGACATTTCTTTAGAGGGTGCAATTATGCCTACTGGTATTGCGTATGAAAAATGGATTCAAAATAGAACGAATTGATTTTTTCGAAAATTAGTTTGAAGTCTATGGTTTATGGTTTATGGTTTATGGAAGTAGCTAATGACAATAATAAAATTAAAGCAAGAAAGTAAGCCAGAGTTGACTAAAAGAATAGAATATCACTTTAATGACGAAGAACTTAAGAACCTTGTTTTTATTCTTGACGACGATCCGGAAAATGTCTTATCCAATGGAAAGCCAAAGTTCTTTAGGTGCATGGAGTTGGTTGATTATATGCAACGTAGGGCTCGAGAATCAGACTTGTTGGCAGAGCTAAAAGATAAAAGGTCGTCTGTCGCTTGGGAAAATTATTTCCACATAGAACAAAGTACTGAGACATTAAATTTACCGAGTTTATGCGGAACCTTTGTGGGAAGGGAATCGGAATTACAAGACATACAGAGTTGTTTGCAATCAGAACCTAACAAGCAATCCATTGTTGTAATTTTGGGCCCTAGAGGATTAGGGAAAAGGGAGCTTGCTCTGAAAATTGTTCATTTAGTCAAAAGCAGTCCACCCAGCCCAAACGGTTACTTTAAATCTATCACTTGGGTTGAAGCAAAAGATCCTGCAAGTTTCAAAAATGCAAAAACTAAATTTAAAGAATCGGGAAACCTAATAGTTATTAACGACTTTGATTTTAAAGGGATAGCAGAAGACAAAGATATTTTGGAAGTTCTAAATAACTTGCAAGATGGAACTAAAGTTATTATTACAAGTAATAAAAGCTTGAAAATAAAAAAATCAATGGAAATCGCATTGAAAAATTTTTCCCGTGACGAAACCTTTGAGTACCTTGAAGAAGTAAGCAAAGTCGAGCTAACAGAGGACCAAAAGGAAAAAATATATGTAAAATCCGATGGTTTTCCAGAGGCTTTGCGGTGGATTGTTGAAAAGATTCGCCCAGGTAGTAGAGACTATTGGATCGGAAACTTTGGTAAGAAAATCGATGAGGAGAAAATTTTAGACAACTGCTTTCGACCTTCACTAGAGAAAATCCAAGATGAGTCAACGATTTATACCTTAATGGCATTATCGAGATTTGAAAAAGATGCTAGCCGTGAAACGCTTGGTTTCGTTACGAAACTCACCGAAGGTAAGTTGATAGAGGCTTTGGATATATTGCAAGATCTCTGTTTGGTATATCCTGTGGTGGAGAGCGAACGCGTTGACGATCACAAAATGCGTTATGAGATGAATAAACTTTTTCAACAATATGTAAGGAATAATTTGTTCCTTCAAAAGGATGCCTCAAGCAGATCCTCTGTCTTAGCAAGCCCCTTGACGGAGTTATTTCACATAGATCACGGAGATGCAATCAGAAAGTCCATGGTCAATTGGATCCTAGGGGTTATGGTGATTCATGGTGAAAATTTGCAAGAAATACACCAAAAAGAATTCGAGAATATTATGGGAGTATTAAGTTGGTGTTATGCGACTGATGATGACGAATCAATCTTGGATTTGATCCGTTGGACAGTCAAGTATTTTGATCATTTTCGTGACAAATGGGCGGATCGTAGGCACCATTTAGAGAAGGCAAAGAAATGTGCAGAAAGGTTGAATCGTCAAAAAGATATGGATTTTATCGCCGTAGAGCAGTTGTGGCTTGAACTAATGACTGGGAACTTAAAAAAGGCAATTAAAATCGGAGAAGATGCGGAGTTAATTTTTAATAACAAAATTATTGAGGATGAAGAAGACCTACAAACAATAATAAAATACTGTCATTATTTTGGTGAGGCAAAAATGAGAGTTGGGTGCAATGAAGATGCTAGAAAACTGCTCTTGAGTGCCTATAAAAAAGCAAAAAAAGCCGATGATATAAAATCTATTATTCTATCGCTTTACTATCTGGGAAAATTTGATTTGTATATGGCACAATCCAACAAGGACATTGACGACATTCGTTACAAAAAGGCATTGAAATTATTTCACCAGTCGTTGCTTTTGTCAGAGGAAATAGATTGGCCGCGAATGATGATTCACAATCTATTGCAAAAAGCTGAATGTTATTTAGAAGGCCAGATCCCAAATAAAAATCTTGCAGACCTACTGTGTAGACATGCCATGAACATAAATGCTTACGCAGGTAACGAATGGTGGGAAGTAAAGCTCATGATTGTTCGTGCAAAAGCTGCAAAAATGCAAGGAAATGTTGTGAAAACTCAAGAACTGGCATTGAGAGCCCAAGAATATTGTAAAAAATATTCCCTCGATCGAGACGCACAAAAAATAATACCTTTATTAAATTATTAATTGTTTATCCGGCTCGCTAATGGCTAACATTATTTATCGAGAGAAAAAAGATACCTGGGTACTTCATGTAGAGACCGAATACAAAAAACACGTTCTGGTAAGTTTGGAACTTCTTCAGCATTTGAATGTCGATTCAGCCATATTCCCATGCCATACTCCCCTGCAACCACAGCGCCGATTGCATCCACATACAAATCATTGCCCACGAAGACACACTTCTCTGGAGAAATCTTTAATTGATTGCAAGCCAACTTGAAAATTGTTTCAGAAGGTTTATGTTCTCCAACTTCTTGGCTAATGATTATATGTTCGGGTTGAATGAATTTGCCCAAGCGTTTTTCAATTTCGTGCCGAATATACTTGGAATGATTAGTAATAATTCCTAGCTTTATATTGTTCTCTTTGAGTTTTCTAAATAAAGGTAACGTGTCATCATATAAATTAACATCAAGATTCGCATAAGCGTTATAAAGAACATTCATCGATACAGAATCTGGATCGAGGTGTTCTAATTTAACTAAAATGTCCTTGTAAAACTGCATTATTTCTTCTTGAGTGTTTTTGTCCCCATTCCGCTTAAGTTGTCCGTTCTTCACGCTTTCATTATATTTTCGAAAGGCTTCTTCTACTTCTGGTAATGAGTAAGGGAAACCCGCAGTTTGAAAGATTGCGGTTAATCGTTCCTCGGGTGAAGACACATCACTAATGGTATAGGCGAGTGTTAAATCCCAATCAAAAAAAACACAAGAAAAAAGTTGTTGACACATATTGTTGATCCGTTTATTTGTACCTTGGAACGATTCTATAGTAGAAAAGATAATAATCTTCTAAAGATATCATGATAACCGCATTTTAAAGATGATACACACAAATGTCGACATGTTTGCAAGATTTCATCGATCAATAGGGAAAATTCACGAGTTTTTTGCGCATTGGATGGAAGAATAAGGTTATGGCGTAGGTGTTTCTATCGGGTCCGAATTTGTGGTAGGTGTAAGCGTGATCTCGTCTTCGGCCGGCGTGGCGGTTGGGGAGGGTGTGGCGGCCGGAACTGTGGCTGTAACCCCGATGGTGGGTGTTGCTGTAGGGGTAGTCGTGGTTGTAGGTGTTTGTGTCGGTGTCGGCGTTTCAGTTGGGGTTCCGGTGGGTGTGGGCGTGGGCAGCAGCAGTGTTAGCAGCACGCGCTTTTCCAGTGTGATGGGGTCGTTTTCCGGTGTATAAGGATTATCCGGGCCAAATATGAGAACACGGATGGTAACGGGGCCGCCAGCCTCGATTTCGCTGATATCCCAGGTGGCGAGCAAGCCATTCTCTATTTGGTCTGGCCGTTTTTCTTGAATGACGCCCCAGCCACCCGGGTCGTGACTGATGCCCCATTCGACTTGATAGCCGGTGAAATTGGGGCCTTTCACTGTGCCCCGAATTTCTACTTGCCCGCTTATTTCACTGTTTTCGGCGGGTTGTTGGATGGTTATTTCTGGCCGCGGCGTGTTGCTGTCGCATGATTGCTGCGGCGGGAGCTTGAGGGGGACGGCGATGTTGCGTTGGGCCGTCCAGGCCTGCCCGGCGGGCGTTTGTTCTAGCCAGCGTTGGGCCAGCGTTCGCTCGCGTTCTTGCACGTCGGGGTTGCCGCTGACAAGAATGGTGAAGAAATTAGAATCATAGACGGCATCGGCGCAGGCTTCGTTGGCGCGTAAATTGGTCCACAGGTCAATGGGCACAATCTGGCTAAAGTCCTGGCTGCTGTCGAGCGGCGGCTGATCGCCGGCGAAGACCTCGACAAGGCGGTTGACGCAGTCTGGGCCGGGGCGAGTGCCGGAATCGGCGCAAATTTCAGCTTCGATGATGCCGGGTGGCCGGACGAAATCGAGCGGCTGTTTGTCGGCGTGGTATTGGGTCATGAAGGTGTTCCAGATGGGCGAGGCGAGTTGGTAGCCGGACTGGCCGGGTGCGATGGGGGTGTTGTCGGTATTGCCGATCCACACGGCCGTTACCACATGCGGCGTATACCCAATGGTCCAGCCATCGCGCACATCATTGGCCGACGAACCGGATGTGCCGGTTTTTACCGCCACCCGGTGGCCGGGAATTTGCAGGCGATTGTTTTGGCCGAACTCTTCCAGGCGGGCATTGTTGTCGGACAAAATGTTGCTGAGCAGGTAGGCGTGTTCCGGGCGTACTACTTGAGCGATGTCGGGAGATACGGCCGTTTGCTCATAAAGAATGTTGTTTTGCCTATCTTCGATGCGGATGATGGTATAGGGCGGCAGGTAACGCCCCTGGTTGGCCAGGGCAGCAAAGGCGCCGGCCATTTGCAGCGGCGGAATTTCGCCGCCGCCCAGCGCCAGCGCCAGGCCATGTTCACGCGGCTGGCCAGATTCAGCGCAGCCGGTGTCTTGTAGGGCTGTCAGACCAATTTTTTGCACGTTGGCAATGAAATTACAGACGCCAACATATTCCATGGCCTTGACGGCCGGGATGTTGTAGGAGTTGCCCAGCGACGGCCGTACCCGCAGCGGTCCATGAAATGTGTCATCGTAATTCTTGGGCACATAGGGCGGGTTCACGCCATCGGAAAATTGGGTTTCCACGTCCCAAATCAATGTGGACGGCGTCCACCCCTTCTCCAAAGCAGTCAGGTAGACAAGTGGTTTGATGCTGGAGCCGGGTTGCCGGGGAGCCAAAGCCATGTTCACCTGCCCGTCAATCGCCTCATCATAAAAATCGACGCTGCCTACCAGAGCCAAAACTTCGCCGGTATCCGGTTTGATGGCTACCAGGGCGGCATTGTTCGCCCCGCCGGCCTGCAAATTGCCCCGGTTGGCGACCAGCGTTTGCAGCGCCAGGTCCTGAGCGGCCGGGTCCAGCGTGGTATAAATTCGCAACCCGCCACGATAAATCGACTGCGCGCCCAAAAGCTCTTCCGCCTGCTGCAAAACGGTGAAGGTGAAGTGGGGGTATTCAACCGAGCGTTCTTTGGGGCGCATTTCATATACACGCACGTTCATTTCGTTAAGTGCGGCCTGCGCCTCTTCGGTGGTTGCGTATCCCGCGCCGATCATCAAATTTAATACTTCCCACTGTCGTCCCACGGCCAACTCGGGCGCGGTATAAGGATCCCAGGCCGCAGGCGCTTGCGGCAGGCCGGCCAACAGAGAGGCTTCGGCCAGTGTCAGGTCTTTGGCCGGTTTGTCGAAGTAAGTTTGCGCGGCCGCTTCGATGCCGTAGGCCAGGTTGCCGTAATAAATTTCGTTGAGGTACAGCTCTAAAATGGTGTCTTTTTCGTAGGTACGGGCCAATTCGGCGGCCAGGATGATCTCGCGGATTTTGCGGCGGGCGGTGCGCTCGGTGCGCTCGTCTTCACTGAGTAAGACGGCGCGAACAAGCTGCTGGGTGATGGTGCTGGTTCCGGCGATTTGTTCGCCTTCACGCACGGCCTGGAAGACGGCGCGTGTCAGGCCGATGGGGTCGAAACCGGGGTTTTCGTAGAAGCGGGAATCTTCTGTGGCGATGGTGGCCTGGATGAGGTAGGGCGAGATTTGGTCCAGGGAAACGCGGGTGCGGTTGCCCATGTTGGGATCGGCCAGGGCGTAGATTTCACGGCCGTATCGGTCATAAATGCGCGCCGTTTCAAAGGTGCTGACACGCTGTTCCAATTCGCTGACCGGTGGCAGGTCTCTGGCGATGCTGCTGTAGCCGACAGCCGCCACAATGACGCCGATGATGCTGAAGAGAATGACGCCGATGATGCCGAAGATGGCAAAGCGGACCAGGCAGCCATGCCAGTCGCGGCGGCGGCGCGGTTTGGGCGGCGGTGGCGTGGCTCGCGCCGTGGGCACGGCTACTTTGACCGGTGTTTGCGGTGGGCGGCGGGACGGTGGGGGTTGGTTAGACGGCCGTGTCGGCTCGCGTTGGGGTTGATTGGCGGCGGTGGGAGAAGACGGCCGTGGCGTTGGCCGGTACATGCGCGTGGCGGCTTCCTGGTCTGGCGTTCGGCTGCCGGGAATAGCCACCCGGGGACTGACATTGGTAGCGTCGGGATCGTGTTCTAACGGCCGTGCCTGCGGCGGAATTTCCTCCGGCGTCAGCGGCAAAGGAACCGGCGCTCGGCGCGCTGGCTGTGTTGGCGCGGGCGCGCCCGTCAGTGTCGCTTCCTCGCTGTCGCCAGGCTGAGATGCTAGTGGTGGGAAAACAGTTTGCGTGGGCGCATTATCCGGCTGCGGCGGCGTCGTTTCACGCGGCTCGTTTTCTTGCGCCAATTCAGCCATCAAATCGAGCAAGGAAACAGTCTCGGTATAATCTTCTGGCCTGTTCGGTGGATGTATTGGTTTGTGAGCTTGTTGGTTTGTCGGCTGCGGCGTTTCGGAAGCCGCGTTGTCTTTTTCGTTTTCGTTATTCGCCATTATCCCTTACTCGTAGCTGTTCAGGTTTCTCTCAGAAGGCCCTAAGTGTTTGATTCCCCAAAGGTCTAACTTCTCAAGAGCAAACCCTCAGGGTCTGGTTAGTTACCCTTACTCTTAATTAACATTACCCAGTCACCACGTTGGACGATCTTGTCATCCTGATTAATAACGCTGTACTTCATGGTAATGTTCCCGCCCCCCAGGCGGCGAAATGCTTTGGTGTCGGTAATTTCTATTTTGACGTGAATGGTGTCGCCGAAACACACCGGTAAGGAAAATTTGCAGGCAAGCTCTCGAAAGGCGATTACCGTGCCTTCAATGATGCCGGATTGTACGGCCAGCCCGGTGGCAATAGACTGCACCAGCAGGCCGTGCGCCACCCGCTGCCCGAATGTGTTCTGCGCCGCGTAGACGGCGTCTGTGTGGATGCGGTTAAAATCGCCAGAAAGACCGGCAAAATTGACAACATCCGTTTCGGTGATGGTGCGTGCGGCCGTTTCCATAATTTGGCCGATCTCGAAATCTTCAAAATACAGTCCACGGGCTTGATAGGCAAATTCGGTCATAAATCCTCCTGGTTGGCTGAGAGGCTGGCAAACGATCTATTCTGCGGCGGCAAGTTTTTCTGCTTCATCGGCGATGGTCAGTTTGTCGATGAAGCCGTTCAGGTCGCCATCCATCACGGCCGCTAAATTATAGCTAGAATAACCGATGCGATGGTCTGTTACCCGGCTTTGCGGGTAGTTGTAGGTGCGGATCTTTTCGCTGCGGTCGCCGGAGCCAACCTGAGATTTGCGGTCGGCGGCCACGGAGGCATTTTGCTGGTCTTCGGCAATCTCTTGCAAGCGAGCCTGAATGATGGCCATGCCCAGCCGTTTGTTTTGCATCAGGCTGCGCTCCGATTGAATTTTGACGGCAATGCCCGAGGGTTTGTGGACGATGCGCGCGGCCGTGGCGTTTTTCTGCATATGTTGGCCGCCAGGGCCAGACGAAAAGGTGGAGGTAATCTCCAGGTCGCGTTCGTCCAGGGTGATTTCTACATCTTCAACTTCGGGCATCACGGCTACGGTGGCTGCGCTGGTGTGAATGCGTCCCTGTGATTCGGTGACGGGGACGCGCTGCACGCGATGCACCCCGCTCTCGAATTTCAGGCGCGAGTAAGCGCCTTTGCCCTTGACGCCCAGCACAACTTCTTTGTAGCCGCCGACGCCGGTGCTGTTTTCGTCTAAAATTTGGGTTTTCCAGCCGCGTGTTTCGGCGTAGCGGGTGTACATGCGCAGTAAATCGCCGGCAAAAATGCCGGCTTCGTCGCCGCCGGTGCCGGCGCGAATTTCAATGAAGACGTTTTTGTCGTCGCGCGCGTCTTTGGGCACGAGCAGGCGACGCATGATATTTTCCAATTCTTCTTGCGCTTGCAGCAGGGATTCTATTTCAGCTTCGGCCATGGCCTGCATTTCTGAGTCGTCTTCCATTTCCAACAGTTCGCGCGCTCCCACAAGTTCTTCGCCTTTGGCTTGATGCTGGCGGTAGGCCTCCACCAACGGCTGAAGGTCTGACCGCTCTTGGGCCAGATCGTTCAGGCGGGTGTAGTCGGAGATGATGGCCGGGTCGGCCATTTGCATTTCAATTTCGTCGTAGCGGGCGACGACTTTGGCGATTTTATCGAGCATAGATTATTTCTCTCCAGAGAAACTGAAGGGTTGTTGCCGTATTTTGTGTGTGGATTGTAAGTAGGTCGGTGGTGTTGGTCAAGAAAGGCGAGGCATAGAACCCGGTCGGCGGCTCCAAACCGACCAGGGTTTCCGGTTATGGGTTTAAGGTTCGGTGTACCAGGTGAGGCCCAATGCGCCAGGTCCGGTGTGAGTGCCGATGACCGGGCTGATTTCAACGAAATTCAGGCTGGCGGGTTTAAGGACGTTCTGTACTTGGGTGGCCAGGGCCTGAGCTTCGTTGACGGCGGCGGCGTTGAGGATGGATACATGGACAGCGCTGCTGCCCTGAGCGCTTTGCACGGCAATTTCCAGCAGGCGTTGGACGGCTTTGCTTTTGGTGCGTACTTTTTCCAGGGGTTCGATACGGCCGTCTTCCAATTGCAGCAGTGGCTTAATCGACAACATCGAGCCAAAAAAGCGCTGGGCGCCGCCAATCCGACCGCCGCGATGCAGGTATTCCAGCGTATCCACCACAAATACCAGGCGCATGCGCGGCAAAAGGGCCTCGGCGGCCTCGGCGGCTTTTTTGTAGTCTGCGCCCTGTTCGATAGCCTTGGCGGCAGCGAGTGCCATATAACCCAAACCCATTGAAGTGGAACGGGAATCCACAATTTTGATGGGGAAATCTTCCATCAACTTGGCGGCCGCATGGGCAGAGGCAATCGTTCCGCTGAGTTCCGATGAAATATGAATGGAGACGATGCTGTCGGCCGTTTTTGCCAATTCAGAATACACATCATAAAACTCCCCGGCCGAAGGTTGAGAAGTTGTTGGCATTTCTTTGGCTTCTACCAGCTTCTTATAAAAGACATCTGGTGTAATATCGACATTGTCGCGCAAGCTTTGCCCTGCCCAGTTGACATGCAAGGGGATGACGTGCAAATTGTGCTGTTTTACCTGTTCCTCCGGAATGTAGGCTGTGCTGTCTACAACGACGGCAACTTTTGCGTTCTTTCCCATCATACTCTCCTATTTTCTCTGGTGTTTGTTTAATTGTAACCCATTCGAGGGCAATAAGCTTCGCTTCAGAGGATTTATGATAAAATAAGCGAAATTTCTGCCCCCAATCAAAAGATGGAGAAGTAAAATTCGTATGAACCGTGAGTATCATCGTTGGTATAGTCCCTCGCTAGAACGGGACATGGAGATGCTAATTTTTGGCCATGCCGGTGCGCGTGTATTGGTTTTCCCTACGTCTATGGGTCGCTTTTATGAATGGGAAGATCGGGACATGATGGGCGCGCTGCGCGATCAATTGGACAATGGCTCGATACAAATGTACTGCGTGGACAGCGTGGATGAGGAGAGCTGGTATGCCAAGTGGAAACACCCCGGCTCGCGCGTCTGGCGACACATGCAGTATGAGCAGTATTTGCTGCGTGAAGTTTTGCCTTTGAGCAATCAAATAAATCATAATCCTTATCTGATAACTGTGGGGGCCAGTTTTGGCGCGTATCATGCGGTGAATTTTGCCTTACGTTACCCACATCTGGTCGGCCGCACGATTGGCATGAGCGGCATTTATGATATTTCGCGCTGGCTGAATGGTTACCACGACGAAAATGTTTATTTTGAGAATCCGGTGGAGTACATTCCCAACGAGAGTGACCCGGGGCGTATTGCGGCGCTGAACAATGTGGACATTATTCTGGCGGTGGGGAATGGGGACAGCTTGTATGGCAATAACGCCTACTTTTCTGGTTTGTTGTGGCAAAAGGGGATCGGGAATGCTTTGCGGGTTTGGGATGGCTGGTCGCATGATTGGCCTTATTGGATGACTATGCTGCGCACATATATTGGTGGACACGACTAAAAGGAGGATGAGAGATGACTTTGAAGGTTGGTTTAATGGTGGGGCGAGAGTGGTCGTTTCCGCCGGCGTTTATTGATGAGGTGAACGGCCGTTCCGCCGGCGTCACAGCTGAATTTGTTAAACTGGGCGGTACGCGTATGGCCGAGCCGAGCGAATACGCCGTCATCGTCGATAGAATTTCGCACGAAGTGCCCTACTATCGCGCCTACCTTAAAAATGCCGTCCTGCAAGGCACAACCGTCATCAATAACCCGTTCATGTGGACGGCCGACGATAAATTTTTCGAAGCTTCCCTGGCAACCCGATTGGGCGTAGCCAGCCCGAAAACAGTCGTGCTGCCCAATAAAGA
The DNA here is from genome assembly GCA_017993775.1 of Chloroflexota bacterium. Taxonomy (GTDB): domain Bacteria; phylum Chloroflexota; class Anaerolineae; order Promineifilales; family Promineifilaceae; genus Leptovillus. Next base: position 2,270 of record JAGOMA010000003.1, on the reverse strand, counting down.
TTATGTGCCAGGCATCGTTCACGATGAAAGCCTGCGCAATCTTAAATTCCCGCTGGATTGGGAAGCCCTGGTTGATTACGTTGGGATGCCGTGCGTGCTGAAGGATGCGCATGGCGGCGGCTGGAAAGAGGTCTACATCTGCCACACCATGGAAGAATTGTGGCATGCCTATGACCAATCTGGCCTGCTGACGATGGTGCTGCAAGAGTTTATAGAGTGGGACCATTACGTGCGCTGCATGTGTCTGGGGCAGGAACATGTTTTGCCAATGAAATATGATCCCAAAGCGCGAAAGTATCATGTTGAACATGCGCACTTAAGCCCGGAATTGGGCGAACGGGTGGTTTCGGACGCGTTAAAGTTGGTGCGCGCCCTGGGCTACGACATGAATACGGTGGAATTTGCCATTCGAGACGGCGTGCCTTACGCCATCGATTTCATGAATCCGGCTCCGGATATGGACATTAACTCCCTGACACAGCACTATTTTGCCTGGTGTGTGCGTCATATGGCCGATATGGTCATCGATCTGGCGAAAAATCCGCGCCCCCAGGTCACGGAGATGCGTTGGAGTCAATTGTTTTGATGGGTCATAGGGGAGTTGATCGCCTTAGCAACCAGGTAAAAACAAATTAGCGTTTTTCAGATTGGACCGATCTTTAAAGATTGGTCCAATCTTGCCGAGGTAAAGATCCACGGTTACTTAGCAACCAATCGCTCATTCATTTCAGGAGAAAGAGATGGCTCTCACGGAAGCAATTAAAACGTATCATGATTTACTCACCGATGATATGGCGGCGGATTCGCAAGGTCAGTTGGATGATCAGTTACGGCGGCGGGGGTTGTTTTTTGGCACACGGCCGTTATGCACTGTGTTGCGCCCACGTTTCCTGACACCCGATCAGTTTATCTACCTGCGCCGTTCCATACGGCCGTTGCTGCGCGGTTTCGACAAAATTTCCCAACGCGCCGTAGCCGACGCCGAATTCCGCCAACAATTTGGCTTATACGATTGGGAAGAAGATCTGGTGCAAGTAAACCCTGGCTTCAAAAGCCACACGCCGCTCACCCGTCTGGATGCCTTTTTTGTCACCGAGAATAACGAACTCCGCTTCACGGAGTACAACGCGGAAGTACCGGCCGCTTCGGCCTACAACGATGTGCTGAACTCCGTGTTTTTTGGCTTGCCGGTGATGGGCGCGTTTATGCAGCAGTATGTGGCACGGCCGTTACCCACCCGCCACAGCGTCATGCACGTTTTACTGGATATGTACAAAGAATGGGGCGGGCAGGAACCGCCGCGCATCGCCATTTTAGATTGGACCGATGTGCCCACGCGCAGCGAGTTTGAACTGTTTACCCAATACTTTGGCAGCCAGGGGTATGAAAGCCGGATTATTGACCCCCGCGACACAGAGTATAAGAACGGCCGTCTCGTGGCCGGCGACTACCACATCACCCTCATCTACAAGCGCGTCCTCATCACCGAACTTATCGAGCGCTGCGGCGTAAATTCGCCCGTCGTCAACGCCGTCCGTGATGGCGCCGTCTGCATGGTCAACCCCTTCCGCTGCAAAATGCTCTACAAAAAACTCAGCCTGGCCGTCCTCAGCGATGAATTAAACGCCGGTATGTTCAGCGAAGAGGAACTGCGGGCCATCAAAGCCCACATCCCCTGGACGCGCCGCGTACAAGAGCGCACCACTACCTACGGCGGCCTGCCGATAGACCTGGTCCCCTTCATTCACAAATATCAGGAGCAGCTTGTGCTGAAGCCCAACGACGATTACGGCGGGCGCGGCATTGTGCTGGGCTGGCAAACCAACACAAGCGGCTGGGAAAAAGCTGTGCAAGAAGCGCTGCAAACGCCCCACATCGTGCAGGAACGAGTTGTCATTCCCGAAGAGCCATACCCCAGCTTTGTCAATGGCGAACTGAAGATTTATAACCGCATGTTAGACACAGCGCCGTTTATTTTTTATGGAAATTACGTCGATGGCTGCCTGACACGCCTATCCACCGATCCGCTGCTGAATGTTTCGGCCGGCGGTGGCTCCACCGTGCCCACATTTGTTGTGGAAAAACGGTAATTACAGACCCCAAGGGTTTGCTTCTGGGAATTTGGATTATTTGGGTATTAAACCCTTGGGGTCTTGCCAGAGAAACCTGAACAATTACAAGTTTTGTAACGATAGACCCCAAGGGTTTGCTTCTGGGAATTTGGATTATTTGGGTATTAAACCCTTGGGGTCTTGCCAGAGAAACCTGAA
>JAGOMA010000067.1 GCA_017993775.1 Chloroflexota bacterium | reverse complement strand
TAAGACGGCCGTGCGGGGAGAGATGAAAGGGGGGAACGGCCGTTACATTTTTCGGTCATGGCCATTGTAGAAGGCGAGTCTCACAAAAGTCTCACAGGCGTGAGCGGGGCTGGGGGGGACGGGGGCTGGGGATTGGGGATTGGGGGCTGGGGATTGGAGACTGTACGTCTTTAATCTCTAATCTCCAGTCTCCAGTCTCAGGTGGTTTCTTAACGAGAATCGAGGAGAGAGTTGAGGGTTTCGCCGGCGTGAAGGAAGTCGTGGTACGCGGCGTGGATGGCCGGGTCGGCGGCGGTATGGGGGTGTTGGAGGCGTTGGTCGAGGAGTTCCTGGTAGAGGGCGCGGGTTTCGGGGAGGGGGAGGATGTGGAGTTCTTCGAGGAGGAGGCGCGCGCATTGGTGGAATTGTTGGATGGCCTGGCTGGGTTGACCGAGCCGCCAGTGGCACAGCATGAGGGCGCGGTGGACTTCTTCGCGCAGGGGGTCGGCGGCAAGGATGGTTTGGCCGTGGGCCAGGGCTTCGGCATAGGCGTGGCGGGCGAGGCAGGCAGCCATCAATTCGCCGAGCGCCTGGAGGAAGCGGCGGGCAAATTGTTCGCGGGCGATGAGGATCCAGTCGGGGTAGAGGCCATCGAACAAGTCGCCGCGATAGAGGGAAACGGCCGTTTGCAGGCATTGTTCGCGCTGCCCCTCGTTTCGGGTCTGGCTGGCCTGGGTGAGGGCTTGTTCAAATTGGGCCAGGTCGCAGGAAAACGGCCGTGTTGGGGTGAAGGCAATCCAATCACGAGACGCAGGGAGGTAAACGGCCGTGTCTAAACCCAGGCTATCGAAAACCGAACGTAAGCGCCAGACGGCCGTGCTTAAACGGGCACGGGCATTGTCTGGAGAGCCATCAGGCCAGAGCAATTCGATTAATTTTTCGCGATGATGTTCTGTCTCAGGGTACAAGAGCAGATAGCCGAAGAGCGCTTCGACGTGACGGGTAGGAAACGTTGTTGTGGTTTTGTCCTGGTACTGCATTTGAAGCTTGCCAAAAGCTTGAACATGCAAAAGAGCCATACACAAATCCTTGAGGGTCGTGACTAAAAACAGATCGCCGGTAATGATGTTGTTTTGCTGGGGTGTGGTTGGGATGTTAGCCTGATTCAGGCATTGAAGTGCGTGTCGGGCACATTATAGCATAGGGAACCCTTCTTAATATAGAGGGGATGGGCAATTGGGGAATTGGGCAACAGCCTGATTGCCAGGTTTACCTGCAGGTATGTAAGCTCTGAGCGCCGAAAAACATTCCTGCTAGCGTGTAAAACGCAGCCGGTTTTGAGTTGGGGGAACTTGTGAATAGGGCATAAAAAAAGATGGTTAAACAGTTCTACGGTGAAATTTGCGTAAATAAATCCCCCGGCGTCCAGAAGGCCTTGTTAGAATGTTTTTTACATCGCTGTGGGCCTGGTCGCCCATCAACAAACAACCTGTGTAAAACGAGGGCAGTATGCTAAACATCCAGCAAATGGATTCCATGACATTGTTACAAACGGCGTTTCCTGAATTGGGACGCAGCGACATTCAAACGTTGTTACAGGCGGCTGTGCCGCACTATTACCCTTCCGGCGCTTATATTTGCCACGAGGGTGATCCCGGAACCTCTTTGTTTGTATTGGTGGATGGGGAAGCAGATATTATTGTCCACGCCAATCCTGAAATCGACATTTTAATTGATACGGTTGGGCCGAACGCTTATTTTGGGGAGATGGCCTTTTTAGGGGAAACCACACGAACGGCGACGATTCAAGCCAGAACAGACTGCCATACTTTGGTGATTGATCACACAGACTTCTTGCCCATTGCCCATACAAATCCACAACTGCTGCGCACGCTGCTCCGGCAAATCATCGGCCATTTGCGTCGTAATGATGTGGCGGTAATTCATGAACTGAATGTGAAGAACACGGCGTTGGAGAAGGCATACGCCGATTTGGCGGCCCAGGAAGAGCTGCGAACACAATTTATTGCGACGTTGTCCCATGAATTACGGACGCCGTTAACGGCCGTAAAAGGATTCCTCAGCCTGATCAACCAGGGGGCAATCAAAAATGAATCGCTGCCCATGGCCCTCAACTCAATCACGCGCAATGTGGAAACTATGGTAGGCCTGACCAACGATCTCTTGATTTTGTACGAAATGCACCCAACGGCAACCGAATACACCTACGGCAAACTGCCGGACATGTTGGTCGAAGCCTCAAACGCGGCGCGAGAAACCTTGAATGGCGACGCCGCGTTGGTCACGCTGGACATTAGCGCCGGCATTTCGGACATTTTTGCGGATCGTCGTTCGCTGATTTTGGCGCTGCGAGCATTAATTGAAAACAGCTTTAAGTTTAACCCGGATAGAGAACCGGTTCATATTCGCGCCTACCGCCCGAGTCCTGACGAAATTGCCATCAGTGTGACAGATCAGGGCATTGGCATTGCCCGCGAAGATTTCACGCGCATATTCGACGCGTTTGTGCGCCTGGAGCATGAAGGGGGGCAGTATTTGTTCCCCGGCCTGGGAGTGGGACTTACCATTGCCAAGTTTGTGGTGGAAAGGCAAAACGGCCGTATCGACATCAACAGCACGCCGGGCCAGGGCAGCACCTTCACCATTTTCCTCCCCCAACCCAACCCGCACAATTAAAGACCGCAAGCGAAACAACCTTCGCTCGCTGCCGTGATTGGCGGAATCAACACGTCACGCCTATGCGCGGTAAACGCCCCAAAAAATCAATACGTGACCCCAAATTACCCCTAATTTGACTCTCAATTGACAGTCTCCGGCGATTGTTATAGAATTTGCATCAGCACACTATGCCTCAACATCATCTATGGTTCAATATTGCAACGCGAAAGCATTGAAACTTGTTAAGACCCGTTTGTTCGGGTATAGTTTTATCCCGCAGCAAGAGGAGAGATGGTTGACGCAACAATCAAGACCCCCAAAGTTTGAAACAGCTCAACCCATCCCGCAAAAAAATTAACAAACTATCTCATATCAAACGGGGTATCATGGCCCATTTACTCGAAGTCGAAAATCTTGTAACACGGTTTTACACCGAAGAAGGAATTGTTCATGCAGTAAACGGCGTTTCCTACACCCTCAACGAAGGTGAGGCAATGGCCATTGTTGGTGAAAGTGGGTCCGGCAAATCTGTCGGCGTATTGTCGATTATGGGTTTGATTGCCAGCCCTCCGGGGCAAGTGCAGGCCGGAAAAGTGTTCTTTAACGGCCGTGACCTACTCAAGCTCTCAAAAGAAGAAGTTCGCCACATTCGCGGCCGCGAAATGGCGATGGTTTTCCAAGACCCAATGACCTCTCTAAATCCAGTCTTAACCATTGGTCGTCAAATGACCGAAGGGCTTGAACTGCATTTAGGCATGAACAAAGAACAGGCCAGCGAACGCGCGGCCGAAATGATGGCCCTCGTCGGCATCCCCAATGCGCAAGATCGCTTAAAAGATTACCCCCATCAATTTTCAGGCGGCCAACGGCAGCGTATCGGCATTGCCATGGCCCTCTCCTGCAACCCCTCCCTGCTCATCGCCGATGAACCCACCACGGCCCTAGACGTAACCATTCAGGCTCAAATCGTCGACCTGGTTACCCGGTTGCGCAAGCAACTGGGCATGGCTATCATCTGGATCACCCATGATCTAGGCGTCGTTACCAGCGTCGTCGAAAAAGTGGTCGTCATGTACTCCGGTTTTATCGTCGAATCCGCTCCCGTCCGCCAACTATACCGGCAAACCAGCCACCCCTATACCCTTGGTTTGCTGGAATCACTCCCCAAAATAGATGCTAGAAGGAAAGAAAGGCTAATCCCCATCCAAGGCCTCCCCCCGGACCTTCTCAAAGAACCAAACCATTGCCCCTTTGCCCCTCGCTGCCGTTATGCCATCGAACGCTGCTGGGAAGAGAATCCGCCGCTGGAAGCCGTAGCCCCAGACCATTATTCGGCTTGCTGGCGTTGGGAAGATATTCGGGATGGTGTGCGGATTACCGCCGAAAGCCAAAAACAACAAACCGCAACCGTTGGAGGGGCAGCATGAGCCAACCAAACCCAAACAAAGACAAAGAAGTGCTCGTAAGAGTTGCCAATCTGAAAAAACATTTCCCCATTCGTCGCGGCGTCTTTCGTAAACAAGTTGGCGCGGTTCAAGCTGTTGATGGCATTTCCTTTGATATTTACAAAGGAGAAACTCTGGGTCTTGTAGGCGAAAGCGGTTGTGGCAAGTCCACCGCCGGCCGTACAATTCTGCAGCTCCTCCCACCTACCGATGGTAAAGTTTATTTCGGGCAAAAAGAACTCACGGACTTAAATAAAGGGGATTTGCGTCGCCAACGGCGGCACATGCAAATGATTTTTCAGGATCCCTATGCCTCGTTAAACCCCCGTATGCAAGTCGGCAGTATTGTTGGTGAACCGCTGCAAATTCATGGCATAGGAAACGCCGCCAGCCGTAAAGAACGCGTACAAGAACTCCTCAGCGTGGTGGGTCTAAACCCATATTTCGTTAAGCGGTATCCCCACGAGTTTTCTGGCGGGCAGCGACAACGAATTGGTATTGCCCGCGCCCTGGCGACAAACCCATCGTTTATTGTGGCCGATGAGCCTATTTCCGCCCTGGACGTCTCAATTCAGGCCCAGGTCGTAAACTTGTTGGACGATCTGAAGTCGGAATTAGGGTTGACCTATTTGTTTATTGCCCATGACCTATCCATGGTTCGCTATATTAGCGACCGCGTGGCGGTCATGTATTTGGGTCGAATTGTAGAAATGGGCGAACGAGACGAAGTTTACGATCACCCTCTGCACCCCTATACCCAGGCCCTGCTCTCCGCCATCCCCATCCCAGACCCGGATAAAGAAGCCACTAGGAAACGTATTATTCTAGAAGGCGACGTTCCCAGCCCCGCTAACCCTCCGGCTGGCTGCCGCTTCAATCCCCGCTGCTCTTACGCCACCGATATATGTCGTCAAGAAGACCCTGAATTCCGAAACCTGGGCACCGATACACACTCCCACATGGTTGCTTGTCATCACGCTGACAAGTTTCTCTAAAGAAACCGTCTTTGGTGATGATTTATAAAAATAATTAGAGACCAATGTTGAACAATATTTTTTAAGGAGGTGATGCCTGAATTATAAGTAGTCGGTTTAAGATAAAAATTTTCATGCGTTACAGTTTTACTTTCACACAAAACTTGGAGGAGGTTTTTTAGATGTTTAATAAGAAGATAGCCCTTTTAGTGGCTGCGATTATGGTCTTCGCTGTTTTGCTGGTTGCTTGCCAACCCGAGACTGTCGAAGTAGTCAAAGAAGTACCTGTAGAAGTAACCCGCGTCATTACCGAGACGGTTACGGAAGCTGGTCAGTCCATGGAAGTAACCCGCGTTGTAACGGAACAGGTTGTTGTAACAGCCACTCCGGAACCGGTTGCTCCAGTCAGCTTTGCCGCACCCAATCCCGAGACGTATACGGAAATAGTTTTTGGTGATCCGGACACCTTGGATCCGAACCTGGCTTACGATACAGCGAGCAGCGCTCTCTATGGTCAGGTAATGGAAACCTTGATCTGGTACAACCACAAAGACGCTACCAGCTATATCCCCGTGTTGGCTATGGAAGTCCCCAGCCTGGAAAATGGCCTCATTTCCGAAGATGGCCTGATATACACCTTCAACATCCGTCCGGGTGTTACTTTCCACGATGGTGGCACACTGGAAGCCCACGACGTTGCTTATACCTTCTGGCGTGGTTTGCTCCAATCTGACCCCAATGGTCCGCAATGGCTGTGGCTTGAGCCGATCATGGGTTACAGCACCTGCTATGACATTACCGAAGGTCTCGACCCAGAATGTGCCATGGCTGGCGATCCGGATGCTTTGAAAGCCTTTGACCCGGCTGCCGTCGCTGCTGTTTGTGAGCAAGTAAAAGCGGCCGTCGTCCCCGACGACGCTGCTGGCACTGTCACCTTCAATCTGGCGCAACCCTGGGGACCGTTCCTGTCTACAATGGCTGGTTTTAGCTACACCCTGGACCAGGAATGGACCATGGCTCAAGGCGATTGGGATGGCGACTGCGCAACCTGGCAGAATTTCTATGCGCCTGGTTCCGAAAACAGCATGATTACTGACAAAATCAATGGGACTGGCCCCTACATGCTGGACCACTGGACACCCAACGAAGAGTTCGTTTTGGTTGCTAACCCCAGTTACTGGCGCGCCGAAGGCGATGCTATGTGGGAAGGCGGCCCGTCTGGTGTGGCCAAGATCAAGACCGTTATCGTGAAGAATATTGGTGAATGGGGCACCCGTTTTGCCGCTTTGCAGGCTGGCGATGCTGAGGTTGTAGCTGTTCCCTTAGAGAACTACACTCAGGTTGATCCGTTGGTCGGCGAAATCTGCGATTACAAAACCGACGAATGTGTGCCGAGCGAAAACCCCGACGGTATGCTGCGTAATTGGCCTGATTTGCCCAGCGTAAGCCGTACCGACATCTTTATGAACTTCAATGTTGCCACCGATGACCAGGGCAACAACCCCTACATTGGCAGTGGTAAACTGGATGGTAATGGCGTTCCGGCTGATTTCTTCTCCGACATCCACGTTCGTAACGGTTTCCGTGCTTGCTTTGATTACGACACCTACATTGCCGAAGCTCTGAATGGTAAAGGTATCCGTAACAATGGTCCTATCATCCAGGATATGCTCGGTTACAATCCTGATGGTCCGTATGCCGAGTTTAATCTGGACACATGCACCTCTGAACTCGCGTTGGCCTGGGAAGGCGCGCTGCCGGACACCGGTTTCCGCGTTCAAATCGTCTTCAATACCGGTAACACAACTCGCCAGATCATTGGTGAAATCCTGCAAGCTAACCTGAGCACCGTTAACCCCAATTACCAGGTGGAAATTGTGGGTGTGCCGTGGCCGACTTTGCTGCGCTCCTTCCGCGCCAAACAACTGCCGTTGGCTGTTAGCGGCTGGGTAGAAGACATCCATGACCCGCACAACTGGGTCCAGCCGTTCACCATTGGTACGTATGCTGGTCGCCAAAACCTGCCGCAGGAAATTATCGACCAATTCAACACGCTGGTTACAGCTGGTGTGTTGGCGGCCGATCCGGCGGAACGCGAACGGATCTATTTTGAACTGCAGCAATTGCATTATGACTTGGCTATCCAGATCACTGGCGCCCAAGCGTTGGCCAATCATTATGAGCAACGTTGGGTCCAGGGTTGGTATAACCGCGTTGGTGCTTTTGCCCCATACTACTATGCCATGAGCCTGGCGACTGAATAAGATGGCCTGGAAGGGTACGCGGTCGGAGATTGCTGCCTTAACTGGCATGTAAGCGAAATCTGAGATTGCGTTACCCGTATTAGAGAAAACTTGGTGGGGGCTTTGTCATGAGGTATTTGGCAAAGTTCCCACCAAACTTTTCTCAATGTCATTTAGCCGAATTTTTTTTCACAAATGATTCGAAACGCCTGGTTTCGTGTTATTTGTGGCAAAAGGTTTGAGAATTCCAATTAGATTGGGAGGTCGTTCTGTATGACAGCTTATATTATTCGGCGATTAATGGTGCTACCTATTATATTAATAGGGGTGACGCTTCTGATCTTCGCCATGTTGCAAGTTTTAGGGCCTGTAGAACGTTCAGCTCTCTATGTACGTGACATCCCCCATTCGGAAACGGCGCTGGATGCGATTATTAAGCGATATGGTTTGAACGACCCGTTTTATAAACAGTACTGGTCTTGGTTAGTCGGGCGAACTGATCCGGAAACGGGAGAAACAATTGGCGGCGTGCTGCGAGGTGATTTGGGTTATTCGCGTACCGGACGCGAGCCGGTTATCGATACCCTCAAGCGGCGCATTCCCATGACAATGGAATTGGCTATCTGGAGTATGTTCCCAATTGTGTTTATTGGCATCTGGCTGGGTATTAAGGCGGCGCTAAACCACAATAAATGGCCCGACCAGTTGGCGCGTGTGGTGGCTATTCTTGGCTATTCCTTCCCCACGTTTGTCTTTGGTCTGTTGGTGCTGCTCATCTTTTATGCCAAGCTTGGATGGTTCCCTCCGGGACGATTGTCTACGGAATTTAGCCAGGAAGTTCTCAAACCTGAGTTTGTCAATTACACCAAGATGATTAGTTTTGATTCGCTGCTTAACTTGCGGTTTGATATATTTTTAGATTCGTTACGGCATCTCATTTTGCCGGTCATTACCCTTTCTTATCTCTCTTGGGCCTTGTTGTTGAAGGTAACGCGTTCCTCAATGTTAGAGGCTCTGCGGCAGGATTATGTGACAACAGCGCGAGCGAAGGGATTGAGCGAAAAAGTGGTGGTGAACCGGCATGTGCGTAAGAATGCGTTAATTCCAGTAGCTACCATTGCCGGGGCAACCGTAGCCGGTTTGTTAAACGGAGTGGTAATCACTGAAACCATTTTTAACTTACCTGGGATTGGTTCGGCGGCGGCGGCGGCGGCGCTTAGCCTGGACGTTTTGACGATGTTGGGTTTTGCGTTGTTTACGGCCGCGTTGTTCATCCTTGTGAATCTGATGGTGGACATTATGTACGGGGTCCTGGATCCACGCGTACGGTTGGAATAATTTGTAGGAGATGAAACATGAGTGCTGATGCTGCTTCTTCCCCGGTACACCTTGAAGATGAGTATTTGGATGAGCAAAGCCGGTTAGAAAAACTATTAGGCCCGGAATGGGCCAGGTTGCTCAAGGGGATTGTGACCAACCCCCTGTCTGTGGCCGGTTTGATTATTTTGTCTGCTTTTGTGCTTGTAGCTATCTTTGCGCCGGTATTGGCGCCGCCCATCAATGCGAATTGGAACACCACATTAATTCCGCGAGATGGATTCATTGCGCAGCCGAAACCTCCCGGCACGCCTTGGGAGCGCAACAAACCGGAGACAATTCCTTTTTGGTATGGTATTACCGGTCATGATGACTGGGTTCATCTTTTTGGCACGACCAGCGGGCAATATGATATCTGGTATGGCGTGGTGTGGGGAACCCGCACAGCGCTTTTTGTGGGGTCGCTGGTGGTGACATCATCGGCGATTATTGGCATTCTCATTGGGGCTACGGCCGGTTTTTATGGCGGGTGGGTCGATGAGGCCTTGATGCGGCTGGTGGAAATTTTCATTGCCTTCCCGTTTTTAGTGGCGGCGCTGATTTTGGCCTCGATCCTGGTGCCCATTTTTGGCCGAAGTATCTGGCCGGCTTCGATTGCGTTGATTGCGTTTGGGTGGACGGGGTATGCGCGTTTGTTGCGCGGTGATATCTTGTCTACCAAGGAACGTGATTATGTGCAGGCGGCGCAGGCGAGCGGGGCGCGTGATATTCATTTGATTTTGCGGCATATCTTGCCGAACGCGATTTACCCGACGCTGGTGGTGTTGTCGCTGGATATGGGGGCGATTGTGCTCAGTTTTGCCGCGCTGAGCTTCCTGGGCATTGGGGTGCAAGAAGGGTATGCTGATTGGGGACAGATTGTAAGTTTTGCCCGTTCCTGGATTCTGACGTTGGATCAGAACTGGTATATCATTGTCTTCCCTGGGTTAGCGCTTTTGTTGTATGGTATGGGCTGGAATCTGGTAGGCGATGCGCTGCGAGATATTTTGGATCCCAAAATGCGCGGGCGATAGTTTATTTGGATAATGGACTGCGGGATTACCTGAAGTAATTTAGCAGAGTGCTTGCAATGGTCAGGCGTTTTGTATGATGCGTTACTCGGCGGGCTGCTCCAGGTAGCCCGCCATTGTTTTCTAAAGGCGGGGCGTTGAGCATTTTGAATGTGGGTGAAGAGGCCGTAATGCGCTTATCTTTTCGCCTACAGCCTGTCCCTTTCCTGGAATAACGACGTTTATGCGTAAACTATTCTTGTTTTTGCCCACCTTGATGGTCTTGTTGATTGGCGCGGCCATTGATTTGACGGCCGTACCGCCACCGGTTAATGCCCTGCCCCCTCCTTCCGCTACGCCCATCAGCACCCCAACCCATACGCCCACGCCATTTAGCATCCAGCCAACCCCGACAATCGATCGGTTGGCTGCGCCGCCTACGGTGGAAAATCCCACCCAGGCCGACGATGGCGCTTATCTTTATTGGCTTTATTGCCTGCCCTGCCATGGCGATCAGGGGCAGGGGTTGACCGATGAGTGGCGCGCGCAATATCCATTAGAAGAGCAATATTGCTGGGAGTCTGGCTGCCATGGCAGCAATCCGCCTGAACCTTACGGCTTTTTAATTCCGACTGTGGTTCCGCCGCTGGTGGGCGATGATGGCCTGACTAGGTTTGAGACGTTGGGCGAAGTGTATTATTATGCGCGTGGTTCAATGCCCTTAGAACTGCCGGGCCGGCTGACGGACGAGGAATACCTGGCTATCACTGCCTTTGTGGCGGAAAAACGGGGTATTTGGGATGGTTCGACATTGACAGACCGCACGGTGCTGCAAATGAAACTGCGCCCGGATGAACAGCCTGCGATGGCTGGTCCCACGGCGACGCCTCAGCCTACGGCCGTTCCCCCTTCCACCGCACCATCATCCAGATCGGCCGCGAACTGGTTGGTAGGCGGCGGCCTGGCGCTTACCGCCATCGTGGTTATAGGAGGGATCGGATTATGGCGCCGCTCCAGACAATAGAGGACCAAAAGAAAAAAGGACCATCTGCTTACGATGACGAGCCGGTGCGCCCTGTTTATTACAAACTGGCCGCTATTAACGGCATCTTGATTGGTCTGTTTGTTTCTTTGGGCGTTTGGGGGGTGCAAATTTATTCCTTGCGCGATCTGCCAATCACGCCGAAATATGGCAGCATTTTGTTGGCGGCGACGCTGGTTATGATTTTATGCGGGTTCACTGGCTGGGTAACGGCCCGCATTGCCCGCACGGCCGTCACGCTGCTTTTATGGGCGGTAACGGCCGTCATCACCTCCTTCATCATCAGCTTCCAACCCTTCCAACTCCGAACCCTGGTGGTCTGGCTGAGTAATCGTGAATTTTGGGGTCTAAACGTTTACCCGTTTATTGATTTCTCTATTTTGTCGTTTATTGGCATAACTGTAGCCGGTTTTTTTGTCGTTCTGGCCATCTTTTTACTGGCTATTTTTCAGGATTATCGCCTCTCTAATTTGTTGGCTGAAGTGGGCGACGGCCGTTGGTCCCCCACTGTTTGGAAAGCCTTGCTCCTACCCATGCCCCTGGTCTTTTTTGCCGCCTTCCTCACCACGCAAATCATGGGCGATGGCTCCTGGCAGGCTATCCCCCTTGTCCATGAAGCCATCGAAGTAAGCCGCGCATACGATGGCGACCTCTTTGAATTAGGTCTTTCCCAGGGCGTTAACTACAACGCCCTGAAAGGCGTCCGTCAACAATTACGCCCAGATTACACCATGACATTAAGTGAAATCGACCCGGTTTCTCTAACCACCAACGTCGTGGCGACATTCGCCGACGGCGGTTGGATCAACTGCCGCGTCGTGAATGAGCAACTGTCCTACTGCTACGATATGTCACCGCCCTATACTTTAGGTCTGGCCGGCCTGCTGGCCGGAGAAACCGAACCGGCCGATTGTCGGGATTGTTTCCCCAATCCCGAGCCAGAAGCCCAGGCCTGGATAGATACCAATGGTCACATCTTCGCCAATTCACCGACCATCACGCGGCAGGCGCAATTTGGCAGTTACGTCATCATGAAAGTAACTGCTGAAGACGGATCTCAAACCGCGAAATGTTTTTTTCAGGGCGTTAGTAACGTGCGCCTGATCCATTGTGAAGCGGCACAATAGCTTCCGGGGTGACCCATGACGCCATTTCTAAAATACCTTCTGGGACGATTGATCGCCATTCCTGTTACGCTGCTCATCATCACCATGGTGTTGTATAGCATTATCATAATGGCCCCACCGGCTGAACGCGCCGCTCTTTACCTGCCGCCCCGTTTGCCCAGCCGCCTCACGGCCGCCCAAATCGCCTTCGAATTAGACCAGATCGCCGCAGAACATGGCATGAATGATCCGTATCTGGTGCAATATACACGCTGGCTGCAAAATTGGGTGCGCGGGTATTGGGGGTGGAGCCCAACCTTGGGCAGCGAGGTGCTGCCGATTTTGTTGGCCCGCACGGCCGTTACCCTGGAATTAACCTTTTATTCCCTATTGGCCTTCATCCCCCTGGGACTGGCGAGTGGTGTGCTGGCCGGCTGGCGGCCGCACAGCCGCTGGGATTCCGTTTTTCGCTTTGCCGCCTTTGTGGGCACGTCTATTCCTCCATTCATCTTAGGCTTGCTGCTGCTCTCCATTTTTTATGTTGGTCTGCGTTGGTTTCCGCCAGGGCGCTCCAGCATTCCCGGGCTGACGCTCAGCACTTCCACTTTCAAACCGTATACCGGCTTTTTGACGTTGGATGGGGTGTTAAACGGCCGTCTCGACGTCACCCTCAACGCCTTTCGCCACCTGATCTTACCCGTCTTCACCCTCAGCCTCTTTCACTGGGCCACCCTGGGACGCATCACCCGCACCCTCATCATCGAAGAAAAAGACAAAGATTACGTCTTGTTGGCCCGCTCCCGTGGGCTGCGGCAGCGTTCCATCGTCTGGCGGCATACCTTCCGCAACACAGTTTCCCCCGCGCTTACCAGCACCGCCCTGTCCGCCGCCTCCATCATCACCGGCGTTTACGTCATCGAAGTCATCTTTGGCGTTAAGGGGTTGTCTGAACTCATGGTCATGGGCATGTCTGGCGTTCCCGATGCTCCCCTGGCGCTCGGTTTTGCCGTTTACAGCGTCTTGCTGGTCATCCCCATCATGGTTAGCCTGGACATCGTCAAAGCCATCGTCGATCCGCGTGATCGGCAGGCCACTGAAGAAAAGGATCATTGAGGGGGAAACCATGCTAGATTGGCGACGATTCTTTAAACACAAACAAAATTGGCTGGCGCTCTTTCTGCTCGGTATCTTCTTCTTTGTGGCGTTGGCCGCGCCCTATCTGGCTCCGCCAGACGACCCGGCGAATCCGCCGCCCTTTAAAACCACCGTCCGTACTATGGATCGTTTGCCCCAGGCGCCCTCTGCGGCCAACCCGTTAGGCACGGTGGGCCAGCTGGCCAATCTGGCTCGGTTTGGTTTTATTCCCGGGCAAGATCGATTTCAGCAGTGGGATGTTTTATACACGCTGGTTTGGGGCACGCGCTCGGCCATTAAATTTGGGTTGACTGTCACCCTGGTTTCGGCTGCTTTTGGACTGCTGATAGGCATTGTCTCCGGTTATGCCGGCGGCACAATCAACCAGATTCTCATGTTGTTTACCGATGCTTTTCTCACCTTCCCGGTCATTGCGGCCGTCTGGCTATTTCAACGGATGCTCTTTACCCGGATATTCAACCCGTTCACCCTGCCGGAAGAGTTTGTCTGGTGGGAAAACATGCTGATAACGCTGGATTTGGACCCCATCATGCTGGCGCTGATCATTTTTTCTTGGATGCCGTATGCCCGGCTGGTGAACGGCATGGTGATCCAACAAAAACACGCCGATTATGTGACGGCCGCACGGGCAATGGGGGCGGGTAACGGCCGTATCATCTGGCGACATTTACTGCCCAATGTGATTGCGCCTTCAGTTGTCCTGGTCGCGCGCGATATTGGCGGGTCGGTTATCCTGGCGTCAGCCTTTATCTTCATTGGGTTTGGCGGCAGTGTTACCTGGGGCGTGATGTTGGTCGCCGCCCGTGATTACATCATTGGCATCGGCGGTAATCCATTCGCATACTGGTGGACGTTTGTGCCCATCTCTCTCGCGCTTATCTTCTTTGGCATCGGCTGGAATTTATTGGGCGATGGCTTAAACGATTTACTCAATCCACGCCGCCGGTAAGTTGGCGCGGCATTCGCCAATTGCAGAAATTAAAACACGGCCAGAGCGATTGTTTGCTCTAGCCGTGTTTTTTAATGGAAAGTTCGTGTGTGCTGGTTACAAAAACGTACGCGCGCCGACGTATATTTGCCGCAGGTGGGGCGCTTCTTGCACGTCGTCGATGTAGACGCCATTGCGCGCGCGGGAGGAATGGATGGCGCGCCAGCCGCCCAGGCTGATCCCGACATGGGAAATGGCCCGGTGTCCGCGATCGTTGCCAAAGAAAAAGAGGTCGCCTGGTTTGAATGGCGGCTCAACCGGCTCGCCGGCGCTGAACTGCATGTCGGCGTCGCGGGGGATTTCGATGCCTGCCAGCCGGTGGGTGAGTTGGGCGAAGCCGGAGCAGTCGATGCCCATGGCTGTGCAGCCGCCCCACAGATAAGGCACGCCCGTCAATGTGTGGGCTGTTTGGATGATGGTTTGGCGACGGCCGTCTTCGTCTTGCGGCAGGTCTGCCAGGGCGCGCAGGGCCGATTGGGGCAGCCAACCTGTCGGGCCATGGGTGAGATGGACTTGCGCCCAGGTGTCGTGGACGGCCGTTACGGCAACGGCCGTGCCCGCCATCACCCGCCCGACTAGCTCGCCGGCAGGGTGTGGTTCTGCCCGCAGCAGCCCAATCGGTTCATACACCAGATGCGTCGCGGTTGGCGGCGTCTCATTGGTCAGATACGGCCGGTACATCCACCCCAAATAACCATTTGTTTGCCGCACAAATGCCCATGATTCTTGCTCCAGCAGCACTTCCACCATCCAGCCATTCAGCGCCTGCGTCATTTGCTCGGCGCGCCAGGATGGTTCCGCGTGCACGCTGGTCACATTCGTGCCCACGGTTAGCCAACGCGGCGGCGTTTGGCTGAGAAACGCCACCTTGCGCGTATCAAAAGTGATTTGCGGGAAACGCGCCGACAGTTCGGCGATGACCTCGGCCAGGTTGCTGGCATCCAAAACTGTGCCCGATAAAACACATTGGCTGCGTTCTAAGCTGTCGGCGTCTAACTCGCAGTAATGCAGGCGGCTGTCGCGCTGCGAAAAGTCTGATAAGGTTGACTGAATAGCCTCAATCAAGTGTCACTCTCCAGATTGTCGCCGCGTCACGCCAATTCCAGGGCGCGCGGGCAATTTTATAGCCAGAGACTCATTATACTCCACGCCGACAAACGGGTCATTGGCAATCAGCAGCGGGGCGTCCAGGTCCAGCCACTCGGCCAGCCCGGCCAGATGGGCCATCGCCGTTGTGCCCAGCGATGTTTCCACCATGCAGCCCAACATCACCCGCAGCCCTAACTGCCGTGCCCGTCGCAGCAGGTGCAGCCCGGGGGCCAATCCACCAACTTTCATCAACTTCAGGTTGATGGCTTGCACGCCAGCGGCGGCCAGCGCTTCGACGTTGGCCAGGGTTTGCACGGACTCATCGGCGACCACTGGGATTTGGGTGTGCGCCTGCACGTAGCCCATGCCTTCGATGTCTTCTTTGGCCGTGGGCTGCTCGATGAGTTCCAGGTTGTATGGTTCCAGGGCGGCCACATGCCGCACGGCCTCTTCGGCCGACCAACCGGCGTTGGCGTCGATGCGCAGGCGGGCGTCGGGCCGCGCGGCGCGGATGGCGGCGATGCAGGCTTCGTCGTTTTGGCCGCCCAGCTTCACTTTGATGATCGGGCAGTGGGCCATCTGGCGGGCCATGGCGGCCATTTTTTCTGGTTCGTCCAGGCTGATGGTGAAGGAGGTGGGCATGGGCTGCGGGCGCGGCAGGTCTAGCAGTTGGTAGAGGGGCAGCCCGCGCTGCCGCGCAATGCGGTCGTGCAGGGCTAAATCCAGGGCGCAGCGGGCGGGAGCCGGGCCATCGTCGCCTACCCAGGCGGGAATGTTGGCCGGGTCGTCGGGGAAGGGGATGGGGGAATGGGCGGCGGTGCGCCACACGGCCGTCATCGCCTCATCGCTAATGCCATAATAAGACGGGATGGTGCCTTCACCCCAGCCTTCGTCGTTGGCCAGCCGCAGCCAGAATGCCTGGCGCGTCTCGCTGACGCCGTAAGAAATGCGGAATGGATTGCGCAGCCGCAAGGTGATGGCTTCCCAGGTTAAACGTGGGGTGACAGGTTGGTTGCTCATGCCCCAAGTATAATCCGGCAGGGGCTAAGTGGCGATAGACGGCCGTTACCTGCCCCCATCGTTTTCATAATCAGGCTGCAGAATACTCATCACGATGGCCTTGTGATAGCTGCCTTGCCAGAAAAGAGCATCGCGCTTCTCCCCTTCGCGCACAAAACCGGCCTTTTCGTAGACATGCGCCGCGCGTGGATTAAAGTCGTAGACTTCCAACTCAATGCGGTGCAGGTTTAAGGTCTCAAACCCATACTGAACCATCAGCCGGGTGGCTTCAGAGCCGTACCCTTTGCCAAATTGTGTGCTGTCAAAGAGAGCAATCCGAAAGCCGGCCGAGCGATTGTGCGAGTCGATGTTGTTCAGAACAACTTCGCCCAATACAAAAGCGGGATCGTCTTTGGTCACGATGATGTAATCGGCGCGATCTGGCGCATCCACTATCCGGGCGTAATGAGCCTGAACTTGCGCCAGGGTGAACGTCTCGGTGGTGCCGGTTAATCGGGCGACCTCTTCGTCGGCTAAAGAAGCAAATACGATCTCGGCGTCTTCCGGGCGCGCCGGGCGGAGAAGAATGGTTTGGCCCTCTAACACGGGTTTATGGAGCATGTTGATTTTAAATTCCAAAGCGAGTGAAGGGCTGGCATCCGTAATCCGGCTGCTTTTCCATCGTGAGGGCTTCCGGATTACGGACGGCCGATTACCGGGTACGGGCGTGCTTTCCCAGGAACAGGTGGAGTTGTGCCGCATGTTCCTGCACATGGCGCATGGTGTACAACAAAAGCTCCGCAAAAGGCAGCTCTCCCCAGGGGAAACGGCACAGGCGGTAAGCCTGTTCGGTTGACAGATTCGTAATGGTTTCCTGGTATTTTTGGCGGCACGTTTTCAGGTAGCCAAGCAGCTCTTCGCGGGTGTAGACTCGGGGAAGAATCTCGTTTGCTTCCATCTCTACCAGGTCAAAAGGCTCGGGCGGCGTAAAGCCTTCTTCCGCGCCGGTTAAGTAAAGGTCCAGCCAGAAGAGCGTGTGGTAACACAAATACCAGTAGGCCGAGAAACCGGCGGCCACCCACTGGTCTGACTCGTCTTCCCACAGACGTTGTTCCCAGAGGTCGTCGGGACAGGTACGCAGCGCGTCGCCAAACGAGTCGATGGTCACGGCGAACTGTCGCCACAGCATTTCATTGTCGATGATAGTCATTACTTTCTCCCTGGTGCTGGCCACATAATCAGTTGTTTCCTTTACAAACGAATATCAAGCCGCACCGTGACATAATCCCCTTCTTTCAGGCCTTCCGCTTTTCGAACACTCGCTTTAAGGGGCACAAGGTAGCGGTCGTCTTTGGGAAACAGAGATGTCTGCCATTCGGTTTGGCGGATTCGAACAATGACCGGAATGACGCCCCAACCATACGTTACTGAATTGGAAATCCCTTTAATTTCGCGGGACTCTTGCTCTGGAACCGTCACGAAGAACCATGGGGCGGGTCCCCGCCAGAACCAAATTTTGTCGTTGAACTCAATGTACATGGGTAGAGTATAACAAATGAGTGGTGTGGTGATAAGGCGTGTCAGAGGGTAACGGCCGTTTCCCAGCCAATCAGGCGTCGGCGGCAAACCCTGAGGGTTTTGCCGAATCAATAGTATTCCAAAACCCTTCAATCAGGATCAGCCGCCCATTGGGTTTGAGAAACTCAGCCCATCTGTGAAGAACCCGTCTCGGTTCAGGCAATGCCCACAGCAGATGTCGGCAAACAAGGGCATCAACACTTAACGCTCCTGTGCCGCAGCCGATATCCAAAATGGCGGCTGCCGTGTACGGCAGAGAGGTCTGGAGAAAGCGGGCCCACGTTTCAAGAATTACAGGGTCGCGCAGCCCGTGATCTGGCTCATCATCAAAAAATGGGGCTGCGTATCCCAATACTGGCGCGCAGCCTGCTGTGTGGTTTCGTCGTTCACAGGGGCATCTCGTTCTCGTCGTCATCGGCCTGGAAGCCCTTGTGGGGGTCAGCAAAATCTGGCCGCATTTTATTTCTCGCGCCTTTCTTCCTCTAAAAGTTTCACCATGTCATCGATCCGTTTGGCGCGTGTCGCTTCGCGCTTCGCGCTCTCAATCCACCGGATATAGTTTTTTCGGTAAAACGTTGGCAGCCCGTCGAAGAATGCCTTGGCTGTTGGGCTGTTTGATAGCGCTGTCACGATGTCTGGGGCCAGATTGTTTTCTTGTGGGCCTTCTAATGACAAATTCACCCTTAAAGTTGCTCCGGGTTGGATGCCGCTGTCTCGCAGCCATGCGGCGCCCAAACGAAGAAAATAATCTTGTCCTGATGCGCCCAGAGTTCCTCGGACGGCAATGCCATTGATGGTTCCTGTAACATAATAGCGTGGTTTTGTTCCCCAGACTTCGCGTGGGGAGAATGGGATGGCGACAAACGTAAAATTACCTTCTTTCTGCAAAGTGGCGGCAAATGATTGGGTTTCGATCTCGCTCATCCTATCATTTCCTTTGAGTGTTGGTGTTTGATGGACAGCCGGGTGTCGAACTGGGCGGTTACGGCCGTTTCCATGACGCCACTAAACTCTCGCCGACTGGTTTTGCCGCTGTGCGATAACGGAGGAAAACCATGCCGCTGCCAAACCGTCGTTCCTCCAAAAGCTCAAGCTCCAGGTAGACATTGCTGGGCAGGGATTGTTTTCCACCACCCACCAGGACAGGCGCGAGAAATAGATGGCACTCATCGATCAGCCCTGCGCTGAAGGCGTGGGCGGCCAGATGGGCACCACCTATGAGTATGTCCTGTTCCTTCGCTTCTTTGATCCGTCTAATGGCTTCGGGATCGAAATTTCGTTCGAGCTGTGTCTTGCGCGTGGAGACGGCCGTCAAGGTTTTGGAATACACGATTTTGTCGGCGGCTTGCCAAATTTGCGCAAAGTCGCGCGTGATCGGGGAGCCGGCAACCAGGTTGAGGTCGGTTTCCCAACTCTTCATTATCTCATACATCCGTCGTCCGTAGAGATGCGTACCGGCCGTGCGTTCGAGGTTATTGATGAATCCATGCACTTCCTCATCTGGCGCTGCCCAGTCAAACCTGCCGTTTGTGTCTTCGATGTAACCGTCGAGTGATGAGATTGCCGAGTAAATCAGACGAGCCATAATAGATTTCCTGTGGTGAATGGTATCGGTAATGCAAATTGCTGTGACAAACCGCGCCAATAGGAAACGGCCGTTTCCCTTCAGCGCAAAGCCCAAAGTGGTAATACGGTAATACGGTTCAAAAATTCGACTGCTTTTCCTGCCAGGCCGTCCAACGATGCAGATAAGCCGCCGCAGGCCAGTTGTTCACCATAATCAGCCAACTACGGCGGTCGGTGTGCATGGGCGTTGTTAGCTGGCAGAACCAATGTCGCCTTTTCACGATTTCTACATCTACTCGGCCTGGAAGATGGTATTCCAGTCTTCCTTCATGTCCACAACGAGCCAGCCACGCCTGGGAGCCTCCTCAAGGGCTTCGACCAGCTTGCCGGTACTCTTCGTCTTGGCGTCGTAGGCATATTCGCGTTCACTGTCGGTATGGTGGACGATGAGGCCCAAACTCGGGCGCGGGTTGTTGATCGTAGTGTACTGCAACATCGCGTGGTCGCCGTCACTGTTCCCACAACATACTACAGGTCGCCGGCCGATAAACTGATGAATGCCGACTGGCTTGCCCTCCTTGTCGTTTACGAACAGATAGTCGAGTGTCTTTGTCAGCACCGGGCCGCTCTCGCGCAGCTCGAATGTCGTCCGCGCTGTCGAGCCGACAACCTGCTCCGGTGGTACGCCATAAACGCGCTCCACCCAGACGCGCATGAAGTCCGCGCCGCCACCGGAAACGATGAAGTTCTTGAAGCCATTTGCGCGCAGAAGTCGCAGCAGTTCCTGCATGGGTTGGTAGGTGAGTTCGTCATAGGGTCGGCCATATCGCGGATGTTTGGCCGATATGAGCCATGCCTCCACCGCGTCACGAAACTCGTCAGTCGTCATCCCTGCATGGGTCAGCGCCAAAATCTGCATCAGGCCATCGAAATGTTCGCCGGCCAGGAGTTTGGTAAATTCGCCCGCCAAGGCGGCTTGTACCATGGGATCCGAAGCGAGCTTGGGCTCAGCGAGGATGCGTCGGTTCAGTTCGTCGAAGGCAAAGGCTGCCTGAAACGGCATCGGATTCTCCGGCCAGAGACAGCCGTCGTTGTCGAACACGGCGATGCGTTCCGCCAGTGGCAAGAAGTCGGGTGATTCATCCTTTGTCACCCTGGCGATGTACGCGAGGATGTCCTGTTTGACGGGGCCATCGTTCCAGGAGGGTAACGGGTCAGCAGCGGCGGAGAGGTCATAGAGCTTTCTCTGTGCGACACCATAATCCCCCACCTGGTAGAGGCTCACGGATACTGCCCGGACAGTGAAGGCCTCGAATGGCTCCGCTTTCAGCGCGTCCACAAAGTCACGGGTGCCTATGCCGACGGTCAGATGAGGGTGGTAGTTCATGCCGGTGCGGGGTCCGACGAAGTTGTTTACGTAGTCCACTGTGGGCTGGCTAATCGCCCCGCCGTCGGGGCGGGGCGCAAAGGCCGCGCCCGTCCCCTTCTCCACAGCAAACGGGGCGATGGCGTCAATGATCTTTTGCTGTAGCCGACGCAGATCCTCGGTCGGCTCGATGACAATTCCCACCAGCGCGAGATTCTTGTCGGCCAGGTCATAGTAGCCAATCGCTTTGCTTTCCCATTTCATCGCCTGCTCTGTATGCAGCACTTCGGTCACAGCATTCGCGACCTTGTTGAGGTCCGCTGTGCGCACAAACCGTTGGAGAATGGTGATGTGCGGTGCGTGGTTGGTATCGAGGGCGAAGCCGTCCGGATAATCCTCTCGCAGCCGAGCGTTCACCGTCTGCGCCCTCTCAACCGTGGCAGTATCTGGATCCAACAGTACGTTAATCGCGATCAAGGTCATGTGGTTTTTCCTTTCCTGGTTGTTTAAGGTAATTGTGTGTCCAGCTAACGCCGCGATAAACCGCGCCAACCGGCGACGGCCGTTTCCAACCCATTCTTGCGCCGACTTTATTGTTTGTTAGACGGCCGTCTCCTCCAACACAAGACCCGTAGTGGTAATACGGGGTCATAAACTCGACTAATTTTCGTTCCGGGCCGTCTAACGCCTCGATAAGTGTCGCCACGCGACGGCCGTTTCCAACCCATTCTTGCGCCGACTTTATTGTTTGTTAGACGGCCGTCTCCTGCAACACAAGACCCGTAACAGTAATACGGGTCTTAAACTCGAGTAATTTTCCTGCCGGGCCGTCTAACAAGGGCTTCGCCTGCCTGGCGGTAATAACCCAAAACCCGGCTGGCAAGGCTTTTTTCGCCACGCCCTCAACAAGGCGGCCGCGCAGCGCCGCCGGGTCAGGTGCTAGCGGGGTTAGCTCGCACTCTGCATTTGTTCAGGCAACCACACATACTGACCGATTTTGCAATATTCTTCAAAACCTATAGAACGATAAACACCTACGCCTATCTCAAATGCATGGAGAATACCAACCTTGTACCCCATCGCCCGCGCTTCAAGCAGCGGCAAATCCGTCATCCTTGCTCCAATCCCTTTCCGTCGCGCTTCAGGTATGGTCGCTACGTTGTAAATTCCAGCAACTCCTGCTCCCAGGTAGAGAAGCGACGTTGCAACTGGTTTACCATCTAACCAACCCATGTATGCCCGAACCGTATCTTGATCTACATGACACATTAAATCGTAATAACCCTCACCAGCAAAATCGGGCATTCCAAATCCCGTTGCACAAACTTGACTCCATTGCTTCAAAGTTTCATTATCTGTAACCTGTTGAATCGTAAAACCATTTGGCATTGAGGGATGCTCATTCATACTGTCTAAAACGACCGCCATGCCTGGTATTTTACCCTCACTAAAAAATCCATGTCTTTCCAAATGTATTCCCAAATCAGCGGGTTGGGTCGCTGGCCCCGTCCACCAAAGCAGGGGAATATTCCGTGATGTTGCCTGTGCTGTGATGGATTCAATGACCACGTCTATTCTATCGGGTGCGAGTCGGGCGCGAATGATACTGTTGAAAACTGGAAAAGGTATATCTGTCATTGACCATGCAATCTCTGTATCGTCATGTACCTCCGCTCCCGGCCATTTACTAAAAGCAGGCACGAACGCAAACAAATTCCCTTCAATTGCAGAGATTAGGCTTGATGCTGATAAATCATTCATGATGTTGTTCATATTCTGATTCTCCAAAACTGTGTTTCATAAATTGAAGACATCTTACGAACAACGAGCGGGCTAACATCACCATCAGCCGCGCTGGTGCGGGTCACCAAAACCTTTGCTAATCACCACATAGGTAACCGTCCGAGGCATCGCGCCAGCGTCGGCTGGATGGGTTGTTAGGTCTCTTTGCCTTTCTGAGCAACAATTTCCAATGCCTTTATCAAAAAAGTCAATGATTTAGCAGAATAGGACACTGGATGAGCTATTGCGTCACAAATTCGAGCTTTTCAACCTCATCTATATTGAAACTCTGCCGCGTTTGCCATAGGTCGTAGTTGTTTTGCATAGCCAACCAGCTTTCGGGAGACCTGCCTAGCGTTTTCGACAAGCGTAACGCCATTTCCGGAGTAACACTACTTTTTCCGTTCAGTAGGCGTGTGAAAGTGGATGGGGCAACCTTCAATTTAGCGGCGACGGTGCGGGAACTGATTTGTAGTTCTTCTAAATATACTTCTCGAATAAATTCCCCAGGGTGAGGGGGATCGTACATATTCATTAGTGATAATCCTCATAGTTCACAACATGGGCATCGCCATCTATGAACTCAAACGTAATACGCCAGTTTTTACTAACATCCACTGCCCAAACGCCTTGTTTATCTCCCTTTAACGGATGAAGGCGAAAACCCGGCAAGTCCATATCTTCTAGAGCGGTAGCGGTATCGAGGGCAGCGAGACGAATTCTGATCTTTTGGCGATGAGAAGGGTTAATACCAGCGACGTTACCGGTTTCAAAGAAGCGTTTAAGCCCTTTGTGCTTGAATGACTTGATCATAGAATAGATTATACATTTCGTTGCGTGTTGCGCAACATCGTGAATTGTTTGAATTTCTGCTCCTAACGCCCCGATAAGCCGCGCCGCCACGCCACGGCCGTTTCCCCTCCTATTCATGCGCCGGCTTCATTGTTTGTTAGACGGCCGTCTCCTCCAGCGCAAGACCCGTAACAGTAACACGGGTAACACGGGTTGCAAACTCGACTACTTTTCCTGCCGGGCCGTCTAACGCCCCGATAAGCCGCGCCAACCGGCCACGGCCGTTTCCACCCCATTCTTGCGCCGGCTTCATCGTTTATTAGACGGCCGTTTCCCCCAGCGCAAGACCCAAAGTGGTAATAATACGGATTAGAAACCCAACTACCTTTCCTGCCGGGCCGTTTAGCGCCATCGTCGGCTGAATGGCGTGTGAGACACTTTCTGAAATTCAGAGCCATTAGTTCTTTAGAGTTTGGCAGCACAGTTTACTCTTCATTTTTGAGACATTTCAAGAAATACAGACCTCACTTCTGCTGCGGTTTCGCAAATTTTGAGTTTTGCTTGTATATCTTGAATCATTCCAGATTCAAGATATTCGCTAGAAAATTCCACCGCTTTACCAATCCGTTTTAATGCTTTGCGCTGAAATCTTGCCATTTCTTCTTGGCGTTTTTTGACCTCTTCTTCTATTAGAATACTTTGACACTCAGCAAGCACTATGCAACAAAAGGCTTCGCGATCTTTTTGAATGCTAATAAAACGAATATGCTTTTCATCCTCGGCAGTTCGCCAATTTTCCAAGCAAGCGCATAAACCCTGCATAGTAGGGTGTTCAAAATAATAAAAGGATGATTCACGATTTGCTTGTACCGACATAATTCAATTCTTGATATTTACATATCGTCATCATTGCTTAATAGAGGCCAGCGACGATATTGTAACGAATCGTCCTCAAAACGATATTCTCGGCCTACCCGTAGCCAACCTTCAGGTAATTTGTTCTTAGCAAGCGGATTATGTACAAAAATAAAATCATTCCCGAAGGGAATACGAAATTGGTGAACATCTACTCGCGAGAAAATAATACCGCTTATTCCTCTGTACTTCTCTTCTAAAAAAATTCTTGTTGATACAGGTGCGCCTGAAAATTTTTCTATTTGAGGACGATGAGCGTACCCACTATGTGAATATTCTTGATCATCCCATTCAAAAGACATTATTGGACTTCCGAATGGCAATACAGCCTGAACTATATAAGGTATTGCATCATCGTGAGAAAAAGGAACTTTGCTGGCGTTAACAGCAATAATATATGGCTCTGATTCAGCTATAACACCATCATTCCGATATTGAATGTACTTTCTGAATTTCTCAACAATAACGCTGGTATAGCGCAACACTATCCGTTCTTCCGGGACACAAAACCATTTTTCGTCACCAAGTGTAGCAACCCTATCTCTACCATTTCCAGGTGTAGCAGCAATCGCTTCAACCCAAATTAGGGGAAAATCATTATCTCTAATGGCATCAGTTACAAGTTAAGCAATTTTGTGAGTTGTCAAGCCAGTAATTGGCTACAATTCACTTATGAAAAAAAGAGACCAAAAATCCAAAAGCACAGTCCGGCATACACGGGCCATTCAGGCCGAT
>JAGOMA010000100.1 GCA_017993775.1 Chloroflexota bacterium | reverse complement strand
CTGAACACAACAGCTTTCATTCGTTTCCTTCCTCTGGTTCCCCATTTTTTACTTCATTTGAAGTCTGAAACAGCGTAATCTGCAAACCCTCCGGCGAGCGCAGCCGGACATTCAAATCACCCCAAGGGGTCAAAACTGGCTCATGGACCAATGTGGCACCGTACTGCAAGGCCCGTGCCATTGTTGCTCGGACATCCGCCACTTCAAAGGCAAATCGGATTTGACCACTTACCCGCTCCCCCACTTCGATTTGGTCCACGCCCGCCGCATAATCGGGATCAAAGATTTCCAAAGAAGCCTGCTCCGCCCCAAACATTTGTCCCCGGCCATTATCAGTCCACAGTTCACCCGGTTCCAGCCCCAAACCATCCCGATAGAAAGCTACAGCCCGGTCAAAATCAGCAACGGTGAGCGCAACTCGAAACGAATTGACGGCCATATCAAAAACTCCTTCTGCTAAACCAGTGCCCGATGGTTTTCATCAGGCACTGGCCAGAATTCAAAATCGTCCTTCTTACTTCTGGATTACGCCGTAGCGATGACCTGGCGGCTTTCAGCCTTGGGCGTACGGATGCCTTTAATCAGCAGCCACAGTGTGAATGATAGTTCGGCAATAATCGCTGGTGCAATCATAATGTTGGCAAAAAGCGCTTGATATTGGGGCATCAGGAAAATGCCAAAGCTGTCCAGCACGTAGCTCGCCCCCGCAATAGCCAGCATGATGCCCATAATGCCGGGGAACAGCTCAGACTTGTAAACCAGATAGCCCAACAAGAACAGGCTCACGGCAAAGAATGCTTCCGAAACCAGCACACCGTAATAGTGGACATCGGTGAACAACAATACCAGGGAATTAATCTGGTCAGGTGTAAAAGAGGTCAAATAATCGCCGCCATTTAGCAAAATCAACGGGAAGATGAAGTTGATCAGGTTTGCGGCATGAACGGCCGCTTGCATCAACCGAGTGGCCATCATCAGCATGGCCACCGTCTTGTTAACCGGCGAAAGCAGTTTGTAAAGCAAAATGGTCGCCCCGATTTCACTCAAAAAGACGATCAAATAACTGACAACACCGCCCCGGTACAGCGATTCCGACGCTCGAATGTTTTCGGCCGTTGCTGCGGCGTCGCCCGGTACATTCAGGCTGCCGCTCACAAACATAAAGACAAACATGTTGGCAAAAAAGATTGCTAAATAAAAGACACCTATTGTTCTTGCGGTTTTTTTCACTGCGTTCATTTTGTTTCTCCTTGTTTCAAAAAAAAGTTGGATAAGTAAGATTGCTTCATTGTTGGCTGTCTGGCTGACCAGATTGGACTTGTTTGACCGAAACCAAGGGCAGTCCTAAATCGCGCACTTTTCTGAGCAGCCCATACAGCGCCGCCTGATCAATAACCGGGCCGGTTAAAAGCGTATCGCCGTTGTCGGCTTGCGTGATGGTCAGACCTTCAAACCATACTGCCCACCGCTGACCCAAATGGCCTTTTATTCTTATTTCATAGACCATGGGTGGATTTGGATCTGCCTGGGAATTGGGTTTGATTGCCATTACTTTTACCTTGTGCGGCTGGTCAAAATTGTCTATGCCACTTGTTCAATGCGTCCTTAGCATACCGGCCAACCGGTATTGCCGTACAGCTACGAAAGTATTGTTTAGTGGTATTGTCTGGGGTATTTCTAATAACCTTGTGCTTTATACGTCACATTGGGGAATTCGACGGCATTGGGTGTTAGCACCACCGCCGCATCCGAATCGTGCTTCAGTTCGGCCAGCAAAAATGCGGTGGTGAAGTGTTTGACCAGATCATGCGCCTGATCTCTATCCCACACAGAATCGTCACAGAATTCGCTGGCCAGTGGTTTGGCGTACCAGCGAATCGACTGGCAGGTGTTGGTGAAAATCATGTGTTCGGCGTCATTCAGGGCTATCTGTGCCTTGCGAGGGCTGACCGTGTGTTCGTAAGTTGGCTGCGGCCCCCACAAAAAGGGTGTGTCCTCGTCGAGGGTGCCGCCCATTGCCAGCACCGGCACGTCGATTTTGGCCAGCCCGGGCGGGCCAAAGAAATAGGCATCACCGGCCATAGCCACAATCGCATCCACGCGTGGATCAGCCGCCGGGGGCCAAAGTCCTTCGGGTACAGCGTCCAGACCGGCCAGGTTGGCCATTCCGGCCAAATGTGGCAGGAGCATGTCGCACAGCCAGGCGGTGGGGTCTTCCGTTCGGATGGCTTCGTTACAGTGAACCTCGAAGCTGGAGGTGTCTATCTGGGCACCGGCCGCCGCCAGAGCTGTGTAGCCACCGTAGGAATGTCCGATCACGGCCGTTTCCTCGCCATCAATCAACCCATCCAGCGCACCACCCGGTCCGGTCTGTTCATCCACATAAGCAAACACAGCCAAAATATCCTGCGGGCGGATGATGGCGGCGCGCCACAGTTCATTTTGCGGGTCGAGGGTCTCTTGATGCTCCGGCGCAATGACGACAAAGCCATAAGAAGCCAGATGTTCGGCCAGCCAACTGTAACTAACACTACCGATGGCAAATCCGGGCGATAGAATTACCAGCGGATAAGGCCCGGCGGAGAAATCATACGGAGCATCATGGGCGGCGTGCCCTTGAGTCGTGGCAATGATCACCTCACCCAACGGCGCGCCCAGCTTGACCTTGTAGGGAGATGCGGCGGCCCCCTCGTTGTTGTCGAGTGTGGTTGGATACCAGATGATTACTGGCAACGGCCGTTCCCCCTCAGTCACCAGATCACGTTTGCCCACTGAGTGTGGGCCGGACACGCCAAAAGGCGGCACGTCGCGGCGGTCAGCCGCCTCACCCTTTTGTGTCCGCATACTCACAAACAATGCTGCAATACCCAGAATCAGGAAAAATCCAAAAAACCATTTTTTACAAGTTGACATTTTCTGCTCCTTTCACTTTGTTTGATGTGAAAGCAGCATATCGGCCAACCGGTATTGGCGTATAGACACGAAAGTATTGTTGGGGGTGTTGTTCTGGAGACCTGCGAGGTTTGTGGAAACCTCGCAGGTCTGACGGTTATGCTAACTTTTCTTCACCGGAATCCAAATCTCGCTGATAAACGTGGGCGACGTCCCCAATTTTCTGCAAAATGATGAGATGATTGGAATGAACGGCCGTATCACCTACAACAAGCCCAACTCCCGCGCCCGCGCCACCGCCTCCGTGCGCCGGCTGACGTTGAGCTTGCCATAAATAACTCGATTGTGCCCCTTCACCGTGCTCAAAGCCACAAACAACCGCTCAGCTATCTCGCGGTTGGAAAGCCCCTCGGCTACCAGCTGCAAGACCTCTAACTCGCGCTCACTCAACGGCTCAACCAAAGGCTGAACGCTGGCGGCTGACGGCTGAATAACTTTTCCCATACCAAAAGCGACCAGTAGTTGAGAAACATACGCTTTCTGCCTTCTACCTTCTGCCTTCATCCTTGCCAACAGCTTGGCCAGCGGCGGCCCTGCATCGACAAACGTACGGATGCAGCCTTCCGGTTCACCCAAAGTCAGGGCCTGTTCCAGCGGTATGAGTGCCTCGGCGATATGGCCTTGCGCTTCAGCGGCCATGGCCTGCTGCACCAGGATTTCCAGCACGCTCCCCATCCGACCACCCGCTTCCGCCGCTTGCCGCAGGCGCTCCAGCAGAGCCACCGCCCCCTGGAGGCAATTTTCTTCCTGCCCATGCCGGTACCGGGCGATGAGCAGCCGGGCCAGAGTGATATGGTCAAACTCGTGCAGGTAGCTGAGGTCATCGTCAACGGACAGCCCCTGCTCATCAGCCCAATTCTGTGCATTGGCCAACCGGCCCTGCTGCACCCACAGCCGCGCCTTTAGCGCCGCCAGTGTGCGTACATCGGGAACCGGCCCGCGGACGTACTGCCGTTCCGCTTCGTCGAGCGCATCGAGCGCATCATCCAGATTGCCTTCCGCCGCTTTTACGCCCGCCTGAGCTAAATGCCAGCGATAGGACCAACGCGGCAATGCCGCATCTTCGCCCAGTTCCTGGCTGCGCAGCAGGTGCGCTTTGGCCGCTTCCAGATCGTTCTGCGCCAGAGACAGCTCGCACAAGCCGGTGTACAGGTCGGCGGCGCCGCGCAGCACCGGTTCGCCCTGTGCCTCGGCCAGTTGTATGGCCTCTTGACAAACTTTGATAGCCTCGCGCAGATGTCCTTGGGCTACTTTCATGTCGGCCAAAACGTACGCCCCGGTAATGACAAACAGGGTGTTGCCTGCCTTTTGATAGTCGGTCATGGCTTCGGTAAAGGCGTGTATGGCTTCGGTCAAATCGCCGCTGGCCCAGGCGGCCAGCCCCAGGAGCGCCGCCGGGGTGCCGCGCCGGAGATATTCTTCTGCGGGAAAGAAGTCGAGGGCCTGATGGGCATATTTGATGGTGCCGGCCATATCGCCCAGCGCCAGCGCATGATATGTGCGGGCCGAGGCGATGCTCCCCGGCAAATATTGAAATTCGGCTTCATCGGCGACGACGAAATCGGTTGTGGTTGCCAGGCAGTGCTCGGCCTGGCGCAGCCACATTTCGGCCGCCTCCATCTGGCCAGTATCTAAAAAGGCCCAGGCATAACCCACGCTGAGCACGGGCCGGGCTAGAACCAGAGCGTCGGGCAGCTTTTTGGCCCAACCCAGCCATTCGGCCGCCTGGCGATTCCTATCCATCTCGCCCCAGGCCAGTTCGATAATCCGGGCGGCCCGCGCCATATCATCGGCGGCAAAGGCATGGTAGACGGCAGCGGCCGTTAAACCATGGCCTTCGTACCAGCCGCTGGCCCGCTGATGCAGCGCCGCAGTTGCTTCAGGCTGTTCTTTCATCAAGTGGGCCTGGAGCACATCACCAAACAAGTGGTGGTAACGGTACCACTGCCGCTTGTCGTCCAGGGGGATGACAAACAGGTTGCTGCGTTCCAGTATTTCCAGCAAGGCGCCGCCTTCTTCCTGGTTCGTCACGGCTTCACACAGCGGGCCGCTCAACCGGTCGAGGATGGATGTCTGGAGTAAGAAACGCCGGATGTGTTCGGGCTGGCGGCGCAGCACTTCATCAACGAGGTAATCGACGATGTAGCGGTCGTCGCCGGCAAACGCTTTGATGAAGCCCGGCACGTCGGCCCGCCCTTGCATGGAGATGGCGGCCAATTGCAGTCCGGCAATCCAGCCTTCGGTGCGTTTTTCCAGGGCGGCAATCTCATTAGTGGAGAATGCCAGACCGGTCACTTTGTGGAGGAACACGGCCGTTTCCGCCACCGTAAAACGCAAATCGGCCACCCGCAGTTCAGTCAGCAGGCCGCGCACGCGCAGGCGAGACAGGGGCAGCGGCGGGTCTTCACGGGTGGTGATGACCAGATGCATCTGCGGCGGCAGGTGTTCCAACAGGAATGTGAGCGCCTGATCAATGGGTGGGGCGGCGTCTAAGACGTGGTAATCGTCCAGGACGAGGGCGAATTCATCCGGAATGGCGGCGATTTCGTTAAGCAGGGTGGTCAGGATGGATTCGGACGGCGGTGGCTCAGGAGATTCCAGCATCGCCAACGCTTTTTCCCCCAGCGCGGGTTTATGGGTCTGCAATGCGGCGATGAGGTAGGTCAGGAAGCGGCTGAGATCGCCATCTCTTTTGTCTAATGAGAGCCAGGCAAACGGCCGTTTCCCATCAGCTATCCACTCACTGACCAGGGTGGTTTTGCCAAAACCGGCCGGGGCAGAGATAAGCGTTAGTTTGCGGTGCAACCCCCGGTTGAGCTTGGCAATGAGGTGGGGGCGGGGGACGAGTGACGGTCGTTTTCGAGGAATATACAGTTTGGTTTGGAGCAAGTTGCCGAGCATCACGCAAAAGTATACTGGAAAGGCTCACGATTTGCCCAAATTTACTGGTTGATACAGCAATTCTCAATTTAACCAGAAATGTGTCATGCTGAGGTCCTCCGAAGCATCTCCTTCTTCTGGTGGAGCGGGATGCTTCGCTCCGAAGACTCCGCTCAGCATGACAGTTCAGCGTAAGATGAGGGTCAGCTTGCCGGTCAGTCCGTGGTTGAGTATTTCGATGAGGCGGGGACGAGGGACGAGAGACGGCCGTAACCGGGGTACATATAATTTTGTTTGCAGTAAGTCTCCAAGCATGAATCCATTATAAACCTTTGGTGCTAGTTAAAAAAGGCATCGAGTTCCCTTAAGCTAAGAGCTACAAGACCATTAGCAAAAGGAGAACCCGATGACTACAGAAGATTTTATCATTGAACTGTTCTGCCGAGTTGATGACCAGATGGGTGTTGCGCCAAAACATAGTCAAGCCTCATTGTATCCCAGTGAAGTTGTGGCCCTAGCAGTCTGTCGGAAAAGTACCCGTAGCCGCAATTTCTTACCGCGTCTTCCAGAGGCGGGGTAAGGATACCCCGGCTACAAAAAGAGGTTCTCTGACAAACTGCTGGCTTTTTTGTTTGCTTTGAAAGGAGTTGGCAACCGAGCTTTCTATGGCTGGCTGGTGCGCGATTACCGACATCTTTTTCCTCATCTGCCGGATCGGACTCGAC
>JAGOMA010000002.1 GCA_017993775.1 Chloroflexota bacterium | reverse complement strand
CAAAAACGTCGTCAACATCATGGCCGAAAACCTCATGGACACCACCATGACCACCGTTGGCTTCATCATCGCCGGGTTTGGCATCATGTTTGGCGCGGGTAACGGCTTTTTTGGCAAAGAATGGTTCTTCCTCTCTGGTCTGCCGGACGTTTACCCCGGCCTGACCATTCCAACCCTGGCCTTTTTCTTTTTCCAATTCGCTTTTTGCGCGGCCGCATCCACCATCGCTTCCGGGCTAATGGCCGAACGCACCGACTTCAAAGCCGACCTGGCCTACAGCTTCTTTGTTGGCCTGATCATCTACCCCGTGTTTGGGCATTGGGTGTGGGGCGGCGGCTGGTTGGCGCAAATGGGCTACCTGGACTTTGCCGGTTCTTCCGTAGTACACATGGTTGGCGCTTACGTCGGCCTCGCCGGAACCATCATCCTGGGTAAACGCCGCGATAAGAAATTTGGGCACAGCATTCGCGGCCACAATATCACCCTGGCGGCATTGGGCACATTTATCCTCTGGTTTGGTTGGTTTGGGTTCAACCCCGGCAGTCAACTTGCCGCCGACCCGCAGGCCATTTCCCTGATTGTGGTCACCACTGACTTTGCGGCGACGACTGGCGCGATTGTGGCCATGTTCCTGGCTTACTTTATCACCAAAAAATGGGACGTTAGCATGGCGATGAACGGCGCGTTAGCCGGTTTGGTAGCCATCACCGCGCCCTGCGCCTTTGTCACTCCCGGCGCGGCATTGATGATTGGCGCGATTGCCGGGGCAATTGCTTACTTCGGCGTCGATTTGCTGGAACGCCTGAAGATCGATGATCCCGTTGGCGCGTTCTCGGTTCATGGCCTGGCCGGTATCTTTGGCGTGTTGGCAGTTGGTATCTGGGGCGTGGATGGTTTGGGTTTGCTCCATGGTGGTGGTTTTACTCAGTTAGGTGTTCAGGCTGTGGGCGTTTTGGCCTGCACGTTATGGACGCTGCCGCTGGCTTTCGTGATGTTCTTTATCATCGACAAAGTGATTGGGCTGCGGGTTTCGGCCGAAGTTGAAGACAACGGCATCGACATGGCCTATCATGGCATCGGTTCCTATCCTGAATTTGTGCCCATGATTGAATCGACCACCTCTCTGAAGGGCGCGGCATCTCCGGCCGCCGGCGATTGACAAGGTTAGACTTGTAGCAAACGTTCTTTAGTAGACCCTAAGGGTTTCCGCGTAAGCAGTTAGGATTTTTGGAATCAAGCCCTTAGGGTCTATGCATAGAAGCCCAAATGGCTGCCTGTTTGGATAATCTGTACGAAGTGACAGGACGTAATTGTAGCAAAAGTTAATTTGACGCTATTCAGCAGGTTGTGTATGCTTAAACCTGTACAAAATAATAACAGTTAAAGGCCAGGACGCCTTCCAGAACACGCTTAATCAGTTTGTGCCTCTGGGAGGCGTCCTTTTTGTTTGGTCTATGCAGACCCTAAGGGTTTGCTATTGAGACGGTAGACTTTTTGGACCTGAAACCCTTAGGGTCTTCCTAGAGAAACTGAACAGACACAGAAAATTTTTAAGGAGATTTGGAAATGAGTGGAAACATTACCCGATTGAATGCCATTGCTGCGATCAACGCTTATGCGCCGATGAAGCAGCAGTTGAACTTTGCGGAGACGCCAACCCGCGATTTGTTCAACTCTAACGTGTTTAGCACGGCCGTTATGAAAGACCGGCTCCCCAAAGAAGTGTACAAATCCCTGATGCGTACAATCGAGCAAGGCGAATCGCTGGACATCACCGTCGCTGACGTGGTCGCCAACGCCATGAAAGATTGGGCCATCGAAAAAGGCGCGACGCATTATGCCCACGTCTTTTATCCGTTGACCGGACTGACGGCCGAAAAACACGACAGCTTCCTTTCGCCCAATGGCGGCGGCAGCGCCGTGACCGAATTCTCCGGTTATCAGCTTATCCAGGGCGAGCCGGATGGCTCCAGCTTCCCGACCGGCGGTATTCGCCCCACCTTTGAGGCGCGTGGTTACACCGCCTGGGACGTGACCAGCCCGGCCTACATCCTGGAAAATCCCAACGGCACCACTTTGTGCATCCCCACCGCCTTTGTCTCTTGGACCGGCGAGGCGCTGGACAAGAAAACGCCGGTTCTACGTTCCAACCAGGCGCTGAACGAACAAGCGCAGCGCGTTCTTCGCCTGTTCGGCGATGATGACGGCGCGATGGTTTCTTCGACGGCCGGACCAGAGCAAGAGTACTTCCTTATCGACCGGAATTTCTATTTTGCCCGTCCAGACCTGATGACTGCCGGGCGAACGCTCTTTGGCGCGCCCTCACCCAAAGGCCAGGAATTTGAGGACCATTATTTTGGCGCAATTCCGGAGCGGGTGTTGGGTTTTATGCTGGAAGCAGAACGCGAACTGTATAAATTAGGCGTGCCGGTAAAGACACGCCACAATGAAGTTGCGCCCGGACAGTATGAAATTGCGCCGGTATATGAAAACGCCAATGTGGCCACAGATCATCAACAAATTCTGATGACCACGCTGAAGCGGGTAGCCCCGAAATATGGCATGGTTTGCCTGACTCACGAAAAGCCATTTGCCGGCGTCAATGGTTCTGGCAAACACGTCAATTATTCTTTGGGCAGCGCCAGCGTGGGCAATTTGCTGGAGCCAGGCGATACGCCGCACGACAATGAGCGGTTCCTGGTCTTTGTGGTGGCAGTTGTACGGGCCATCAGCACCTATGCGCCCCTGCTGCGCTCGGTGGTAGCTTCGGCCGGTAACGATCATCGGTTGGGCGCGAATGAAGCGCCGCCAGCGATCATCTCGATTTTCTTAGGCGATCAGTTGTCGGATATTTTCGCGCAAATTCGGGCGGTTGGCACTGCTACTTCCTCCAAGCAGACGGGCACGTTGACTCTGGGCGTAGACACGCTGCCTCCGCTGCCGCTGCACGCCGGCGACCGTAACCGCACCAGTCCGTTTGCGTTCACGGGGAATAAGTTTGAATTTCGGGCTGTGGGGGCGAACCAATCGATTGCCATGCCCATCACGGTGTTGAATACGATTATTGCTGAATCGTTGGATTATATGGCGACGCGGTTGGAAGCGGTGGCTGAGGGTGATTTCCACACGGCCGTGCAAGCCCTCTTGAAAGAAGTTTTAGACGAGCACAGCGCCATTCTCTTCGATGGCGATGGCTACTCGGAAGCCTGGCATCGTGAAGCGGCCGCCCGTGGCCTGCCCAATCTGCGCACAACGGTAGACGCCCTGCCCGCTTTTGGCAGCCCTGAAGCCGTGGCGTTGTTTGAGAAATACAATGTTTTGTCCCATCGCGAGGTGGAAAGCCGTCTGGATGTCAAGTTGGAGCAATATGTGAAGGCGGTGAACCTGGAAGCTAAATTGACGTTAGAGATGGGCCGCACCATGATTTGGCCGGCCGCTATCCGTCACCAAAGTCAACTGGCCGTGACCTGCGCCAACCTCAAGGCCGTAGGGTATGAGTTCGACACCAATACCCTGGACAAAATCACCGAACTCGTCAAACTGCTGCAAGACAGCCTGACAGAATTGAAAACTTTGATGGAACATGAATCGGATTCGCTGCTGGCGGAAGCGGAGTATGCTTGCAGCAATCTTGTGCCCCAAATGGGTCTCGTTCGCGGTTATGCAGACGAACTGGAAGGTCTTGTGGCCGATGATTTGTGGCCGCTGCCGACTTATCAGGAGATGCTGTTTATTAAATAGCTGTTTCCACTCACCTTAGGCAAATGCGCCCGCGCTTTGGCGAGCGTGGCGCATTTGCCGCTTTTTAGATCTTAAAATGAAGAGTGGCGGTAGAAAAGGTAATGAACGGCCGTTAACGGCCGTCCATCACCTTTTTTTGTTTACTCACATGCCAAGAAAAGGGGAATCTGGTTCCAAATTTCCCCCTCTTTGCGCCAGTGCAGGATGGCCGGGATTTCTTCACAGAGGGTTTGGATGGGGACAAGACGACCGATGGTAACGTAGCTGTCCTGGCCGATGGGGGTGCTGGTGCGCGCTTCGCGGAAGCGTTCGCTGTTTTCGGCGAACCAGGGGCGGGTGAGGCTCATCGGCAGGCAGTAAAGATCGCCGGTCTCGATGAAAACGTAGAAGAGCCAGTGAGCGCGGGTATACAGAAAACATCCGACGGTTTGTTTGTTGGCGTTGCTGACCGTTTCTAAAAAGAAGTTGCCGGTGTTGTGGTAGCGGTCGCCTTTGATTTCCAGGGGAATGATGCGGAGACGGCCGTGGCCATCCACAATGCTCCACAACAAATCTACGTCGTGGGTCTGGTAGGCGGGATCGTCTTCAACGCTGTGAATGGCGACGGTGTAATCGGCCCAGCGGGTGTTGAGGAAATGCGTGACAAGGGAGACGGCCGTTTTGCCTACGTCGGTTGTGTAACTCATGCGGTGCTGGCGGATCGTTTTAGACATTTGCGTCTTTCAGTCCTGGCCCAATCTGCGCGATTAGGCCAGATGTTTCTGCATTATTCCTCTTCGTCGCCGCCAGCTTCCACCGTGTCCAGGTGGTCCAGCATATCTTCAATGGCTTCCCCGACCTCTTCTTCAATTTCTGTGTAATCGCACTTTTCGCAGACCCAGGTAGGCACTTCTTCCAGTCGTAGTTTTTGGCCGTCTTCCATTTCAACGACGTAATCCAGGAACTCTTCGTGCATTTCACCCTTGCAGTAGGGACATTTCATGACATTCCTCGCTGTTTCGCCAGACTGTGGTTGGTTGGCTGTGCATAGGGGAGATGATACCAGAATTTGCGCCGCGAGAAACGGGAACGGCCGTTTAAACGTAACCACCCCGACCGGCTTTTAATCATAAACCAATCGGGGTGGTCAACTTCAGTTGTTCGGCTGTTTCGTAAGCTGGCTCCCTTCCCAGAGACGGCTGCAGCAACAGCCTACTTCATCAGCGTTTGGGACCATTCTCGGAGGTAAACGGCCGTCGGACGCTGCCAACTGCGATGAAAAACAGGATCAGGCCATTTCTTTGGCCGCGGCAATCCACGTCGCCGGATCCGCCTGCCAGACAGCTAATTTGGCCAAAACCTTCACTTCTTCCGGTTGGGCCGCCGCCAATTTAGCGAATGTATCAATGCCGCCATCATACAGCCGCCGCGCAAAGGTTGGTCCAATGCCATTGATGAGGGTGAGATCGTCTCGTTTCGGTGATGGTTTCGGCGTGGCCACCGTGGCGGCCGCCGGCGCGGCGGCTGTCTCAACCACTTGCACTGCCGCTTCGGCCATCGGTTTGGTTTCTGGTTCCAAACGATGCGCCGCTTGTTTTTCTGCCTGTCCTACCCGTTCGAAAACCAGGCTAACAAGCCCAGCCGCTAATGTGATGTAATTTTTGGGCATCACGATTTCTATCATAGTCCGTAGCTCCTTCCTGGATTTTAAATGACGCGCCCTTATGACGCACTGCATCATTATAGCATAAAATATTCGCGCTTGTGAAACAAATCACACACAAACTTCCAGAAGAGCATAGACGGACAATGCGTTTTCAGACTGCGACTAGACAACGGCGATGGTTGAACCAACGGCCGTTTTCGTCACCTCAATGCGCGTGGGAAAAGCGTCGCGCAGTTCGTCGATGTGGGTGATGACCAGGATGCGGGCAAAATCGTCCTGGATGGTGTTGATGGCTTCCACCAGCCGCTGCCGCCCGTTGGGGTCCTGGCTGCCAAACCCTTCGTCGATGACCAGCGTTTGCAGCCGCGCCCCGGATCGCCGGGCCAACAGCTGGGACAACGCCAACCGCACGGCAAAATTCACCCGGAACTGCTCGCCGCCGCTGTAATTGTCGTACGGCCGTTCCCCCGCCCCGTCAATAATGCGAATGTCCAGCGTCTCGGCCATAGCGTCGCGGCTTTTGAGCTGTTTTTGCGTCTCAAAAAAGACGCGCATGTCGCCGCCTGTGAGGCGTTCCAACAGTTCGTTGGCCCGTTCCTCAATTTCCGGCAGCGCCTGTTCAATCAGCAGCGCCTGCACGCCGTCGCGGCCGCAGGCCTTCTCCAGTAGTTTCAGCCGTTGGATGTGCAGCGTTTTCTCGGCGCGGACGGCCGTGAGCTGCTCGCGGCGAATGCGTAAATCGTCTAGCACGGCCAGCCGCTGCTGCGCCGCGCCCACCTGCCGGTTAGCGGTGATCTCCTCCTCGCGCAGTTGGAAGACCTCGTCTTCGGCGGCGTGTACGTCGCCGCCGTCGGTTTGCAGTTCGGCTAATCGGGTAACGGCCGTTTCCCGCTGCTGCGTCAGGTCGGCCACGGTTTGCTGCTGCTGCGTTATCTGGGCCGCCAGATCGGCCAGCGCCCCTTCCAGCGGCTTGACGGCCGCCTGCGCCTGCTGCAGCGCCTCGCGCCGCCCCGGCGCGCCCGCCAGTTCATCCCGCGCCGCTTTCGCCGCCTCATGCGCCGCCGCCTCATACCCCACGTTGGCCACCTGGGCCTCCAGCTTTTTTAGCGCTGCCTGCGCTTCTCCGGCATAGTCTCCAGTTTCCAGTTTCTTCTTCACTTCCGCCAGCGCCGCCTGCCCCGCGCTCTCCCAATCGGCCAGCAGCCGGTCGATTTCCACCAGCCGCGCGGCGGCGTTGGCGGCGGCTTTTTGCTGCGCCTGCTGCTCTTTTTCCAGCTTTTCTTTGGCCTGGCTGGCCGAACTGAGCGCCTGGACCTGCTGCTTTTGGGCATCGAGAACGGCCGTATTCCCCACCTTCTGCTCTAATTCCGCCAACTGCGCCTGCCCGCCTGCAGCCCAATCGGCCAGCGATTGGGCCATCTCGCCCAGACGTGCTTCGGCTTTGTGGAGGCGCTGCTGCTGCGCCTGCTGGTCGCGCTCCAGGCGCGGCTTTTGTTTGAGCTGCTGCTCCAGGTCGGCGGTTTCGGCGGCCAGCGCCTCGATGCGCTGTTTGTTGGCCCGGAAGCGGTCGGCCGATTCTTTGCCTTCCGCTTCCAGTTCGGCCAGGACGGTGCGGCGGTGGTCGTCGCTGAGCGGCTGGCCGCAAAGCGGACAGTCGCCGCCGGCTTCTTCTTGCAGGCGATCCAGGCGGTCGCGGAGCTTGTTCATGCCGGCCTTCAGGCGCGGCTGCTCGGCTTGCAGGCTGTCCAGTTCTGCTTTGGCGACGGCGTAACGCTCGTTTTGCGCTCCGGCGGCGGCCAGTTCGGCCGTCAGTTGGGTCAGGCTTTGCTCGGCCTGGACGCGATTGGCGGACACGGCCGTTTGCTCTTCCGCCAGCGCCGCCATTTTGCGCGCTTCAGTTTGCAGGCGCGATTGTTCCTTGAGCAGACTTTGCCGTTCCGCTTCCAGCCGTTGTAACGTCTCGCGGGCTTCGTGCCAATCGGCGACCTGCTGCGCCAGCCCGGCCATCTCTGCGCCGATGGCTGCCAGCCGGGATTGGGCGTCTGCGAGTTGGGCGGCGACGGCCGTGCGTTCGCTGCGGGCGGCTGCGCTTTTGGCGTGCTGCGTTTCCAGTTCACGCTGGCGCTGCTCCAGGCGGCTGCGCTCCTGGGTGAGGGTCAGTTCGTACGGCCGTTTCTGTCCTTGTAGTTTGTGGTGTTCATCGGCGCGGGCCTGCCAGGTTTGCAAATTGGCCTGGGCTTGCTCGTAGGCGGCGAAGGCGGCGGCGATGGGTGCGGCTTCGGCCAGAATGGTTTCGTATTCGGCGCGTTCGGTCTGGCGCTGGCTTTGCGTTTTGACCATATCGGCCAGGGTGCGTTGGGCGCGGGCCTGGTTGTTGGCTAAATTGGCGACCATTTCTTGTTGTTGGTGCACGGCCGTTTCGGCGCGGCGCAGGTGGGTGAGCAGCTTTTCTTTGTCGGCCAGCCGGTCGGCGATGGCCTGCCGGGCGGCCTGAGCGGCAGCCAGGGCGGCGGCGCGATCTTCTTCTTCGCCCAGTTCCAGGGCGATGTCGCCCAACTGCCCATCCACCAGCAAAAGCTGCCCTTCGGCGGCTTTACGCTGCTCGCTGGCGGCCTCTTTGTACACATCCCACTGGCTGACGCCCAGCAAATCGGCCAGGATTTCCTTGCGGCGGCCGGGCGTTTTGGTGGTGAATTCGTCGGCTTTGCCTTGCAGCAGGAAGCTGGCGTTGATGAAGGTGTCGTAGTTCATGCGCAGCAGGTCGACGATGGCCGTCTCGGTTTCGCGCACTTTGCTTTCGCTGAGGGTTTTCCACTTGCCTTTGTCCAGGTCGCCGTCGGCCAGCATTTGCAGTTCTAGCTGGGTGGCTTTGCCGGCCCGTTTGCGGCGAATAACGCGGTAGGTGC
The DNA here is from genome assembly GCA_017993775.1 of Chloroflexota bacterium. Classification (GTDB taxonomy): domain Bacteria; phylum Chloroflexota; class Anaerolineae; order Promineifilales; family Promineifilaceae; genus Leptovillus. Next base: position 227,353 of record JAGOMA010000002.1, on the reverse strand, counting down.
TGTTTTCCAGGGCGAAACTAAAGCGGATTTCGGCCGTGTCGTCGTCGAGGATGGCGCGGCGGTTGACCAGATCGTCGTCGCTTTTGCTGCGCGCTTTGCCGAACAGCGCCCAGGTCATGCTGTCCAGGATGCTGGATTTGCCGGCGCCGTTGGCCCCAGAGATGCAGGCGAGGTGGATGCCGTTGAAATTGAGAACGGCCGTGTCCCGATAAGACAAAAAATTGGTCATTTCCAGACGAAGAGGAATCATAGGTGCTCCTGATAATGGTCAATAGCCGATTGGCTACTGTTGTTTTTACCTGTAACCAGGGTAATTGGCAAACGGCCGTTTGCGCTGAGGGGCATGTGGATTGTCTGGTATAATCTCGCCACAAACCGATCGGCGAGGGTATGTGATGGCAAGTTTACAGGTTGGGCTTTTGTGTGGCACTTGCAGCCACGACTGGGTGCAAGACCTGGGCGAAATTGACAATGTTCGCGTGGTGGTGCGCGGCGACCGGCAGGCAAAAATCTACCGTGTCCCCTGTCCGATTTGCGGCGGTGTGGTGTTGGTTGAGGTGGACGCGGGCCAGGATGATATTCCCTCAAGTTGGGGAACCTGAACCGTTGGCGAAGGAAATTAGGCGTATGGGAAAAGCGTGTGGGGGTCGGACAACGGCCGTATGGGGCAAATACCCATGATTTACGTGGATATTTCGGCGGCCGTGCACAGCCGCGCCGGACTGGGGCGTTATGCCGAGCGGCTGGCGGGCGCGTTGATTCAGGCCCAGCCGGAGCGGTTTGGGCTGTTTTATAATCGGGGGAAGGACGGCCGTTTCCCGGCTTCTCTGCCAACGGCCGTGCCCAGCCGCCATGTCAGCCTGGGCTACAAACCGTGGCGCATGATGGTTCTGGCCGGGCAGATCGCCCATGTGGGCTTCAACCGCCTGCTGCCTGAGGTTGACTTGTTCCACAGCACCGAACACCTGCTCCTACCGCTGCGCGGCGTGCCCACCGTGCTCACCGTCCACGACCTCATCTACAAGCTTTTTCCCGAACACCACAAGAAGCTCAATTACTGGTATCTCAATCTGGCGATGCCCCTTTTTTGCCGCCGCGCCGAGGCCATCATTGCCGTTTCACAGGCCAGCAAGCGAGATTGCGTCAAGAACTATGGCCTGGATCCGGCTAAGATTCACGTTGTGTACGAGGCGGCCTCTTCCCATTTTCAGCCGCCGCCCCCGACCAGGATCGACCATGTTAGACAGACATATGGCTTACCCGAGCACTTCCTTCTCCACCTCAGTACCATCGAGCCACGCAAAAATCTAAGCCGCCTGCTCGATGCCCTCCTGGCTTTACGCCAATCCTTCCCCGGACTTACCCTCGTCCTGGTCGGGGGTAGAGGGTGGCTCTACGATGATTTTTTCGCCAAAATTGAGGCGTTGGGCTTGCAAAACGCCGTCAAACCGTTGGGCTGGGTTCCCGACGAAGATTTGCCGGCCATCATCGCCGCCGCCGATCTGGCGGTGCAGCCCAGTTTGTATGAAGGATTTGGCTTGCCGATTTTGGAGCATATGGCTTGCGGGCAGGTGGTGGCGGCCAGCCGCGCCGCTAGTCACCCGGAAGTGGGCGGTGAGGCGGCGGCTTATTTTGACCCGCTGGATGTGGAGGAGATGACGGCCGTTATCCTTCACCTGCTCACCGACAAAGACGAATACCAACACCGCCGCCAGCTTGGCTTGCAGCAAGCCGCCCAATTTAGCTGGCAGCGCGCCGCAAGAGAGACAATTGCTATCTATGACGGACTCATCAAACAAGAGACTGGAGACTAGAGATTGGAAATTGGGGCGTAGTCTCCAGTCTCCAATTCCCCTCCTCTCCCTGGCCGCCCTGCTTATTCTGCTGCTCTACCTGCTGACGCTGGCCCGTGTCCCTGTCTTTGGCGACCCGACGGAGTACACGGTGGTGGCCTACGTGTTGGGCTTTGCTCACCCGCCGGGTTATGCCTTCATGACGCTGCTGGGCAAATTGGTCCAGAGTCTTGTCCCCCTTGGCGCAATTTCCTGGCGCATGCACCTGCTGGCGGCTCTTGCATCCACTACTGCCGCTCTCTTCGCCTTCGGCGTCATCTGGACCATCGGTTCCACCCTTCTCGGCACTCCGCACTCTACACGCCGCACTCCGCGCTCCCTGGTCGCCTTCTTTACCGCCCTGCTCATGGCTACCAGCACGGATGTCTGGCAGCACGCCATTCACGCCAACCCGCATATTGTGACGGCCGTTTTCCTCCTCGCCAACCTGTTTTTCTTAACCAAATTCTGGGCGTCCCAATCCCGCAAATGGCTCTTTGCGTTTGCCTTTACCCTTGGTCTGGGCATTACCCACCACCCGCTGACAGTGATGGCCTGGCCGGCGTATGGGCTGTTTGTGCTGGCGATACGGCCGTCTATCTGGAAAGAGTGGCGCACGCTGCTGGGCATGGTCCTGTGCGGCCTGCTGGGGCTGACGGTCTGGCTCTACTTTCCCCTGCGCGCCGCCGCCACACCCATCGGCCCCACCGACCTGAACACGCTCAATGGCTTCCTCAATTACGTCCTGGCGCGCGGCCTCAGCGAAAGCCTGCCTTTCTTCGGCCTGGCCGATTTGGCCGACCGCGCCCTCGTTTTCTGGACGCTGCTCCGCCTGCAATATAGCCTACCCATCATCTTCCTGGCCCTGTTTGGCTTTGTCTGGCTGGTGGTGGGGAGGAGATTGTTTGCACCACGGAGGCACGGAGAGCACGGAGATGATTCTGAAAAATTACGAGTCTTCCGTGTCTCTGTGGTGAATCTTTCCCCGCTGTTCTTGCTCTACGGACTGGCTTTTTTGGGCAACTACGCCTTTGTGATGAGCCTGCGCGTGCAGGACATCATGGCCTACCTGCTGGGCATTTTTATGCTGCTGGGGCTAATGGCCGGCATCGGTCTGCTCGGCCTGCTGACGCTGCTGCAAACCTGGCTCGCCCGCCACTCCGAAATCCGAAATCCGAAATCCGAAATCCCTAAAGAGGTCTGGCTGCTGGTCGCCGCCCTGTTTTTGCTCGGTCCGATCCTGCAAATCGCCCGCAATGTGCCGCGCATTGGCCTGGGCGATTACACGGCCGCGCAGGATTACGTCGACGCGGTGTTTGCCCGTTTTGGCGGGCAGGGCGCGGGCGCGGTGCTGTTGAACGATTGGGAGCACACTACGCCGCTGTATTACGCGCAGTATGTGGACGGCCGTTCTCCCAATCCCGCCGACGTACAGCCCATCCTCGTCTCTACCGGTTCCGCTAACCCGTGGCTGGATAACGTGATTCGCTATCTGCCCGGCGGCCCTGTGTACCTGAGCAATTACCGGCGCGAGATTGTGGATTTTGGCTTTCGCCTGCGCCCGGCACGGCCGTTTTACCAGGTGATCGACATCGGGTCTGAGCTGCAATTTACGCTGCCGGAAGAGCTGACGCCCGTGTCCGCCACCGGCGAGCAGATCACCCTCGCCGGCTACGATCTGCCGCAGCGCCGCGTAAACGCCGGCGATTTTGTGCCGCTAACCCTGGCCTTCACCGCACCGGTCACGCCCACCGATTATTATGTGCCGGTCGTCCACATCGGCGACCTGGACTTCACTTTCACCACCGACAGCCATCAACTGACGCCCACCTACATGCCCGGCGAAATCGTCGTTGAGGCTTTCGATTTTGCCCTGCCCCACAATTTGCCCTCCGGCGATTATCCGGTTACGGTGGATTTGAAGAACCTTAGCACGGATACGGCCGTGTTCCTGAACCTATCTCTGGGTTCGTTGGCGGTGACCGGGCAGGCCCACCCCATGCAAACCGACCGTTTGCTGGCTAATTTTCGGCAGCGGGTGGGGTTGGTCAGCGCCAGGGTGCGGGGAAATGGCCGTGCCGCCAGCGCCCCCTGGTCTGAAGCCGCCGCTCTCCACGTCCAACCCACCGACACCATTCACCTGACGCTGCAATGGCAAAGCCTGGCCCCCGCCGAGGAAAGTTACACCATTTTTGTCCACCTGATTGACGCCGCGAATCGGCCGTGGGTGACGCTGGACTATACGCCGCTGGGCGGTTCCGCGCCCACGCACCTGTGGATTCCTAAGTGGCTGCCTGGCCAGCAAATGCTGGACCCCTACCGCCTGACCATTCCGCCCGACCTGCCGCCGGGCACGTATTACCTTGAAGTGGGGTTGTATGAGATGATTGGCGGCCGTCGCCTGCATATTTCCGACCAGGCTGGCAACCTGGCCGGCGACCGCACTATTTTGGGGCCGGTGGTGGTGGGTGGAGGGGAGTAAGAGGAGAGGGGGAACGGCCGTTCCCTAAACCTCAGCCCTTGATTCCGATCAATTCGTAAATCTGCTCCAGCGCCTGCCGCCCCTTCACGCGCATCGGGTTCATCGCTTCTACGATCACCCAATCCTTCGCCCGCTCATAGGCGTCTGAACTGAGCAAAATCTGGCCGGGGCGCGCCGTTTCCTGCACCCGCTTCGCCAGATTCACGGCATCGCCGATGGCCGAATAATCCTTACGCAGGCTGCTGCCCACATTGCCCACAACCGCTTCGCCCACATGGATGCCGGTGCCAAAATAGAGCCGCTTGTCGGCTGGCATATTCATGTGATAGGCGATCATGTTGTTTTGAATCATCAGCGCTGTACGAATGGCGCGCTCCACATGATCTTCCTGGGGGTTCAAGGGAGTATTAAACAGCGCCATCACCGCATCCCCCATAAATTTATCGGTCATGCCGCCAAAATGGGAAATAGCCGTCACGGCCTGGGTGAAGTATCCGTTGATCACCTCAATGAGCGTTTCCGGGTCCAGGTTCTCGCTAAATGTGCTAAAGCCGCGCACGTCGGCGAATAATACAGTGATCACCCGTCGCTGCGGCCGTTGAGCCGCGTCCAGATCTCGTACCTGGTCCACAAGCGCGGGTGGCAAATATCGCCGCACACTCTCCAGACGTTTGGTTTCGGAAATGTCGTTTAGCACCATGGCTACGCCCAACGTGTCTTGCTGGATGTCGCGCAGTGGAGAGAAGGTCAGGTTCAGGGTAGTTGTGCCCGGTCGTGTACCCACCAAAATGTCCATTTCGGCATTTTGGATGCCGCCATTTTTCTTTACGGACTCCACAATCGGTTCCACGGGCAGCCCTAACACCTGGAGCGCATTGGCGTAAGCTTCGTGAAGGATGGAATGGGGCGGGACGCCTAAAATTTGTTCGGCGGCGCGATTAAACAGCGCGACACGATCATGGTCATCAATGGTGATCACGCCGCTGGCGATGGATTCAAACACGTTATCCATCAGGTCTTTCATCTCGGTGATTTCCATCAGGTGTTGGCGGATTTGTTGGAAGAGGCGCGCGTTTTCGATGGCCACGGCCGCTTGATTGGCAAAAGTGGCCAGCAAATCCCGGTCTGTATCGCCAAAGATGCCGGAAGCGATGCGGTTATCGGCATAGACAACGCCGATGGTGTTGTTTTTGATGCGCAGCGGCACACAGAGAATGGAGCGCAGGTTGTAGCTGATGATGCTTTCGGTAGCGGCAAAGCGGGGGTCCGATTGGGCGTTCATAGTCACTACTGGCTCGCCGGATTCGGCGACGGAGCGCACAATGGTGCGGCTGATCTCGAACGATGAGGATTTTTCAATCGTTTCCCGATCGACGTTACGAGCAACCTGGACGGTGAGCTGGCCGGTGGTTTCGTCGATGAGCAGGAGGATGGCGCGTTCGGCCTGGGTGAGGTTGATGATGGCGTCCATCACGGCCGCCAGCACCTGGTTGAGGTCTAGCGAGGAGTTGACGACGGCGCCGATTTCTTGCAGCGCTTTGAGTTGTTCGTGTTCTTTGGCCTGGGCTTCGAGGCGGCGTTCCAGGTCTTCGAGGGTGCGGCGGACTTGCACGAAAAGGCGGGCCAGTTCGTCGGTGGACTGCACGGCTGCCTGACGGGTGATCTCGGCGCGGGTGGTGATCATGGTTTGTTGTTGGTTGACGGCGCCGCCGAGTTCGTCAACCATGTCGCGCAAATGTTTTAAGTTGCGGTGGACCTGGGTTGTAGACTGCTCACTCACTGGAGTGTCCTCCCTCTGTTGACCCAAAATTGCCCATTCTGGTGTAGATCGGGCTGACAACGAAATGGGCTGGGAAGACCCTAAGGGTTTAGCAAACCCTTAGGGTCTGTATTGTTGCATGGGCGAATTGTTTACAGACTCGCTTTGGTAATGATTTCTCATTATAACAGAGCAATGAGGTTGTTAAAATGGGGGTTTTAGACGTTACTGGGGGCTGCGCCGTTTACGCCAGCGTTCCAGGCGAGCGGCGATGCTTTTGCGCAAGAGCAACGGCCGTAATACCCGCCATTCATTCATCGGATCGAAGTCACTATCTCCGCCATGTGTGCGGCTGAACTGCGTGAGTACAAATTGCTGGGTCAGGTTGCGGATGGAGGTTTTGCCTTCGGGCACGGCCGTTGTGATCAAATCCGCGCGTTCATAGGGTGTATTGGTAGACCGGAAATGAATCCCCAGCCAGCGCGCCCATGACTCCAGACGTGAATAACTACGCGTGACGTTGGATTCCACCTGTTTGTTCAGTTGGTTGGCCAGCCACATCAGCCCTAAAGCAGTTGCCAGAACGAACACAATGCCAACCACTTCCCACACGGGGATGCGCTGCCACCAGGCCAGGTCTGGCAGGGTCACGTCCGGATTTTCACCTGTTACGTCGCCGCCGCGCTCAATGTCCAGCGTGGGATCATCCAACTGTGGCGCGAGATTGCCCAGGCCGCTGGCCAGCGCGTCTTCGGCTGTGTCGGTTTGGGCGGCTTCTAATGATTCCTGCCGTACCAGCACAGGAATGCTGGCTGTCGGCTCAAATTGAATCCAGCCATAAGCAGGGAAATAGACCTCTACCCAGGTGTGGGCGTTACTGGCGCGCACGCGGTAGGAACGTGTTGTTTCGTCATAATCGCCCTGCACGTACCCGTTCACGATGCGCGCCGGGATGCCTTGCGAGCGCAGCATGATGGCCATAGCGGAGGCGTAGTAGGTGCAGTACGCTTTTTGGCTGACGAACAAGGTGTAATGAATTGGTTCTGCGTCTGGCGGCGGCGCGTCGATCTGGTCGTCGTAGGTGATGGATTCGCGCAGGTAGTTTTGCACGGCCGTTGCCTTGTCGTACACATTGTCGTGGCCGGCTGTTAGTGACGAGGCCAGGGCCAGGGTTTCTGGGGTAATTTCGCCGGGGACTTGTAAGTAGCTGTCCAAAACCCATTGCGGATAATCGGTAGCTGTGCGCCGCAGGCTGTCTACATCGGCTGTGGAAATGCTGGAAGCGACCTGATACTGGTCGCCCTGGCGCAAAACAAACCGGGACCGCACGGCCGTTACCAACTCGGCGCCATTTTCATCCACGGTCGAATCGACAAACATCTGCCGATTCGAGCCAATCACTTCCGGGGCGGCGTAGAGGAAGCTGCTGTTGGGTAAAAAGTTGACCACCGTTTGGGTGATGGTTTGCCGCGCGGCCAGTGGCGGGGTGGGCAACATGCCATCATCCGGGAAATGAAGCGTCGTTTCCCCCTCGGCTACCGACCAGGCGCCGTCTTCGTAGGTGTCCATGGCAATGGCGCGCCAGTATAAATTGGGCAGCGGATCGGTTACGTAGACGTCCATGACCAGATCGTTCCCCACCGAGCGCGGGCCGCCGAGGGCCATTGTTTCCTGGTAGGGGTCGCTGGTGGCTGTGCCATAGGCGCGCAGCGCGGAGAAAAGCCGGGTCCAGGTTTCCTGGAAATCGCGCCAGGGGCCGCGTGTGCCACTGAGCGCTTCGTTTACGGCCGTGCTGGCCGCCAATTTGGGCAGCGGATAGGACACAATCAACAAAATCAATGCCGCTAAAAATCCGGCGCGGATAAAATTGGAACGAATGCCCTGTTCGTAGCGTACGGAGGCGGCCTGCCAGACTTCCTCTTGGGCAGCCAGGTATGTGCGGGCAATAAACACCAGCGCCACGACCAGGTAAATTGCCAAATAGAGCAGCAGCGGCTTAGGGCCATAATAATAGTAAACCACACTGAGCAGCACGAGGCCGGTGGGGATGATGGCGCGCCAGATGCGTGGTTTGCGGAAGGTGTACCACGCGGCAGTGTAGCCCAGAAGCCAAAAGACAACGGCCGTTTGCACCACAAACACCAATCCATCCCGACTGGTTCCGCCGCCAAAAGCTTTCTGGAACCAATCAGCCTGCCGGGCGATCATGTTCAGCACGCGTTCGTGCCACGATAGTTCCAGGGGAAGTGTGGTGCCGACCAGATAAAACACCATGAATAGGCCGTACACCACGGCGAATAGATGGGCGGTATTGGCGGAGAAACGACTTTTGGCGAGCAGCAGGCCCGTGACTATGGCAAGCGTGCTGATGATGGGCAAAATGTGGGTGCCGGCTGTGAGTTCGGCCTGCATAATGGCTATCGCAGCGATGGCAACCAGCAAAATCAGCAGGCCGAGAGTCGACCAGCCTTCTTTTAGATCAAGGGTTGTGCTTTTTTGCATGTCCAAGCCACCTTTTCATCGCTTAAATTGCTAAGGATTAGCAGAGCGCTGACGGCCGTTTCCGTACAGCAAAGCATCTGGTAAGCAGCTCCCACCGCGCAGATTATAGCAGCGCGTCACCGTTTTGCCACCAAAAAGCCCCGTGATTTATAGCCGATGTTAATCTGCGCGCTGGCCGCGTTCGCGCCGTTGGCTTAGCAAAAGGCCCAATCCGCCGATGATCACTAACCCAATCAGGCCAATGACCAGGAAATTGCTGCCCGAAGCTGGTTTGATGGGTAACACAAACAGGACTTCACCTTCGCCCTCGCTGCCGCTTACCTGGGTTTGGACCTGGTAAGCGCCTGGATTATTGGGGGCGTCGAAATCGGCTTCATAGAAGAGTTTGTTGACGGCTTGTTGGGTGGTGGCGGGGCCGGAGAGTACGGCCGTATTGTCGCCCACGGCCGTTATGTGCAGCATCACCTGGGCATCCAGCACCGGCTGATTGTTTTCCGGGCGCACAACGGCCACCGTAACATGCAGCTTTTTACCCGCCTCTACCTCGTTTGGGGCCACCCAAACCGTTACCCGGTATGGGCCGGCCACTTCGCCGGCAATATGGACGGTGCCGCCGCCGTGCGCCCAGGCTGCCCCTGCGGCGCCGCCCCACAGCAGAACAGCAACTACCAGCCAGGCAAAAAGACGCCGCTTAGGGAGAGGGTGTTTGTTTAGCAAGACTTTTATTGACATAAATTAAATAGCCGCCGCCCAACAGCAGCGCGAAAAAAATCCACTGAATGGCATAACTCAGATGTGGGCCTTCGGATAAATCTACTTCTCGCGCTGTGTGGTAGGGCAGGCCGGTGTCGCCGCTTTCCGGCGGCGATTCGATGACGTAAACAGGCAGCAAGGTATAGGGCATCTGCGCCTGAATGGCGGCGACATCCACGCGATACCACTGCTGCTGTGGCGCATCTGGGATGGCGTTATCGCCCAGGCGCGAAATCGTTTGGGAGAGGGCCACGTAGCCGGAAATGGTGATTGGGCCGGGCTGGTCATATTGTGACCACGCGGACGGGTCGGATTGGCTGTCGGGAATCCAGCCGCGATCGATGAGTACGGCCGTTTGCCCATCAGCCGCTACCAGCGGGGCAATGAGATGAATGCCGGCCTGCCCGTTCCAGTTTTGCACAATAAGCGCCATTTGGTTATCAAAATCATAGCTGCCGGAAACCAGAACGTTGTAGTTTTCCAGAGATTGGGGATTGGCGGGAAGGGAAACGGCCGTTAAAGGCAGCGGCGGTGCGGCCAAAGCCTGCTCCAGGATGACATTTGCCGCTCTGCGCTCTTGCAGCCTATCCATCTGCCAGGCACTCAGCCGCAAAAAAACAGCCATCAACAGCAAAACCAAAATGGTCACCCACCACCATTTACGACTAAACAAGGCGCGCGCCAGGAGTTGTACTTGTTTCATGGTATCAAACCAACGATGTTGGCTCCCTCAGGAATGGCTCAAAACCGAACGGTCAGACGTTATTTTTTAAGGCCCGGGGCCAGCAAAGCCTCGTCTGTTGCCCATACTTTTTCCGGCAGATTGGGTTTGCGCTCTTCCTGGCCCAAAAGTTGAGAAATGAGCACCAGGGCGGCGATGATGTACATCATGCTGCCCGGAATCCACATGATAACCCCGCTGATGCGCTGATCGGTCATCACGCTGATGTTCCAAATCCGGGGAATGTCCAGATAATAAGCGTAGATTGGGTTATCGGCAAAAGCCAGAACGACGCCGGTCATCATATTGGGCGGTATGGCCGCCAGGACAAAGATGATGCGCCCTAACAGGCCAAACTGCTTATGAATGCGGGGACCGGCGCCGGTGACGTGCCACCAATAGGCCATGCTCACCAGGAAAAAGGAAATATGTTCCACATCGTGGACAAAATCGCTGCGCAGCGCCCAGTTGTACATGTTGGGATCGTGCCAGCCGACAATTACGATGACCCACAGCAGCCAGACGACGCCCGGCGAAGTGACCGTGCGCAGCAGCTTGCGCGAGCCTGAATCTCGGTGCAGCGCCCGGCTAAAGCCCTGGCCAACCGGCCGTCGCAGGCGATCGGGCAGCCCCCACAGCATGACGGCCATCGGGTTGGCGATGAGCAAAAGGGGTGGGGCGATCATGATCAGCAGCAGGTGCTGGACCATGTGCATGAAGAAGAGTTGTCCGCTCATCACGTCGATGGGGGACATGAGGGCAATGGCGATGAAAAACAGCCCCACGAGATAGGAGATCAGCCGCCAGCTAGCAGATAAGGGCCAGGGTTGTCCGGGGTGATACGGCCGTTGCCGGCCCCGTGTCCGGCGGCGCAAATGTCGCCACCCCCGTACATAAACAGTCCCGGCCAAAGCCAGGACTAAAATAATCTCTAATCGCCAGTTCCAGGATGTTAGAACGGCTTTAAGGACAGGATCCATGGGTTTCGCGGCGATTGACTAGAGCCAATCGCCCTCCATTAACCTCTTCTCTAAACCGCTTTGCCGATCAAATACAAAGCCGGGTAGAAGAAAATCCAAACAACATCGACGTAATGCCAGTACAGCGCAATGCCTTCAACCCCCCAGTGACGCTCCACGGAATACTCGCCTTTGCGTCCCCGATACCAGGCAATCAACAGCAGCCCCACGCCGCTAATCACATGCAGCGCGTGCATCCCGGTCATCATGTAAAATACACCGCCATGCACGCCATCCGATGGCTTAAGATGACCGAACCACTCAATGCCCCACATGTTCAATGTCAGGCCAAACAAGTTCCATTCCATCACCACCACGCCCACAAAGAATAGGAGCCCCAGCAGAGCCGCCAGCAGGTAGGATTGGGTAAACGTCTTGCGGTCGCCATACGTCATCGCCGTTTCGCCGCGATAGACAAAAAAGCTGCTCAACAACAAAATGCTGGTGGTAATCAGCCCCAATTCCTGGCTCAATTCCGGCCGTGTTTGTCCAACGCCCGGCACATTCCACAGATAAAAACGGGTGATCAGCAAAGCGCCAAATAAGAAAAACTCAGATATAAAAAACAGCCAGAGACCTAAACGGTTTGCTCTAACCTGAATGGCGTAAGGTAGCTCGTGTGCGCGATCTTCATCATGCGCTTCGTGATGGCTTCCTGGCTGGGCTTTTGTATAAGCACTCATCAATGACTCTCCTCACGCCACAAACGGGACACATGCATAAATACCTGCACGATGATGGCCGCTTTGATCAGGGCGACGATGAACAGAAAAACGGTCGATCCGCTCATAATGGCAATCGCAAACTCCGCAATGGTCAGCACTGCCAGTAATAAAACCACGATATTGCCCTGTCTAAAGGCAGCTTTCTTTTGTTCGTCCACGCTACATTCTCCTCGTAGATTTAGACACCTGAAGGCCAATAGTCGGTATTAGTCACCGGATGGCACAGGCACCGTTTGCGTGTGCACATATTCGGATCCGTCTAACCCATAGTCATAGGGGTCGCCAACAACCTCGAAGGGCACGTCATAATTAAATTCGGGTACAGGGTATGGGATTTGCCATTCCGGCGAACGAGATCCCCACGGATTTGTCACGGCCATTTCTTTTGACCGGGCGCTGCTGACCAGGTTGTACACCATGATTAAAACCGACCAGCCAATCACCAAAGCGGCAATGGTGATGAGTACCTGTGTGCCCTGAACGCCCAAAACTGCTTCGTAGTCGGCGATGCGGCGGCGCATTCCCAAGAGGCCAATTTGCATTTGTCCCAGGCTCATCACCCAAAAGCCGGGAACCATCAGCCAGAAGTGCAGTTTGCCCAGAGATTCTTTATACATGCGCCCGGTAATTTTGGGGAACCAATAATAGATAGCTGCAAAGAAGGGGAAGATAAACCCACCAAACATCGTCGCATGGAAATGGCCAACGACCCAGTAGCTGTCATGCAGGTGCAAATCAGTGGGGATTGTGCCCAAAATTGGGCCGGTTACGCCGCCGATCAAGAAGACCGAAATAGCGCCGAGGACAAACAGCATGGGTGTTTCAAACGAGAGTTTGCCTTCCCACATCGTGGCCACCCAGCTGAAAAATTTAACGCCTGTGGGGATGGCTACAAACATCGTTGCCATCATGAAAGGAATTCGCAGCGCATCGTTCATGCCGGAGGTGAACATGTGATGGGCCCAAACCAGGAATCCGACGAAGGCGATGCCTAAACTGGAAAGAGCGATCCATTTGTAGCCGAAGAGCGGTTTGCGGGAGAAAACCGGCAAAAGTTCGCTGATAACACCCAGCCCGGGCAGCACAAACACGTAAACAACAGGATGGGAGTAGAACCAGAAAAGGTGTTGGTACAAAACGGGGTCGCCGCCGTTTGTGGGATTGAAGAACGTCAATCCGGCAACACGTTCCATGACGTTCAGAGTCAGGGCTACACCAACGGTTTGGGTAGCGGTGAATTGGATCAGGGAAGTGGCGACGGCCGCCCACACAAAAATGGGCATCCGGAAAGGCGTCATGCCTTTGGCGCGCATGAACGATACAGTGACCAGTAAGTTAATGGAGCTGGCGATGGAAGAAAGCCCATTCAGGTAAAAGCCCATCAAAAAGAGCACAACTCCCAACGGCGCGCGCAGACTAAGCGGCGGATAACCGACCCAACCGGTGTCCCAACCCCCGACGACCATGCCGGAAAGAATGAGGACAACGGCCGGAATGCCCACCCAGTAGCTGAAGGCGTTCAGACGGGGGAAGGCCATGTCGGATGCGCCAATCATCAGGGGAACCAAATAGTTGGTCATCGCGCCCACGCCCAGCAAGATGCTGGCAATCATGACGATGCCGTGCGCGCTGAAAAGGGTGTTGTAGGTTTTGGCATCTAAGAATTGGATGCCTGGCTGGGCCAGCTCTAACCGGAAGACGAGAGCAAAGATACCGCCAACGAGCAGCACAAGGATGCTGGTATAGCCGTACTGAATGCCGATGACTTTGTGGTTGACATCTACGTTTAAGTAGCGAGACCACCCTGGTTTGCCTTCGGGCACGCCGTGGCGTAGGGGTGTCTTTTTGCCGGCGATCCACTTGAGCCAGTCGGTCAGTACGCCGGCAAATAAGAGAAAGCCGATGACGCCCAGGATAGCGCCCAGGACGACGCCTGGCTCAACGTTGGTTTCTAACCCCATGGCGGAGCGGATGCCGCCGACGAGGCCGATGCCTGCAAAGGTGAAGATCGCCTGGCCAATGAGGCCGCGAACGTAAGCAGAGTTGATAATGATTCCTAATGTTCTCATAAACATCCTCCAGAACCGGTAGTGTGGCCCTGATTATTCGATGGTTTGTATGTAGGCGATGATGTCGGCGATAATGTCGAGTTGAACGCCTTCACTGGCGAGTACGGCCGTTTCCTTTTCCGCCATCCGTGTTTCAAAATCTTGCGGCATGATGTTGGCCGCAAAGCCAGCCACAATTTTCAGATTGGGGTTGATGATGGATTCACGAATGTACGCATCGTCAACGGTAGCGGTAGTGCCATCGGCTAGCTGCGCTTCATGGTTGTACATTCCCTGCCATGTGGGGCCGGCCAGCGCAGTGCCATCCAAGCTATGGCAGGCATTGCAGCCAAATTCGGTGTACCAGACCTGCCCGCGTTCAACCGGAGTCATGTCGGCATAAGCTGGCGCCGCCATGCGTTCATCTGCCCAGGCGGCAAAGCCTGCTTCATCCAGGACGTGTACCTGGGCAATCATAACAGCATGTTGCAGACCGCAGATTTCGGCGCAGCGCACTTCATAATCGCCCGGCTCAGTGGGGGTAAAGCGCAGGTATGTTTTCCGGCCGGGCAGCAAATCTTGTTTAACCCGAAACTCAGGAATCCAGAAGGAGTGCAGCACGTCACGAGATTCCATTTCCAAAACAATCGGTTGGTTTAACGGCAGGACCAGGTCCGGTGTGGTGACATTCCCTTGTTCTGGGTATTCGAACAGCCAGGCCCACTGCTGGCCCCAGACGCGAATGGTCATCTCTTGGGGATTGGGCGTGGTTAAATCGTTTAGCATGACCGCGCCCCAAACGCCAAAGCCAATAACGATGATGGTGGGGAGGATGGTCCAGGCAATTTCCAGGCCGGTATTGCCATGTACATACGGTCCCATTTCGTCGTCGCCGGGTTTGCGCCGAAAGACAACTGCCGCGTAGAGCATGAATACCATGATCAGGGCGAACAGGAAGGAAATTAGCCAGAAATGTGCGTCGAACATGACGTCAATTGGCCCGGCTTCTTTGCTGGCCGCCATCGGCAGTCTGTACAGTGGCCCTAAGACAAAGAACCGGAGGATAAGTGTGGTGGCGATGATTAGAACCGTCACAGCGATGTAATGTTTTGCTTTACCCATATGTCTTTTCCTGCGTTATTGGTGAACAGGCAAACAAAATAGGTCGCCCATTCAGCTAATTTACTCTTGATACATGCGACAATAGTGGTTGTGAGAAACCGTTTTTTGCCTGTTGAATTATGAAAAAAAAGTCGAGTCGGTTTGAGATGTTAGGATAGAAAAAGGAGCTAACCGACGTTGTTGATGAAGAGCATAAAGCCAAGACCAACTCCGACTATCAGTAAGCCTGTCACCAAGACGGCGATGAAGTCCCAGGGAATGGCGGCAGAATCTTTTGCGGGAATGGCTAAGAGATGTTCACGGCGCGCGCGCCAGATCAGAAGGGGGATGGTGATGGCAAAAAGAATGATGAGAATTGGCAGGCTTGAGGTGAAGGTTTGCCCAAACAGCATAAATTGGCCTGTTGGGGCGAGTTCGGAGTAGATGAGAGTACCAAGTAGAGCGACGAAGAACAAAACGATCAGAGAAAGGCTGATCGGGTCAAGGTGATAAATGTATTCTTTGGGGGTATGGGGAGCGGCGTGGCTTTCGCGAACAGCTTTCATTTTTTCTTGTTGGCGTTTGTTTAGCGTCGCGACGTGGTTTTGGTAGGTGTCACTGTTGGCTACGGCCGTTGCTGATTTTTCTAGTTGACGCACCAAAAAGGAAAGAATAAAACCAACCACAACAATGCTGACCAGGGTAAAAACGAGCATCCCGATAAAAGCCAGGAACAGATCGGTGCTGTTTAACACAATTTCTGTTCCCAACTGCGCGGTTAGCAATGCCGGCACGGGGAAGGAAACCGTTGGTTGTTCTACTGGCGGGCGGGTAGGCCCAAAACCAATGGATATGCCTAGATCTAACAAAGGCCACACGGCCGTTGCAATACCAGTAACGATCAGGAGTGCCAGAATAACAAGCCAGTTCCTCAGCGATTCCGTTTTATTCAACAGATTCTCTCCTGTTGTGCTTACTAATGGTGGCGTGCGTCCCCACACCGAGTTATTGCTATCGTTTGCTGCCATGCCCATGATGACAATCCATACAAAGGCGGCAGCATTCTAGCATAATCCCCTATCAGCAGCAATCAACCATACCTAATTTTATATTTAATTAAGATTTTTCTGAATAATTGCAAAATTTTACAACCAAAACAGGGCACAATGCAAATAGTAATCTTTCTTGCGCCGGCTGGCGCTCGGTTGGAATGCCGAATGGAGTCTTTATTGCCGCGCGCGGGCAAACAAAGAGCGCCGTTTGGCCGGCTGGGGATGTTGATCTTTGAACTCATCCCGCAAGGAAAGCAGGGTGCGATGGTAAAGCGATTTGATAGCTCCTTCGCTGCGCCCCATGATGCTGCCAATTTCGGCGTTCGACAGGCGTTCGACAAATTTCAAAATGAGCATCTCTTGTCGTTCGGCGGGTAAACGGCGGATTGCTTGCAGCAGCGCTTCTTTGTCTTCGCTTAATTGGGCGGTGAATTCCGGGTCGGCTTCGCCAACGTGCCATTGAGCGATGTCGTCTAAAGCAATCAAAGGCCGGCGGCTGCGATCTCTATGCCAATTGGCGACCAAGTTGTGGGCGATGCGATACAGCCAGGCCGAAAATGGCAGGCCTTTGTCTTCGTAAGTGCCGATGTGGCGCATTGCTCGGACAAATATGCGCGCCGTTAAATCTTCGGCATCGGCTACGTTGCCCGTGCGGTAGTAGACATAATTGTAGATACGGCCGTGATACCGCTCGTACAACACGCCAAAGGCCTCGTTGTCGTGCTTTGCCAGCTCGATCAATTCCGATTCTTCAAGATTTGCAGTCAAATTGGGTCTTCCTAATTACAACGGTCGTCCACAGCAGTATATCAAAAGGGCATACACCTGCCTACCAGCGAAAGAGAAAATTGTTGGAGTGTGCGCGCCGTGACCGCCGCCTTTCAATGCTTAGTAACCATGCAAAAACAAGTTGGCAGTTTTCAGATTGGCCCAATCTTTAAAGAGTGATCCAATCTCGCTGAGTTAAAGATCAACGGTTACTTAATGTTTGCTTGACGGTGGAGGGGATCATCTTGACGCTCATCCGTCACTCAGTTATGGTTAGCAGCTATGATCATATCTGGTACTCCTAAAATCTTTGCCGCCGCCGGTAAAAGGTGGCGCTTTTTGCCTATGCTTTGTTTATGGCTGGCCGTCATGCTGCTGTTGGCGGGTTGCCAGGCCCCAACCGGCGTCGCCGACAGCGTGTCTGCCGCTGCCGTAGACACGGCCGTTCCCCCTACCTTGCCTTCACCCACTGCGGCGGCGACCGAAACGGCCGTTCTCCCCGCCCCGCCTACCATGATCCTTTCTGCACCCACCACCCTGCCGCCTACGCCGACTATCGCCGCGTCGCCAGCAAGCGCAACGGCAGTGTCCCCATCCCCTGCGCCCGATTCGCCCGAACCCACGCCTGCTTCCGCCCGCCTCATTCCTGGCCCCCCAGAACCGCTGCCCACCCCCCAGGCCGCCTACAGTTGGACGCTCCAGGTTCCCATCCTCATGTACCACTATGTCAGCACCCCGCCAGACGACGCCGATATCTATCGCCGCGATCTCTCCACGGAACCAGAAATGTTCCGCCAGCAAATGGCCTATTTAGCTGAAAATGGCTTTACGCCCATCGACTTTTACGATCTGTCTCTGGCCATCGTCAACAAATCTACCCTGCCCGAAAAACCCGTCATCCTCACCTTTGATGATGGCTACCTGGACAATTACCAAAACGCCTTCCCTGTTTTGCAGGAATATGGCTTCACAGGCACCTTTTTTATCATCACCGACTATGTCGATCAGGGGCAGGCTGGCTATCTCAGTTGGGATAATATCGAAGAAATGGCTGCCGCCGGAATGCGCATCGAGTCCCATTCCAAAAATCACCCCGACCTCACCGGCCAAAACCGCGATTTTCTCATCTGGCAGATATTGGGTTCCCAGGAAACCCTCGCCGCCCACCTCGGGTATACGCCGCGATATTTTTGTTACCCATCCGGCCGTTATGACGCGACGACGATGGCCATGTTGGAGGAACTGGGATATTGGGGCGCGGTGACTACTCAGGGCGGCAAATGGCACGGGTTCGACGACCGGTTCGAATGGTCACGCTTGCGCATTCGCCATGATACCCCGCTGGCTGAGTTTAAGGACCTGGTTGATCCGGGTAACGCTCGCGGCGGCGTCGCTCAACCTTAACACGGTCTCACACCGTCATCTTAACAGGTCAGATTATGACACAAGTTACCATTCACAAAGAAGCTTGCGCACGTATTCCCACTGACACGGGTCAGTTTCAACTTTGCCTGTACGCCAGCAATCAGGATCAAAAAGAACATCTGGCATTGATCATCGGTGACGTGGCCAACCGGGAAAATGTGCTGGTGCGGGTTCATTCCGAATGTTTTACCGGCGATGTGCTTGGCTCCTTGCGCTGTGATTGTGGCCCGCAGTTACAACGCGCCATGCAGCTCATCGCCGAAAACGGCGCCGGGGTGATCGTTTATCTGCGTCAGGAAGGACGCGGCATTGGCCTGCTGGAAAAGCTGCGCGCCTATAACTTGCAAGATGAAGGCTATGACACGGTTGACGCCAATTTGATGTTGGGTCATCAGGCAGACGGCCGTGATTACACCATCGCCGGCCTTATCCTCAGAGATCTTGGTGTGCGTAGTGTGCGCTTGTTGACCAACAACCCGGACAAAATCGAGAGTTTGGTGCGCCAGGGCATTGCCGTTACCACGCGAGTCCCGCTAACAACCAAAATCACCCCAGAAAACCGAACCTATCTTCAGACTAAGGTTCAGCGGATGCGTCACCTGCTAAATTTGGAACATGGCAGCAAAAATGGCAGCAATGGGGCGGCGGCGCTGGTGCAAACCAATCTAAAACCTGAATCGCCGCGTAACGGCCGTCCCTTCATTACCCTGAGTTACGCCCAAAGCCTGGATGGTTCCATTACCCACCATCGAGGCCAATCTATGGCCCTCAGCGGACCGCAATCGCTTGTGCTTTGTCACCAACTGCGCGCACAGCACGACGCTATTTTGGTGGGCATCAACACCATCCTGGCCGATGACCCTCAGCTTACCGTGCGGCTTGCTGCCGGCAAGAACCCACAGCCCATCGTATTAGACAGTTGTTTGCGTTTTCCTCTCGCGGCAAAAATCAGCCGCCATCCTGATCATGCTCCCTGGATTGCCGCCACCCCGCAGGCAGATCCGGCGCGGCGGCAAGAATTGGAAGCGGCCGGGCTGACGGTGCTGACATTGCCAGTTGACGGCCGTAACCGCGTCAACCTGCCCGCGCTCCTGGCCCAATTAACCGATCTCGGTGTGCGCAGTGTGATGGTGGAAGGCGGGGCGCGGGTGATCACCAGTTTTCTGGATTTGCATCTGGTCGATCGCGTCGTGGTGACCATTGCCCCGGTGTTGGTCGGCGGATTGCACGCCGTGGAAAGCGTTGTGTGGCACAACAGCCGCCTGTCGCCCCATTTGCGTCATCCACAATACCACACCTTTGGTCAGGACATTGTCCTGGTAGCCGACGTAGACTGGCAGGAAACGTGAACCGCCGCGCCGTTATTTTTGCCGCGCCTTACACCATCGACGTTCATGAAGAGCCGATTCCAGAGCCGCGTGAAGGCCAACTGCTGGTTGAGACCCGGGTGTCAGCTATCAGCCCGGGCACAGAGATGCTGGTCTATCGCGGCCAGATGCCGACAGATATTCCCCTGGACGCCACAATTAGCGCTTTGGACGGCGCGTTTGCCTATCCGCTGAGGTATGGCTACGCGGCTGTGGGCCGGGTGATTGCCTGCGGGCGCGGCGTGGACGCCGGGTGGCAAAATCGCCTGGTATTTGCTTTTCATCCGCATGAAAGCCACTTTTTGGCTGCCCCGAAAGATGTGCTGCCTGTGCCGGATGGGATGGCGCCGGAAACGGCCGTCTTCCTGCCTAATATGGAAACGGCCGTCTCTTTTGTCATGGACGGCTCTCCGGTCATCGGCGAACAGGTGGTGGTGTTTGGGCAGGGCATTGTAGGGCTGCTCACAACGGCGCTGTTAGCCCAACTGCCGCTTGCCCGTCTGGCGACGCTGGATCGATATTCGCTGCGGCGGCAATGGTCGAGCCGGCTGGGCGCGCACCTTTCGTTGGATCCCGCCGAACCCGCGGCCCAGGCCCAATTACACACCGAACTCCAGCAGGATGGCATTTTTACCGGCGCTGATCTGGCCTATGAGCTGTCCGGTCATCCGGCGGCGCTGGATCAGGCCATTGCCGCAGTGGGTTTTGGTGGGCGATTGGTGATTGGTTCGTGGTATGGCAGTAAGCCGGTGAACGTGCAGTTGGGCGGTCACTTTCATCGCAGCCACATGCAGGTTATTAGCAGCCAGGTTAGCCACCTTGCGCCGCGTTGGCACGGCCGTTGGACATCTGCACGGCGGCTGCAAATTGCCTGGGAACAATTGGCCCATTGCCACCCAACCGACCTGATCACGCAGCGTTTCCCTATTGCTGCGGCTGCCGAAGCGTACCGCCTTATCGATCAGCGGCCAGACCAAACAATCCAGGTGCTGTTTTCTTACGCATAAAACGAGACGCGTTCCCATCTCCGCTAACTTTAAATGTAACCGGATTCATCTGTAAAAGTGACCTGAAGGGCAGACGATTACCGGTAATTTGCCGCCAATATCTCCGTTTTACCTGACGCTGTGCCCCATTCTGCGGTATCATCCATAAAGATCAATCATGGCATGAACGCAACAATACGCAGCTACACCATTTATCTTCTAAAAATCGTTGTCCTGGGGATTTCCTATTATGCGGCGGCGCAAATTGGCTTGCGCTGGGCAACGGTAGGTGAACAGGTCACACTGATCTGGTTTCCTACGGGCATTGCGCTGACGGCTTTGTTTTTGTTGGGCAGCAACTTGTGGCCGGGTGTTGCGCTGGGGGCGCTGGCCGTCAATCTATCCACCCATGCTCCGCTGTTCTTTGTATTTGCCGCCGTTGGCAATACATTGCAGGCTGTAACGGCCGTCTTCTTGCTGCGCAAACTCCACTTTAATCCCCAAATCGGCCGCCTGGCAGATGTTTTCGCTCTTCTCATTTCCGCTTTCCTGTCCGCGGCCATCAGCGCCGGCATCGGCAGCCTGCTCATGGCAGCCAGCGGCGTTATCGTCTGGAGCAGCTGGCCTGTCGCTTTGGTGACGTGGTGGCTGGGCGATGCGCTGGGTGTGTTGGTCATTGCCCCGGCGCTGTTAACCTGGGGTGCGGATCGATCTTTCCCCTGGCGCGGCTGGCGATTGGTAGAATTTATTCTTTTGGTCAGTCTGTCGGTGTTGGTTTGTGTCCTTGTCTTTTTTCCCAGTTTTGGCAATTATGGCTGGTTCTCCTTTTTTCTGGTAAATGCCCTGTTCCCGCTTAGTTTGTGGGCCGGTATTCGGTTTCGCGTTCGGGGATCGGCGGCGATTATTGTACTCACTTCGGTGCTTGCCGTGGTTGGTTCCAGCAAGGGATTGGGAATTTTTGTCACGTTGTCTAGCGAACAGGCGGCGATTCTCCTCTGGTCATTCATAAACAGTTTGTCGCTGGTTTCTTTGGTCCTGGCGGTGCGCACGGGGGAATTGACGCAGGTGACGGCCGCGTTAATGGCCGAAGCGGTTGAGCGGGAAAAGGCGGAAACGGCCGTTCGCGCCAGCGAAGCGCGTTACCGTACCATGATCGAGCAGTCGCCGTTGAGTACGGCCGTTTTTCGGCTGGATGGCTCTATTGTTCTCGTCAACCCGGCTTTTTCCCAGATCTGGCCTATCGACCCCCACGACACCGAATTTATCCTGACCCAATACAATGTCTTTAAAGACAAACAGTTGGCGGCCAGCGGTTTGCTAGACCTTGTGCTAGAAGGATTTTCCGGGCGATCCATCTCCATGCCAGCCTTCAGATATAAAGCGGTAGGCGGTAAAAATCGCCCCGCAGATTTCCCGCCGATATGGCTAAAGATTTTCCTCTATCCCATCAAAGATGATCTCGGCGAAATTTTGTTTATTGTGGCGATCTTGGAAGATGTAACCGAAAGTCAAAAATCTGTGATAGCCCTGCGCGACAGCGAAATCAAGCATCTGATTTTACTTAACAGCATTCGCGCCCCCATCCTGGCCCTCACCGAGGAACTGGACATTCTTTTTTGCAACACCGCCTACAGCGAGTTGGTCGGACTGCCGATTGAATCGTTAGAAGGGGCGAAATTACCAGAATTATTCCCCAGTTTCACGCGCTCTCGATCTTTTGCCGTTTATTTGCACGTTTTAGCCAACGGGGAAGACGAAATGGTGGAAGGTATTGTCCAAAACACGCATTTGCGCTCGTGGGTATACCGTACACCCTGGGGCATTTTAGCCATTGGCGAGGACGTGACGACGCACCGGCAGACGGAAGGCGCCTTGCGGGAAAGTGAAGCGCGCTACCGCACCCTATTCCAAAAAGCCCACGACGCTATTTTTTTGGTGACGGCCGTTGGCGATATTGTCGATGCCAACCAGCGAGCTTGCGACTTGTTTGGTTACGAACGAGACGTTCTGCTGCAAATGAAACACGGGGCTTTGTTGGCCGATGAGGGCGGGGCAACGCCGCCAGATGAAGAACCGAATGAAGAAGGAGCGCCGTTTGAACAACTATATCGGCACCGCAACGGCCGTCTCATCCCCGTCGAAATCACCAATTCCACCATCCAAACAGGCAGTTCCCCGCTCACACTGAGCATTGTCCGCGATATTACCGAGCGTAAACAAGCCGAAGAAACCCTGCGCCAGACCCAAAAAACCGAAAGCCTGGGTATCCTGGCCGGCGGCATCGCCCACGATTTCAACAATCTGCTCGTGGCCATGCTGGGGCAATCTACCCTGGCCCTGGCCAAATTATCGCCGGAACACAGCGCCCGTTCGCACATCGAAAAATCGGTCAAAGCCGCCGAACACGCTGCCCACCTTACCCGCCAACTGCTGGCTTACTCTGGTCGCGGCCAATTCGAAAAACACACCATTAACCTCAATGTGCTTCTCCAAGACAATTTACACCTCTTCCAAATCGCCATCCCCAAACACATTTCGCTGCAGCAAGAATTTAGCGAACCGCTGCCGACCATCGAAGGCGATCTGGGGCAAATCCAACAAGTGGTGATGAATCTGATAATCAACGCGGTGGAAGCAATTGGCGATCGGGCCGGCGTTGTGCGCCTGCACACCAGCAGCCAGACCATCAATCCACGAACCCAGGGCATGACGTTTTACGGCGATTCGCCGCTGCAATCGGGCTTTTATGTATGCCTGGAAGTTGAAGATAACGGCCCCGGCATGACGGCCGAAACGCAGGCCAAGATATTTGATCCCTTCTTTTCGACGAAATTCACCGGCCGGGGGTTAGGCTTGGCCGCGGTGTTGGGGATTGTGCGCGGGCACAAAGGCGGCCTGCAAGTAAGCAGCGAACCCGGTCGTGGCACGACGTTTCGTTTGTTTTTTCCGGCGGCGCAGGCAACGGCCGTTCCCATCCCCGCCCAACACAAAATCCCCACGGCCCCTTTGCAAGCCTTCGTCCTGGTTATCGACGATGAAACAATGGTGCGCGAAGCAGTTGCGGATATTTTGGGCTTACGAAACATCCAGGTGATTCAAGCCGGAGATGGGCAGGCGGGGCTTCAGGCTTTTCAGGCGCATCAGGATAAAATTCAACTCGTTTTGCTGGATTTATCCATGCCCGGTCTAAACGGCGAAGAAACGTGCATCGCCTTGCGGCAGATCAATCCGCACGTCAAAATTATTCTCTCTTCCGGTTACAGCCAGTCAGAAATCAGCGAACGCCACGCTGATTTAGACGTGACGGCCTTCTTACAAAAACCGTACAGCGCCGAAGACCTGCTGGAAATTACAGAAAAATATTTGGGGTAAACGGCCGTCTACAACTGCCCGTCCTCAAAATTGCCCGCCTTCACCCGCTGCCAGTAAGCCGGATCGGCTAAACGCGCCGGCAAAAAAGCCGAAGCGTAATCTGGCAATGGCGCGCCCATGATCTGGGCGGCGGCCAGTTCTCCGGCCGCCGGAGCGGCCATCAACCCATAACCGGACAGCGCGCCCACCACAAACGCGCCATCCACCGGCAGCGGGCCGATGAGCGGCCAGTTTTCCGCCGTGCGCGTGTAATAGCCGCCGTCGATCAGGGGTTTGCTCATCCGCTCAAAATAGGCCGCCAGGCCAGGGGCCAGCCGCGCCATTCCGCGCAGTAAAATGTCGGCAAATTCCGGCTCGAAGTGCAGCGGCCAGCGAGGCGGGTTTTGCTGGACGGTGTGGTAAGGCCATAAAAACAGCAATGTCTGGCTGCCCGGGCCGCCTTCTGGCCGGAAATGCGCCCCGGCCGGAAATTCTTCCAGCAGCCAGCGGGTCGCCTCTTGTTCGGCCAGATATTCTTGCTCTTCCTCTGTCCAGGGCAGGCGCACCGGATCATTCCAGATCATCAAGGGCGCGTCGCGGGGAATGATACCGAGGGGGTCTTCGATGGCGATTTTGCCATGCTGTTCGTTGGTGATGGACAGGTCGACGCCCATCATCGCGCTAACTTCTGGCAAAAATGGGCCGGCGGCGTTGACAAAGCGCCCGGTGTTGATGGCGGCTGTCCGGCCATCGCTGCTGACAGTAACGCCTTGTATCTGTCCATTGGCCACGTGTATGTCGGTGAGACGGCCGTTTACCAACCTGGCTCCCTTTTCTCTGGCCTGCTGCCACAAATACATGCCCAACTGCTGCGCGCTCAGCCACCCGGCGCGGCGCACATGCAGCGCCGCCACGGCCGTCTCGCTGACGAATGGAAAATGAGCGCGAATTAACTCGCTGCCCAACAGCAGGTCTGCGCCGGTGGGCTGCTCCCGGTAGCCATGCGCCGGCGCCGGCTGATATGTGGGCGACTGACCTTCGTGGATGCGTAATGGGGCGGTGGCGGACTGCTGCCAGGAAACGGCCGTTGCCGGATTAGCCGTCAGGTAAACGTAGCCGCGCCGGTTCAAATGAAAGTAATTGTCGCTCTCATCGGCCAGCTGCTCTAGCCAGTCGATGCTGCGATTCATGAGGCCGGTCATGGCCTGGCTGGGCCACCAGTTGCGATAACATTCGGTGGATTTGTCGCTGGTCAGGGTAAGCGGCGGGCGTTCATCCACCAGAACTACATTCCGCAGATCATGGTGGACGACCAGATGGTAGGCTGTGGCCACGCCGGCAATGCCTGCGCCGCAAATGACAACGTCGGCCTTGTTTTCCATGCTTATGGTTCCTTTTCTGGGCTGCTGGTCTTGGGCAGGCGGCGCGCGCCATCACGGGTGATCTGGAAATGATCGAAATCGCGGGCAACGGCCGTGTTTGGGAAAATAGCCTGGGCTTCGCGGCGCACGTCCCGCTCGAAATAGCGGCGCGACAGGTGGGTGAGGATCAGGCTTTTTACTCCTGCGTTGCGCGCCAGCGTGGCCGCGCGCGCGGCAGTCATGTGGCCAAACTGCTGCGCCATCTCTGCTTCCTCTTCCACGTAGGTGGATTCGATAACCAGGGTGTCGGCATTGCGGCAGATTTCGAGGAGCGTGTCGGTGCGGCCCACGTCGCCGGTGTGGATGTATTTTACGCCGGGAATGGCTTCGCCGAGGACGTCATCGGGGTGGATGGTACGGCCGTCGCTCAGGGTGATGGTTTGGCCGCGCACCAGTCGGCCACGCTCCGGCCCCACAGGCACGCCTAAAGCCGCCGCCTGTTCATCGAGAAACGGCCGTCGCTCTTTCTCCTCAAACACAAAGCCAAAACAATCTGGCCCCCGGTGGCTCACCGGAAAAGCCGATAAGATAAATTTGTCGTCTTCCATAATCACGCCGGGTTCCAGCGGTATCAGATTAATGTCCAGGGGCGCATGTCCGCCGGGAAACACTACCTTAAACAGCAAGTCGGAGACGCGTTTCAGAGTGGCGCGCCCGCCGTAAATGTCGATGTTTTCCAGATTTTCCCAGCGGGCGAGCGTCGAGATCAATCCGCCCAAACCGAGAATATGGTCGAGGTGACTGTGGGTGAGCAGCACCTTGTTCAGCCGCTTAAAGCCCAGGCCGCTGTGTAAAATTTGTCGCTGCGTGCCTTCGCCGCAGTCGAGCAAAAAGCGGTATTGGCGATGCATTATAATGTGCCCGGATAGGCCGCGCTGGACAGATGGGGCAGAAGATGAGGTGCCGAGGAAGATAAGTTCAAACATGGTTGTCGTCTGTGATGGTCAGGGTTTAGTGAGCGGGAGTGTAACCGATGCCGTTCACTGTAATGGCGCCGGGCTGCTGGAGGTTCCCATCAATCGTGATGGGCACATCTAGCCAATCGCGCAGCAAGGCGGCGTTGGTCAGGGTATGCTGCGTGAGGCAATCGGTGGTGAATTGGGTAGTTCCGTGGGCCAAAGCCAGGGGCAGCAGCAGTTGATCCGCCAATCGTTTGTCAACGTCGGCCCCATTGTCCACAAAAGCGCGACATTCGGCAACGGCCGTTTCCGCCACCTTGTCGGCGGGCAGTCCTTTTCGCCCCAGACTGGTGAACCCGGCCTGCGGCAGCCAGAGGATCAACCCGGCGCCGGGGGCGGGGCCGCGTTCGCGCACGGCCGTTACCTGTCCGGCCAGTTTTGCCTGCCGCAGCAAATTGTCGGCGCGGCGGGCCATGCGTTGGGGAATGTCGGCTGGCAGATTGGTGGCGGCGGCCAGTCCGCGAATGGGTGGCCGGGGCAGCGCGGCGCGGCTGAGGTTGGCGGCGGTGATCTGGCGCAGGGGATGGATAACGGCCGTCATCTCCCCGCCGCCCGCCGGATACCAGCCCCAGGCGGTCAGATTGGCGTTAAACGATGCGTCTAGCTTTGCCACGGCCGGACCGAACACTTCGGCGAGGTAGTGGAAGGGTGGACTGAAAGGGACATGGGTTCCGCCGCGCAGCGTCAGTTGGCTGGCTTCAGCGGCGAACAGCAGCGGCCAGAAAACGGTCTGGAAGATTAGCGTCACGGAACCGGCGGAGCCGCCTTGGGCGGCCTGGGTCACGTCGAAGGTGTAGCTGCCGCTCTGCGGTGCGGCCTGGGGATGAAATTCGAGGGTGTTGGCGTTGAGAAAGTCGCCGGCTACGTGGGCCTGGCAGATGGCGGCGGCGGCGCGCACGGCCGTCAGGTGTTGGGGGCGCAGGCCGGGTTTGCTGCGGTTGGCGCGAATGTTGAACAGGTGAAACGGCCGTCCTGTCAGTGCGGATAGGCTGAGGCAAGTTCGCAGCACCTGCCCGCCACCTTCCCCCTGGCTGCCATCAATGCGTAACATCAAACGGGTTAGTAAGCGCCTTTGCCCCGCACCACCACCCAGGGCGTGCGCAGCAAAATTTTCAGGTCCAGCCACAACGACCAGTTTTGGATGTAGATCATGTCCAGGCGAATGCGTTCCTCGTAAGAAGTGTCGGAGCGGCCGCTGACTTGCCATAGGCCGGTGAGTCCGGGCGGCACGGTGAGCAGCCGCGCCCCGTAAGCGCCGTAACGGGCGATTTCTTCCGGGGTGACAAAGCGCGGGCCGATGAGAGACATATCGCCGGCCAGAACGTTGAACAACTGTGGCAGTTCGTCCAGGCTGTACTTGCGCAGCAGCCGCCCCAGGCGGGTGACGCGCGGATCGTTTTTCAGCTTGAAGTTTTGCGCCAGTTCGGCTTGCAGATGGGGGTGCTGGGCCAGAATGTCGTGGCCGTTGATGGTCATGGTGCGGAATTTAAGGGCGGGGAAGAGACGGCCGTTTTGCCCCAGCATCTCTCGTCGGTGGAAAATCGGGCCGGGGGAATCCAGTTTTATCAGCAGCGCCAGGAGCAAGAGTAAGGGGGTCATCACTATCAAACTGGGCAGCGCGATCACATAATCTAGCAGCATCTTTATCAGCCGCGTCCCCCGCTGGGGCGGGAACCGGATAGCGATTGTGCCAATCTGCTGCTGGTGGGCGGAATGGTTTGCTGGCGTTTCGGTGGGCACATGGTTGTTTAATGTGGATATCTGCACCTGATTTCTCCAAGATATATGCCAGAAGCGGGTGATAGATATGGATTGCGCCCGGTCTGTCCGGCGATAGACCAGGTGAATGCGCTTCTCTCTTACAATCTAGTAGAAATCACTTACAGGATGGCTTACATGCGGTGGAGGGTTAAACGGCCGTGGCCACGGCCGTAAACAACAAAATCAGGGCCGCGCAGGCCAGGTTCAGGCGTAAAAATTGGCCTTCCTTCCGGCTGAGCTTCGCGCGCTCGTCGGCGGTTAGCTGCGGCCGTTTGTCCGCTGCCAGCGCCAGCCGTGCCATCGCCGGATACAAAGAAAACTGCACATAGGCCGTCAGGGCCACCAAGCCGACAAACGCAACGTGTTTAAGCAAAATTGCCCAGGCCCACAGGCTGTCAATCGCTAGAAACCCATTGTAATTGGGGTCGTTGGTCATCTGGATAAAGCCGGTAATCAGCAGCAGCACGAGGCTGATATTGGCCCAGGGCGTAAAACGCTTTTGCAGGGCAAACCACTGATTTTCGGCCAGCGTACCCTGGCGCAAAGCAGGCCAGGCCACCAACGCCATCAGCGCCATCCCGCCCAGCCACACAACGGTCGCCAACAAATGAATCCAATAGGAAATGGCAAGAATCCAGAGCATAAGAACCTTTGGGGGGTGCGGCATGATGCGTGATGCGTACGAATGACGCATCACGCATCATGTTATTTGGGCATCGCTTTCAGCGCTGCAAAAGCCAGGCGCGGCGTGCCATCCGGCAAGACAATCGACCACCACCATTGTTCATTGGCTTCGGCCGTCCAGGTGGCGTCGGCCATGTAAATGGTGGTCATCAGGCCAATCCAGGGGCGCCAATTTTCTTGGGCGTATTGGTAAGCGCGCACCAAATAGTCGGCCTGTTCCGCTTCCGTTACGCCGTGCCAGGTGTAGTCGGGGTGCAAATCCTGGTTTAGAATCCAGCCCATTTCCATGATGGCCACCTGCTTGGCCCCATCACCATTAGCCACCATGATGGCGCGCATATCTTCGACGTGGCGGAAGGCAAACCAGCGCCCTTGCCCGTATTCGTAACTGGCGGCTACTTCAGCGGCAGACATTTCCGGTGGCGCTTTGAAGCCGGGCGCATGGAGGCCAAGAACGTCGAAATAATTGCTTGCGCCGGCGTTGTACATGCCTTGCAGAAAATCGGTGTCGGGCATGGCGGCCGGCGGCTGCGTGCCGGTTGGCGCTAGCCCGGCCGAAATGACGATGGCCTCGGGGTCGGCGGCTTTGATGGCCTGGTAACATATTTTGAGCAGTTCGGTGTAAGCAGCGGGATCAGGCGACTCGTTGCCCCATTCGCGGCTTAGATTGGGTTC
The DNA here is from genome assembly GCA_017993775.1 of Chloroflexota bacterium. GTDB lineage: Bacteria > Chloroflexota > Anaerolineae > Promineifilales > Promineifilaceae > Leptovillus. The sequence continues at coordinate 197,962 of JAGOMA010000002.1, read as the reverse complement.
GTTCCAGACCTGATAGGCGGCGATGCGTCCTTTGTAGCGCGTGGCCAGGATGCCGCAAAAGTCGGCGAAGTCCTGGTAATCGACGGGCGGCTGGTTGGGGGTGATTTTCTCATCGGGCAGGGAGCGAACAGACCACAAGGGTTGGCGATCGATGCGCACGATGAGCTTGAGGCCCGCGTTTTCAACGGAATCGACGATGACGTCGGGACGGAACCAGTCGAATTGGTTTTTGCCGTAGCCTTCGATGTCGCGCCAGGAAAAGCTTTGTTTGATCCAGCCAAAGCCCATGTCTTGGGCTAATTTGAGGTCACGATCCAGGGCGTCGAGCTGCCACCATTGGGAAATGTGGATGCCGTAAGACGGGGAATCGAACAGCGGCACGACGGGTTCGCGGCCCATGAGCGCGGTGGGGAGGGGTGTGGGGGATGGCGAAGGGGTTGGCGCGGGTGGTTGGGCAACGGCCGTGCCGCAGCCCACCAACCATACCATCCCCAACACCAACGCTAACAAACGTTTTTGCACGTTAGGGCATTTTCTCCATAGATGAAACGGCCGAATACGCTGGCCGCGGAATGCCGCTGGTATCGACGATGCTGTAAGGAACGGGGTCGTCTGTGGGACCGTTGCCCTTGTTGCCAAAGTCGAAGTTGAACAGGAAGGCCAGCCAGACGGCGCGGGAATCGTGCATTTGCTGGAAAGCCTGGGTGATGTAATCGGCTTGTTCTTGCAAGGTGTTGTCCTGAGCAAATTCAAAGCCGGTCGGGTAAACGTCGTAGCCTTCGCTGGTGGCCCAGCCAAACTCGGTGACGCATAACTTTTTGTTGGGGTCAACAGCCTGCACTTTTTGCGCGTAGGTGTCTAAGGTTGTCTTGAAGCTCCAGGAATGGTGCGGATTGTCGAAGGGGCCGCGGAAAACGGCCGTTTGCGCTTCGGGCAGCGTTCCTGTCTGGTCGTAGGCCACGTTCGGCGGAATGTTGTAGCCATTGTGGTGCGCGCCGACGCAGTCCGCATAGTTCAGCATTCCGGCCGCCAACGCCCGATCCAGGTATTCAAAATCATCCGCCCAGCGTACCCAATCGCCAGGCCCCGTGGGCGACAACGCGCCACTGATCACGATGATGTTGGGGTCTTGGGCTTTGATCGTCTCGTACGCCTGGCGCAAGAAGTTCACATAATCTTCCGGGCTGATGCCGTTGGTCGTCGTCCATTCACGGTCCAGATTTTGCTCATTCCAGACCTCAATGGCCTGAATCTGGCCAGGGTGGCGGGTGAGTAGTTCGTTGAGAAAGGCCGTGTAGAGGCTGTAATCGTCGGGCGGGCCGTTTTCGCCGCCTAACGCGCGGGTCCAGGTGGGCGCGCCCACAATGCTCACCATCAGGTTCAGGCCATTTTTGTTGGATTCTTCAATCACGCTGTCATAAAAGAACCATTGGTCGGCTTCCGGGCTGGGATGAATGACCGGCCATTTGAGCTGCATTTTTACCCAATCCAGGCCCAACTGGTTGCGCACGGCGTTCATTGTATCGGCCGGATTACCCACACTGGCATTGCCGTGAATCTGGATGCCGTAGCCAAAGCGGTCGGCCGGCCAGGGCACAGTTGGCCCTAATGCAACAGGTTCGGCGGGGGCCGGTTCCGCAGGCGCAGCTTCGGCGCCACTTTCGGCTGCGCCTGCGCCGCCTGTAATGACGGGTGGGGGCAGCGTGGGTTCCTCCATGGGCACAATTGCCGTGGGCGGTATTTCTTGAGTTGTGGCTGTTTGTGGCACGGCCGTTGGCTCAGCTGCACCACCGCCACAGGCCACCAGTAAACCAATCAATAAACCAACCAATAAACCAATCGTTAATCGCTTCATCATTCACTCTCCAAACTAAAGGGCGCATTCCGGTACAATCATACCAGAATGCGCCCTATGAATAGTAACCAGTGAACAGAGGCAGATTGATTCGCTGTTCACAGTCCACCGTTACTGTTGACTAAGATTTAGCGTCCCATCACCTGGCCGAGTGTGCCACACGCCGGGCAACTGCCGTCTTTGCGAACCATTGCATAACCCGCCTGGGGATCATCGCCCCACTGAGTGAAGTCTACATTAAAGACAATAACCAGGCGTACCCGACCGCTGTTCGCCGTCAGGCTAACTGCTTCAGCCAGCCATTGGGCATGTTGGGCGACAGTGGTCCCGGCCGCCCAAGAGAAGCGGGACGGTACGCCGCCATAATCCTGGCCAGATAAATAACCTAACTCAGTAAAACATACCGGTTTGCCCAACTGCGCGTACACATTCAACGTGGGCATCAGGTACCAGCTGTAGTGGTCGCTGCCGGCCGGATGGCCCGTGACGGCGCTGGGCGCAGTGGCTCCGGCGTTGTAATGCGCGCCGACGCAATCCAGATAGCTGGCTGCTCCGGCTGCGGCCATTCCGGCCATGTAGCGGCTGTCTGACCAGGCATTGGTGCCGTTGTCGAAACCGGTGGGCGCTGGCGCGCCACTGATGACCATGACATTGGGATTGGCGCTTTTGATGGCGTTGTAGGCGGGAGCCAGCATATTGTTGACGTAAGAGACAGGGTCGATAGAACCGGCCGGCCACTCGAAGTCGATGTTCATTTCATTCCAGATTTCGATGGCATCGGGGCCTAAAGCGGCTACGCCGCGTAAGTATTCTGTGTAACCGGCGAAATCAATGCTGCCAGGATAAGAATCTGAGCCGGGAATGCTGAGCAGGACTTTGAAACCGCTGGCGTGGGCGTTGTTGATACGCCCGGCCAGGTCGCCAGGATTGGCGCCCGGTCCCCATTTTTGCTGGAATTTCACCCAGTTCATGCCAGCAGAGGACATGAGCTGCGGATTGCCGAAGGTATGGGTTTGCCCGCCCAGCTCAAACGCGCCGTTGGCCACAGGCGCGGCCGAAACCGGCGGCGCCGGATTTGTGGTGGTTCCGGTCCCCGTGGTGGTGGAACCGGCGGCCGGTGCTTCAACTTTTACCACTTCCAGGCTGCTGATGTTTACGCTGGGGTTGACGGTGAGCAAGGTGGCAAATATCCAGCCTTTTTCGCCGCTGGGCATGAGAATGTTTAGCCAGGAGGCATCATCGTTGCGGCCAAGTATTTTTACACTTACGCCGGTATTCAGTCCGCCGGCGATGATGCCATAATTCACGCCGGGGCCTAAACGAACATTGGAAGGTGATTTGACCACAGCATCGCCGTCGCCGGTAAAGGCTACGGCCGTTGCTTCTGCCGCCGGGGTTGCTTCTACCACCGGTTCTTCTGGGGCAGGAGCCGCAATGGTCACGGTAACTTCATCCAGCGCGGCGACATTGTCGCCCAGGGCGAATTCGGCCTGGATGGTGTAAGCGCCGGGGGCTTCTGCGCCTTCCCAGGCGAAGGTCAGGTCTTCACCGCTGCCGCTGGCGATGACGCTGCCGTTTTCATCTTTTACTGTCCAGACGATGGCCGCGCTGGCGGGAGCCGGCGCTTCACTGCCGCTGGCAAAGTTCTTCAGGGCGGCGGCGTAACCGGGGCCATCTGCCACTGCGCCTAGTCCACGCACGGCGACGCCGCCGAGGTTGTATTTCTTGGCCAGGTTCAGGCGGTGAGCCAGAGAGGCGGCGTTTGCCAGCCAGACGTTGTGGGTCTGGCCGTTGTTTTCGTAGCTATATTTGTAGGTCAGACTGGCGCCGTCCCATTCCAGAGGGCTGGCGGTTCCGGAGAGGGCAACTTCGACGGCCGTTCCCGGTTCCACCGCTTCGCTGCCCTGCACAAAGGCCAGTTCGCCAAAGTTGCTCAAGGCCTGATCGTTGGGCAGTTCCACGAAGGATTCGCCGACGCGGTTGATGGCGTTGGCGCTGACCAGCATATTCAATTTTTGACGATCAATTTGGCGCACGGCCCAGGCCAATACCTGGTCGGCCAGACCGCCATTTTCATAGGTAGAGGGGTCGAGCGGCATTTGCACGTAGATTTCGTCGGCGAGGCGGCCGAGAGCGGCCCAATCCTGGCCGCCGGTGTTCCAACTGCTGCCCGAAAATTGGGGTGTGCCCAAAGTGAGGGCCAGTTTAAGCCCCTGCTGGCGCAGCGCATCGGCCAGATCGCTGACAAATTGAGTAAACGCCGCGCTGTCGGTGGCGGCGACTTGTTGATAGTCCAGGTTGAGTCCGGCAAAGCCGCCTGATTGCACGGCCGTTACCAGGGTGTTGATCTGGTTTGTCCGGACCGCGCTGTCATTGAGAACGGCTGCCAGGTCGGCGGCATTGATCATGGCCCCGGTGTTGCTGGCGGCCAGATATTGAGAATAAGCGCCGGTAGGCATGGGGGCGGCGCTGCCCTCCATTGTTCCGCCATTTGCCAGACTGAGTTTGCCCAGCACAACCTGTGTCACAATTGGGAGCAGGTCTACGGGCAGTGTTTGTTCCGGCAGTATTTCGGCGGAGAGTTCCGGGGCGGCGGGCGCGGGCAAAACGACCAGAGCATATGCTTGTGGAAGTTTGTCGGCGTGGGACATGATTTGCTGGTTGGCGGCGTCTAAATCGTTGGGGACAAACTGCCACGAGCTGCCGTTCCAGCCAAGCAGGTCGAGTGTTTCGGCGGCGGTAACCCCGGCGGGTACGTTGAGTGTCACCTGACCTGTGGGGGCGTCGCCTTCATAATTTAAGACGTAGACGTTGCCTTGCACGGCCGCTTCAGTGGGCATGGCGGCGCTGGCGTTGGCGGCCACAAAATCAGATAGGGACATGCCGGCGACGTTGACAACGGCATCGCCGGTGACGGTTAAGGTTATTTCACCGGGGATGGAGGGATTGGCGGCTGCGGCCGATTCCGGCGTGCTGTTTGCTTCTTCGGTGGTGACGGCCGTTTCATCGTTGTTGCCGCTCAGGCGGCTGCCCAATGAGATGGGCGGTAAAAATAAACCGATTAAGACCAGGACTACAAATAGAACTGCGCCGCCGATGAGCAGCCCAGATGATTTTTTCGGCGCACGGCCGTTATCTCGCTGAATTTCTGTCAAATTTGGTTCCTCTTGTGGTGATTGCGTCATTGTTTCCTCATCAGAGGGGGGGATTCCTTCTCCCATAGTTTGCTTACCTCCGTACAATCAGATGCATCGCTGGGCAGACAGGGAACCATTTCCAGGCGTCCGGCCAATCTGTTGAGCGGTACACATCTAACGTTTTATCCTCTTCACGTGTCAATTTGTGTCGATCAACATAAAAAAGCGGCTAATAAGCCGCTGCAATCGACACTAAAAGCATTTTGGATTCTAGCACAAGGCCAATTGGGTTGACAAACCAGGGGACAGCTGTAGATGGTACTCAGTGTGCAATCGTTGAGAAAACGTTAATGATGGAGCGCCCGGGAACCGTTTGGGGCGAAAGGGGGCGTTTGTGATGCGGATGGGTCCGATCTTGCCACAATGAACCCTTTTGGGCCCTGACCGGTAGGTTCAGTCATTCTCAATTTAGATCAGGCATTCGTGCGAACAAGGTAATTTCTTGGCAATGGACGCTGAACTGTCATGCTCAGCGGAGTCTTCGGAGCGACGCATCCCGCTCCACCAGAAGAAGAGGATGCCTCGGAGGATGCTTCGGCAGGCTCAGCACAGGCTCTCAGCATGACACATTTCTGGTTAAATTGAGAATTGCTGCGGTAGGTTTTCGGAGCTTGACAGGGTAACGGCCGTTGTTATACTTTTCTTCATTATCTGTTCGTTAAGTTAGCGCTCTTTCGTAGGAGCCAATTCACCTGAAGGAGATTCCCACATGTCTGTAGCTGATATTTTCAACAATATGCCCAGCAGTTTTAATGCCGAAAAGGCCGGCGATCTGAAAGCCAATGTCGTTTTCGATTTATCTGGTGAAGGCGGCGGCGCCTGGACTGTGGCCGTAGCCGATGGCAAAGCCAACGTTGTCGAAGGCGCGGCGGACGGCCCCACGGCCACCATCCGCATGTCGGCTTCCGATTACCAGGATATGACCACGGGCAAATTGAACCCGATGATGGCCTTTATGTCCGGCAAAATCAAGGTGGAAGGCGACCTGAATACGGTTATGAAGTTCCAGACGTTGTTTGGGATGGGGTAACGGCCGTCTGGCAATCGAGTTGAACCAACAAAATCCCCGGTGCTGCTGGCAGCGCCGGGGATTTTTTGTTGCGTGTAAACGGCCGTTGCCCGCCGCAACTCTCCCATGATTTGCTCATAGACAAGCTCTCGGTTCCTCGCTTATAATTGCTTTACAATGTGAAACTCATATTCAAAGATGGCCCTTTACTAACCGGGGACGGTTAGCGGTCTGAGCAAAGCCTGATTCCATTCTTGGATCAGGCTTTTTTGGTAAAAAGGGCCGGTTTGAAGAGCTTATAGAAGTTGGCTGGGTTGGTTTGTTAGCTGGCAAACCAACCCCACCAACCCAACTATCCATCCAACTATTTTAAGGAGTATTTCCCATGGACAGCAATTACTTTATCGAATTGGACGAAACATACAGCGCCCACAACTACCTGCCGTTGGATGTGGTGATCGAACGGGGTGAGGGAGTCTGGGTATATGATGTAGACGGCCGTAAATATCTGGACTGCCTCAGCGCATATTCGGCCGTTAACCAGGGGCACTGCCACCCCAAAATCCGGCAGGCGGCCATCGAGCAGATGGGGCGCATCACCCTCACCTCGCGCGCCTTTCGCAACGACCAGATGGGACCATTTTTGCAAGAATTGTGCCAGATCACCGGCTACGAAATGGCCTTGCCGATGAATTCTGGCGCTGAAGCGGTGGAAACGGCCGTCAAAGCCGCACGCAAATGGGGCTACGAAGTCAAAAACGTGCCGGATGGTCAGGCGGAAATCATCGTGTGCCGGGGGAATTTTCACGGCCGTACCACCACCACGGTCGGCCTGTCCAGCGAAGAAAGTTACAAACGTCACTTCGGCCCCTTCACCCCCGGCTTTGTGATGATTCCTTATGGCGATACGGCCGCTTTGGAAGCCGCCATCACCCCCAACACGGTCGGTTTTTTGGTTGAACCGATTCAGGGAGAAGGCGGCGTGGTCATGCCGCCAGAAGGATATTTGGCTGCCGCCGCCAACATTTGCGCCCGGCACAACGTCCTGTTCATCGCCGATGAAATCCAGACCGGATTAGGCCGCACCGGCCAATTATTTGCCAGCCAACATGAAGGCGTGCGCCCCGACATCACCATCGTGGGCAAAGCCTTGAGCGGCGGGTTCTACCCGGTATCGGCTGTTTTAACTGATGAGGATGTGCTGGGATTATTCCAACCGGGCGACCATGGCAGCACGTTTGGCGGCAATCCGTTGGGTTCGGCGATTGGCCGAGCCGCGCTGCAGGTCATTATGGAAGAGAACCTGGTGGAACGGTCGCGGGATTTGGGCGCTTATTTTAAAGGCCGCCTGGAGCGAATCGAAAGCGATGTGATTCAAGAAGTGCGCGGCAAGGGGTTGTTTATTGGCGTGGAATTGAAGGTGGCGGCACGGCCGTTTGCCGAAGCCCTGCGCGAACGTGGTATCTTGTGCAAAGAGACGCACAAAACTGTGCTGCGCTTCGCCCCGCCGCTGGTTATTACCCAGGAAGAAATTGATTGGGCCGTCGGCCACATCGAAGCCGTGTTGATGACCGAAAAGATCGCCGCCTAACAGCATGAAGGACTGGAGACTGGAGGTTAGTTCCTAATCTCCAATCTCCAATCTCCAGTCTCCAGTCGCCAGTCTCTACTCGCTGCTCTTTTTCCCCAAAAAATGGGCAACGGCCGTTTCCCCGCCCGCGCTCTCCAACTCTTGCAATAACAAATCCAGCTCTAGGCGTGTATGTTTGGTGGCGGCGGTAATGGCATAGGCGAAGAGCGGGCCGCGCCCCGGATCGTCCAGGTTCATGGCGTCGTGGGTGTCTGGTGGGAAGTAAAACCGGCGCACCAGCGGACCGAGCAGCGGCACGCGATAAATCAGGTACAGCGGGATGGCTGCTCGCCCGGACATCAGGCCGGGAACGGCCGTGGGGTCCGGGCAGATGGGCGTATCCTCCGGGCGGCAGTTGGCCAGGCCGCCTTGGGCATCTACCCACCGTGAAACCCAATTGGAGTGGGCGTAAAAATCCTGACGGCCGTGCAGCAATCGGCCAAAGGCTTGCAGGGCGGTTGTCCGATCTTGCTGCGCGATGATGGCGGCAACGGCCGTGCGCCGCTGCTCGGCGAGGTACTGCTCGCTGTCGGTAAACCGGCTGTCATCAAAATGATAAAGCGGATTCAGCAAGCCGCGTAAGCTGTCTTGCCCCAGGTTGGCGGCGGTAATGAGGTCCAGATCGGCGGCCTGAAAGGTTAATTGAAGCGCAGTTTGGATCATTTGGCGGTGATAATGGGCTAACATGGGGCGATTATCCCTGGTCTGGCCGGGTTGGGCAATCTGTTTTAGAGATGTCGATGAGTGTCCGGCATTAGGAGTTGCGTGTTGTTGGACGTCCTTTAAAATCGCCAAATTACCAACCAGATGTTTAAAAGGGAGAATCATGCTGACGCTGATTAAATGGTCCATTGTTGTACTTGTCGTTGGAACGGTCATTTTTTTTCTGGCGCGCTGGGGTGCGGGGCGAGCCGCTGAGCCAAACAATTTAGGGGTGAAAGACGGCCGTCTTGCTCCATGTCCGGTCAGTCCTAACTGCGTCTCCACCACAGCCGTAGACGCGGAACACGGCATCGCGCCTATTGCCTACATAGGGGAAACGGCCGTTGCCCACGACGCCATCCTGGCGCTTTTGCAATCCGACCCGCAGTTTACCATCATTACAGACACGCCAACATATATCCACGCCGAAGCGCGCACGGCCGTCATGCAGTTCATCGACGACGTGGAATTTTACTTCGACGATACCGAGGGTCTCATCCATTTTCGCTCCGCTTCGCGCCTGGGTTACGGCGACGGCGGAACCAATCGCAACCGCATGGAAGAAATTCGTCAGATGTACGAAAATAGATGACGGATGACATTTCACATGCAAAAGGAAACCTAAATGGCTGAAGATACCCCCCTAACTTATCGTAATCTGGTGCTGTATGAAATTTATGTGCGCAATCACGGCCGTTCCGGCACATTCGCCGACGTAACCGCCGATTTGCCGCGCATTCGCAGCATGGGCGTCGATGTGGTCTGGTTTATGCCGATTCATCCCATCGGCCAGCTGAACAAAAAAGGCACGCTCGGCTGCCCATACGCCATTCAAAATTACCGCGAGGTAAATCCTGAATATGGCACCAAGGAAGAATTTCGCCTGCTGTGCCAATATGCCCACGCTCTGGGCCTGAAGGTGATGATCGATGTGGTGTACAACCATACTGCCCACGATTCCGTGTTGGTGGCGCAGCATCCCGAGTGGTTCCATCAGGACGCGAACGGCCGTCCTGTGACCACTGTGCCCGAATGGAGCGACGTCATCGACCTGCGCTACGCTGATCCAACACTCTGGGATTACCTCATCGAATCGCTCACACAATGGGCCGATTTGGGCGTCGATGGCTTCCGCTGCGATGTGGCTTCGGTGGTGCCGCTGGCTTTTTGGCAGCGCGCGCGGCGGGAACTGGCAGCCCACAAGCCGGGCATCATCTGGCTGGCGGAATCGGTGCATACTAGCTTTGTGCTTCATCGGCGGCGGCACGGCCTGATCGCGCAGTCTGATGGCGAAATCCACCAGGCGTTTGACCTGAGTTATGATTATGACATCTGGCCGACGTGGGTAACGGCCGTTGCCTACCCGACGGCTGTGCCGCTCTATACGGCCATGTTGCAATTCCAACAAGGCATTTACCCCGCCCACACCATCAAAATGCGCTGCGTAGAAAACCATGATCAGCCGCGTATCATGCAGCAAGCGCCCAGCCGGGCGCAAGCCCTGGCCTGGACTGCTTTCCAGGCATTCAACGAGGGGCCATTCCTCGTCTACGCCGGGCAAGAATCCGAAAATACTCACACGCCCAGCTTGTTTGACGTGGATAAAGTGATCTGGCGCGATTACGCGCTGCAATCTTTTTTGACTCGTTTGTGCCAGCTTAAAAAGGACGAGGCGCAGGTGGAGGGGCAGTTTGAGTTGGTAACGGCCGTGCCCGCCATCAGCGCTGTCTGGCAAAGCGGCTCGGTGGGTTTGTACGGCGTATTCAACGTCGGCGGCGTCGAAGATGTCATGCCGGTCCCTCTGCCGGATGGCCATTACATCGATTTGCTCAGCGAACGGGGTGTAGACGTGCGAGATGGCGAGATGGTTGTGCCGGAAACGGCCGTCATCTTGCGTTATTCTGGCCAGCTTAGCCTGGATGCTTGCCGGCAGCCCTCGCTATTGTTGTAGATCAAGTTGAGGGCTAGAGATGCGCAATCTCTAGCCCTCAATATTTGCTAGATTTCTGGAGTACGCTGACGCTTGTTTTAGACGGCCAATTGACCGCGCAAAACGGTCACTGCCTGCCCGCGCAGCAAAACCCGGTCGCCAACCAACTGCACGCCCACCACGCCGCCGCGCGGCGAAGCCTGATAGGCCGTAAACTCGGTTAATCCCAATCGTTTGGCCCAGAAAGGCCCCAGACAGCAGTGGGCGGAGCCGGTGACCGGGTCTTCGTCGATCCCGGAACCGGGCGCAAAAAAGCGCGAGACAAAATCGAAGCCTGTCGTTTCGGCCTGGCTGGTCACGATTACCCCGCGGACGCCCAGGGTTCGCAAGGCGGCAAAATCTGGTTGCAGGGTGCGGACGGCCGTTTCCGAGGCCACTTCCACGATGTAATCAAACGCATTTCGGCCCACATAAACCGGGACCACGCCTAGCGCGTCAACCAGTCCCGGCGGTACAGCGGTGGGCTGTTCGGGTTTGGCGGGAAAATCAAGGGTGATCCAGGCGTTGGCGCGAACGGCCGTAAGCAAGCCGCTGCGTGTAAAAAAACGCGCTTCCTGGTCGGGCAGCAAACGCTTGGTTTCCCATAAAACATGGGCGCTGGCCAGCGTAGCATGGCCGCACAAATCGACCTCTACCGTCGGAGTAAACCAGCGCAGCTGATACCCATCGGCCGCAGGAACCAGAAACGCCGTCTCAGACAAATTCATCTCTTTGGCTACGTGCTGCATCCAGTCCTGTTCGGCCGGGTTTGTTAACAGACACACGGCGGCGGGATTGCCGGAAAAGGGAACGGCCGTGAACGCATCCACCTGATATACATCTGTCATTTTGACTTTTCCTCATAAGAAAATAAGGTATTGGGAATCATAGGGAGAATCAGCCCTTTACACACTTGAGGATGTAGGCTGCAATTTAACGAGGCGGGAATGGATGGGAGTCGAACCCACCGCCGCTTGCTCCGCGCAACCGGCCACCAATTTTGAAGACTGGGGCGCCCACCGGGACACAACCACTCCCAAAAGTAGTTTACTCCCTTTGGCAAAAATGCGCACGAGTACTTGACAGTCCACGACGCTTTGGATAGAATCACGTTCGCTTTGGTACTTTTACTACAAGTTACATACTTGCCGGGATAGCTCAGTCGGTAGAGCACTTCACTGAAAATGAAGGTGTCCCCAGTTCGAGTCTGGGTCCTGGCATCTGCTACCTAATTCAGAAAGCATTGCGGGCATAGTTCAGTGGTAGAACGTCTCCTTGCCAAGGAGAAGGTCACGAGTTCGAATCTCGTTGCCCGCTCAAATTTTCGGCAGGCGCAAGCCTGCCGGATCTGTTTATGGCGACGTGGCCAAGTGGTAAGGCAGAGGTCTGCAAAACCTTCATCACCGGTTCGAATCCGGTCGTCGCCTCTGAAAAATCTTAAGCCCTTGTGTCTACACAAGGGCATTTTTTTTGGAGTGTTCCCCATGAATTTTCCACTACTCCCCACAACCCTAAACGACATCATTATTACTGATTGGCAAACCTTCGCTCCCTATTTTGCTGCTCTGCAAACTGCTGAAATTACCCCAACCGATATCGACGAATGGTTGCTGTATTGGTCTGACCTTCGGCGTCTGATTGGGGAAGTGATGGCGACCCTCTCTATTCAGAAATCTATCGATACCACAGATGTTGCAAAAGAACAGGCATATTTAGACTTTATAGAAAATGTGCTGCCGCCGGTGATGGTTGCGCATCAGGTATTGAAGCAGCGGCTGCTGGCCCTGGATTTAGAGGGCAGGGAAGATCTTGCGCTGGTTTTGCGGGCAATGCGGAATGAGGCGGATTTATTCCGTGATGAGAACGTGCCGCTGCAAACGCAGTTAGCTAAATTGGACAATGACTACGATAAAACAACCGGCGGGTTGAAGACCGATTGGAACGGGGAAGTACATAATTTATCGCAGTTAGGGCAGTATCAAATGGATAAAGATCGTCAGGTTCGGGAGCGCGCCTGGAATATGACGATGGATTTATGGTTGAGCCAGCGAGAAACGTTAAATGAGTTGTACGCGAATATGCTGGCGCTGCGGCAGCAGGTGGCCGAAAATGCGGATGTGCCGGATTATCGCGCGTATGTTTTTCGCGAGTACGGCCGTTTCGATTACACCCCCGACGACTGTCTGATATTCCATCAGGCAATAGAAACGGCCGTTGTGCCTGCTGCTCTCCGTATTTATGAAAAGAAGCGCGCGCGTTTGGGCTTATCCCAGCTTAGTCCTTGGGACACCCTGGTAGACACCAACGATCTACCACCCCTAAAGCCTTATCTGGGCCAAGACGAATTGATCCAGGGATCGCTGAACATTTTAAACCAGGTAGATGCAGCTTTGGGGCGGCATTTTGCCGTGATGGCTGAAGAAAACCTGTTAGATTTACAAACCCGACCCGGCAAAGCTTTGGGGGGGTATTGCGCGACACTGCCGATGCAGAAACGGCCGTTCATCTTTATGAACGGTGTCGGCCTCCATGATGATGTTCAGACGCTTTTGCATGAAGCCGGCCACGCATTTCACGTCTTTGAAACAGCCAATATACCCCTCGTCTGGCAAACCGACGCGCCAATGGAATTTTGCGAGGTCGCCTCCATGTCTATGGAACTTTTGGCTGCCCCCTACCTGACGCATGACTTTGGCGGTTTCTACACTCCCGCTGAGGCTGCCCGCGCACGCATCGAGCATTTAGAAGGCATCATCACTTTTTTGCCCTATATGGCGGTTGTAGATGCTTTCCAACACTGGGTATATACCCATCCTCGTGAGGCCGCATCTTCCGATAACTGCGACATTGCCTGGAATAACTTGTGGGAACGATTCATGCCCGGCGTTGATTGGACCGGTTATGAAAACGCCCAGATGTCTGGGTGGCATCGGAAACTTCATATATTCGGCGTGCCTTTTTATTACGTCGAATATGGCATGGCCCAGGTTGGCGCGCTCCAAGTATGGCGCAATGCGCAGCAAGATCAGGCCCAGGCAGTCGCCGCCTATCGTCAAGCTTTGGCGCTGGGCAGTACCAAGACATTGCCGGAGCTGTTTGCCGCTGCCGGTGCTGAGTTTCGATTCGACACTGCGATGTTGACCGATCTGGTCAGCTTGATCGAAGCCGCGGTTGAAGAATTAGAGGCGGTTGCTGGCATTAACGCAGCCTAATTTTCAGCCAGTCGGCCAATTGGCATATGGGGGAGATTGCGGTAATATGTTCCAAAGCTCAAGGAGCAGTGAACCATGACCCCCAGCGCCGCAATGCGTGAATATCTGGCTGAAATTTTCCGCTTGCAAGAAGACTCCCCCACTGTTAGCACGACCAATCTGGCCGAAAGGTTAGGCGTCTCGCCGCCAGCCGTTCCCCGAATGTTGAAGCGTCTCAAGAGTGCAGGTTATGTCAAGCACGTGCCGTACCAAGGCGTTGAATTAACGGATCGAGGCCGTCAGGCGGCTTTGGAAGAAATTCGCCGTCACCGAATTTTAGAGGTGTTTCTGGTACAGGTGATGGGTTTTGCCTGGGACGAGGTTCACGAGTATGCCGACGAGTTGAGCAAGGGGTTGCATGATGCCCTGGCACAGCGTATGGCTGAAATGACAAATTTTCCCCAACGCTGCCCCCATGGAGAGCCTATCCCTGATGAGGATGGGCATCTACCGCCGGTTGATGATTTTTGTATGATCAATTTGGCGGTTGGCCATAAAGGGAAAATAAGCCGGGTGCGCACCCATGAGCCGGAGCGCCTGAAATATTTTGCGACGCTGCACCTTGTGCCGGGGACTGATTTTGAATTAATTGGCCGAGCGCCATTTAATGGACCGATGCGTTTGCGTGTTGGGCGCGAGGAAGTGGTGTTGGGTTTGGAGTTGACGAAGTCGTTGTGGGTAACTTGACGCCCGATTACGGGAAAAGACGGCGGCTCTTAACCTCAGCCACAGCATCTTTGCGATAACGATATAACATGGCCGGACGGCCTTCCCCTTCTTTCTTTTTGCGACCCGTTTCCTCTAAAATCTCGGCCGACAAAATTTTGCGCCGGAAGTTCCGTTTATCTAGCTGTTCGCCTAAAATAATTTCATAGGCATGCTGCAATTCAGAGAGGGTGAATACATCGGGGAGGAGTTCGAAGCCAACGGCCGTATATTCCAATTTGTAGCGCAACCGCTGCAAGGCATACGTTAAAATTTCTTCATGGTCAAAAGCAAGAGGCGGCAAAGCAAACACAGAATGCCAGGCCGTTTCGGCGGCATCATCGCCGGGATAATGTTGGATGGCGTGGTGGGGCACTAGGGCAAAGTAAGCGACGGTGATCACTCTCGTGCGGGGGTCTCGTTGCGGCGCGCCGAAGGTGTAAAGTTGTTCAGTGTAGACATCGGTTACACCTGTTTCTTCGGCCAATTCGCGCATGGCTGCATTTTCCAGCGATTCATCCATATGGACAAATCCGCCTGGGAGCGCCCAAATGCCGGCGAACGGAGGATATTTGCGTTTCACCAGCAGCACTTGCAGGTCGTTATCGACGAGCGAAAAAATGACCACGTCTACGGTTACAGACGGCCGTTCATAATCTGTGGGGTCGTAGTTTTCTAATCGCTCAAGGCTCACCATCGCCTCCAAAAATGCACATCGCATGTGCGCACACTTGCCTGAAAAAGAAAAGCCCCAGCATAGACTGGGGACTTATCATACCATGTTTTTCTCAAAGGTACGGAATCAGGGTGTTTCGGGTTCATCTAGCGTAGGAAATTCCAGGTCGCGCATCGATGGCTCAATGCCAAATTCGCTTTTCTCAGGAATCCGCAGCCCACCCTGTTCAACCAATTGTGGCAGCGAAACAGTTACCGTCGAAAAAACAGTTGTGTCGCCAGGAGAGCGCAAGGCCAAAGAAATATCCACGCCCTGTTCTAATGACCATTTCAGCGCCAAAGCATCTTGGGCGGGCATACTCAAAATAACCACATCGGGAATTGCATCCAAACGCTCAGGAATCGGGGTTGGGGTGGGTACAGGGAAATCACCTGTCGTCGCTGCCAATTGGGCTGCGGCCGCAGCTGCGGCTGCTTCTTTGGCCAATTCACGGGGATCGCGCCACGTTCCTACCCATAAAACCGTCGCTTGTTGAATTGTCAATTGCGTTGCCCGACGCAAAACCTGCGTACTTTTTGACCCTTCTTGCGCGCTGAGAGGTCCGCTAACTTCACCAACCAGGTTTATGGGGTCGATCAACTCCAGCCGCCCTTCAAGCGCTTCTGGGAAAAGGAAAGCTCGTCCCTCGGACAGCGCCAGATCATCGACGCGCTGTGTGACGTTAGGCAGTTTCGTGTTGTATTCAGGGTCCAGAGCCACAATGGGCAGCGACATCAAAACGTCAACGCTGTCCCCGGGGCGCATGGCGTAGGCGGCGCCAGTATACCGATTTATTGGAAAGGCGATGGCTACATTGCCCTGATCCACGTAAAGCGCCAGATCTGACCCGATAGCTGCCAGATCGGTTGTATTAATTGCCAACATTGGAGCTAAGATGGCCTGTCCGGCAACAACCTCGGTTTTTACAATGCGCCCAATCAAATCTTCTGCATTGGTGAAAACATAGCCTCCTTGCAAGGCAATGTTTGAATCTGGTCTGGTTTCTGTGCGCAGCAATTCAGGGCGAATAACGGTGCCGACGGGCAGAGTCCGGTCGGCAACCAGGACATCCAGAAAAAGAATCGCCGGTGTAGCTGTTGGTGGGGGTAAACCCGGTTCGCTGGCAACCGCGTCCGATTGCTCGCCTGATTGGACTGTTGTATCTCCAGGGGTAGCAGTGGCTGCGTTATTGCCAAAAAAGCGAACATACGCAAGAACACCAACAACAGCTATGAGTGCAATCACTATGAACAGGAGAAGGAATGTTCTTAGACGCATGGTTTCTATCCTAATTAGACCCTGTTACTCTGCCGGTACGGGTTCCGGTGTAGGCTGCTCTTCGATTACCGGAGTGGGTGTAACGTCTATGAATTCGGCCGTGAACTCAAAGTTGGGTGGAATATCGATATTGAAGCGTTGTTTGATGTAGTTGAAGTCGATGTTTTCAATCGTGTATAGCTGGGCGTCGTTAATACCGCGCAGAGCGAAATCGATGCTGGCATTAGATTCGACGGCATATTTGAGGAGAAGTTGTTGCTGGGGCAGTAATGCCAGCAGCAAGGTGTCTGGTGGTGTGGGTGTGGCGGTAGGAATTTCGCCAACCTGAGGTGTGGGAGTCTCTGCGCCTTCAGCCACAGGTTCTGGCGTGGGTGTGGAAGCTGAGATAGGTAACTCGGGTTGCCATGTGCCCACTTGAATGACCTTGGCGTTTTGCAAGATCATCGACACGAGAATGGGTCGTCGATTGGCTTCTGATGGCGCGATATGGGTGACTTCACCGGTGGGCAATTCTTCGAAACGGCCGTACGGATCTATCGTGATCAACAGCGGGTTCCCTGCTTCATCGCGCAAATAAAACGTGATGCTGTTTTCTAGAAGGGTTTGGAACTGAGGATCGATCTCTTGCAGTACAAACGAGATCAGAATATCCACATAGTCCCCTTCGCTAACCCCATAAGCAACCCCGGCGAGCCGATCCATCGGTACAGCCTGAGCTACAAAGCCAGGTGGTATGAGGGCTGACGGACCATATGAGTCGGAGGCGACGAGGCGAATGTCGCTTACCAGAGCGTCCTTGGTTAAGGTTTGGCCCTGATAAATATCGGAGCGAGCATACAGCCCAATTGCTTCGTTAACGTCGGTAATGACATCACCGCCAACCTCTGTTGAGAAGCGTAGGTCGGTTGTTAGTTCATCTGCTGTCATCTGCCAACCACGAGGAACGGTCTGCAAAGACACGACGACTTCAACCATATCCGAGGGCAACTCGGCCAGTTGAACACCCGCTGGCGTAAGCTCAGACATTCCGGTGTCTACCCCGACGTCTGTACCCGGTTCGGTTGTGGCAACTGGTTGACCGGTAGTATCGACTTCTCCTAATGCCGGCGGCGGCGTTTCAGCCGAACTACCGGATTGTCGGAGATAGAAGAATACGGCGAGGGCAAACAGAAGAATGCCTACTACAAGAATTATGATAGCTATCGTACGACGGCCCATCGTTTTATCCCTTTACGTGATATCGTGACTAGGCTGTGTTTTGGCGCGGTGCGAGTCATTGGATGCGTCCCACAGGCGAGGGCATATAAGCATACTACTTGGAGTTTATACCAAATATTGTCTATTGCTAACAATATGTAAACCTCCCGATCTCGCATATGGTAACATATGTAAAGTTGAATGGCAAATAACTAGTACTCTAGTCTGGGTTTTTGTCCCTTTAAACGAGGGGGGAAGCCGCTGTATGGGCAGATATTGGGTCAGTCACGGCCGTTCTAATCCTTCGCTCTGTGTATTCAACGTTTGCAAGATCCTGGATGGTCTGGGTAACAAAACACAGGGTCTCTTTTTGCGCCCTGCCTATACCTGCTTAGACTCGCTGTAATCCCCGCATGAATTTACCCGACATCCTGACTCAACTGTGACTGAACCGCGATTTTATCGCTCAGGTGGTGGCCTGGGAACGCTTTCCGGCCCGCCCGGATCAATTTCAGGTGGTGAACACGCCGGTAGACGGCCGTTCTACCCGAGAAGACGAATGAATCAGCTTATACCTTTCCGGCAATTTGGTGGGAGTTTGATTTTGACTGCGCTGGTGGAAAAGACCACGACTGGGATCAGCAAGAAGACCTGCGGCAACAAGCAATGCCTAAATGCCGCAGGTCTTCTTCTCGAGGTTTAAGCTGTCATTTCGCAGCCAATGGCAAGAAGATGCGTGCGTTGACGTCAACAATCCTTAGCGATACAACACCTTCAGTCGAAGAAAACCAAAGGGTGTTACCAGATGAATTTGCTGCCACTTTACTGCCTAAAGCACTTGTCCCTGTTTCGGATGGCGTGATGGCATAGGATTGAGCACCGTCGAAGCGAATAGCGCCGCCACCGTTACCTGTCACCCAGATTTGATTATCCTTGTCAGCTGCAAATCTCCAGAATGTCATTCCTAAAGATGGAACCGCTAAATCAGACCAGCTATTGCCATTCAATTGAAACACGTCGGCGCTTGTCAGGGCTAAGAGGGAATTGTTACGGTTGACGGCCAGATCCCGGACGGCGCCGCTTAAGCCATCACTCTCATTGTAGGTTGTCCAGGTAGCTCCATCAAAACGAGAAATCCCCGTTTCCGACACATAATCTGTGCCATATCCGGCCCAAATCGAACCGTCATGAGCAAGAATCGTACCGACCCGGTCGCTTAATAGGCCGTCGGCCGTTGTGTAGGTGGTCCAGCCTGAAGTTGATTTATGCGAAACACCGGAATACGGATGTGCGATCCAAATTGTATTGGCGTTATCAACCGCTATATCAGAAATTCTGTTGTCAGCCAAGCCATCAGCCATGGTAAAGGTTTGCCACGTAACGCCATCAAAACGGGTGAGGCCGTCACCAACGACATTAAACTCTCCGTGCGAGCAGCCGAACCACATATTGCCGTTCTGATCCTCAGCAATGGCATTGACGATGTTTCCACCCAAACCATGCGCAGGCGTGTAGTGCAGCCAGGCCTGACCATCAAATTTCACAACCCCCATAGATTCGGTTCCTGCCCAGAGGTTATCATCAGAATCGACATACAAGGTTCTTATGTAGTTATAGGGAGCAAACGGCAAACCAGCCAGATAAGTATTCCAAATGTTGTTCGATAGGTGGCTGACATGGGTGCCGCCGGTCCAGATGCCGCCTGCACCGTCAGATTCAACGTCATAGACAGCTCCACCATAAAATCCAGAAAATAGATTTTGAGTTGACCATACGGAACCATTAAAGTGGCTAACGCCTTGCCCTCCACTAAATCCTAACCAAATGTCGCCCAAGGGATCAATTGTTAGCGAGCTTGAGTAATTGTCGGGTAGACCGTTGGACGTGTTATAGGCTATCCATGTGCCGTTTGTTGTTAATCGGGCGGCAGCCTGGGCACCGGCCCCATCATAGACACCGGCCAACCACATATCACCATTGGGGGCAAATTCAATATCTTTCGATGATACACTCGACTGATTTTGAGAAAATATCTTCCAGATCCCCTGGTCGAAGTAACACATCGGTGCGTTATCCATGCTAACCCAAAAACGATTTTGGGTATCCAGGGCGATGTCGACGATGCCACCGTAGCTGAAACAATGGTAAGGGTCTACGGTAATGGTAGGGATTTGCGTCCATTGTGCCCCATTGTAAACAACGATACCGCCGGCCGCGCCGACAAAAAGTTGGTCTTGAAGGCCGACACTCAGAGAAGAAATGGTGTTATACGGCAGGCCGTCATCTGTGGTATAGCGAGTCCAACTGATACCATCGAAACGATAGAGATCGTTCGTTGTACCGACCCACACATTGTTATTGACGGCAATTTGTACGGCCGTTACCTCGCTGCCAAAGGTATAGGTTTTATATGTATGGTCTTGTTTGTTCCAGCGGATGACACCATCGGGATAAGCGCCCCATATGTAGGTTGACCCCACGGCCACGTCATAAATCGCGGGATTTCGCTTATACTCTTGCCACACGTACAGTTTTTCTGGCTCTGCCCCACGGGTTTGTTCGGTTTGCAGCCACAAACCTGAAAACACACACAAAAGAAACAGCACGAATAATTTTTTCATAGTTCCTCCGATTGTTACGTATCTGGTTGAGAAAATAACACAAGCGCGAATATGATACGCTACTTGGTGCGCTGGATTGCATGACAAACGGCCGTTTCTTTTTAGCGCATTGTCATCCCATCCCCAGCACCGCAAAAACCGCTATAATTCCCCCATGAACCTGCCCGAACTCCTGTCCCAACTACGCCTCAACCGCGACTTCATGTCCCAGGTGGTGGCCTGGGAACGCTTCCCCGCCCGCCCGGCCCAATTCCAAAACGTCAATGCGCCGCTAGACGGCCGTATCCTCGCCGCCCTCCAATCACGCCACATCCACCACTTCTTCACCCATCAAGCTGCGGCCATCGACGCGGCGTTGGCGGGTGAAAACACGATCATTGCCACCACCACGGCCTCTGGCAAATCGTTGTGTTATACCGTGCCGGTGCTGCAGCGGCTGCTGCAACGGCAGTCTGCCCGCGCCCTCTACCTCTTCCCCACCAAAGCCCTGGCCCACGACCAGCTCGCCGAAACCGCCGCCATCCTCAGCGCCGGACGGCTGCCCATCGAAGTACACACCTACGACGGCGACACGCCGCAAAGCCGCCGCTCGCAGGTGCGCCGCGCCGGGGGCATCCTCATCAGCAACCCCGACATGCTGCACGCGGGCATTTTGCCCTACCATCCCACCTGGCGCGACCTGTTCGCCAATTTGCAATTCATCGTGCTGGACGAAATCCACACCTATCGCGGCGTGTTTGGCAGCCACGTGGCCAACGTGCTGCGCCGCGTGCTGCGCATCTGCGACTTTTACGGCAGCCACCCCCAGGTGATTTGCTGCTCGGCGACCATCGCCAACCCGCAGGAGCACGCGCAGCGATTGGTGGGACGGCCGTTCACCCTCATCAATGAACAACAGAACGGCGCGCCCACCGGCGAGAAGCACGTCATCCTCTACAACCCGCCGATCATCGACGCCGAGTTAGGGCTGCGCGGCAGCGCGGTGATGGCCGCCCGCGACGCGGCCGTCACTTTCCTGGCGCAGGACGTGCAGACCATCGCCTTTGCCCGCACGCGGCAGACGGTGGAACTGCTGCTGACCTATTTGCAGGATGAGATGAAGTATTTGGGGCATGCGGCAACGGCCGTTTCCGGCTATCGCGGCGGCTATTTGCCCCTGGAGCGGCGCGAGATTGAGCATGGGCTGCGCACCGGCGCCCTGCGCGGCGTGGTCGCCACCAACGCCCTGGAACTGGGCATCGACATCGGCGAACTGGATGCGGCCGTGCTGACGGGCTACCCCGGCTCCATCGCCTCGACGTGGCAGCAGATTGGCCGCGCCGGACGGCGGGCGGCGCAGTCGGCGGCGATTATGATCGCCAGCAACAACCCGCTCGACCAGTACATTTGCACCCATCCGCGTTATCTCTTCGGCCAGACGCCGGAGCACGCGCTGACCAATCCCGACAACCTGCGCATTATGGTGCGCCACCTGCTGTGCGCCGCCTACGAGCTGCCTTTCCGCGCCAATGAGCCGTTTGGCGGCCAACCGGCGGAGAGCTTGCTGCACGCCCTGGAAGCGGAAGGGATGCTGCACCAGACGCGGCAGCAGTATCATTATGTGGGCGAGGGGTCGCCGGCCACGGCCGTTTCCCTGCGCACCAGCGGCGACGACAACATCATCGTCCACGACCTGGGCGACGAACTGGACGAGACGAAGACGCGGGCTATCGGCGAGGTGGATTTGGAGCGCGCGCCGACGGTGGTGTTCGAGGGGGCCATCTACATGCATTTGGCGCGGAGTTATCTGGTGGAACATCTGGACTGGGACGGCCGTATCGCCTACGTGCGCCCGGTGGACGTGGATTATTACACGCGGGCCAGCGTGGGCAGCACCATCCGGGAGCTGCGGGCGGAGGAGGATAATCAATTGGCAATTGCCAATTGTCAATTGCCAATTGTCAATTTGTATCGGGCGTGGGGGGATGTGACGGTGGTGACGCAGGCGACGGGCTACCGGCGCATCAAGCGGTATACGCATGAGACGTTGGGTTTTGGCGAGATTGATTTGCCGGAGATGACGCTGGAAACGTCGGGCTATTGGCTGATTTTGGGCGAGGCGCTGACGGAGAAGTTGTACGACGCAGGGATTTTGCTGCGGCCGAATGATTATGGCCCGAACTGGCAAACGCAGCGGCAAAAAGCGCTGGAGCGTGATGGCTATCGCTGCCGGATGTGCGGCGCGATGGGCAAAGACCCTTCGGGTTTTCCCAAACCCGAAGGGTCTACGATTACGCTGCATGTGCATCACATACGGCCGTTCCGCGAATTCAATTACACACGCGGCGTCAACGAAAACTACCTGGACGCCAACAAACTGGAAAACCTGTCTACCCTCTGCCCCTCCTGCCACCGCCAGGCCGAAGAAGGACAGCAGGCGCGCTCGGCGCTGGGCGGGCTGGCCTATGTGCTGCGCAATCTGGCCCCGCTCTACCTGATGTGCGATCCGGGCGACATTCAGGTGACGGCCGAAAGCCGCAGCCCCCTCACGCAAGCGCCGACGGTGGTGGTGTATGAGCGGGTGGCGGCGGGCGTGGGTTTCAGCCAGCGGCTGTACGAGCTGCATGATACGCTGCTGGAAGCCGCCCTGGAACTGGTCACCGACTGCCGCTGCCGCGACGGCTGCCCGGCCTGCGTCGGCCCGCCCGGCGAAATCGGCCCAGAAACAAAGGCGGTGACGCGCAGGCTGGTGAAGTTGCTGATTGACGATTGACGATTGACGATTGCCAACGGCCGTTTCTGCTATAATCTCCATCCAGGCATAAGGCAACACATCCCCAAACTGCCACAGGTGAAACATGCTCTGGAAACATCTGCACGAATTTGTAGTGGGTCCGCCGCTGCCGTCGGCCGACATGGACGCCAAGCGGTTGGACAAAGTGCGCGCCCTGGCCGCCCTCTCCCCCGACGCGCTCGCCTCCATCGCCTACGCCAACCAGGAAATCTTTCTCGGCCTGGCCATCGCCGGGGCGGTGGGCCTGGCCTACTCCTGGCGCATCGCCTTTGTCATCACCGGCCTGCTGGCCCTCGTCACCCTCTCCTACACCCAGACCATCGCCGCCTATCCGACCGGCGGCGGCAGTTACACCGTTGCCCGCGAAAATTTGGGCGTGACGCTGGGCCTGACGGCCGCCGCCGCGCTGCTGATCGATTATGTGCTGAACGCGGCCGTCAGTCTGGCGGCGGCCGTGGCGGCCGTGGCTTCCGCCTTCCCGGCCTTGTGGACCCATCGCACGGCCGTTTCCCTTTTTCTGCTGCTCGTCATCACCCTGGTCAATTTGCGCGGCCTGCGTGAAGCCGGCACAGTGATGATTGTGCCCGTCTACCTGTTCCTGGCCGCCTACCTGGGCATGATTGCCTATGGCGTGGTGGTGGCGCTGCTGGATGGACCGGGGGATTTAACGGCCGTGGCGCCCACGGCCGTCGCTCCCGTCACCCTCTTCCTGCTGCTGCGCACCTTTGCCGCCGGAGCCACCGCCCTCACCGGCGTCGAAGCCATCAGCAACGCCGTCTCCGTCTTCCAGCCGCCCGAACCGCGCCATGCGCGGCAAACCATGGCCGCCATGGCCGTGCTCATGGGCATTCTCTTCCTGGGAACCATTGGCCTGACGGAATATCTGGGCGTCGTGGCTGGGCCGCAAGAGACCATTCTGTCGGCGTTGGCGCGGCGATTGTTTGGCTCCGGGCCGCTTTATTTGCTGGTGCAAGGGGCGACGCTGCTGGTGCTGGTGGTGGCCGCCAACACCAGTTTTGCCGGTTTTCCCCGCGTCACCTCCATCCTGGCGCAGGATGGATTTTTGCCGCGCCAGCTCACGCTGGTGGGCGACCGGCTGGTGTATACCAACGGCATCATGCTGCTGGCGGCATTGGCCGGCGGGCTGCTGGTGATTTTTCAGGGTGACACCCACCGCCTGATTCCGCTGTTTGCCGTGGGTGCGTTTCTGGCGTTTACCTTATCGCAGAGCGGGATGGTGGTGCATTGGCTGCGGCTTCGCGGCTCGTTTTGGACGGTGAAAGCGCTGCTCAATGGGTTGGGGGCGGCGGCGACGGGCGCGGCCCTGGCGGTGATCATCTTTAGCAAATTTGTGCATGGAGCCTGGGTGGTTATTCTGCTGATCCCTTTGTTTGTGGTGGGCTTTCGCGCCATCCGCGCCCATTACAGCGAGATTGGCCGTCAATTGCACCTGGCAGAGCCGCACCCGGCGATCCATCTGGTTGCGCCGAGGGTGGTTGTGCCGGTGGCCGGCGTGCATCGCGGCGTCATTGAGGCGTTAAGTTATGCCCGTTCGATCACGACGGAAGTCACGGCCGTGTACATTGAATTGGAACCGGGAACGGCCGTGCAAGCCCAAGAGCGCTGGCAGCGTTATGGCCTGGACGAAATTGCGCCCATGGTGGTCGTGGTCTCGCCGTTTCGTTCCTTCGTCGGCCCTTTCCTGGCTTATTTGGACGAAGTGGATACGGCCGTCGCCGATGGGCAGCTGGCCACTGTGCTGATTCCGGAGTTTGTCCCGGCGCATTGGTGGCATAATATCTTGCACAACCAGACGGCCTGGTTGTTAAAATTTGCCTTACTTTATCGCCGTCGTCGCCTGGGCAAAAGCCGGGCAATTATCGACATTCCGTTTTATCTGGAACGATGAGGAGAGCACGCTTGAACAATGAATTCCTGACCGAAATTGCCTGCCCCAACTGCCTGGCTCCCATCGACGTACGCCAGCACGGACAGCACGTTACCTGCGACGCCTGCAGCAGCCAGTTTTTGCTGGAAGGCCACATCTGCCCCAACTGCCACACCTACCACCGCGAGCCGCGCGCCATCTGCCGCCAATGCGGCCACGCGCTGACCCGCGTCTGCCCCAAATGCCAGACGGCCAACTGGACCGGCGACGAATACTGCCAGAAGTGCGGCGCGCCCCTGGACATCTTCGAGATGCTGCAAAAGGTAGACGCCCGGACGCGGGCTGACCGGTTGAATGAGCGGAATGTGCAAATTCGCCAGATGAAAGAAGAGGAAGACAAGGCCGCCCAGCGGCGCATGGCCGAGATGATGGCGGTTGAAGAGGAGCGGCAGCGGGAACTGGCCCGCCGCCAAGCGGCCAATCAAAAACGCGACCGGCAAATGATGTTGGCGGCCGTGGTGTTGATGGTGATTTTTGTGCTGGCGATTGTGGCGCTGGCGCTGCTGTGAGAGGTGAATAAAAACGGCCGTTACGTTGTGTAACGGCCGTTGCCCTCGATTAATTTTCAGATTGGTTCACTCTCCGAGATTGGTCCAATCTTGCCCACGTTAAGTCATTAACTTTCAGTCTCTTCCGGTTCTGGCGCACGGCCGTATAACTCCGTGAGCAAACGCAAATTGTAAGCGATCTGGCTGGTAAGCATTTCCGGCGTGTAGCGCCAGCGCCAGTAGCCGCCTACTTTGCCGGGGAAATTCATGCGCGCTTCTGTGCCCAGGCGCATCAGGTCTTGCATCATGACAACGGCCGTGTCCGCTACCGACATCTGCGCCAGCCGAATCATATCCCAGGCTACGTCATGCCCATCAACCGCCATATACCGGCGAAAGTGATCCCGCTCGTCTTCCGTGGAACTGCTGTACCAACCCAGGACCGTGTCGTTGTCGTGCGTACCGGTGTAGACCACGCAGTTTTGGTCGAAGGTGTGCGGCAGAAAGCCGCTGTTGCGCTCGCCGCCAAAGCCAAACTGCAAAATTTTCATGCCGGGGAAATCAAACTCATCACGCAAGGCGATCACTTCCGGCGTGATCAGGCCCAAATCTTCGGCGATGATGGGCAGGACGCCCAACTGCTCTTTCATAGCCCGGAAGAAATCGGCCGCCGGCCCCTTTACCCATTGGCCGACAACGGCCGTTGGCTCCTCCGCCGGAATCTCCCAATACGCCTCAAAACCACGAAAATGGTCGATGCGCACAATGTCCGCCTGGAGGAAGGTCATTTGCAGTCGTTTCACCCACCAGGCGTAGTCGTTGGTTTTCATTTGCTCCCAACGGTACAGCGGATTGCCCCAGCGCTGCCCGGTTACGCTGAAATAATCCGGCGGCACTCCGGCAATAAACTCCGGCGAGCCATCTGCCTTCAGGTAAAACAAATCACGATTGGCCCATACGTCGGCGCTGTCGAAAGCCACAAAAATAGGAATGTCGCCGATAATTTTGATGCCCCGGTCGTTGGCGTATTGTTTCAGCGCCAGCCACTGCGCAAAAAACAAGAACTGCAAAAATTTGTGCAGGGCAATTTCATCGGCTAATTGGGTTGCCCATGTGGCCATTGCTGCTGGTTCGCGGTAGGCAATCTCGGCCGGCCAGGTGTTCCACACGCCGCCAAACTGATCTTTGTGGAAATTTTTGACGGCCATGAACAAGGCAAAATCATCGAGCCAGAAACCATTTCCGGCGCAAAACGCCTCAAACGCCGCCACCTGTTCTGGCGCGCCATGCTGTTGGAAATGGCTAAACGCCTGCTGGAAAAGCGCGTTTTTGTACTGTATCACTTCGCCGTAATCGACGGCGCGGGTGGGGAAATAGGGGGTATTTTGCACGGCCGTTGGCGGTAAAAACCCATCCGCTACCAGCCGGTCCGGGCTGATGAGTAAAGGATTCCCCGCAAAAGCGGAAAAACATTGGTAAGGCGAATCAGCATAGCCGGTTGGGCCTAAGGGCAATACCTGCCACATAGATTGCTTGCTGTTCACCAAAAAATCGACGAAATGATAGGCATGTTCGCCCAAATCGCCGATGCCATAGCGGCCAGGAAATGATGTGGGGTGTACCAAAACACCCGCCGCACGTGGAAATCGCATGTGAAGTCACCTCTTTGGTTAAATGGTAAGTAGCTAGGTAGACCCTAAGGGTTTGAGTTTCAAAGGGGCTACTGTTTCACCAGTAAACCCTTTAGGGTCTGTATCGAAACCATGTTCAGCTTACGGCTTGCGGCTCGTTGCCGGCGCGGGCAATGGCCCAGTTATATAATTTTTCGTAGCCAACGGCCGAGCGTTCCCAGGAAAAATCGGCCGTCATGCCGGTGGTTTGGATGGTTTGCCAGCGTGGTTTATCGACGTTGTACACGTAGATGGCGCGCTGGACGGCATGCCACAGGCTTTCTTCATTAAATTCGTGGAACACAAAACCGGTGACAGGCTCCTGAACGGTGTCGGCCAACCCCCCGGTTGCCCGCACGATGGGCACGCTGCCATACCGCATGGCGATGAGTTGGCCCAGGCCACACGGTTCAAATAACGAAGGCATCAGGAACATATCGCTGCCGGCATAGATCAGCGGGGCCAGATCGGCTTCATAGGCCAGAACGGCCGTCATCTTTCCCTGATGATAGCGGGCTAACTGGGCAAACATCTGCTCGTACTGCGCATCGCCGGTTCCCAAAACCACAAACTGCGCCTCGCCGGAGAATCCGTTCATGAGCTGGTGAATGACGTGGCCCATGATGTCCAGCCCTTTTTGAGAAGTGAGCCGCGAGACCATGGCCAGCAGGGGAATGTTGTCCCGTTGTGGCAGGCCCAGGCGGGTTTGCAAGGCGCGCCGGTTCTTTTGCCGGCCGGTCAGGTCTTCGACGCTGAAGGGGGCGACCAGATTTTTGTCGCTGGCGGCGTCCCATTCGTCGTAGTCCAGGCCGTTGAGGATGCCGTGCAAATCATAGGCGCGATGACGCAGCAGGCCATCCAACCCGGCCCCGCCTTCTTTGGTCATAATCTCCAGCGCATAGGTCGGGCTGACGGTGTTGACCATGGTGGCGTGGTAAATGCCTCGACCCATAAGATTGACTTCGCCATACGGTTCTTCTGTTAAGGCGTGGGTTAGGATGCCCATGTAGTCGAACAGATGCCAGTTGGCATTGCCCTGAATGGCCAGATTGTGGATGGTGTAGACGGTGGGGGTGTTGGCGAAAAAGGGGTCGTTGGCGCCGGCTGTCGCCAGCCAGGTGATGGCCGGCGCGGTGTGCCAGTCGTGGCAGTGGACAACATCGGGTTTCCATTTCAGGACGCGGGCCAGTTCCAGAGCGGCCAGGCTGAAGAAGGCGAAGCGGTAGGCGTCGTCCCAGTAGCCATAGATGTTATCCCGTTTGAACAGATGCCATTGGGCGATGAAGTAGATCGGCACGTCGCTGTTGGGCAGGTGGCTTCTAAACACGCCGCAGGGGATGGCTCCGGAGCCGGTGGGGACGTTGAGTTGGATGGGGAGGGCGGCGATGTCGGGGAAACGGCCGTTCTCAATGTTTTGGTAGGCCGGCATCACCACGCGAATGTCGTGCCCCATCGCTTTAATGGCTTTCGGCAGCGATCCGCCCACGTCGCCCAGCCCGCCTGTTTTGGCGAAAGGGGCTACCTCTGCGCTCAGATAAAGAATTTTACGTTCGTCTGCCATCTTGAAGTCGCCTCAACTTTAGTTTGTAGTATACCTAAAACGGCATACGAGGTTACATTATACCATTGCCACTTGTAAGCCTGCGTGTGATGCACGGCAGGCAGCTTGCGCTTGGCCGTATTATTCTCTCTGATTTGCTCTGGTTGTTCAACTTGCCGGAGTCAATGGGGCGACGGCCGTTTTCGGGACCCAAAATGCGAACAGTAGAACGGCCGTAATGGCCAGACTCGCGCCAAAAAAGAAAGGCGCGCCAGGGCCAAATCCGGCCCAACCGCCTATCCCTTGCCACAACAAACCGGCGATCAGGCTGGCGGGCAGTGCGGCCAGGCCCACGGCCGCATGATAAAGCCCATACGCCGTGCCGCGCTGTTCTTGTGGGACGATGTCGGCTACGTAAGCGCGGGCTGTGCCTTCAACAGCGCCATAGTAGACGCCATATAAAATGTAGAAGAGAATAATTTGCCACACGGCCGTTGCCAGCCCAAACCCAAGATACAACAGCGCATAAAACAACCAGCCGCCAATGATCAACTTCCGCCGTCCGATCCGATCAGACAGGGAACCCAGCGGCCCAGACAGCACGGTATACACCAGATTAAACGAAATCAACATGCCTAAAATGCCCAAAACACTTAGCCCGCGTTCTTGGGCGCGTAAAATCAAAAACGCATCGGCCGAGTTGCCCAGCGTAAACAAGACCAACACCAGCAAAAAGCGGCGAAAGCGTTGGTCGAAACCTTGCCAGGAGAGGCGGGGCGCTTCTCGTTTGGGGCCGGTAACGGCCGTTTCCCGCGCCCCCACTGCCAACACCACCACCGCCAGGAAAGCCGGAACGATACTCAACCACACCGCTCGCTGAAACGTTTCTCGGCTCAGCGACACAGCGCCAGCCTGACTGGCCCAAACGATACCAAAAGCCAGGACCAATCCCAACACCGCCCCGGCTGTATCTCCGGCGCGGTGCAGCCCAAAAGCCAGCCCACGATGATCTTTGTCGATGCTGTCGGCGATCAGGGCGTCGCGTGGGGCTGTGCGCACACCCTTGCCCACCCGCTCCGCAAAACGCACGGAAAACACGCCCCACCACGACGCTACAATCAGCAAAAATGGTTTGGCCGCCGCCGAAATGCCGTAACCCATCACTGCCAGACGCTTGCGTTTGCCTACTTTGTCCGAGAACCAGCCGGAGATAACTTTCAACAGGCTGGCGGTACTTTCCGCCATCCCTTCAATTAGGCCGATGCCGGCCATCCGTATGCCCAAAACGTTGGCGAGAAACAAGGGCAGCAAATTAAAAATCATTTCACTGGAAATATCGGTTAAAAAACTGGTAAGTGTAACGATCCAGACATTCCGTGGTAAATCGCGCATTGTTATTTTTGTTGCAGCCATGAGACGGATCCTTTTCAATTTGCCAAAGATTGTCTGATTGTACCCCTTTCTCGCCCGATTCTCTTATTGCGTAGATGGGCGTTAGCGGCTAAGATTTTAAAATGATGCGTAAAAAGTTATTTCGCCAACGGCCGTTGCTCACAATCCCGCAAATTTTAATTCTGCTATCCGTGGTTGCTGCCCTGTTTATTGGCCTCGACTTAACGCGTCGGGCGCAAGCGGGGCAATTGGTAGGGGTGGGAGAAGCGTCTCTGGAACGAGAAGTCAGCATTGAGTCGACGCGCCAGTTGGAACTTCAAGCAACACTGGCTTACGTGCAAAGCGACGACTACGTGGCCGCCTACGCTCGCGAAGAAGCCGGCTACGTGCTGCCCGGCGAAAAAAGAGTTGTGCCTATGGTGGCCGAAGCCACGCCTGGACCGCCGCCGGCCGCCGCCGCCACGCCAGATCCGGCCATCAATGCCCGTCCCTGGCAAGCCTGGTGGCAGCTTCTCTCCGACGCTCCGCAGCCAGTCCGTCCCTGATCTCGCCTGGCAGACCTTTCCTGTTTGCCTGACCTGACTGCATTATCTGAATAACATGATTTTCCACCTGCTTACACTTTATGGTTTGTTATTCCTGGTGGCGACGGGATGTTTATTCGTTTTGCAGCGTTCAGGTTCCCGACAAAATCACCTCCGGCCGGTGTTGGTAAGTCTTGTTATCACCAGTCTGGTGGGCGGCGTGTTGGCTGTTTGGCAGCCGCCGGGAACGCCTATCTATTTATTCCTTTTGCAGCTTGTTAATTGGGCGCTGTTCTTTTGGGCGTGGGAGATTCCCTGGCGTGTTGTTGGCCCGCTCCTGCTGGCGCTGGCGTTGTTTGCTTTTTTGCCGGGGCTGCCCGGCTGGGAACTGTTGGCGTGGGGATTGGTAACGGCCGTTCCCCTTACCCTCTATGGTTCCCTTCGCCGCGCAACCGCGCCAACCATACCCATATTTGCCCCCTCCAAAACCACGCCTTATCAGCAGCCGGCCATCATCACCGGCGATGCATCACCCCAGGCAACCCACGCGCAGCAGCCCATTTTAGAATGTTTGGTAGATGGCATCGTGTTCAGCGGTGTTGATGGCGTGATCACTTACGTGAATCAGGCGGCCGCCACGATTATTGGCCGCGAGGTTGCTGATCTGCTGGGGAATCCGGTGACGGATATTCTGACGCATTTGCCCATGCTGGCCGCCACTTCCACTGTGGCTGAAAACGATCTTGCCCGGCGCCGCCAGATGGCGGAGCGGTTTGAGATTAACGGCCGTATCCTCCAGGGCCGCATGACCATCATCTACAGCGCCGCAGGGTCTGCCCAGGGGACAGTCGCCATCCTGCGCGACATTACCACGGAATACCACGCCGAGCGCAGCCGCGATAATTTTCTAACGACTGTCTCGCACGAACTGCGCACGCCGCTAACGGCCGTAAAAGGCTACACCGAACTCCTGGACAGCGGCGCCGGCGGGCCGCTCACCGACATGCAAAAAGCGCTCACCAAACCCATCCAGCGCAACGTCACGCGCATGGTACAACTCATCAACAGCCTGCTGTTTGCCGCCGCCGTGAAAGGCGGACGGATGGCCTTTACATCTGACCATACCAACATCCCCCAACTGGTAAACCAAATCAGCCGCGAACTCATGCCCAAAGCGGCCGCCAGCGGCCAGCGCTTGGTTATCGATCTGGACGAGCGCCTGGGCGTCGTGCAGGCCGATCCGATGCACATGGCCACCATATTGGAAGAATTGCTCACCAATGCCATTAAATACAACAAACCCGGCGGCGAAGTGCATATCCATGCCGTTTTGCAGAGCGATGAAACACAGCAGCAGGAATTTATGATCCTCAGCATCTGTGATGAAGGCATTGGGATTCAGCCTGAAGACCAGACTCATCTTTTTGAGGAGTTTTTTCACCCCGAAAAAGAAGACATTCATATTCAGGCGGGTGGCATAGGGATGGGTTTATCGGTTGTTCGCTCGTTGGTGGAGGCGTATAACGGCCGTATCTGGCTAGAAAGCACGCCAGGGCAGGGCAGCACCTTCTTTTTTCTGGTTCCGGTCCGGCAGGAGGATGCCGCGGCCATTTGGTGAGAGCGTGTTAGAGTGGTCCAATCTTTGTGATTGGACCACTCTTGCTTTTAAAACTCAGCCAATAAGTCGGCCAGGGCTTGGGGCGACGGCCGTAACTGCGCATCGGCCAACTGCGACAAAGGCGTATCGACCAGATGGCTGATCTCCGTCAGCGTGGGGCGCTCCTGATTCAGATAAATCAGGCCGGTGATAAATTCCTGGTTGTCGTGGGCCATTTGCAGGCGGCGCAGCGCCTCAATTTTATTCGCCGGATCATATTCCTCTTCCAGCTTTTGCAGCTTGATGTATGAACCATCGTGCATTTCCACCAGGCGCATCTCGCCCGGTTCCTGGTCGAGCAGTTCGATTTCTTCGGCCGGCGGAACCCAGCCAAAATCGTGCAGGGGCGCTTCGTGCTCACGGCCGTACCCATAACTTTTGGTCGAGGTGTCCAGGTTGTTAAAGGCCACGCATGGGCTGATGATGTCTAGAACGGCCGTGCCGTTAAAATGCAGCGCCGCCTTTATCAACTCCCGCACCTGCTTGGCGTCGCCGGAAAACGAGCGCGCCACAAACCCCGCTCCGGCAATAATCGCCTCCATGCACACATCCACGGGCGGGAACTCGTTTTCGCCGGCATACTTCAGCACCTGGCCCTGGTCGGCCGTGGCCGAAAACTGCCCTTTGGTCAGGCCATACACGCCGTTGTTTTCTACCATATACACCATGCGCACATTACGCCGCATCAGGTGTTTGAACTGGCCCAAACCAATGCTGCCCGTGTCGCCATCGCCGCTGACGCCAATGGCGTGCAGGGTGTGGTTGCCCATGAGGGCGCCGGTGGCTATGGATGGCATACGGCCGTGCAGCGAATTAAACCCAAACGAACCGCCCAGAAAATAGGCCGGCGATTTGCTGGAACAGCCAATCCCGCTCAGGCGCAAAATCTTGCTCTGGTCGATGTCCAGTTCATACGCCACCTGCACCACTTGATTGGAAATCGAGTTGTGGCCGCAGCCGTTGCACAGCGTCGAAGGCTGGCCTTTGTACTCTTTCAGGGTCAGCCCCAGTTTGTTTTCTTTTCCGCGTCGTATTTCAGTTGCCATCTGTCAGTTGCTCCTTGCGCAGGGTTTCTTGCGCTTCAATTGCTTCCACGACCCAACGTGCCGTCAGGGGCAGGCCATCCATATGCGCCAAAGATACCAGCCGCGCCGCATATTCGGGGGTCTCGGTTTGCAAAATTTTGTGCATCTGGCCGTCTCGGTTCAATTCAACCACATACACGCGTTCATACCGGCTGATAAATTCGCGCACATCGTTGTTGATGGGCAGCGCGCGCAGGCGCATAAAACTGGCCGTGACGCCATTTTTTGCCAGACGGTCGCGGGCTTCGTCGATGGCATACTGTGTGGTGCCATAGGCAATGATGCCAAACGCCGCATCCTCTTTTTCTTCGATAATTGGGCCGGGAACCAATTCCCGGGCGGTCTCGAATTTGCGCCGCAGGCGGAGCATGTTGTTTTCCCAGTCTTGTGGTTTTTCGCTGTAGACGGCTTGCTCGTTGTGGCCTGTGCCGCGAGCAAACCAGGCGGCCAGCGGGTGCTGGTTGCCGGGCAGGGTGCGATAGGGGATGCCGTCGCCATCAACGTCTTTGTAACGGCCGAAACGGCCGTTGGCCGCCCTAATATCCTCCTCCGACATCACCTTGCCCCGCTTGATCGGCTCTTCAGGATAAGCAAATGGCTCCGTCATCCAGTTGTTCATCCCCAGGTCCAGATCGCTCAGAACAAACACCGGGGTTTGCAGCGAATCCGCCAGGTTAAAAGACGTTGTGCCAAATTCAAAACATTCCGCCACCGAAGCCGGCAGCAAAATAACATTGAGGGTATCGCCATGCCCCAGGTAATACGTAAAAAGCACGTCACCCTGGCCCGTGCGCGTGGGCAGGCCAGTGCTCGGCCCAACCCGCTGCACGTCCCAAATCACTGCCGGGACTTCGGCAAAATAGCCCAGACCGGCAAATTCGGCCATCAGCGAAATGCCAGGGCCGGACGTGGCCGTCATCGCCCGCGCTCCACTCCAACCAGCGCCCAAGATCATGCCAATGGCCGCCAATTCATCCTCGGCCTGCACCACAGCGTAGGTGGCTTGCCCCGTTTCCGGGTCGCGCCGCAGTCGGGGCAAGTAATCGTTCAGGGAGTCAATCAGGCTGGTGGATGGGGTGATGGGATACCAGGCCGCAAAAGAAACGCCGCCAAAAACGGCGCCCATCCCGGCCGCTTCGTTGCCGGTGATGAGCATTTTCCCGGCCGTGGCTTCCATCGGTTCCACGCGATACGGGTCGGTTTTGTGGATGTTTTCGCTGGCCCATTCGTAAGCGGCGCGAACAATGGCCATGTTGGAATCGACCAGTTTGCGTCGTTTTTTGAAGTGAACTTCCAGGGCTTCGTCTATTTTGGCCAGGGGGATGGCCAGCAAATAGGCCATCGCGCCGACATAGACCATGTTGGCGATGTAGTCGTTGAGTTTGCCTTTCAGACCGCTGTCGGCGATAAATTGGCGCACGGGGATGGCGTACAGGCTGATGTCGTCTCTGGTGGGTACGTTGCGCCAGTCGCCGTTGTAGAGGCAAACGCCGCCGGGGGGCAGGTCGCGGATATCCTGGTGCAACGTCACTTCGTTGAAGGCGACGAGTAGTTCGTTGGTTTCGCGGCGGGCGATATAACCATCTTTGCTGACGCGGATGTGGTACCAGGTGGGCAATCCCTGGATGTTGGAGGGGAAGATGTTTTTGCCGTTGACGGGCACGCCCATGCGGAAGATGGCGCGCAGGAGGGCCATGTTGGCCGTCTGGCTGCCGGTTCCGTTGGCGGTGGCGACGACGATGGCGAAGTCGTTGATCACGGATTCGCTTGTGGTCGTTGCTGCGGATACTTTTTCTTCAATACCCATAGTCTGTTCTCCTAAAAAATGCCAGGGGCGACGCTTTTGCGCCGCCCCTTGTGTGAGCCATAATTGGTTTTTAAGTTGAAAACGAGGTGGTGGGGAAACGGCCGTGTCCCCAGCCATCTGCCGCTTATTTCACTGTCCAAATATCCGACGAGTGATACAAGCTCTTCAGATCGCCCATGCCATTCCGCTCTTGCGCCATCCGCACCTGTCCCATCAACTCTTCGGTGTAGGTCGGTTTGCGCACGCTGCGGATGATGCCCATTGGCGGCGGGTAGGTGGGATGTTCCATATGCGCCAGGATGTAGGCCAGCTCTTGCGACGTTTCGTCGTGAACGATCAGGTCTTTTTCGGTAAATTCGCCGCCCAATTCCACCACTTCTGGTTTGAAGCCGTTCAGGCGCACGCCTTTGTCGTTGTTTTTGCCAAAAACCAGCGGTTTGCCATGTTCCAAATAAATTACATGGTCGGAACGGGTACGCCGGTCGTCAATGCCGGTCCATTCGTTGGGATTGAAGATGACGCAGTTTTGGTAGATTTCCACAAACGAGGTGCCTTCGTGGGCGGCGGCCGCTTTGAGGACTTCGCCCAGATGAACGGTGTCGGTGTCCATGGCGCGGGCGACAAAGGTGGCTTCGGCCGAAAGCGCCAGGGTCAGCGGATTGAGGGGTTGTTCGATGGATCCCATCGGCGAGGACTTGGTTTTTTTGCCTTTGCGCGAAGTGGGCGAATACTGCCCTTTGGTCAGGCCGTAGATGCGGTTGTTGAAAAGCAGGATGTTGAGGTTGACGTTGCGGCGAATGGCATGGATCAGGTGGTTGCCGCCGATGGACAGTCCGTCGCCGTCGCCGGTGATGACCCAGATATTCAGGTCGGGGTTGGCGGCGGCCAGGCCGGAAGCGAGTGTGGGCGCACGGCCGTGTATGCTGTGGATGCCAAAGGTGTTCATGTAGTACGGGAAGCGGCTGGAGCAGCCAATGCCCGAAATGAAAACGATTTTTTCTTTGGGTATGCCCAGTTCCGGCAAGACTTTTTGCAGTTGGGCCAGAATGGCGTAATCGCCGCAGCCAGGGCACCAGCGCACAGTTTGATCGGAAACGAAGTCTTTACGTGTCAGTTCTAAAGAAATTGGTTCTGTCATGATTTTCTCCTTGATGTCGGTGAATGGGTAACCGGCCACTGTTAGTTGTTAAACAGCTCCTCAAGTTTTTGGTACACCTCGCCGATCTTAAACGGCCGTGCGTGCAATTTAGGATAAGAAATGATGTTGTCCAGACCATAGGTGCCGCGCAAAACAAAGGCCAATTGGCCGTTGTTTAGTTCTGGTACCAAAATGCGCTTGTAGCTTCTCAGGATTTTTTCCATGTTGCGCGGGAAGGGATTTAAGAAGCGCAGATGGGCGTGGGCGACATCGTAGTTGTGGTTTTTGCGGGCGCGGGTAACGGCCGTGCGCACCGCCCCAAATGTCCCGCCCCAGGTAATGACCAATAAATCACCTTCCGCCGGGCCAAAGACATCTTGTTCCGGCACGGCATTCGCCAGACGGGCTACTTTTTCAGCGCGCAGTTTTACCATTTGTTCATGATGGCGCGGATCTTGCGACACGTTGCCGGTAATAGGCGCTTTGGCCAGACCGCCAATGCGATGTTCCAGGCCGGGTGTGCCGGGAATGGCCCACGGCCGTCCCAAAGTCTCGTCGTCGCGCAAATAGGGGAAGAACGGCGCGTCATCTTCGCTGCGCCCTTCCGGGTGCTTCACCACAATCGGCTCGATGTCGTCCGGATCGGGGATAAGCCACGGCTCGGAGCTGTTCGCCAGATAACCTTCCGACAGCACAAGCACAGGCGTCATGGCGCGCACGGCCAGACGGCACGCCTCGTAGGCGATATCAAAACAGTCGGACGGGCCTTTGGGCGCCAGGACGGGGATGGGGCTTTCGCCGTTACGGCCGTACAACGCTTGCAGCAAATCCGCCTGTTCAGTTTTCGTCGGCAGGCCAGTGCTGGGGCCGCCGCGCTGCACATCCACAATCACCATTGGCAGTTCCAACATAATCGCCAGGTTCATGGCCTCGCTTTTCAGTGCCAGACCAGGGCCGCTCGTGCCGGTTACGGCCAGCGCCCCGCCAAACGCCGCCCCAATCACCGAACCCATCGCCGCGATCTCATCTTCGGCCTGAAATGTGCGGACATCGAAGTTACGCAGCGGCGCCAGCGCATGCAAAATATCGCTGGCCGGGGTGATGGGGTAAGAGCCATAAAACAGCGGTTTGTCCATTTTTCTGGCGGCCGTTACCAACCCCAAAGCCATTGCCTCATTGCCCGTGACATTGCGATATGTGCCGGCCGGCAGCGACGCCGGGCGAATGTGGAACCGCCGGCGGAACACTTCTGTTGTTTCGCCAAAGTAGAAACCCGTCTCCAGAGCGATTTTGTTTGCCTGGGCAATTTCCGGCTTTTTGGCAAATTTGTTTTCGATCCACGATTCAGATGTGTCCAGGTTGCGATCAAAAATCCAAAAAGTCAGGCCCAGAGCAAAGAAGTTTTGGCAGCGATCTTTTTCCTTTGTAGTCAGAGTTTCTAAGCCCTTCAGCGCTTCGCGGGTCAGCGATGTCAGCGGAACCTCGTGAACTTCGTAGCTTTTCAGGCTGCCATCTTCCAGCGGATTGGAATCGTAATCCGCTTTTTTTAGATTGGTGGGGGTGAAGGCATCGGTATTAACAATTATAATGCCGCCGATTTCCAGGTCTGGTAAGCTGGCCTTTAGCGCCGCCGGGTTCATGGCCACTAAAACGAAAGGCGCATCGCCGGGGGTTAAAATATCGTGCTGCGATAAATTTACCTGAAAACCACTAACGCCGGCTAACGTACCGGCTGGGGCGCGAATTTCGGCCGGGTAATCGGGCAGCGTGCTGATGTCGTTGCCAAAAACGGCCGAAGTGGTGGTGAACTGCGTCCCGGTTAACTGCATCCCGTCGCCGGAATCTCCGGCAAAGCGAATCACTACAGATTCTAGTTCCTCAAAATGGGCAGTGGGATCACTCATATCTATCTCCTCAATTGTGAATAAATTAGCCGCTGGTTCCTGTCGGCCAGGTTCCGGCTACAGGAATCGTTGGCAGTAAACTAAAATGGTCGGTTAATAAAATAAGTCCCTGGTCAAAATCGTTGGCATCCAGGGCGTCTACAATTTGTTCATGGAAAGTCCAGACGTCTACCCAGTACTGGTAGTTAACAAAGCGGGTTAGTTCAGACGCTTCGTAGGCGTCCCAATAGGCCGAGAGCAGGCCCTGGACAAAAGGGTTGTCCAGATGGCTGTAAATTTTCAGGTGGAATTGGCGGTGTTCGCCGTTGGGGACGTGGGCGGGTTGGTCACGAAGTTTGCGCCATGCCAGGTTTACCAGGCGGCGCAGTTCCGTTTTGTCAGTTGGGGTCAGGGAGACAACGGCATCGTGCCACATATATTTTTCGATGGCCTGCCGCAGTTCGCTAAATTGGGTGAATTGGGTTTCGCCGGTTCCCAGGCTAAACAGCAGAGCGATCAGAACGGCTGGGGCAAAGTTGAAGGGTTCGCGTTGGATGCCGGTGCGTGTTTTGACGGAGACAAACCCGAGGCTGCGGGCAACTTCAAGTTGTTCGCGCAGTTTGCCTGTGCTGATGCCCAAATCACGGCTAATTTCGTTTAGAGTGGGGAGGCGATCGCCTGCTTCGACGTGATTGTCGATGAGGTATTTGATGAAATCGGAGTCTAATCTGTGTAGAAGCATATGCCACCATCGATTTATCGAATAAATCGAATGAATCAGATGAATGGATTGTAACAGGCTTGTTTAAGGTAAACAATAAATTGGCCTGTTTGTTTGGTAATTCTTAGCTTTTGCCGGCAAAAAGAGGGGATCAATCGAGGAAGAGGACACGGCCGTTTAACGGCAGCCGCTCTTTTTCTTTGTGTTCAGCCGGGTAGCCGACGGTGAGAATGGCTTGTGGCTGCCAATGGGCTGGCAGGTTGAGCGTTTGGCGGACTACGGATGGGCAAAAAAGCGGCGCGCACATCCAGCACGCGCCCAGTCCCAATGCATGGGCGGCCAGCAGCAAGTTTTGCCCGGCCATGGCCGTGCTTTGTACGGCCATGATCCATTCATTTTGCTGGCGGGCAGCATCCGGATAGGTGTCCATGTCGGCCAGCGACAGGCTGAGCAGGATGAGCAGGGGCGCGGTGGTCAGGCGTTGGAATGAGCGGTTCACCTCATTTTCGATGCGGTCGGCAGGGACATGGTCGGTTTGCAGGTCCAGGCGGAGCTGGTGGCCCATCGCCAGGGCCAGCCGTTGTTTGGCGGCGGCTGTTTTTAGGACGGCAAAACGCCAGGGCTGGCGGTTATGGGCCGACGGCGCCCAGATGGCGGCGGTCAGCAGTTGGGTGATGAGATCATCGGGGATGGGGTCGGGTTTGTAGCGGCGCAGAGAGCGTCGGGTGGTAAGCCAGGTGATTGTTTCGTTCATGGGGAAATGGTAGCGGGAAACGGCCGTTTAAACCACAAAGAGCCTTGCGATGGCAAGGCCCTTTGCGGGAAGAGGAGAAAAAAGGAGGACTTTGGGAATAAATAAACAACAAGAAATTGTTTTTTTATTTCTTATTGTCGAATATGGTGCTATTTTAGAGGACAAATTGGCTGTCAACAGGCAATTCTAATACAAGGGTTTTGTAAACCAGTTAACAATTAGAGGGTTTGGCCGGGGCAAACCTTTGTTTGGGGCGAGATGGTTGTTTTGTGGGGCAAATTATCTGGGAGTTGATAGTTTGAGGTGGATGTGACGCTGCGGTGTGAAAATTGTGGGCAGGCGGTGCAGCCAGCGGATGCTGTGTGTTGGCAGTGTGGTTGGCAGTTGTCGCCGACGGCGGAGGACGTGGCGGTGGCTGGTGAACGGCCGTTATCGGTGACGGCCGTTCTGGTTTATGCTGCGCTCACGTTGGGGATTGTTATCTTGCTGCTGCTGGGATTCCGCGCTCTTGGCCGGTATCCGCTTGTGATGTTAGACCCCAAAGCGCCCATCAAGCCGGGCTGGGAATTTTTAACCGACCAGCGGCAGACATTTACGTTGGAAATTCCGCCCGGTTGGACATGGCGCGAAGATGATCTGAGCAGCCGTCTTACCGACTGGCTGGCAGACCATCCGCCAGTTGGCGCGAGCCTGTATCCCTGGAACGGATTGGTCGACGACCTGGATATTTTGTTGGTAGCCGATAATTTGGAGCCAGAAACCGCCGAACAAGTGCCCGGATTTGTCGTGGTAGCGCGCAGTTACCGTCTGGCTTTGGTGACGCCGGAGCAAATGACGGCCGTGTGGCGCGACAAAGTAACCCCTGAGAATTTGTTGGCTGTGGGCGTGGCGACAGATTTGCACGGGGAGGTGAAGGGAACGGCCGTGTTGGCAATTCCTTCCGGCGGTGACAAGTGGGTTTGCCGGCAGGAAAGCGTGGCGGGGCATGACGGCCGTTACCTGGTAATTGCCTGCCTGCCTGCCGCCCTCTATGAAGCCCATGCGCGAGAACATGAGATTTTGCTATCCAGTTTTCAACTCCTGCTGCCGCCTTCTTGACGCTCCTATAACCACCCAGTACAATGCTAACCATGTCTAATTCCAACTCATCCCAGGCTGCTTCGGCTGCCGCACCCAAACAATTTAATTATGGCGGTCAGGCAGTGATCGAAGGCGTGATGATGCGCGGTTCTCGCGCTCTGGCCGTCGCTGTGCGTGATCCACAAGGCAATATTGTTGTCCATACCGAACCCCTAAACGCCAAAATATACGGCAATCGCGTCGCCCGAATGCCCTTCGTCCGTGGCCTGACCATGTTGTGGGACGCGCTGGGATTGGGCATCAAAGCCCTCATGTTCTCGGCCGATGTCGCCCTCGAAGAAGAGGAAGCGGAAGACAAAAAAACGGATGGCGGCAAAGAAGCCAGCAAAGTGTTTGAAGGCCCGATGCAGTGGGGCACAGTCCTTTTTTCGTTAACCTTTTCCATCCTTCTGTTTTTTGTTTTCCCCACATTTGTCGCCAGAGTAGCCGTCAATTTGCTGCAAATGAGCCAATACCACATTCTGGAAAATATCATCGAGGGGCTTGTGCGGCTAGGACTGCTGATTGGCTACGTCTGGGTGATCGCCTTTATGCCGGACATCAAACGGTTGTACCGTTATCATGGGGCCGAGCATAAAACCATCAACGCTTACGAAGCCGGGGCAGACCTGACGCCTGCTTCCGTCGCTCGTTTCCCATTGGAACATCCGCGCTGCGGCACGGCCTTTTTGCTGACCGTGGTGGTGATTTCTATTTTGATTTATAGCTTTTTGCCGCCAATGGGCCTGGCGCTGCGGATGGCGTCGCGTATTTTGCTGCTGCCGGTGATCGCCGGTGTGGCGTACGAGTTTTTGCGCTTTTCGGCCGCCCACCAGGACAATGCCTTTATTCGCCTGATCACCAAGCCAAATCTGGCGCTGCAACATCTGACCACGGCCGAACCAGACGAGTCGATGTTGGCCGTGGCGATTGCTGCGTTTGAGAGAATGATGGCTTATGAGAAGGGCCAGGATTTAGTGCCGAACACGGCCGTTCTGGTAGAAGCGCCGATCGGTGGCGCTGCTTCATAAGCAAGTTAGACAATTATGGCCACTCGCAAAAAAACAGCCGAAAAACAAAATGAAGTAGGTCTGATCCATTTTGAAAATTGGGAAATGGAAAAAGCCATCATTTCCTTTCAGCAGGCGGTCGATAACGATCCGGAAAACCCAGACTATCTGCTGAATCTGGCTCGTGTGTATGCGCGCAGCGGCGATTACGAACAGGCCATGAGTTCCTTGGGGCGTTACCTTCAGGTGGAAACGGAAGGTGATGTGGCCTCCCGGTATGAACGACTGTTTTCATCGTCGCTGGACGAGGTGGAGACGGTGATGATTGATGCGATGCGCCAGCTCAAAATGCCCATTGATCAAATTGGCAAGGCGATTCAGATGTGGCTGGAGTTTCGAATTATGATTGGGAGACGGCCGTTTCGCACCCCCAAACCAGAATTATGGGCCGCCGGCATCACCTACGCCATCGTTAAAGTCAACTTTGCAGACCTAAAACGCACCAACGTAGCCGCCGTTTACGGCGTCAACGAGCGCGCCCTCAAAGAAAAATACGAAGAAATCGTAGAAACCCTGGATCTAATGCCCGCCGATTACCGGTATTTCACGGGCAAGAAAAACCCACTGGATAAATTAGTAGAAGCGGCC
Organism: Chloroflexota bacterium; assembly: GCA_017993775.1. Lineage (GTDB taxonomy): Bacteria > Chloroflexota > Anaerolineae > Promineifilales > Promineifilaceae > Leptovillus. The sequence goes on along the minus strand of JAGOMA010000002.1, from coordinate 155,676 downwards.
CAACTCTTAGAAGAATTGGACCGCAGTTTTCAGGATGACGATTAAATCCTGCAAGTTTTGTAGTATTTCAAGAGACGCCTTCTGGCGTCTCTTTTTTTATACGCCCTACAACCCCTTTTTCGTCTCCAAAATCAAATTGTCCACCACAGCCTTCAACGCTTCGACGTTGTTTTCGTCGCCGCCATGCTGGCGGTAAACGGCCAACTGGCGGTCGGCGCTGGTGCCTTCTTTCAGGATGGTCCGCACAAATTCCACATCTTTGCGGCTGCCCAGATCATCCACCACATCATCCAACAGCTCCAAAAGTTCTTCCATCAAAAAGTGGAACGGAATGGCTTCTTCAATGCCAAAATCAATCAATTCCCCGTTAATGCCATACCGCACGGCGCGCCATTTATTTTCCGTGATGTGCATGTGGCGGTAATGACGCCAGGCCATATTTTGCCGGCGCAGCTTCAGCAGCTTGGCGCAAATCGCCTGAAACAGGGCAGCGATGCAGACACATTCATCCACTGTCGTGCAAATGTCGGTGATGCGGAATTCCAGCGTATCGAAGATGGGATGCGGCCGAATATCCCACCAAATCTTGGCGCGTGTGTCTGATTTGCCGAACGCGCCGACTTTGCCCAGGGTTTGCTCATAATTTTTATATTCGGCCCAGGAGGTGAACGAGTGAGGAATACCCGTGCGCGGAAGCTGCTCGAATACGACGCTGCGATACGATTTCAGGCCGGTGGAACGGCCGTGCCAAAACGGCGAACTCGTCGAAAGCGCCAACAAGTGCGGAATAAAATACCGCGCCTGATTCATGATCTCAATCATCAAATCTTTTGATTCCGGCGCGCTGCCAAACCCCACATGGACATGCATGCCAAAAATCAACAGTCGCCGAGCGACGCCCTGCATATCGTCCAGCAGTTCTTTATAGCGCGCCCCCTCCGTAATCGACTGCTCCTCCCAACGGGCAAATGGGTGAGTCGACGCCGCGGCAATCGCCAGCCCATTTTCGGCCGCCATATCGCTCACCGCACGACGCAGCCGCACCACCTCGGTCCGTACTTCCTTCACGTTGCGGCACACGTGGCTGCCAACTTCCACCTGCGACTGCATAAATTCCGGCTTGATATTTAAACTAGTCGGCCGTGATTGATCTTGCGACATCAACTCCGTGATATACGAATGCAAATTACGGCTTACCGGATCAATGATCTGATATTCTTCTTCAACACCTAACGTTAATGGGGGGGTGGGCACAGACATGTTTCCTCTCCTAATTCTATTCGATTGGTCTTGCCGTGGGTTGTGGGATGAATCGTTATCAGTCAAGTTTAGATGTGATTGGGCGATGGTGCAAACCGGAAAATAGCAGGGCAGGCGGCGCGAAAAAGGAGTACCGCCTGCCACACAATATCAGTCCCAATTCTGCAAAAATTCCGCCAGCAGACGTACGCCAAACCCCGTGCCACCCACGGAAACATAGCCTTGCGCCCGTTCCGTCAGAGCCACGCCGGCAATATCCAGGTGCGCCCAGTTGTAATCGGTGAACTGCTTCAGGAATATCGCCGAAGTTGCCACGCCGCCCATACGGCCGCCGGAATTTTTCATGTCGGCCACGTCGGATTTGATGGCTTGCAGATAATCATCCCACAGCGGCAGGGGCCAAACGCGCTCCTGAGATGCCTGCCCGGCCGTCAGCAGTTTGTCGCGCAGGTGGTCGTCATTGCTAAACAGACCAGCCGCCATGCCAATGCCCAGCGCCACCACACACGCTCCGGTCAGCGTCGCCAGATCGATCACGGCCTGCGGCTTATACCGCTGCGCGTAGACCAGCGCGTCGGCCAAAACCATGCGCCCTTCTGCATCTGTGCTGATGATTTCGATGGTTTTGCCATTGCTGGCGGTGATCACATCGGCCGGGCGATAGGCCAACGCGTCGGGCATGTTCTCGGTGCAGGGGGTAATGCCCACAACGTGCAGAGGCAGGTCGAGCATGCCCACCACTTTCATCGCGCCTAAAACGGCCGCTGCGCCGCCCATATCCGACTTCATGGCTCCCATTCGGTCGCTTGGCTTGATGGAGATGCCGCCAGTGTCGAAGGTGATCCCTTTGCCCACCAGAACGATGGTGTCCAGGTCTTCCCGATCGGCGTTGTGTTCCAGCACGATAAATTTGGGCGGAAAACCAGCGCCCTGAGCCACAGCCAGGAACGCGCCCATATTGTGTTTGGCCGCCCATCTGCGTCCGCCGACCGTCAGGTTCATGTTGTGGGTTTCGGCGATTTTGGTGGCTTCGGCGGCCAGTTTTTTAGGCGTGGCTACATTGGGCGGCATGTTGACCAGGTCTCGCGCCAGTTCAACTCCGGCGGCAAACGCTTTGGCCGTTTTTAGTCCGTGCTCAATGTCACCGATTTTTTCTGGATCATGTTCCACGATGGTGAACGACTTGATGGCGTGAGCTTTTTCTGGCTTTTGTCGCGCTGCTTTGTAGGCGTATAAGGCCAGCAGAGTTCCTTCGACGGTGGCCTGGGCGGCGGCGGCGGTTGGCAGCCCGGCAATGCCCGCGCCATGAACAATGCTGGCGACGTGTTTGGCATTCAGGTCGCGGGCGCGTTTGATGCCCGCAGCGGCAGCTTGCCGCACGCCTTCCAGATCAAAGCCGTCTCGTTTGCCGAGGCCAACTACCAGCACACGCTGTGCCGCAATTGCCCCACGTGGATAGACCACCGCAATTTCACCGGCTTTGCCGGTCAGGTCGCCGGCGGCGATCAGGTCGCGGACAGCGCCATCGAGCGCCTGATCCAGCGCGCCGGTTGCGCCGCCGGGCAAGGTGACATCGTCGAACAAATTAACGATGAGGGTGTCGGCGGTACTACTTTGGATGCTGCCCTGGTTGATGCGTAATTTCATCTCAGTCTCCTTTTGGCAGGGAGCCAACTCCCTGGTTGGTTGTGGAAAATGTGGATTTTAGATGGGGAATTGTACCGGGAAACGGCCGTCTCCGGTAGACAACTCCCCCCACTTTCGTTATGCTTTCCCCAACTTATTCCCTGAACCGCACGGAGGCAACAATGAAACTACTCATACTTGGCGGCACGCGCTTTTTAGGCCGCGCTTTGGTGGATGCGGCGCTGGACGCCGGGCACGAATTAACCTTGTTCAATCGCGGGCAAAGCAACCCGGACCTTTATCCTCAGGTGGAACAGATTCGCGGCAGCCGCGATGGGGGATTGGCTGGTTTGCACGGCCGTCAATGGGACGCCGTCATCGACACCTGTGGTTATGTGCCCAGGCTGGTTGGCGATTCGGCCCGTCTGCTGGCCGACGCCGTCGGGCATTACACCTTCATCTCGTCCATTTCGGTCTACCGGGATTTTGCCGCACCGGGCATAACGGAGGATTCGCCGCTGGCGACGATGGCCGACGAAACGGTCGAGGAAATTACCGGCGAGACGTATGGTCCCTTGAAAGTGTTGTGCGAACAGACCGTTTCTGAGGCAATGAACGGCCGTGCCCTGCACGTCCGTGCCGGTCTCATTGTTGGTCCCTACGACCCAACCGACCGCTTTAGCTACTGGCCGTACCGCATTGCCCAGGGCGGCCGCGTGCTGGCCCCCGGCAGCCCAGACGCGCCGGTGCAGTTTATCGACGTGCGCGATCTGGCAGCCTGGACGGTGCAGGCTACCGCGCAGGCATTGCGCGGCCCCTTCAATGCCACCGGTCCTGATCACCGCCTGTCGATGCGCGCAACGCTGGAAACTTGCCGCCAGGCGCTTGGCAGCGACGCTTCGTTTGTCTGGGTCGATGAGCCATTTTTGCTGGCCCACGACGTAGCGCCCTGGACCGATCTACCTTTGTGGGTAACGAGCGACGAGTCTGAGGGGTTTGGCACAGTCAACTGCCGCAACGCCCAGCAGGCTGGCCTGGTTTATCGGCCGCTGGCGCAGACGGCGCAGGATACGCTGGCCTGGCTGAATACCCGTCCGGCCGATTATGTCTGGCGCAATGGGCTAACGGCCGTGCGTGAGGCAGAGTTGTTGGCCTTATGGGAGTCTGGCGGCTGAACGGTCTTGGGTCTTGGAGATTGGACCAATCTCCAAGATTGGTCCAATCTAGCCCATTGAAGTCGTTCTTTAATCTTGTACGGGGAGGCCGCTGGGGACGGCGGCGGGCTGAACGTGGTCCAAATCGAACACGGCCGTATCCGTCAGCGCATGTAAAAAAGCCACCAGCGCCTCAATTTCTCCCGGTCCCAGGCGGCGGACGGCTAACTGCGGGTCAACGGCCGTCTGCATCTCTTGGTGCATGGCCGGGTCGCGCTGCACGCTGGTTTGCAAGTAGGCGGGCAGGTTGGCCGCCGCATCGTAGGCCGGCAGAGCCGCAGCCGGGTTTTGGTGGTGGGCGATGACCGCTTCCAGAGTGGCGTAAGCGCCATCGTGCAGCCAGGGACCGGTAACGGCCGTATTCAGCAGCGAGGGTGTGCGAAAAGCGAATTTGTCTTCCGGGCGGCCGGTGACGCGGAAACGGCCGTAATCCAACGGCGCTTCGGCTCCTTTGCCCGGCCCCACCTGCGGCGCGGCCAGATTGTGGTACGCCTGATCGGTCAGCAGTGGGCCGTTGTGGCACTGCCCACAGCCTGCTGCGCCAAAAAACAGCACCGCGCCCCGCTTCTCCGTTTCCGAAAGCGCCGTTGAGTCGCCTTGCAAGTAAGCGTACCAGGGGCTTTGATGTTGGTTGAAGGCGTCGGCTTCAAAGGCGGCGATGGCGTTGGCGGCGTGGGCAAAGGTCAGGTCGGCGGCGGGGATGGTGGGATAGGCTGCCTGGAACAAGGCGGCATAATCGGGGATGGACAGCAGCCGGGCCATCAGCGTTTGCCAGACGGCCGTCCACTTGTCGGCTGGAATCAGCGCTAGTTCGTTGGGTTGGCCGAACACATCCACGTCTCCGGGCAAGCCGCGCATCTCGTCGATGGAGGTGACGGGAAACATGGCTTGCGCCGCCAACACGTTGTCCAGGCCAGGCGGCAGTTGGCTGCCGGCCGGGCTGACAAAGTAGCCGCGTACGCTGACGGCTACCCGGCCATCCCAAAACATGGTTTGCCAATCGGCGCTGCCGCGATTGTAGATGTCGGGGGCGTTGCGGGCGATGAGCGTACGGCCGTTACCCAATTCACGCTCCGGACCTAACCCCTGGCCGCCCGTGCCAATAGACAGCGGCAGCCCGTCGCCTGTGCGCAGGGTGGGGTGATGGCATGTCGCGCAAGAGATGTCGCGGTTGCCGCTCAGTTCCTTATCAAAAAAAAGCGCCTGCCCCAAAGCAGCCAGGGCCGGATCGGCCGGGGGCGAAGGCTGGAAGGGACGAATATCCTGAGCGGCGATGATGGCTTGCAACTGTTGGTCAACCGTTTCCACCGGCCCGCAGCCGCCGAGAATTGTACCTAGAATCAGCGCTTTAAGCGCCCATGTCACCCAATTTCTGCTTGTTTTTTGTGTCACATCACACCTGTTGGCGGGCGGTTAACGGCCGTGCGCCTTTGCTTTTTTGGCTGCGCCCACCGATAATGAAACCTATTACCAGATTCCTGATGATAAGGGCGATTATACAAAAAACCGTTGTCATGGGGACCGGGAAGAATCTTCGACCGAACCCTGAATCCTTAGCATGAGGCTGATGTGCTTTCTTTAGACCGACAAAATGCGCTGCGCGAGCAGTATCGAGCGCTGAATCCAGAGTGGCGGCCGGCGACGGAAGTGTATGCCGACCTAGTGCGGCAGAATTTACGGCCGTCTGCCCGCCTGCTTGATCTGGGTTGTGGTCGGGGCGGGCTGATTGAGCAGTTAGATCATCCGTTGGCGCAGGCGGTGGGCGTGGACCCGGATTGGCAGTCGCTGCGCGAACACCGGCTGCCCCTGCTCCGCGCGGCGGCAACCAGCGAGGCGCTGCCTTTAGCCGCTGGCTGCATCGACGTGGCTTTTGCCAGCTGGTTGTTGGAGCATTTGGAACGGCCGTCGCTCACGATGGCGCAGTTGGCGCGGGTTCTCAGGCCGGGCGGCGTGTTTGTGTTCATCACGCCCAACAAGCGTCACCCGCTGTCTGGTCTGAACCGCATGTTGGGCCGATTTGCGCGTTTGCAAGGAGCATTGGTGGCCAGGATTTACGGCCGTGCCGGTGCAGACACCTTTCCTACCTACTACCGGGCCAATACGGCTGAAGCGCTGCGCCAGACAGCAGCGGCTCACGGCCTGGAACTCATCTCCCTGCAGGCCATCGCCGATCCGACATATCTGGCGTTTACCCCCGCCCTCTTTCGGCTGATGATTTGGTTTGAGGCGAAATTATCCGCCGACCGGCAGCTGCATCTGGTGGGCTGCCTGCGCCGTCAGGAGTAAAAAGCTTTTGCAAGACCTATCCATCTTTCGCCGCCTGTTTTATCGTTATCTGGGGTTCGCTTATGCGTTCACGTTTCGGACCAGCCACACATTTTTTTTAGGCGCGACTGTTCGCGGCTGGTTCAAGTTTTTGGGCCTGCTTTTGCTGTTGGCGGCGATTATTTTGCGTTGGGGGGTGTGGGGAATTGGGGGCACGGCCGTTTTGTTGTTTTGGCTCCATTTTAGCTATTGGCGGGCGCAAAAAGCGGGTTACAGCAAATTTGTGCCGGATGAAACCAGTCCGCTGCCCGGCGGGGAGGCTGCGCCGCTGTCGCCTTATCGGCGGGTGTCTTTGCGCGCCACCGGCGTTTACCAGGTCACAGAATTTAGCCAGGCGGTGCTGCTGCGCCCGGCCGAATATTGGCAGGTTCCGTTGGGCCAGCATATTGTGATGGTGGAACATAGGAAGCAGAAGTATCTGTACCAATTTTTTTATGCGCGCACACTGCGGCAGGTGCGGAAGGGTTGGCTGATTTTTGGCCCACGGCCGTTAGACACGCTAGCCGTCACCTTCGTCAACGCCTGGACCGAAGAGAACGACAAGCCGGAAATACTCACCGTCTACCTGTCGTTTGCGGATGCGGCTGAACAAACGGCCGTCTGGCAAATGCTGGCCAGGGATGCGGCGGTCGGGTAACGGCCGTTATCAGCCGCCAGAGGACGGCGTGGGCGTGGCGGTTGGTTCCGGCGGGGCTTCGATGGTGGGGGTGGGCGTGGGTTCATCGCCGGTCACTGTTTCCCCGGTCGTCGTGAACCCGGCATCTGCCGGTGCTGGTTCGATGGTGGGCAGCAGGCGGGCCACCAGGAGTTTATCCAGTTCATCCCAGGCAGTTTCCAGGTCGGCGGCGGCCAGCGCCGGGTTGGCGGGCAAGTTGGCGGCGGCCAGCGTGAGGCGCGTTTGCGCGGTTTGCAGCGCCGGCAGGTTGGCCGAGTCTTCTGGCAGCAGCAGGATCACGGCCGTAACGGTGCGTTGGGCTTCGTCGATGTCGGCGGCGGCCAGACCGAAGTTGGTTTCCAGCAGGCGCAGGCGGGCGCGGGCGATCAGTTCCCAGGCACGGAAGAGGGCGAGCGATTCGGCCATGTCGGTAACGGCCGTTGTGGCGGCGTCGGCCTGGGAAACGGCCGTATCGGCGGTCGCTGACGCGGCGTCTAATCCCGTCTGGATGCGGTTCACGGCGGTATTCAAGGCATCTAATTCCCCGCCTAAGGCATCCACCTGCCCGGTGCTGGTGTTGAAATCGGTTTGCAGCGCGGCCAGACCTTCGCGGAGGGTGGTGATGTTTTGTACGGCCGTTTCATCATTGGCCAGTGTCGTGACCATCGAAGCATCTAAAGCCTCCAACAAACGCGCTTGCTGATGGTAGTCCTGGGTTAGCGCGTCCAATTGCCGAGTCTTTTCCGTCAATTGAGTTTGCAGGGTATTGATTTTCTCCTCCTGGCCGCGACTGGCGCCGAGAAGGGTGTCTACTTCGCGGCGCAAAATGTCGATACGCGATTCTTGGGCCAGGAAGCGGGTGGTCACGCTTTCAGTTGAACGGTCGATTTCACCGCGAATGGTCTCGTAGAGCCACAAACTGCCCCAGGCCACGCCCACCAGGACGGCCAGAACCAGCATCGTGATGACAAAGGCGCGTAAAATGCGATAGATGCTGCGCGCCAGACGGCGAAAAAATCCGGGTCTTTCGTTGAGGGGAGAACTTTCTTCCATGTCCGCAACTCCTTTGTTTGAACGGGTGGTCAGGTTGTTTAGGGCTGGGGCGTGACTGTGGGGGCTTCTGTCGGCACGGCCGTATTTGTTGGCGCAGGTGTGTTGGTGGGCACGGCCGTGCTGGAAGGCAGAGCCAGCGGGGTGCGGGTTGGGCGCGGGGTGCGGGTGGGCTGGCTGGCTGGTGTTTGGGTTGGGGCGACTGTGCCGCTGCCGCTTGCCGTTGTTGGGGTGGCTTTGCCGGCTGTGCCGCCACCGGCTGTGCCGCCATCGGCTGTGCCGCCATCGGCTGTGCCGCCATCGGCTGTGCCGCCATCGGCTGTGGGCGTGATGGTTGTCGGCTGCACTTCTTGCAGCAAATCGCGCAGGCCGCCCAGGAAGCTGTTAAACGATTCGGCGGCTGAGGCGACGGCCGTCAGTTGGACTTCTGCCTGTTCCAGCCGGTTGTCCAGGGTGGAGATGTTGGCGTAAACGGCCGTAACCTGCCCTTCCACCGTGGCCAGGTCTTGGTCCGCGTTTTGCAGCGAGAGGCTCATCTCATCCTGTTGCCCGCTGAGGTCTGCCAGGCGAGTAGCCAATCCATTTACCTGGCTGTCTCGAGTGGCCAGGGTGTCTTCCAGGTTGGCTTGCCGAATGGCCGCTTCGTTGATGTCGCGGCGCAGTTGGGCGTCGGCCTGGCTAAAGGTGAGTGTGCCATTAAGCCCCATCAAAACAGCCAGGCTAAACACCATGCCAAAAAATGCGCCGAGCACCGCGCCCAACAGCAAGAACACACAGCCGCGCCGTTGCGAAACGCTCGATGTGGCTGGGGCCACCGGGGGCGTCGATGTGGTGGCCGGCGTTCGCGCAGGCGTGGCGGCGGGCGTGTCTGGGGTACTGGGTTGGGTCATATCTAGCTCTTCCTCCGGTTCGGGGGGCAGGGGCGGGCGTGATTTGGTGACGGGTGACGGGGTTTCCGAGTCTATGGGCGAAACGGCAACGGCCGTGCCCAGTACAATTTCCGACTCGTCCAGTGATTCCTGAACTGGCGGCAGGGGATTCAGATCGCCATCTTGCGGTGAGGGGTTTGGTTGTTCTTCGTTCATCATAGCCACTCCTTACGAAGCTGCTGCCGAGTTGGTTGCGGGGGGTAGTGTTTAGGCCAGGGCGCTTTCGTCGCCAGAATCGCGCACGAAAACGCAAGAGGCATCAACGATCTTGACAACTTTCTCCACAAAGTCAAGGTCCGGTTGGGCTTGCAGCCCTAAAATGCTCAGGTCGGCGGATGGGGATTGGGGCAGGGCGTCCCAAAAGCTGCCAACCAGGAGGACGATGCGGGTGTTGGCCGGTAGGCGCGCCAGTTCGCGCAGTTCTTCGAGGAAGGCGAGGGCGACTGGGGTGGTTTCCTCTTGGGCAATGACCATGCAAAGGTTGATACGGCCGTTCCAATTCTGCCGAAATTGGTAGGCCAACAAGACGGCCAGGTCCAGATTGGCCAATCGCAGCCCCAGTTTCCAGTCTGGCCCCTGTTCGCGCATCCAGACATTGATCACCTGTTCTTGCCCTAAACCCACCACCGGATGTTGAGCCAATAATACAATGCCAATGTGTGATAAAGCGGCGGCGCGGCTCAGCAGCCAGGCTGCTCGTTCGCGTGAGCCGTTGATTTGCAATGGTAAAAAGAGCATATTGGGACGGAAAAAGCTCCCGGTGAGTACTTCCATTGCCAGCCGGGTGCCATTGATAAAATCTTCATCTTCTAGCAGCGAAATCCACGCTGGCACGCCATCCTTTTGGAAAGAGTGAGCCAGGGTATCCATGTCTAGCACCTGTTCTGGCTGCCCGGGTGGGTAGATGCCGATGATGTGAACAGTGCCTTTGGGCAGAGTGAGGGCCGATAAAAAACGGTAACTGCCGCGCAGGGCTTTGGTGGAGGTGACCGGCGCGAGGACGTTGGGACTCCAGGTGCGTTCCGGGGCGGAGGGCAGGCTGCTTACGCGCTCCACGGCAAAGCGCGCCAGAGAGATAAATAACCCGCTGCGCACATCTTCCCAGGGGGCGTTTAGCTGCCGGTGCAGCAAATAAGCATAAACAAAGACTGCCAGCGTGATGGCTACCAGGCTGAAGAGTGGGTTGATGAGAAACATCACCACCAGGCAGCCAATCATGCCAACCAGGGGGACGACTTTGGGGATGGCAAAGGTGGGGCGGAAGCTGACCATGTTGAGCATTTGCTCGATGAGAACGACGGCGTTGAGCATGAAGTAGGTGATGAGGAAAAACATGGTAATGAGCGGGGCGATGGCGTTCAGCCCGCCGCCGACCAGAGCGAAAATGATAGCCAGCAAAACGATCACGGCCGTGGCCAACATGGCGCGTCGCGGTTCACCTTCAGCGGTCTCCTGGGCGAAGAAACGGCCGTAAGGCAGCACCCCATGATTACCCAAAGCCTGCATCACCCGGGGCGCCGCCAGCAGCGAGCCAAGCGCCGAAGAAAAAGTGGCTCCCAGCAATCCAGCCAAAACCGCCCAGCTAAAATAAGCCTTATCCACCATGACCGTGGAGTTTGTAAGCATCTCTTCCGGCAAGGCCACCCGCGCCAGCCAGAAGGCAAGGAGCAGATAAATCAGCAAGGTGATGCCGATGGCGCTCATGGTGCCTTTGGGGATGCTGCGGCGGGGATTTTCGAGCGCCCCGCTCAGACTGATGCCGGCCATGATGCCGGTGACGGCGGGGAAAAAAACGGAGAACACAAACCAGAAGTCTCCGTCCGGAAAGCTGCCCAGCCATGTTGGTTCGTAGATCATGCCTGGCTGAACGGCCGTGGGGAAACTCCCCAGCGCGATCGAAAACAACGAAAACCCGACAATGCCTAAAATAAGAAACTGAATGCGCGAGGCAAACTTTGCGCTGATGAAGGCAATCGCAAAGACCACGGCAAAAGCCAGAAACACCACAATCACCATAGGGTGCTGCGGGAAAATTCGCTGCCAGCCTTCGGCAAAAGCAAAAATGTAAAGAGCTGTCGATACCCCCTGCGCCAAATACAAGGGCACGCTAATGCTGCCGCCCACCTCCAGCCCCAACGATTGCGAAATAATCGAAAATGCCCCGCCCGCCCCGACGCGGATATTGGTAGATATGGAAGACACCGCCAGCCCGGTGCTAATGGTAATCACGTGGGCCAGGAGAATAATGACCAGCCCTCCCAGCAAACCGGCATTCCCTACCACCCACCCCAGACGCAAATACATGATCGCGCCCAAAATAGTTAGGACCGTCGGCACAAAAACACCGGCAAACGTACCAAATTTACGCGTTTGGTCAGCTTCTGAACCGGAGCCAAGTTGTTTGATCCATTCTCGTAAGGCAGCCATTGGTATCCTCCTGGGTTGTGAATTCACATTGTACTTCCTCTGAATGCCTATACCAAGTCTCGTTGACAAACAGCATCGTTGTTTCTATACTGAACTCGCTTCAGGTGAAGTCAGAGTTATGATGCGAGAGCCGAGTACCCCTTTTATCGTTCTGCCGGCTTTTCGCCTGAGCCAGGAGTGTAGACCATGAACCAGCCTGTCGCGCGTTTAGTGGTTCGACGCGGTCCAAACCCCAATCAAACATTCGACTTGATCCAGGAAAAAATCATCATTGGCCGTTCCTCGGGTAATGAGATTGCCATAACCGATCCTGAGATTTCCCGCAAGCACGCCCAACTGATTCGCCAGGATACCGGTTATGCCCTGGAAGATTTGGGCAGCACCAATGGTTCGTTTATCAATGACCGGCGTGTGGTTGGCCTGACCCCGCTGCATCATGGCGATGTGATCGACCTGGGCGAAGCCATCAGCCTGGTGTATGTGGTTGGCGGGTTAGAGGATGATTCCACGATGCTGGAGAGTAGCGGCAGTCTGGCAGAGGTGGATACTGTGCCTGAAGGCTTGCAAGTTCCGGTTTACACGCCGCCGGCGTTTGTGGCTGATCCGCGGCAAGCTGCGCCGAATCCCATCAACGATATGGCGGGCGGTTCTTCTTGTCGTCAGCGGGTGTTGTTGGGGTGTGGCTGCCTGGTTGTGCTGATGTTTTTTTGTGTGGCGACGGTCTATTTTCTGGATGCGTATGAGCAGGGGCGGTTGTTGTATTGTGGGGTTTTACGGCCGTTCTGGAATTTCATCCTCGGCCCCTTTGGATTTGCGCCAATTTGTTCATAAGAAGGAAAACTTTGTGACTGAAAACCCGCGCCTTCGCCCGCTTGATTTTCAACAAGTTACCCACATGGGACAACAAATGTGGTATCTGCGTGATCCACTGCAGTTGACGGCTTACCAGCTTGTGATGCCGCCGGCGCTGGCTCAGATGCTCATCTTTTGCGATGGCACGCGCACCGCGGCCCAGATTCACGCCGATTTTTGCCGCCATGTGGGGCAGGATGTGGATTATGACATTGTGGCCGATGCTCTGGCGCAGTTAGACACGGCCTGTTTGTTAGACAATCAGCGATCGCGGGAAGCGCAAGAAGGGTTATTGGCCGAGTTTCGCGCCCAGCCGCACCGCCCCCCAGCGCTGGCCGACCTGAGTTACCCGGCTGAGCCACAAGCTCTGACGGCATTGTTTAGCCACTACGGCGCGGCCGATGATTTGGCGGATTGGCAGCCGTGGCCAGGGCGGGGCATCATTTCACCGCACATTGATTACCAGCGGGGCGGGCCGGTGTATGCGAAGGTGTGGCGGCGGGCGGAAACGGCCGTTTCCCAGGCCGACCTCGTAGTCATCTTGGGTACGGACCACAACGGCAGCGCTGGCTCCGTAACTCTGACCCGGCAGGCATATGCCACGCCTTATGGCGTGCTGCCCACCGATGTGGCGTTGATTGATAAGTTGGCGACGGCCGTGGGCGAAAAAAACGCCTTTGCCGAAGAGCTGCACCATCGCCAGGAACATTCGATAGAACTATCGGCCGTATGGCTGCACCACACGTACCAGAAATTGGGAATTTCTCCCAGGCCCATGGTTCCTATTTTGTGCGGCTCGTTTCACCACTTTGTGACAAACGGTTCTCGGCCGGCAGATGATGCGCGGTTAACGGCCGTGATCAATACCCTGCGCCGCGAAGCCCAGAGCCGAAATGTGCTCTTTGTCGCCTCCGTCGACTTTGCCCACGTCGGCCCAAACTTTGGCGACTCCTTTGTGATGGATTCGCCGCGCCGCGCCAACCTGAAAACCGCCGACGACAGCCTGATGATCGCTATCCGGCGCGGCGACGCCGAAGACTTTTACGACCAGATTGCCGCCGTTCAGGACCGCAACCGTATTTGCGGCTTTTCCTCCATTTACCTCATGCTGCGCGCGCTTGATGGCGTGGCCGACGGCCGTTGCGTCGCCTACGATCACTGCCCCGCCGACCCCCAGGATAACTCCCTCGTGTCTATTGCCGGACTGCTGCTGGATTAACGGCCGTAAATCCCATCTCGTATTTCGCAATCCGTATACCGTACTCAACCTTTTTCAGGTCAATTGTTGTAAAAACGCAACAAAACACTTGACATATTCCCGGTTTTGTTGTATTTTTACAACAGTTAATTTGTTGTATTATCCCGCATCACTAGCACCATAGTCGGTCGTATGGCTAAAGAAGATCTGTTAGAAAATTATGCCGGCGTTCAAGAAGTAAGTGATCGTCTGAATATCCACCCAGAATCTGTGCGGAGACTCATTCGCCAGGGGAAGCTGCCGGCGATCAAGTTTGGCAACAAATGGTTGGTGGAAAAATCAACACTGGAACAATACGCCAGCCGCTACGACCCCCGCCCCGGGAATAAAGCAACATTGTTGTGAGAATCGATGTCAGGAACCGCATGTGCCTGGCATAAGTTGGAGAGGGTATGAATATGCAAAGAGCACCTGAGCTAGAAAATATAGCTTGCATTCGTGTCGTTGGCGTAGGCGGTGGCGGCTGCAACGCCATCAACCGCATGATTAGCGAAGGCGTCACCGGCGTCGATTTCATTGCCGTCAATACCGACAATCAGGCCCTCTTGCTCTCCAACGCGCCGGTACGCGTGCGCATCGGCGATAAGCTGACGCGCGGTTTGGGCGCAGGCGGCAACCCAGAGCAAGGCGAAAAAGCCGCCGCAGAATCCACTGAAGAGCTGTATGAAGTACTCAACGGATCGGATATGGTGTTTGTAACAGCCGGGATGGGCGGCGGCACAGGAACAGGAGCAGCGCCTATCATTGCCAAAGCGGCGCGGGAAATGGGCGCTTTAACAATTGGCGTCGTCACCCGACCTTTCCTTTTCGAAGGCAGTCATCGCACCAATTCCGCCGACCAAGGGATCGAAAGACTCAAAGAACATGTCGATACCCTGATCGTCATTCCGAATGACCGGTTGTTGGAGCTAACCGACAAACGTGTTTCCTTGAAAGACTCTTTCCGCATGGCCGACGACGTATTGCGCCAGGGCATTCAGGGCATCAGCGAACTGATCACCATCCCCGGCCTGATCAACCTGGACTTTGCAGACGTAAAAACCATCATGTCGGAAGGCGGCGCAGCGTTAATGGCCGTAGGCCATGGCGAAGGCGACGACCGCGCCCGAGAAGCGGCGGAAATGGCCATCAGTTCCCGTTTGTTGGATGTAACAATCGATGGGGCGCGGGGTATTTTGTTTAACGTCACCGGCGGGCCGGATATGAGCCTGTATGAAGTGAACCAGGCTGCCGCGATCATTCGTGAAACAGCCCATCCGGATGCCAATATGATCTTTGGCGCGGTAATTGATGAAACGATGGGTGATGAGATGCGCATTACAGTCATCGCCACGGGGTTTGACCATTCATTGTCGCGTCGGCAGTTGGTGCAAAATCAGTACACACGGCCGGCAACCCCAGTTACCACGCCGCCGCAGCGGCAGACACCGCCGCCCGCCCCGGTTCGTGAGCGTGAGAATGAACCGGTACAACCAAAATTCACGCCTAACAATTTGGATATCCCTGCGTTTTTGCGCAGGCGATAGAGGCCGCCAACACCTTTGCTTTCGTTGAAGTGATTTTTTGATCGCTTGCGAAACACATCCCCTCTGCGTGCGCCCCCCGTTCAATTGGACGGGGGGCGCGTTTTTTTATGAGGGTACGGCCGTGCAACTTTTCCAGCTTGCCGTTAGTTTTAGAAAAAGGCTTGACCTGAGTGAGGGTGGATGATAGAATTCCAGCCGCTTGCCCTCATCGTCTAGGGGACCAGGACGTAGCCCTTTCAAGGCTAAGACCGGAGTTCGAATCTCCGTGAGGGCACCAGAAGCCTCGCTGAAAAGCGAGGCTTTTTATTTTGGGTTTATGCCTGCCTGCTTTACAATCTCGTCAACTGTATCCCGCGCTGCGGCACGAGATACGATGGATCATGGAGTACGAATGATAGATGAGCGATTATGGAGGAGCGCATGAGACTGGGTTTGATGTTAGGGTATGCTGGCCGGCGGATAGAACTGCCGGTTGAATTGGTGAAAGAAGCGGACCGTCTGGGCGTGTATGCGGTGTGGACGGCCGAAGCGTATGGCTCGGATGCGGTGTCGCCGCTGGCCTGGTTGGGGGCGCAAACGGAGCACATCAAACTGGGCACGGCGATCATGCAAATGCCGGGGCGCACGCCGGCCAATGCAGCCATGACGGCGATGACGATGAATCAGTTGAGCAACGGCCGTTTCCTCATGGGTTTGGGTTTATCCGGTCCGCAGGTGGTAGAGGGCTGGCATGGGGTGAGTTATAAACGGCCGTTAACCCGCAGCCGCGAATACGTGGAGGTTGTGCGCCAGATTTTTCGCCGTGAAGAACGCCTGAGCCACGACGGGGCCATCTACCAGATTCCGTATCGCGGGTCCGATGCCACCGGGTTGGGCAAACCGCTCAAAAGCACGCTGGAAGCCCAACCCAACATTCCCATTTATTTAGCAGCCATCGGCCCGCAAAATGTAGAACTCACTGCCGAAATTGCCGATGGGTGGTTGCCCATTTTCTTCTCGCCGGATAAATACGAGGCCATCTACAAAGAAAGTGTGGAGGCCGGTTTTGCCAAAGCGGGCAATGGCAAGAATCTGGCCGATTTTGATATTGCGCCGACGGTGTCGGTGGTGATCAATGACAATCTGGACGTGTGTTATAACATGTTACGGCCGTTTCTGGCTCTCTACATTGGCGGCATGGGGGCGAAGGGCAAAAATTTCTACAATGACCTCGCGGCGCGGTATGGCTACGAAGCGGCGGCGGCCGAAATTCAAGACCTTTACCTGGCAGGCGATCAGGGAGCGGCGATGGCCAGAGTGCCAGGCGATCTGATTGACGAGGTAGCCCTGGTTGGGCCGCGCGCGCGTGTAAAAGAACGCCTCAGCCGCTGGGTGAACAGCCCTGTGACCACATTGAATATGACGGTCTTTGACGTAGAAACGATGCGGACAATGGTGGAACTGCTGGCCGAAGTATCATAAGCAGGCACGTTGAGATTGGAGATTGGGCGCGCAGATAATCTCCAATCTCCTGAGTAATTATGCAAACCTGGAAAACACTCTCATGCAAGACAATCCTTGACCACAGTAAATTTTTGACCGTGGAAGAACATGCAGTGGAACTGCCAGACGGCCGTGTCATTTCCGATTGGCCCTGGGTGGTAACGCCGGACTTCATTAACGTGGTTGCCGTAACCGGTGACGGTCAGTTTCTCTTTTTTCGGCAGACCAAGTACAGCATTGCAGGCGTTTCGCTGGCCGCGGTGGGCGGCTATTTAGAGCCGGGCGAAGAGCCGCTGCCGGGCGCGCAGCGCGAGCTTTTGGAAGAAACGGGTTATACCGCGCCGGATTGGCTGTTTTTGGGCAAGTATTCCGTAGATGGCAATCGCGGGGCGGGCAATGCCCATTTTTACCTGGCGCAAGGGGCGCAGCGCATGGCCGAAATCGACGCCGACGATCTGGAAGAACAGCAACTGCTGCTGCTGTCGCGGGCTGAGGTAGAGGCGGCGTTGGATGCTGGCGAGTTTAAGCTGCTGCCGTGGACGGCCGTCGTTGCCTTAGCGCTTCGTCAGATACCTGCCGGTTAAGAAGCGATACTGTTACAATAAATCAATCTACTCAAAGATTTCAATGGATATAGATAACCTCAGAAATGCGATCCAGCATAAACGTGTGCGGATTACAGATCATGCTGACGAAGAATCAGTCGCCGATCATCTTGTATTCGGTGAAATATCTTTTTCGGTTCTTCATGGAGAAATAATTGAGCACTATCCCGATGACAGGCCATTTCCCAGTTGTCTTGTTTATGGACAAACGCCCGACGAGGATCCTGTGCATAGCGTATGGGCATTTAGCGACGAAAACGAATGGGCTGTTTTGATAACGGTTTATCGCCCCGATCCCAATCGTTGGGTTAATTGGCGCGTAAGGAGACCTAAAAATGATGCCATTTAAATTGTGTCCTGTGTGTGGTGGAGAAATGGTCGAAAAGGAAGTGGAAAAGTTGCTGAGAGGCGGCGCGCACACGGCCGTTTTACATGTCCATGCTGAAGTTTGCCAACGATGCGGTGAACGCTTGTATTCTGAAGAGACCATTGTCCGCTTTGAGCAAATTCGCTTGAAACTAAAACAACAGGACGTCGCCGATTTTAAGTTGATGGGACAATCCTATCAAGTGGCCTAAGTCGATGAGTAGAAACAAACCGTTTGAATACATTCCCGTGGTGGAAGTAGATGAATATGACGCCGAATGGCAGGCCAGACGCGAAGCGGTAGATATTGCCGGCCGTGAAGCGCTGCTGGTGGCTTTGATTGATGAACTGGTGGGAAAACGGCCGTCTACCCCCAAATCCTACTCTCGGACCATGCTCAAATACATCCACCAGGGCTTGCCCTGGATGTCTAAAAGCCAGGTGCTGCAAGCTTACCAGACCTTGTGCGAGCAAAATTATCTAGAATTCGACCCTGAGGTGCGTGTCGCTTTGCAAACCAAGCCGGTGCGCAGCCAATCTGGGGTGACGGTTGTTACTGTATTGACCAAGCCGTATCCGTGTCCAGGCAAATGTATTTTTTGTCCCACCGATGTGCGGATGCCCAAAAGCTACCTCCACGACGAGCCGGGCGCGCAGCGCGCCGAACGCTACAAATTCGACCCCTACGCGCAAACCGCCGGGCGCATTCATGCCCTGGAGCAAATCGGCCATCCCGCCGACAAAATCGAGCTGCTGATTTTGGGCGGTACGTGGTCGAGCTACCGGCGCGATTACCAGGAATGGTTTATCAAGCGCTGTTTTGAGGCGATGAATGGCGCCGAAGCAGAGACGCTGGCGGAAGCGCAGGCTATGAACGCCACGGCCGTGCGCCGCAACGTCGGGCTGGTAGTAGAAACCCGCCAGGATCACATCACCGTGGATGAATTGCGCTGGCTGCGTTACCTGGGCGTGACCAAAGTGCAGGTGGGCATTCAGAGCATGGACGAGCAAGTGTTGGCGCTGAACAATCGCGGCCACGACACGCAGTCCACCCGCGACGCCTTCCGCCTGCTGCGATTGGCCGGGTTTAAGATTCACGGCCATTGGATGCCTAATTTGTTGGGCGCGACGCCGGAGAGTGATGTGGCCGATTACGGCCGTCTCTGGACAGATCCTGCGCTGCATCCTGACGAACTGAAAATCTACCCCACTATGCTGCTGGCAAACGCCGAATTGTACGAATACTGGCAGCGCGGCGAATACCACCCCTACACCGAAGAAGAAGTTGTGGATGTGTTGGTGCAGTGCAAGCTGCAAACGCCGCGTTATACGCGCCTGACGCGCATCATCCGCGATATTCCTACGACCAACGTGGTGGAAGGGTTTAAGAAGGCCAATTTGCGCCAGTTGGCCCAACAGGAGATCGCGCGGCGCGGGCGGCAATGCCAGTGCATCCGCTGCCGCGAAGTGCGCCGGGAAAAAATTGAGGCCGATGAGTTAGGCCTGATGGTTGAAACCTACAAGACGGACGCTACAACAGAGCATTTCCTCAGTTTTGTGAATGGCGCAGATCGCTTGGCCGGTTTTTTGCGGTTGTCCATGCCCCGGCAAGATACGCCGCATCCCCTGGCCGAGTTGGAAAACCACGCCATGATCCGCGAAGTTCATGTGTATGGTCCTGCGCTGCCCATCGGCGACGAGAGCCAGGGCGAGGCGCAGCACAGCGGTTTGGGGACGCAGTTGGTGGAGCAGGCGAAGGAATTGGCACGGGCGGCGGGTTACGGCCGTATCGCCGTCATTAGCGCCATTGGCACGCGGGAATATTATGCGCGGCTTGGGTTTGAACTGGATGGCTTGTATATGACGGCCGTGTTGTAACGGCCGTTCCCCCCTCAGGAAACCGGCACGCGCCCGCGTGATTTCTCCGTATCGCGCATGGTCATCAGCGAAACGCCAACCCCATAGGTCACAAATTCACCCATAGGTTCCACGGCAATAACACAAGTATCGGCCATCATGTCGGCATTGGTTTCTAAGCCGCGAAATAGTTGGTGCAGCAATTCCGGCGAAATTTCCGACGGATCATGGATGGCGGCCGTGCCGGAGCAGGTGATGGTGGCCGCCGGGATTTTGATCCAGGGCATGATGGGAATGCGTTTGGCGATGGGAATGGTGAGCGAGACGTGGGGATTTTGGCTGATGTGGCGGGTTTTCCAGGCGGTGCGTTTGGTGGTGATGTAGAGGCGGCGTTGGTGAACGGTATACACAATCCCCACCGTGCGCGCCTCGTTTTTTGCCGTCACCATGCCCAGCACGGCGAACAGTTGTTTTTCTACTTCTTGCCAGACAATGTCTGTTGTTAATTCAGTTGTCATTGGAATCTACCACCATGTTCTGAAAGAGATGATTGTTTCGCCGATGATACGGCCGTCGCTACCTTTGGCTTGCAGGCGGAGAGTGACTTCTTCGCCGGGCGGCACGGCCGTGGTAAGCGGATAAGTGATTTGCCCGTTATCGTCGGTTGGGCCAAGGGTGATGGTTTGGGATTCTGCGCCATAAGAAAGGGTGAGATCCAGCATCAACCCGGTAACTGGCGCGCTGCCTGAGGTTTGAGCGGTAACATAGAGGGTTTGGGTTTCGCCGCCGTATAAAATGGGTGCTTTGACGTAGGCATCGATCTGCGCCGCCGTAACGCCGGCAGAGGGGACGGGGGCGGCATCAACCCGGCTGTTCTGATAGGTGAAGCGCATTTCGTTGTCGAAGTGGGCCTGACCAAGCGGGCTGAGCTGCACGCGCAGGTTGGTGGGAGCTTCGGGACGCCATTCGAGACGGCCGTTGCTAAAATATTGCACACGCAAATCGTCTACATTCAACTGGTCAGAAATGGGTTGCCCCAGGAGTGGTTCACCGTCATGTTCGTTGTAAAAGGCGAGGAATTCATCCTGGAGGGTATAGGCGGTGTTGGGGAAGGCGCGAGTCTGGCTGTCTTCTGGCGTAGGGGCGAGCACTTGTTGGTTTAATCCGTCCAGCGCCCATTGCCCCAGCGGCGTGATGCTGATTTGTTGGCGGGTGGCGTCGTATTCCAGGCGGATATTTTGGAAGTATTGCAGGGAACGGCCGTCTGGTTCGGCGACAAACATCTCAGTAATGGGGTCGCCCAACAGGCGTTGGCCGCCCATTTGCGTGTAGAAATCGAGAAATTCCAGGGCGACAGGGATGCCGTTGCGGCCTACGGCCGTAGCTGGTGTGTCTGGCGGCGCAGTGCAGGCCGCCAACAGCCCGACCAACAAGATACTCCACCAAACATATACGCCCAATCGCCGCTTACCCATTCTCAAACCAATTTACCCATCAAGCCTTATTCATATGCCGATTTGTCTAGCATCTCATGTTCTTCACGCAGGCGCAAGTAGCTGTCGTAGCGTTCCGGGGAGATACGGCCGTCTTCGACGGCCGTGCGCACCGCGCAGTTTGGTTCGTGGCGGTGGCTGCAATCGCTAAACTGGCACGCCTCCACCAGCGGCGCGATTTCCCGAAAATAAGCGTCCAACTCCCACGGTTCCAGATCATACAAAGCCAGGCCGCGAATCCCTGGCGTGTCCGCCAGATACCCGCCGCCGGCCAGAGCGAACAATTCTGCATAACGGGTGGTATGCATCCCTTTGCCGGTTGTCTGGCTGACATCGCGAACCTTCAACCCCAGCCCAGGCTCGATGGCGTTTAGCAGGCTGGATTTGCCTACGCCAGAGGAGCCGGTGAGGACAGATAATTTATCATGCAGGCAATCGCGCAGTTCGGCGACACCCTCGCCGGTGACGGCGCTGGTGTAAATGACCCGATAGCCAATATCTTCGTAGAGTTTAAATTGGCGCCGGGCCGTATCCAGACCTACCAGATCGATTTTATTGACGCAGATAACGGCCGTTAACGCATTTACCTCCGCTACCACCAGAAAGCGATCCAGTTTGCGCAGATTCGTAGCCGGGTTTTGCGTGGCAAATACAAAAATAAGCTGGTCGGGATTGGCCACCAGCACCTGTTCCTGGTCGGATAATAGACGACGACTTTCGGCCGACGGCCGTGTACGAGAAAGAACAGAACGGCGCTCGGCGATCGTTTCAATGGTTCCACTGCCATCTCGATTTAACGAAACCGAAACCCGATCGCCAACGGCCACAATCGAAGTCGTTTGCCACTCTTGCTTTAAACGACCCGGCAACTGCGCCACAATAGCCCCCTGGTCAGTTTGAACGGTAAAAAATCCACTGATCGCTTTTGTAACCAGACCTGACAAAAATTGTTCCTTCAGATGTCCATTCTCCTTCCTGTAATATCCCTGCAGAATTATAACACTGAAAACCCAACCCCGAACATCATCCATCAATCCAGCATAGGATGAACCCTGCCCGCTGTGCATTCCGAAAAACATGAACGAAGAGAGCAACCTGTTTGAATCCTGGCCGCCCAACCGAACGACTCCTGATTACAAAAAACCGGCACGGGACGCCGGAACGCACAAACACCATTACCACCCAAATCGATCAAGGACAAAATATCTGAATTTAGTGCCAAAAATTATGTACAGAGTATACTAAAAAAGACAGATGACAGACGGCAACACATAGATGTGACATTTATCAATACGTTTGTAACGGGCGTTATGAGAAAATGCCCGCGATTTGGCGATTGACAACACCTCCACGCAAACAAACCCATCTGTGGAGGCAAGCAGGATTCCATCAGACAATGGAATTCTTCCCAAGGAGGTTATATATATGTCCGCGATGCACGGGATCTCGCCGTTTGAGCAGACCATGATCTACGTGGTTTTAGCAACGGCCTTTATTGCGTTAGGATATGCCTATTGGCTCGCCCGGCAAACCTTTGCCGCCGATAAAGGCAGCGAAGCCATGCAGCGTATCTGGGGGTTCATTCGGGATGGCGCCAATGCGTATCTACGTACACAGTTACGCACCATCGTCATTCTGATAGCCATCCTGACTGTAGCCATGTTCTTGAGTGTGGCATTGGTGAAACCCACAGGAGAGGCCAATGAGTTATTCTGTGGCAGCGCGGTAGAAACAGCTTATGCTCAAGATATCGCCGCCAACACCAATCTGGCCGAAGCCGAAGTTTTAGCCCTTCTCCAAACTCAAATACCCAAAGATATAGCCACTGCCAACGGATATGCAGCCTTTAACCCGGAACGGGTAAGCGCAACCGTGACGTGTTCGGCCGCAACCTGGTGGATTGCCAGTGGTCGAGCGATCGCTTTTATGATGGGCGCTACGTTTTCGGCGACGGTTGGCTTTGTTGGCATGAACATGGCCGTTCAGGGCAACGTGCGTGTTGCTGCTGCCTCGCGAACCAGTTTTAAGAAAGCATTGACCATTGCTTATCGTTCCGGAACTATCACCGGCATGCTCACGGATGGGTTGGGGTTGTTAGGGGGCACTCTGATCTTTATTATGTTTGGCAAGGCTGCGCCAGATGTGCTGCTGGGTTTTGGTTTTGGCGGCACGCTGCTGGCGTTGTTTATGCGCGTGGGCGGCGGCATTTATACCAAGGCTGCCGACGTGGGCGCAGACCTGGTTGGTAAAGTGGAAGCCGGCATGGAAGAGGATGATCCGCGGAATGCGGCCGTTATTGCCGACCTGGTGGGCGATAATGTGGGCGACTGCGCCGGTATGGCCGCCGACATCTTTGAATCTTATGAAGTGACCATCGTTTCCAGCCTGATTTTGGGTCTGGCCCTGACGGCCATGACCGGGCATCTGTTCTGGATCGTTTTGCCCTTGTTGGTGCGCGGCGTTGGCGTAGTGAGTTCGATTGTCGGCACGTACGCTGTCTCCATATGGAATGTGGAAGACGCTGAAGAGGCGATGTACAAAAGCTACGAGTTGTCGAGTGGTATCACCATTATTTCGACGTTTTTGATCTCTGTTTTTTATGCCAGCGCGCAGTACCCGGATGGCAGCATGATTTCGCATTTGTCGTTGGGCGCTCTGGTTTCTGTTGGCGTGGCTTTGGCCGTGGTTTTTAACCCGCTCACAGCTTTGGCCACCAGCGCCAACAGCCCGCGTGTGCGTAATATCTCCAAAGCGACCGCATTTGGGCCGGCCCTGGTCATTTTGGAAGGACTTTCGTTGGGTTATTTGTCCAGCGTCTGGTCGGTGTTGGTGATTGTAGCCAGTATTTCGGCCTCGATTTTGGTGTATACAGTTGTTTTCCCGACCAGCCTGTATATTCCAGCCCTGGTGATTGCGGCAATTGTTGCTGTTGGTTTTCTGGTTCGTGGTTATATGAAGAAAGATATGGTCAGCGGTCTTTTCTTTGCCATGTGGACCATTGTCGCTGCCCTGTTCCTGATCAGTATGCAGGGCGAGGGCGTAGCTAATGGGGATCCGTTTATCTACATTTTGTTTGGTGTGTCGTTGATTGGCGTAGGGATGCTTTCGCACACGGGCAACAATGTGAGCATGGATACGTTTGGTCCCATCGCCGATAATGCCAATGGCGTTGCGGAACTGGCCGGCGAGGAGTTCTCGCCTGAATCGCGGCAGATTTTGGCTGATCTGGATGCGGCGGGTAATACGACCAAGGCTATTACCAAAGGTATTGCGATTGGTTCGGCGGTGATTGCGGCCGTTTCACTCTTTGGCGCGTTTTTCACCGACATCGAACGGGTGCTGCCGGCCGAGCGCATGGATTCTTTCCAACGGGTGATTAATCTGGCGGATCCGACGGTATTTGTGGGTTTGTTGATTGGCGGGGCGCTGCCGCTGTTGTTTGGCGGCTTGCTGATTAAAGCGGTTAATCGGGCGGCCGGCTACATCATGGCTGAGGTGCGGCGTCAACTGCGCATTCCGGAGATTATGAGTGGCGAACGCACGCCGGATTATGCGAACGCTGTTACGATTTCTACGAAAGCGGCGCAGTCGGAGCTGGTTCCGTTGGGGTTGATTGCTATTCTTTCCCCGATTGCGGTGGGTTTGTTGCTCAAAGAGCAGGCGTTGGGTGGTTTCCTGGCCGGCGTTATTGTTTCTGGGCAACTGCTGGCGGTGTTTATGGCGAATGCAGGTGGCGCCTGGGATAACGCCAAGAAGTATGTGGAAGATGGCAACTACAACGGCAAAGGGAGTGAAAATCATAAAGCTTCGGTTGTCGGCGATACGGTGGGCGATCCGTTGAAGGATACGGCCGGTCCGGCTTTGAACCCGATGATCAAGGTGATGAATCTGGTTGCTTTGATTTTGGCGCCGATTGTGGTGCAGTATACCGGTTTGACGCCGACGATTATGGTGATTGTGGCGATTTGTATTATCCTGATCGTCTGGTCGGTGCGGCGTAGTGACCGACAGGAATCGGCGGCGGATGAGCCTGGATTGCAAACGGCCGTTTCCACCATCTCGCAAGATTAAACAAATTTCGCGCGTATAATAAAAAGCCGAGGTTATTCCTCGGCTTTTTATTTTGCCTTTGGGTTTGTGTAGTTCAGGAGATTGTTTGTTGGCAACTGGTATCCCTTTTCATAATTTTGGCGGCGATGGGCCGATGATTCATTTTGCCCATGCCAATGCGTACCCACCGGCCTGTTACCGCCAGTTTGTTGCGCCATTTCTGGCGCAGTATCACGTTGAGGCTGTTCACCACCGTCCGTTGTGGCCGGACACGGAGCCGGCCGAATTGCAGGGCGATTGGCAGATCATTGCCGATGATTTGATCCATTTTTTTGAGCAGCAAGGCTGGGAACAGGTTGTCGGTATCGGTCATTCGTTGGGGGCGGTGGCGACGATGTATGCGGCGGTGAAACGGCCGTCTCTCTTCCGCGCCCTGGTTCTTATTGAGCCGGTTTTTCTGCCGCCGCAGATTTTGCAAATGGCCGTCGCGCACCCTGAACAGGCGTTCCTGATGCCGATGGTGCAAAGCGCGCTGCGCCGACGCGATCGCTGGCCATCGCGGCAGGCGGCTTTTGACCGCTTTCGCAGTAAAGAGGTGTTTGCGAGCTGGTCGGATGATAGCTTGTGGGATTATGTCAATTTCGCGCTCGTTGCGGACGGCCGTGATCTGACCCTGGCTTTCCCCCGCGAATGGGAAGCGCAAATTTACGCCACGCCGCCGCAGGCTGTCTGGCAGGCCATCTCCCAGGTCACACAGCCCACATTGGGCATTCGCGCTGCCCAAACCGACACCATTTTCCCCGAAGCGTGGCAGTTGTGGCAGAAAAAACAGCCTCAGGCCACGTTCCTGCAAATAGAAAATGCAGGCCACATGCTGACGATGGAACGGCCGTTACCCGTTGCCGAGGCCATCTTAAAGTGGTTAAAACGGATTGATGCGTAAAGATTGGGCCAGCCGCCAATCTCCAATCCTCAACTCCTAACAGTTATGTCGACTAAACCATCCTCCGGCGCTCTGCTCGTCCTCACAGCTTCCGTTTTGTGGGGCACAACCGGCACGGCGCAGACATTTGCCCCGGCGGGCGCGTCACCGCTGGCTGTGGGCAGCGTGCGCATGGTCTTTGGCGGCATCGCCCTGGTGCTGCTGGTCTTGATCAAAGGCGGCTGGCGCGGCGGCCCGCGCTGGCCTGTGCTGCCCACGCTGTTAGCCACGGTCGGCGTCGCCGGGTATCAACTCTTTTTCTTTGCCGGGGTGGCCCGCACGGGGGTGGCGGTGGGAACCATCGTGGGCATTGGCAGTTCACCCATTTTGGCGGGACTGCTCACCTGGTTGGTTTGGCGGCAGTGGCCGGGACGAAACTGGTTTGTGGCGACCGCGCTGGCGATTGCGGGCTGCGCCATGTTGATTTTGGCCGGCAGCGGCAGTGTGCATGTGGATGTGTTGGGCATGTTTTTGGCGATGGGCGCCGGATTGGCTTACGCGATTTTTACCATAGCGGGCAAAATTCTATTGGCCGACAGACCGCCGCATGTGGTGACAGGCGTGGTTTTTGGCCTGGGGGCGCTTTTTTTGCTGCCGCTGTGGTGGCGGCTGGACATGCGCTGGCTGCTTGAGCCGCGTGGAATGCTGGTGGGGTTGCATCTGGGCGTGGTGACGATGGCGGTGGCTTACCTGGTGTTTACGATGGGGTTGAAGCGGGTGTCGGCGGCAACGGCCGTTAGCCTGACTCTGGCTGAACCGCTCACCGCCGGTCTGCTGGGCATAGTGGTCGTTGGGGAACAATTAGGACCCACGGCCTGGTTGGGTATCGGCCTCCTGTTTGCCGGCCTGATCGTCCTGACACGGCAGTCGGATTGAACACGGCCGTTCTGATCGCATCCCCCTCTTTACTCGTCAACTGCTGGCTGCCCCACGTAATGGCGCAAACTGGGGTACCGCCAGGCAATCACGCCTGTTAGCGCCACCGTAATCACGCCGCCGGTGATGATGGCAAACGGCACGCCAAACGCCGCCGCCACAAGACCCGCTTCCAGCTCGCCCAACTGCGGCCCGCCCATAAAAAACATCATATTCACGCTGGTCATTCGGCCGCGTAAATGATCTGGCGTGTTAAGCTGCCGCAGCGTGCCGCGTATGACCGTAGACACCGTGTCACCCGCGCCCGTCAGGGCAAACAAAAGGTAAGAGAGCCAGAAAGTGGTGGAAAAGCCGAACAGCGCCGTCGCCGCGCCGTAAACGGCCACGCTGATCAACAAGACTGCGCCCTGCCGGTAAATGTCTCGACGCAAAGCCATCACGCCGCCGGCCATAAGCGCCCCTACTGATTGCGCCGTAGCCAGCAGGCCATACCCGGTCGGCCCTAACCCCAACAAATCGGTGGCCACGATGGGCAGCATGGTGCGCGCTGAACTGAAGAAGGTGGCCATGAAATCCAGCAGCATGGTTCCCCAAATAATGCGCGTGCGGTAGGTGAATTGAAAGCCTTCTACCAGCGCCGACCAGCCCAGGCCGGTGCTGATAGCGGCCGGCTTGCCGCGATAGTTCATGAGGAGAAGGGCGATGATCACGGCCGTAAACGATACCGCATTCACCGCATAGACCACGCCCACGTCAAACGAACCCACCAGGACGCCGCCCAACGCCGGCCCGATAATGGTCGCCAATTCCCACAACATGGTGTTCAGGCTGACCGCGTTGGTCAGGTGTTTTTTGGGCACGAGATTGGGCACGATGGATTGCCGCGCCGGTTCATCGAAGGCGGCTGCGGCTGAACCGGCGGCGGTGAGCAGGTAGATGAGGGGGATGGTGATACGGCCGTTCAACGTCAAAATCGCCAGCGCAGCCGCAAAAAACATGGCTGCTACCTGCGCCCAAATCAGCAGCTTCCGCCGATCTACTGTGTCCGCCAGAAGCCCGCCCAGAAGGGCAAACAACACAATTGGCACAATACGCACCAACCCCAGCGTGCCCAGCCCCAGCGCCTCCGCGCCCAGGTCGAATTCGCGCCCCAGCAGCGACAAGGTGAAAACCTGGCCGCGCAGCAAAGCAAAAATATGCCAGTTAACGGCGATCAACTGCATCTGCGAGCCGGTGGTGGAAAGAAAGCGTCCAATCCAAAAGAGGCGAAAATCGCGGTATTGCAGCGCAGCCAGTCGCGGTGGGGGAGTGTTGGCTGTTTGGTTCAGAATTAGCCTCTTGCCACCACATGGGTGGGTGTGATTTTGCACAAAACGCGGGTTTCTTTTTGTTCCAATTCGGCCGGGGCGGAAAAGCCATAATAGGCGGGCACGCCGCGATACAACCGCGCCATTTCGTTGATGTGTTCCTTGGCGCCTTCTTCGGTTAGTTCCACGTGGCCGCGAATCTCTAGATAGCGATACGGATTTTGTGGATCAATGGCCAGGATGCTTGCCACAGGGCGCGCCTGGAGATTTTTGTCTTTTTGCCGGCCGCGGGCTGTATTCACCAGAACAAATTCGCCATCGTAACTGCACCAGACGACCGATAGTTGGGGTGTGCCGTCGGGCATGATAGTGGCCATTGTGACCGAGACCGGTCCTGTTAGCAGGTCCTGGTAGGCTTCCGGAATTGGTTTAGGCATGTGGTTACTCCTCGATTTTATAAGTGGTAAAGGTGGGCAATTATAACGGCCGTTCCCCGCAACCCCTAATTAGCCACACCCTTGTTTTTCTATGGCGGTAGAAAAAATCAGCCAGTCCGGTAAATCAGACAGACGCCAGGCTGTGGTTCCCCAATCACCGCTAAGGAACGAGAATTGAATAATGAATTAATTTTCATTCCTACAATGTGCCGAATTACTACCTTCAAGCCCAATAGCTAGCCTCTAACACGCTGACGCGCTGACGCGCCACAAAGTTGAGTATGTGGAACGGCTTTGTTACAATTGGCATCTTGCAAAGGCAGGAAGCCGTCACTTTACCCATCATAACTGACAACGGTGAACATTTTTCATAGCTTGAAAAGGTAGGACACTCGCTTTTTCTGGCCGCTGATTTGTTGTACATGCTGTATGACACCGTAAAGGCAATTCATGAGTGAATTTGACCCAACTGTTTTTCATATTTTGGTCATCGATGACGATATCCTGGTGTTGGAGATGATCGAAGAAGCCTTGAGCCGAAGTGGGTTTCAGGTAACGGCCGTTCCCTCTGCCGAAGATGCTCTGGACTGGATCCGGCGGAACCAGCTTCCTAGTTTGGCCGTGGTAGACATCAATATGCCGTTTGGCATGGACGGCCTGGAATTCTGCGAAGTGGTGCACACATTTTGCGATTTGCCCATCATCATGCTCACCGCCATAGAAGACGAAGACACCATCACGCAGACCATCGACCGCTTCGCGGAGGATTATTTAACCAAGCCCTTTTTGCCAGGAGAACTCATCGCCCGTGTACGCCGGATTCTGCGGCGTATCGGAAATCCTCCCTACCTCCTGAACTCCGCCACCCGGATCGATCCGCGACTCACCCTCAACCTGACCGGTGGGCAAGCCATTGTGGATGGCAAGCCCGTGACCCTTACGCCCACAGAAACCAAGCTTTTATATATCTTGATTCGTTCCGCCGGGAAGGCCATTACCAACGATTACTTGCTGCGCCGCCTGTGGCCCCACGATGTAGACCATGACGAACGCCTGCGCGTTTACATTCATCGCCTGCGCACCAAAATTGAAAAAGACCCAACACATCCCCATTACATCCGCTCCCAACGCGGAATTGGCTACGTGTTTTGGCATGATGCCTAACATACGCTGCCAATTTTGCAGTCTCACTTGCTGCCCTACAGAGAATGGATTCGAGGCTTTAGCGACTATTCATGGAAAACTCAGAACAAGACATTTTGATCCTTGTGGTTGATGACAACCAGTATACGCTGCGGATTGTACAATTTGCTTTGCAAAATGCCTCCTTCAAGGCCATCACGGCTTCTTCCGGTGAAGAGGCTTTAGGCATTTTGCATACGGAGGGATTGCCTCATCTGGCCGTTGTGGACCTGCATATGCCTCCCGGCATGAGCGGTTTTGAGTTCTGCCATACGGTTCATCAATTTAGCGATTTACCGATTATTATGCTGACGGCCGTTAACGAAGAAGAAACCGTCATTGAAGGGCTAGAAAAATACGCCGAAGATTACATGATCAAGCCCTTCAACCCCGGCGAATTGGTCGCCCGTGTCCGCCGTGTGCTCAAGCACCTTGGCGGCTTTGCCTTCCACCTGGACGCCCTGACGCGGATTGACGACCGCCTGGTGATTGATTTCCCCCAGCGCAAAGCGTTGATCCACGGCGATCCCGTCACCCTGACGCCCACAGAAACGAAATTGTTATACATTCTCATGCGCCAAGCGGGGCAAACGGTGACCACAGAATACATTTTGCGCCGGTTGTGGCCGCTGGAACCGGCTTACGAAGACCGCTTGCACGTACACATGCACCGGCTGCGTCGAAAAATCGAAGATCATGAAGACAAATCTCGCCCGCAATATATTGTTTCCGAACGGGGAACGGGCTATAAATTTCACGGTGGAGAGGGGCGCGCTCAAAGCGCCTGACGGGCAATTTGTCAATCTGGCAAAAACGGCCGTTTGCATCTGCTTATGAAACAATCTTGTGTGTTAGATAACGTAGAAAAAGCGCTGTCCCTGAAAGCGTTTGACATAGAATCCGCCCAGAAAAAGATGATGCCCTTTGGCGGTGCCGGGCGGCGTCTGCCGGCCGACAACGAACCATTGCGCATTGGCGCGGTGCTGCTGCTGCTGTACTGTCATGATGGGGAGTTGTATCTGGTATTGACCCGGCGGCGGGATGATTTACCGTCGCACGCCGGGCAAATTTCCTTTCCTGGCGGGCGGCAGGAACAAGGGGAAACCTTACTCGACACCGCCCTGCGCGAAACTGAGGAAGAAATTGGGGTGGCCGGCACGGCCGTTTCCCCGCTTGGTCAGTTAACCCCCATTTACATCCCACCCTCCGGGTTTATGGTTCACCCATTTATCGGTTGGTACCAATCCGACCGGCGCCCCCACTTCCGCCCGTCCGTGGAGGAAGTTGCCGAGATCATCGAGGTGCCCCTGCGCGATTTATTAGATCCCGCATCAGCAACCGCCGAACCCTGGGATTTCCGTGGCAGCCAGGTAACTGTGCCTTTTTTTGCCGTGCAAGGACATAAAGTTTGGGGAGCCACAGCCATCATGCTCAGCGAATTTGTTGAGAGGTTGCGTATTGTGTCAGGCGCGCCAAATGGCGTTGGCGTAGTTTAGAAACTATCAGCCTGGCCGAGTCGCTGCGGCGGCTTCTGGTTGCCTGCGAACCGGCAGCCGCACCACAAATGCGCTGCCTTTGCCCGGCTGGCTGTACGCGCGTATTGTTCCCCGATGGGCTTCGACCAGTTCCCGCACAATAGCCAGACCTAAACCAGAACCCGGACGGCCGTTTCCTCGCGCCCGTGATTTATCTGCCTGATAAAACCGTTCAAAAATACGCGGCAAATCTTCGGCGGCAATGCCTGCGCCGGTATCCTGAACAGTCACTTCTACCGCCTGCGCCCCATGCGTCTTCAAACTCAGGTGAACGCGTCCGCCCGATGGCGTGTGGACCAGCGCGTTGTCGGCCAGATTGCTGAAAACTTGCATCAGCCGGTCATAATCGCCCCAGATAGGCGGCGATGGCTGCAAATCGCTCGTGAGGTGAACTGCCTGTTCTTGGGCGCGCCGGGTGAGGTTTTCTTGCAATTCGAGCAGCATTTGTTGCAAATCAACCTGCTCACCCACCAATTTTAATTGGCCGGACTCGATGCGCGCCAGGTCCAGCAGTTGGTTCACCATTCGCTGCATTCGTCCCGTTTCGTTGTGGATGATAGCTGCCGCCTGCTGGCGTTCCGGCTCGGTAACGGCCGTGCCGTCCAACAACGATTGGCTCCACCCGAGGATGGACGTGAGCGGCGTTTTAAGATCGTGCGACACATTGCTGACAAAATCGCGCTGTGTCTGCTGCGACATTTTTACCTGGCTGGCCATGCTGTTAAAACTACCGGCCAACCGCTGCACTTCGTCGGGGCCGTCTAGCGATAGCTGCTGGTCATAATCGCCACGGGTAATGCCTTCGGCCGCGCCGACCATCTGGCGCAACGGCCGTGTAACCCAATTGGCAATGCCCACCGCCAGCAAAACCGCCAGCAGTAGGGCAATTCCCGCGCCGACGGTTAACGGCCGTAAAAAAGATTGCCGAAAAAACGAAAACGTGGTCGGTTCCGGGGCAGCGTAAAAAATTTGCAGCCGCCCCAGTCCGCTGGCCGAAATGGGCTGAGAATACACCAACCAGCGTGAGCCGTCGGAATATTGGAAGAGGCCGGTTATGGCGTTGCTGTCGACATTGGGCAGCAGGCGGCGCAAATTTTGCACCCCCTCGATAGTGCCGCCCAGCCAACTCTGACTCGGGTCGCTATCATAGAGAATTTGTTTGCTGGAAATATCGGCGATGAGGACGCGGACGTTGTTGGTAACGGCCGTTTCGTTTAGCAGCCGCTCGTAAGCCGTTGTGTCTGCGCCGGTCTCCAGCAGCCGGAACAACTCCTGGCGGTTGCTAGTGCCCACCGCCGCCAAATGCTGCATGGTCGATAAGTAACGCACGCCCGGCCGGGTGGCAAAGAACAGCAAAGACATGGCCACCACCAACAAGGCAATGGCAATCACGCCGATGTAAGAAAGAAACAGGCGGCTGCGTAATGTGTTGAACATAGTGATTCCAGTTTATCGCCTGAAACTGAAGGGGAGATGAGGAATGTGTAATGCTTTTGTAAAATCGAAAGCGCTTATACACTCTCCGTGGAAACGAGTTTGTAGCCTTTACCCCAGACCGTTTCGATGGTCAGGCTGCTGCCTTCTAATCTTTCTCGCAAATGGGCCACATGGACGTCTACGGTGCGTGTACGGCCGTAAAATTCATACCCCCACACCAGATCCAACAATTGATCCCGCGAAAGCACCATGTTCACATGGTCTATCAGCGTAATCAGCAGGTCGAATTCTTTGGTGCGCAAAGCAATCCGTTCGCCGGCAACCGTCACCTCGTGGCTGGCGGGGTCCACCAGCACGTTGCCTGCCTGGCGCACCTTGCCGGCCGTCGGATCGGATAGCGATGTGGTTCGCCGCAAGATGGCGCGCACACGAGCCACCAGCTCTCGCGGATTGAAAGGTTTGGTCAGGTAATCGTCGGCGCCCATTTCCAGGCCGACTATTTTGTCGATGTCGTCGTCGCGGGCGGTGAGCATGATGATGGGCAGCCCGCTTTCGGCGCGCACGCGGCGGCATACTTCCCAGCCGTCTATCTCCGGCAGCATCAGATCGAGAACTATCAGGGTGGGTGGCGTTTTTTTGATGTAGGCCAGGGCATCACGGCCGTTAGTCATTGTATCTACGCGGTAGCCATCTTTTTCCAGGTACATCCGCGCCAGATCACGGATGTTGGCCTCGTCATCCACCACCAAAATCGTGTCTTTGCCCATGAATGGAACCTAATTGGATAGCAGGGCGATGGCTTCGATTTCCACGCGCGCGCCTAATGGCAGCGCGGCCACCTGTACGGCCGAGCGAGCCGGGTGCTGTTGGGTAAAGTAACGGCCGTATACCGCATTCATCGCCGCAAACTCGCCCATGTCCTTTAAAAAGACGGTGCATTTCACCACATTGTCCAGCGTGGCTCCGGCGGCCGCCAGAACGGCCGTCAGGTTTTGCAGCACCCGCTCTGTCTGGATGCTAATATCGTCTTCCACCAACTTGCCGGTCGCCGGGTCTAAACCCACCTGACCGGCCGTAAAAATCAGATTGCCCACTTTCACGGCCTGCGAATAGGGTCCCAATGCCGCCGGGGCATGGTCCGTGTGAATGATTTCTTTGGTCATAAAAAGTCTCCTTGAGCAAAATTGGTGATATGGATGAACGCAGATACACATGGATACAAAGAAAATCTGCGAATCTGTGGCCGATAAACTGATCGATCGAGCCTATTTTAACATGGCTGTAAAATATGATAAACTGGAGTCATGATTATTTGGCCGCTTGTCATCGAGTTGGGCAGTTTTTCCATGACCAGCGAAACGCCGCTCAATGAACTTTTATGGTTCATTGCCGGGGTGTTATTGTTGGCGGGTTCGTCAACGGCCGTTTTATGGTGGAATCGTCGCGCGCGCCGCGACCCCTTCGTTTAAAACTTCCCTGCCGGTCAGGGCATCAGCCAAGTGTTTCCATAATTTATATTGACAACAGGAGCGTCAAAAAATGATTGATGTAAATCAACTGCGTCGTGGGGTCTCTTTCACCCTAAACGACAATTTGTATAAAGTAACCGAATACAGCCACAACAAACCAGGGCGCGGCAAAGCAACCATCCGCGTAAATGTCAAAGATTTACGCACCGGGTCGAACTTGCAAATAACCTTCACTTCTGGTGACCGCGTGGAAGATATTCGTCTGGATAAAGTTACCTACCAGTACCTGTATGATGACGGCCAATTCCACGTTTTCATGAATACCGACACCTTTGAGCAAAAGCAGGTCGCTCATGCCGTCCTGGAAGATGATAAGCACTATCTGCGGGATAACATGGAACTGGAACTGCTGTCGTATGAAGGTGAAATTCTGGACTATATTTTGCCTAAATCGATGGAATTTGAAGTTGTTGAGGCGGAAAATGCGGTGGCCGGCGATACGGCAACCGGCGCGACCAAAGAAGTAGTCACAGAAACGGGTCTGCGCGTGAAAACGCCGCTGTTCATCCAGATAGGTGACCGCATTAAAGTGAATACGGAAACAGGCGAATACAGCACTCGCGCCTAATTGATCCATCTGCCAAAACTGGAATGTGGACGTTTTGGCTGCGCAAAAATTTTGTAATGAGAAGACGGCCGTTTTACGGCCGTCTTTTTTTGTGAAAAACGCGTTTTTTTCGCATAATCTAGCCTGCTCCCCCCTTGTCAGCCATCTTATAAATATGCTATAGTAAATTCGCCTTTATGTTAAGGTGCATTGGGTCGGTTATGCTGTCACCAAGACAGCTATTTCGCAATACGCAGGAGGAAATATGCAGATTATCCAACGCTTTAGCAAGCAAAAAATGTTGCTGGTTCTGGTATTGGCGTTTGTGCTGCTGCTTGGGCTGACGGCCACCACGCAAGCAGCGCCCGCGCAGCAAACTGGCGGGGTGTACCACACCATTCGTTGGGGTGAAACACTGTCCAGTATTGCTCGTCTTTACGGCACGACGACACAGGCGATTATGGCCGCCAACCCGCAAATTTGGAATCCCAATCTCATTTTCGCCGGTACGGTGCTGTTTATCCCCAGCAACTATATGCCGCCCGCGCCGCCGTCGCCGCCCGCATTTTGTCGTTACTATCACACTGTCCAGTACGGCGACAACCTGAATCGGATTAGCGCCTGGTATGGGACAAACCCCTGGTCTATCGCTCAGGCGAACCGCATTTACAACCTGAACCTGATTTACGCCGGGCAGGTATTGTGCATTCCGTAGGTTGTTGGCTGTCAGCCATAAGCCGTTAGTGCAACGTGTATTAGATTGGTCCAATCTCCAAGATTGGACCAATCTTTTTTGTAACTATTCAGGCTTCTCTGGCAAGACCCCAAGGGTTTGATACCCAAATAATCCAAATCCTCAGGTGCAAACCCTTGGGGTTTGTATGGTTACTCTTTTTTTATTATCCCACCACTATATTCACCAGCTTGTTGGGCACGATGATGAGTTGTTGGATGGCACGGCCGTTTACGTGCCGCTGCACACCCGGCGCCGACACGGCCGTTTCCCCCACCACATCCGCCGCCGCATCCACCGCCACCACAATCCGGTCGCGCACCTTGCCATTCACCTGCACCGGCAACGTCACCTGCGCGGCCACCGTCAGCGCCTCGTCAAACCTGGGCCATGCCTGCCGGTGGACCGATGAGCCGTGCCCCAGCGAAGTCTGCCACACCTCCTCGCTGATGAACGGGCAAATGGGGGCCAGCAGCAGTGTAAAGCTCTCCAGCGTCCGCCGCCACTGCGCCGCCGAAATGGCCGCATCCCGGTAGTCGGTCAGATAGTTCAGGTATTCCATCAGGGCGGCCACGGCCGTATTAAAGCGAAACTCCGCCATATCCCCCGTCACCCGCTGAATCACCTGATGCCGCCGCCGCTCAAAGCCGGCATCTTCCTTTTCCTCTCCGCGCCTCTGCGCCTCGGTGTTAAATCCCCCCGCCAGCCGCCAAAATTTATCCAGAAAGCGTGTCACCCCGCGAATCCCGGCCTCGTCCCAGGTTACTTCGGCGTCGAACGGACCCAGGAACAGCAGATAGGCGCGCAGCGCGTCCGTGCCGTAGCGGGCGATCATGGCGTCGGGCGTAACCACGTTGCCGCGCGATTTGGACATGCGACGGCCGTCGCTGGCCGCCAGCAGAATCCCTTGATTGCGCAGTTGGGTGAACGGTTCCACGAAGTCGATCAGCCCGGCGTCGGCCATCACTTTGGTCCAGAAACGGGCGTACAGCAAGTGCATGACGGCGTGTTCCGCCCCACCCACATACGTCTCCACCGGCAGCCAGCGGCGCACGGCCGTCGGGTCAAACGGCCCCTCATCGTACTGCGGATTGGGGAAGCGCAGGAAGTACCAGGAGGAGCAGGCGAAGCCGTCCATGGTGTCGGTTTCGCGGCGAGCCGGGCCGGCGCACTGTGGGCAGGTGGTTTGCACCCACTCGTCGATGCGCGCCAGGGGGGAACGGCCGTCGCCTGCCGGCGCAAAATCGGTGGTGTCCGGCAGCAGGACCGGCAGTTGGTCTTCCGGCACGGCCACGGGGCCGCACGCCGGGCAGTGGACGATGGGAATGGGCGCGCCCCAGTAGCGCTGCCGCGAGATCAGCCAGTCGCGGATTTTGTAGCTGGTTTGCGGCTGCCCCTGGCCCTGCACCGCCAGGTCGGCGACGATGGCCGCGCCGCCCGCGGCGGAGGTCTGCCCGGAGTACGGGCCGGAATGGATCATCACGCCGGGGGCGGTGTGGCAGACGGCCGTTCCCTGCGCCGTCCCATCTGCACAGACTACCTCGACGATGGGCAGATCGTACTTGTGGGCGAAGGCGAAGTCGCGCGTGTCGTGGGCGGGTACGCCCATCACCGCGCCGCTGCCGTAGCCAGGCAGCACATAATCCGCCACCCAGATGGGAATGCGCCCGCCGTGCAGCGGGTGGCTGGCATAAGCGCCGGTGAAGACCCCGGTTTTTTCCTGTTCGGTCGATTGGCGATCGATGTCGCTGCGCTGCTGGGTCTGGGCGGCGTATTGGGCGACGGCCGTTTCCCACTCCGGCGTGGTAATCTGGTTTACCAGCGGATGCTCCGGGGCCAGCGCCAGAAACGTCACGCCAAACAGCGTGTCCGGTCGGGTGGTGAAAACGGAAATCGGCTCGCAATCCGCCACGTCAAACAACACTTCCGCGCCTTCAGAACGGCCAATCCAGTTGCGCTGCATAATTTTGATGGCTTCCGGCCAGTCCACCGTGTCCAGATCGGCCAGCAGCCGGTCGGCGTAGGCGGTGATTTTAAAGTACCACTGGTCCAGCTCTTTTTTGACGACCGGCGTGCCGCAGCGCCAGCAACGGCCGTCTTCTACCTGTTCATTGGCCAGGATGGTCTGGCATTGGGGGCACCACCACTGGCTGCCGGGGGCGCGGTAAGCCAGCCCGCGCTTAAACAGCAGCAGGAAAAACCACTGCGTCCAGCGGTAATAGGCCGGGTCGGTGGAGCTGAACTCGCGCGACCAGTCGTAGGAGCATTCCAGCAGCTGCATCTGGCGTTTGTAGGTGGCGGAAAATTGGGCGCTGCTCTGGCGGGGATGGATGCCGTGGCGAATGGCGTAGTTTTCGGCGGGCAGGCCGAAGGCGTCCCAACCCATCGGGTGCAGCACGTTACGGCCGTTCATGCGCATAAAGCGGCTGCTGACGCAGGTGGGCACGTAGTTACGGCCGTGTCCCACCGACAGCCCATCGCCCGACGGGTACGGGAAAAAATCCAGAATGTACACGTCCGGTTTGGCCGGATCATGGCCGGTCTGGTACAGGTCGTTAGCCTGCCAATAGGGCCGCCATTTTGCTTCGATGGCCGGGAAGGGGTAACGGCCGTGTGCTTGTCGGTTAGGTTTGGTTGTCATCGTTTACTCTCCAAAAAAATGATGAATTATGAAGTTCTTCGCCGTCATTCTGACGAGTCTTCGAGGAAGAATCCCCTGGCGGCAGACAATCAGAGATTCTTCACTCCGCAGACTCCGTTCAGAATGACGACGTCTAACTTTTGACCTTTACAAAGATCCTTTCAATTCGTGTTATCCGTGTCATCCGTGTACCCATCAGAAAACAAAAAGCCACGCGGTGGGCGGCGTGGCTGGAAAACAAGGCTGAAAAAACAAAAGGCCACAGGGCTTGTGCCTGTGGCCTTTTTACAAAATCAACAAGGAGATGTTGCTAAATGGACCAACTTTGGGGCACGCGCCAACCCACTCTGGCAGCAGGACTGCCAAGTAACAAATGGCCTAACAATAATTGGTTGTTGTGCGTGTATCTCATGGTTAAGAAGGTAGCATAGCTATTTGGCCGTGTCAAGCCCTTTTTAGCCGGAACAAGAGTGTTTTCCTTCCACTCGCGCTCGCTCTCGCGCTAGCTCCGTTTCACGCTGTATGATTTGGGCATTTTCACTACGAAGGCGCAGGTGGCCGTGCCGGTGCAGGTCGGGCCGCAGTGGCCGCCCGGGTCGCAGCTTTCTTGGGGAGCGGAATCGTCTTGCAAACGGCCGTGCTGCACCCAATAAGCAATCATCCCTTCCAGCGCCGTGCGCTCGATCCCCAACTGGCGGCTCAACTCGGCTACATGGACAGGGCCGTTGGCCGATTCAATCGCGTGCAAGACTTCTTTCAGCATAAACTGTTATCCTAATCCCAACAGCAGGCCGCCCTGAAAGACGGCCAAAGCCATCAGCCAGGCCAAAACAAGCTGCCCGATGACGCTGCGCCACATCCACTTGGCGCCCAATTCGTGTCGTTCGGCGGCGGCGGCAACCATGCAGGGGGTGTAAATAAGCACAAAGACCATAAAAGCCAGACCGGCCAGGGCTGCGTGGCCGCCGCTGGAAGCGTTGAAGCCTTCGTACACGGCCTGGCGCAGGCCGCCAGGAATCGTCTCGCTGCTCTCGCCGCGCACATCAAGGCCGACGATAAGCGGGATGGCTTTGACGGTATCGAGAACGGCCGTGCCAAACCCGCGCACAATCTCCACCACATCCTGCCCAAAGGTCGTCGGCGCGGCCGCTGCGCCGCTGTCTTGCAGGCCATACACCTGCGCAAAGGTGCTGACCACCACTTCTTTGGCCACAAAGCCGCTGATCAACGCGCCGCTGGCCTCCCACGTCCCAAAGCCCAGCGGCTCCAGCGCCGGGCTGATGGCTCCGGCGACAGATGAAAACAAACTGTGGTCCACGTCGGTGTTGGCAAAAGAGCCACCGTCCGCGCCCACAGGGATGGCCATCAGCAGCCACAAAACGACGCTGGTGATGAGGATAAGTGACCAGGCGTTTTGGATGAAAGAGCGCGTGCGCTCCCAGGTGTGCAACCAGATGGTGCGCCAGTTGGGGCGGCGGTAGGGCGGCAGTTCCATCAGCAGGGCGGTTTGTTCTTTGTCTTTGAAGAGGGTTTTGCGCAGGATGAGGCCGAGGAGAACGGCCGTTACAATCCCCAGCACGTACATGCTAAACACCACCGCCCCGGCATACGCCGAGAAAAACACGGTGGCAAACAGCACGTACACCGGCAGGCGCGCCCCGCAGCTCATAAAGGGCACCAGCAGGCCGGTGAGGATGCGATCTTTTTCGTTTTCCAGGGTGCGCGTGGCGTAGATGGCCGGCACGGTGCAGCCAAAACCAACCATCATGGGCAAAAAGCTTTTGCCTTGCAGGCCGATGCGGTTCATCAACCCGTCCATCACGAAGGCGGCACGGGCCATGTAGCCGGTGTCTTCCAGCACGGCCAGCGAGACGTAGAGGAACATCAGCACCGGCACAAAGACCAGCACGCCGCCCACGCCGGTGATCACGCCATCCACTAACAATGCCTCTACCCAGGAGCCGCCCAGGCCAACCCAGCCCATGACGATTGTGGCCCAATGGGTGACGGGGCCGCTGATCACGCCATCTACCCAATCGAGCAGCGGCGCGGAGACAACGGCCGTCAGCTTAAACACCACCCACATCACGGCCATAAAAATGGGCACGCCTAGCAGGCGATGGGTCACCAGGCGGTCGATCCGGTCGGTGAGGGAGAGGGTTTCGGGCGGCTTGTGCATCACGCGCCCGACCAGTTCGTGAATGTAGGTGTAGCGGCGGTCGGCGATCAGCACGTCGATCTCTTCGCCATAGTCGCCAGCGAGGCGAGCATAGGCGAGCTGCGCTTTGGTCAGCAGCGCCGGGCCGCCTTGTATAGACAGCAGGCGGGTTTGTAGATCGCGGTCCTGTTCCAGGAGTTTGATGGCCAGCCAGCGGGCCGGGTACTGCTGCTGGATGGCGGGGTAGGCGGCAATATCGGCTTCGATGGTCTGGATGGCGGCTTCGAGTTTACGGCCGTAATCCACCACCACTCTTGCCGGAGCCGCCGTGTTTTCTTTAAGCAAAGGCATGGTTTTTAGCCTCCGCCGCAATCAGCGCGCGTAATTCGTCTAGCCCTTTGCCCTGGCTGGCTACGGCCGTCACCACTGGCACGCCCAACTCCCGGCTCAACCGTTCGGTGTCTATGACGATGCCGCGCCCGGCGGCCAGATCGGTCATATTCAGGACGATAATGACCGGCGCGCCCAACTCCAGCACCTGTACCGTCAGGTAGAGGTTGCGCTCCAGGTTGGCCGCATCCACCACAGTGACGACGAGTGACGGCCGTGCCTGCAAAATAAAATCGCGGGCGATCACTTCCTCCGGCGAGTAAGCCGTCAGGCTGTACGTGCCCGGCAGGTCCACCACCGTCACCGATAGGTCGCCAACCTGGAAGCTGCCTTCCTTCTTGGCTACCGTCTTGCCCGGCCAGTTGCCCACATGCTGGTTTTCGCCGGTTAGCGCGTTAAAAATGGTGCTCTTGCCGGCGTTGGGATTCCCGGCGAGGGCGATGAGGAATTGGTTCATAATCGGAAAGGGGGCTGGGGATTAGAGTTTGGGGATTGGGGATCGCTAACCCCCAATCTCCACTCCCTAATCCCTATTCAGACCGGAGCCACAATCAGCTTATGGGCCATGCCGCGGCCGATGGCGATGCGCGAGCCGCGCACGGAGATGAGCAGAGGACCGCCCGCGTCTTGCACAACTTTCAGTTCCACGCCGCGCGTCAGGCCGAGTTCGGCCAGGCGGTGGGTCAGTTCATGTCCGGCGTGAATTTCGACCAGCCGCAAGGGTTGGCCGGCGGCGGCCAAAGAGAGGGGGAGAACGGCCGTGGCCGTTTGTGGTTTGTGGAGGGTGGCGCCGGAATGGAATAAATCAGTTAGTGTCATAAGTGAGTTCTGTAAAAATATGGGCGGCAATTTCCTGCCCTAAAGCATGGGTTTCACTGCCGATTTTGATCATCAACGGGCCGTTAAAGGGGGCGATCTCTTCAAACTCTACCGGCTGGCCGGGCAAAATGCCCCGCGCCGCCAGGTAGTCCAGCAACAGCAGGCTCTCGGGGTAGATGCGGGTGATCGCGCCGTGGTCGCCGGGTTGCAGGTCACCCAAAGGTTTGTCGTTGGCGGCGGCGACGTCGCCGGCCGCGCTGGGGATGGGGTTGCCGTGCGGGCAGGTTTGGGGATGGTTTAGAAAGGCGGCCAGGGCTTCGGTAACGGCCGTGTCCGTAGCATGTTCTAACCGGCAGGCATAATCATGCACCTTTTCCCAGGGTAGATTCAAGAAGTCCACCAGAAAACATTCCCACAGCCGATGCCGCCGGATGACTCGCTGGGCGCGGCGACGGCCGTCTTCTGTTAACGCCACGCCCTTGTAAGGCGTGTGGTCCAGCAACCCTTTCTCGCACAGGCGATGCACCATCTCTGTGGCCGAAACAGTAGAAAC
Source organism: Chloroflexota bacterium (assembly GCA_017993775.1). Taxonomy (GTDB): domain Bacteria; phylum Chloroflexota; class Anaerolineae; order Promineifilales; family Promineifilaceae; genus Leptovillus. The sequence continues at coordinate 113,575 of JAGOMA010000002.1, read as the reverse complement.
GCCCAAACGGTCGGCCAGCGCCGAGATAGGCGCCAGGTCGTTCCCGGCGGCCAGTTCGCTGACAGTTTTCAAATACATTTCGACGCTTTCGTTAAAAGATTCGTGTTTCATGGGCCATGCAATTAATTATAAGGCTTACCTAAAAATTTAATATTAAGGATAACCTTATCTTACGGCACAGGCAATCCTGCGGCAATGACATATGTCAGCCGCCCTGGGGACGATTGTCATTAAGGACAGGTTCAGTTTAAAGTTAACCGGGGTTAAGGGAGGAGAGACTGGAGATTTTTGTCTTTAAAGGAAGTATAGGGGAAATATCACATGATGCGTGAAGCGAGATGCGTAACCAGAGAGACCTCACGCCTCACGCATCGCGCATCACGCCTCACGCCAGGCCAACAAAATCCCACAGTCCCGAATTTCCCAATCCCCAGTCTCCAGTCCCCAGTCTCTAATCTCTCAGCTATGCAGCATTGTCCAGAGGAAGCTGTACACATCAGCAGACTCCTCGATGAGCTTGCCGGTGGGTTTGCCCAGGCCGTGGCCGGCTTTGGTTTCCACGCGCAGCAGCAGGGGATGGTTTCCAGCGTCGGCGGCTTGCAGAGTGGCGGCGAATTTTTCGGCGTGCATGGGAACCACGCGGTCATCGGTTTCGGCGGTGGTGATGAGGGTGGGTGGATAACTCACGCCATCACGGACGTTGTGCAGCGGCGAGTAAGCCATCATGAACTGGAAATGCGCCGGGTTTTCCTCGGCATTGCCATACTCGCTGGTCCAGTAACGTCCGGCGGTGAATTTGTGGTAGCGCAGCATGTCGATGACCGGCACGCCGCAGTGAACCGCGCCGTACAAATCCGGCCGCTGTAAGAGGCAGGCGGCTACCAGCAGGCCGCCGTTGCTGCGTCCTTCGATGGCTAATTTTTCCGGCCGGGTATAGCCGTGGGCGATGAGCCATTCGGCGGCGGCGATAAAATCGTCGAAGACATTTTGTTTGCGGTCCAACATGCCGGCCTGATGCCAGGCTTCGCCATATTCGGTGCCACCGCGCAAATTGGCCTGAGCGTAAACGCCGCCTTGCTGCAGCCACGCCAGATGCGTGGGCGAAAACACCGGCGGCAGGCTGATGTTGAAGCCGCCATAACCGTACAGCAGGGTGGGGTTGTTTCCCGCCAGCGGCAGCTCCTTTTTATGGGTGAGAAAGATGGGTACGCGGGTTCTGTCTGGCGATTCGGCGAAGACCTGGGTGGTTTCGTAGGCGTCGGGGGCGAAGGCGACCTGTGGCTGCGCCCAGATGGTTGGGGTGTGTGTGGCAAAATCGTAGTGGAAGACGGTGGGCGGGTAGAGGAAGGATTGGAAGATGAAGTAAAGTGCATCGTGGGCGCGTTTGCCGGTGAGCAGGGCGACGGAGCCGAGGGTGGGCAGGGGGATGTCGCCGCGCGGCGCGCCATCCAGGGCAAAGCGGCGGAGGCGGTGGTGGGCGTGGTGGAGGTAGTCGATGATGAATTCGTCGTGGACAACCACGGCCGTTTCCACCACATCTTCGCTTTCCGGCACAATCTCACGCCAGTTGGCCCGGTCGGGTTGGGATATGTCGATGGCGATGATACGGCCGTTCATCGCTTCCAGATCAGTGATGAAGTAAAACACAGGGCCATCGTTGGTCAGAAATTCGTATTTGGCTTCCATCACGTCGATCAGACGCACAAAATCGGCGTCGGCGGACAGGTCGCGGTAATAGACGCGGTTGCGGTTGTCGGTGCCTTCCCAGACGGCGAGGAGGAGGTAACGGCCGTCGTCGCTCACCTGGGGCATAAAGCCCAAATCAGGCGCATCCGGGCGGGCGTAAACCAATGTGTCTTCGTTTTGCGGCGCGCTGAGGCGATGCAGATAGACCTGTTGGTGTGTGCTGGGCGGCGCGTCGGGCAGTTCGCCGGGGGCGGGGTAGCGGGCATAGAAAAAGCCGGAATTGTCGGGCAGCCAGGCGGCGTTGGTGAACTTGCACCACTGGATCAGGTCGTCGGTGTCTTGCCCAGTGTCTGTGTCGCGGACGCGGATTTCTTGCCAATCGCTACCGCTGACGGCGAGAGAGTAGGCCAGAAAACGGCCGTCTCCGGTATACGACTGACCAATCAGGGCGACGGTTCCATCTTCGCTCAGGGTATTGGGGTCGAGCAGAGGCGTAGGACGGCCGTCCGGGCCATCTTGCCGGTAGAGCACAGCCTGGTTTTGCAGGCCGTCGTTGCGCAAGAAGAAGAAACGGCCGTTCCGCACTTTCGGCGGCGACACTTTGGGATAATCCCACAGGGCTGTCAGCCGCTGCTGCCAGGCAGCGCGCACCGATAATTCGTCGATGAAGCTACGCGTCAGCTTGTTTTGCGCGGCGACAAACGCCTGGGTTTCAGGCGAATGAGGGTCTTCTAGCCAGCGATAGGGGTCGGAAACGGCCGTACCGTGAAAATCATCCACCACATCGGCGCGGCGGGCGTTGGGATAATGAAATTTGCGGGTCGAGTTCATGGGCGCTCCTGTAAAAAATAATCAGACGCCTATGTTAACCCCACTATGACGTTTTAGAAAGTTGAATGGGAAGATCCGCCACAATTCAAAAACAGCAGATCACTGAAAAGCCCTAAAGGTTTGTTTGACCTCTGAAAAATGCTCCCGGTTCAGCCAAACCCTTAGGGTTTCCACCAGAGAAAACGCATAGCATGCGTGAATCGGCGTCTTGTTATTTTGCGCGGCGGCGCAGCAGCAAAGCCAGCAAGCCCACGCCAGCCACGCCCAGGGCGATAGTTCGGGTTGAATTGTCCTTCGCTGCTTCAACGCCCTTAGCCATCACCGGCATTGTGGCAATTTTTGCCATCGCTTCCTTTTGCACACGAGCAAACAAAGCAGGATCATTGCGATATTGATCAGCCAGTTTGCGCTTTTCGGCGACAACCTCATCTGTCACATACTCATCAAACGAGCGCAGCCCGGCAATCTGGAACTCATGTTTCTTAAACAGGTGATAAATTTCCTTCACCCGCTCAATGGTGATGTTACGGCCGAGCGTATAATCTTCAAACCGCCCTTCCATTGCCAGCAGCGCCGTCTCTGCCAGACAGGCATACGCCGTTTTTGGCGGCAGCCCGATGTTGTAACCAAAATCAATGTCGCCAGGAATCAACACCTCACCGCTTTCAATCACCAACACGTCGGGGCGCAAATCGGCTTCCGCTTTGTTAATGTCTGCCGGTCGGGCGACATCGCACACAACTGCGCCCGGTTTGCATCGGCTGATGTCCACAATACGCTGCCCAAACGCCGAGGTCGCCGTTACAATCAGATCGCAGTCGCCCAACAAACCGTCCGCTTTGGTGGCAATGGTGACGTTTGCGCCCGGCGTCTCTTCTTGAATGGTGCGCTTCAGGTCGATCAGCCGCTCTGGCTCAATCGACACCAATACCACGTCGAAAATGGCCTGGGCCAACAAACGCGAACAAATCGAGCCAATCGAGCCGGTCGCCCCGATGATCATCACCTTGCCTTTTGTTAAATCTTTGGCGCCCATTTTGATAACCGCCTGTTTGGCCGCTTCCAGGGTGGCCGACACTGTCAGGCTGTTGCCGCTGGTGATGGCGATGTCCGATTCGTGAGCGACGGTAATGCCGGCGTCGCCAACGACGCTGGTAAATGCGCCTAAGCCCATGATACGCGCCCCTTTGCGTTCGGACATGCGGGCGGCAGCATTCAGGCGATTGTAGGTGAAGCGCTCGCCATGCCGCATCATTTCGCGCGGCGTGGCCGCCAGACTGAAGAGATAGCCTTCGATTTTCTGGCCGGTGGTGGGGGATTGACCGCCGGTAATGCGGGAAATGTACATTGGCGGCATGTAGGCGGCAACGGTTTCCACCAGTTTGTTGGGCAGGTAGCGGGTCCAACGGAAGCGCGGATCGTTGTGGATGAATTTAATGTTGAGCGGGTGGATGACAAAGGCAAAGCGGTTGATGCCGGTTTCGGATGGCTGAAGGTAGCGGATACCCGGCGTCCATTCGATTTCGGCCATCAGATCGAGGTAGGTGTCTTCGGTTAGTGGGTCGGTGGTGTTGGAGCGTAAAGCGGCGAGCATCGCTTCGATGGCTGCGGCTGGCCAGCGGCCCAGGCTCTTTTCGCCTTCGGTGGAGGGCATCAGGGTAACAAGGATGGCCACGCCGCGTTCGCGCAAGTCGGCCACGTCTGTATCGCTGGCGCATTCGACGACGACGGTTTTGTGTTTGAGCTTAGCCGGGGCGTAACGGCGAATCGCGCCTATATCGCCGGCGATGATGTCGGCCCAATCAAAGGGCGCGGCGGCGCGGGCTGTGCCCGGCTCGCCTGCCTGGGGACGGATTCGCCGGAAGGATGCGGCTTGCAGTTGTTCCAGGGTTCCGGGGGCGGCGCGATTGAAGGTGATCTGGCTGCCTATGCCGGGAAACTGGGGCATGGCGAAATAAACGACCGGGTCGGCGTAGCGTACATGCGGGCTGCGGCGGCTGAGGGCCTGAGTAAGGCCGGGATGGTTGAGGCCGGGAACCATGAGGATGTGCTTTTGGGCAAAAATACCCGGTTGGGCGCGGTCGGCGAGGATGACACCCCATCGTTCTAACCCGGCGCGGATGCCGCTGCCATCGACAACCGGAGTGGTTTGGGCAACGGCCGGAAGTGTTTGTCCAATTTCGTGAGGTTGGTTGAAGGGGCCAAGTTCCAGGACGGCCGGCAACCCATCCAGGCCGATGGCGTCTACTTTGCCATCATACTCGGCAATGAGGGCGCGAGCTTGTTCCGGGTCGCCGTTGCAGCCTTTGCGCTGGATTTGGATTTCCTGCCCAAGAAATTGAACTACTTCGGTGTTGTTGTCCTGGTTGAGGTGAATGATGAGCACTTGTTTCATGAAAACATCTCCTGAAAATTTATTTCGCAAAGCAGCCGCTACAAAACAAGACGAGGATCAGGGCTGTTTTGTCGCTGCGGTTGATTTTGGGTATTGGATGGATGAAAAGGTTAATTGTGTGTGAACATGATACGAGGTCACCGGATTGAGGACAAGAGAGGAATGTCAAGTTGTCGGGCGTCATACGTCATACGTTGTGGGTGGCGTGCTGCCGGCGATGGGCTTATTTGGCGATGGGTGTCAGGTCGCCGGTGTTAGCGTCTAGCAGCCAGCTTGCGCCATCTGTGTCGATGAGACGGGCAACGGCCGTATCCATCCAGCCCATCGTAGTAAAGCGGCGGTCGTCGTGGTTGATGAGGGGCACGGCCGTTGCTGCGGCCACGTCCACCAGGAAAATCGAGTGGGTCCAGTCGGGCGGCAGGCAGGGGTTGTAGGCTACCGTTGCCAGCAGGCGCGCGCCGTCCGGCGACCAAACCAAATTGCCCGCCGTGGCCGGCAAATCGTCATCCAGATTGATGGTGCGCTCTGCGCCCGTAGCCACATTCCGTAAAATTACCTGACGCGGCCCGCCCGAACCAAAGCTGGCATAGGCCAGCGTTTGCTCATCGGGCGATAGGGCGATGGACGTGCCCACGTAAGACACCAACTGCACGTAGGTCCCGTCCGTCAGGTCCAGCCGCCAGAGGTCGGAGCCATTGGCAAACAGGCCGCAGCCATCAACGATGGGGCGATTGGTGAAGTAGAGGTAACGGCCGTCGCCCGACCATTGCAGCGGCGCCGGATAATCCAACCCTAAACCATAGGGCCGCCATTCGTCTACGGCCGTCCACTTTACATTGCCGCCCACCTGCTGCACTGCCAGATATGCGCGATAAACTTGCCCATTGTCGCCGCTTTCTACCGGAGCCGACAGGCCATAAATCGCCTGCCAAAGACCATCGGGCGAGGTTTCCGTGGCGGGATCGATCACGGCCGTCAGTGTAGACGGGCTGGCGGGAGCCGCCGGTAAAACCACCACAACTGCCTCTTCTCCCACGACAAACACCGACTCGCCGGGCGTTGCCCAACCGGCCAAAATCGCGGCTCTGGTTAGCGAGAGCAGTTCCTTGACCGCCACCTCGCCGGTTTCCGCGTCGATAGAAAACAAGGCCAGATACCTGCCGGGCATCTGGCCGCCGTTGGGTTGCGGGCAAGACGCGACGCCGGTAATGAGGGTACGGCCGTTCAGTAAAACCATGGTGGTGTTGGCGCACATCGCTTTAGCGGCGTCTGGATTGGTTTGCTGCCAGATGGCGTTGACGGCTTCGTCTAAGGCGGCGGCGGGAAAGGTAAGTTCGGCACGGCCGTTGGCCGCTAGCCAAACCCACCGCGGGCCGTCTGCGGCGGAGAGTTGCAGCAGCAGGCTGCTCTCGTCGGGCGACCAGATCGGCTGCCAGGCGGCGTCGCTGCCGCCCAATCCGGCGCGATCGACGGCCGAAATTTGCTGCTCTTGCCTGGAGGCGATGTCTACCACGTACAGGCCCGGTTCGCCGCCCAGGTCGTAGCCCGACTCGCGGGTGAAGGCGATTTTATCGCCGGAGGGCGCAATGCTGAAGGCGCGGGGCACATCGACCGCCAGAAGGAAATCTTCGCCAATGGCCGAATGCCAGCGCAGTTGGTAGGTGTCATCGACAGCCAGGATGTAGGCGAAGGCTTTGCCATCCGGCGCCCAGGCAAAGTTAACCACATTGTCTGCGATCAGGGTGTCGGTTTGGCCGCTGCTCATGGTCAGGCGGCGCAGCGGCCCGGCTGCCAGGCTGGCGGGTCCGGCGGCGTGGGCGCGATCGGTGAAGAGGATTTGATTGCTGGTGCGCGCATAATCGCCGCTAAAGACGCGCACACCGCCGGGGATGGGCAGTTCGGTTAACTGCGGGCCGTTTTGGCCCATGAGGATGCCGGAAACGGCCGTTTGCCGAGCGTCGTTCTGGATAAATTGGCGGATGTGGGCGAAGTAGTTGGGTGGCGGGAATACGGCCGTTGCCGATGCTGTGGGCTGGGGGACAGGTGTGGGGATAGACAACTCTGGCGCTGGCTCGGCGGTGGACACGGCCGTGACCGGCGGCTGAGTTGCGGCCAATAACGGCGGGGTGGGAACGGCCGTCGAATCCTGCTGCGCGCAAGCCATCAGCCCGCTGCCCCAAACAACAACCAACAAACAGAGGAACCGCCATTTCCCCATAGACACCTCGTTTACCCGAAATCAAAATTCATGAATAACCCGACAGACCCTAAAGTTTTGCTCTTGCGAAGTTAGGCCTTTTGGACCTTAAACCCTGGGGTCTTCCCGGACAAACCCGAGTAGTAACATTCATGAATGGTGATTATAGGGATTGATACGGCCGTTTACCCAACGCAAGCCATTCGTTTACACCCCTACCCGCCGAGTTGGATGCCCGCTTCGGCCAGACGTTCTTGCACCAGGGCTAACAAACGCGGACGCATTTCGGCCGCTTTGCCAAAGCGCGCCTTGGCTATCAACGTCAGCTCTGTCTGCTGCCCCATCTCGCCCGACACGCTGATCACCTGCCAGGGTTCCAGCAAATTGGGCAGCAGAGTCACCGCTTCCTCTCGCAGCGCGGTCAGCAAGTCGACAGCCTGATGCAGGTTTTCGGTCTCGATCATCAGCTTAACGTCGGCGACGGAGAAACGGCCGCGGCTGAAGTTGCGCACCAGACGAATTTCGCCATTGGGCACAGTCAGAAGTTCCCCGGTAGGGGCGCGAATCTGCGTTGTGCGCAGGTTAACCATCTCTACCACCCCCTCGATATGGCTGCTCGACCCCATGATTTCCACTTTTTCGCCCACATCGAAGGTGTCTTCAAAGATAAAGCTGGCGCCAGTGAGGAAATCGCTGAGTAACGGCCGTGCTCCCAAGCCAAACGCCGCGCTAAACAACCCAATCATCCACACCAGCGTATCCGCGTCGACAAATAACGACAGGCTGAACAACGTGGCCATGCCAAAGCCCAAAAACGTCAGGCCGCTGCTCACCAGATCGCGCAGTGTCAACAGGCGTTCCGGGCGGATGCTTTGCCGTTTGCCCGAAAAACGCTTCACCTGGACCATGCGCCGCGCCAGATATTTGCTCAGATGATGAAATATCCAGGCCAGCAAGTAAAAACTGACAATCAGGATAATTCGCCCCCACCAGATCGTTTGTAGTCCAGCCAAATTATCAGGCAACATCTCATTTCTCCTTCGCCGTGGGGCACGCGCAGGACACGCCGTCCCCGGAAGCACTTGGTTGTCTGGCATGATAAAGGAAGAAACGGCCGTTGCCAAACTGCTTTGACGCCCTATTTGGAGACTGTTATACTCAACCTTTGCGGGTTAATAGTCGAGAAGTCAATAAATCGAGTGGTCCAATCGTCCGGTAATCAGACACAAAAGCCCACCTCTTTGCCGAAAAACGCCCAACTATCAGCCCCCAACTACCAACTTCTTACGAGGCATTCAACCACATGGCAGATAAAGACAAACTCATTCCTCGCAGCGAGGATTTTAACGAATGGTACAACGCCGTTGTCCTCAAAGCGGACATGGCCGACTACGGCCCCGTGCGCGGCACGATGATCGTCAAACCTTACGGCTGGGCGCTGTGGGAAAACATCCAGGCGGCGCTCGACAAACGCTTCAAAGCCACCGGCGTGCAAAACGCGGGTTTTCCCATGTTCATCCCCATGAGCTTTTTGCAGAAAGAGGCCGCCCACGTCGAAGGTTTTGCACCCGAATTGGCCGTCGTGACCATCGGCGGCGGGCAGGAACTGGCCGAACCCATCGTCGTGCGCCCCACCTCGGAGACAATGATTGGCCATGCTTACGCCAATTGGATTCAGAGCTACCGCGACCTGCCCATTCTGATCAACCTGTGGAACAGCGTCGTGCGCTGGGAACTGCGCACCAAACTTTTCCTGCGCACGCTGGAATTTTACTGGCAGGAAGGCCACACCGCCCACGCCACCGCCACTGAAGCCGAAGAACGCACCCGCCTGATGCTGGACGTTTACGCCGATTTTGCTATCAACGAAGCGGCCGTGCCGGTTATCCGTGGCGTTAAGTCGGAAGCTGAACGATTTGCCGGGGCCAACGAAACGCTGACCATCGAGGCGATGATGGGTGACGGCAAGGCGTTGCAATCGGGCACGTCGCACAATCTGGGGCAAAACTTCGCCAAAGCGTTCGACATCCAATACCTGGACCCCAACAACCAGCTTCAGCACTGCTGGACGACTTCCTGGGGGTTGTCCACGCGCTTCATCGGGGCCATCATCATGACCCACGGCGACGACCAGGGCTTGATTTTGCCGCCGCGATTGGCGCCCTACCAGACCGTGATTGTGCCAATTTACAAGAAGGATGAAGAGAAAACGGCCGTGCTCACCGCCACCGCCCGCATCAAAGCCGAACTGGAAGACGCCGGTATCCGCGTCCACGTTGACAACCGCGAAAACCTGACCCCCGGCTACAAATTTAACGATTGGGAACTGCGCGGTGTGCCCACCCGCATCGAAATCGGCCCGCGCGACGTGGAAAAACACAGCGTCGCCCTGGCCCGCCGCGACGTGCCCGGCCGCGATGGCAAGCAGTTTGTCTCGCAAGACGGCCTGGCCCAAACCGTCGCCGCGCTCCTGGTAGACATCCAGCAAAGCCTGCTGGACCGCGCCACCCAGTTCCGCGACGCCAACACCCACGACGTCAGCAACTACGACGACTTCAAAGAAGCCATCCAGACCGGCTTTGCCCGCGCCTGGTGGGCCGGCAGCCCGCAAGACGAGCAGCGCGTGAAGGAAGAAACCAAAGCCACCATCCGCTGCTTCCCGCTGGACCAGCCAGACGGCCGTGGAACCTGCTTCTACACCGGCCAACCCGCCGACAAAATCGCCATCTTCGGCCGAGCGTATTAGACCATCAGATTGCAAAACTATGAAACTATCCAATTCCTTCGGTAAAACCCTGCGCGAGGCTCCGGCCGACGCCGAGCTGATCAGCCACCAACTGCTTATTCGGGCCAATTTTGTGCGGCCGGCCGGCGCCGGCATTTACACCTTCATGCCTTTGGGTTACCGCGTCATCCGCAATATCTGGCAAATCATGGCCGAGGAGATGGACGCCATCGACGGGCAGGAAATGTGGATGCCCAATTTGCACCCGGCGGCGCTGTGGCAGGCCACCGGCCGTTGGGACACCGTGGATGTGCTCATGAAGGTAAAGGCCGGTGGCGGGCGCGAATACGCCCTCTCCGCCACCCACGAAGAAATCGTCACCGATTTGTGCCTGCGCGAGATTGACAGTTACCGCGACCTGCCGCGCATGGTGTACCACATCAGCAAAAAATTCCGCGATGAGCCGCGGGCGCGCGGCGGGCTGCTGCGCCTGCGCGAATTCATCATGAAAGACGCCTACACACTGGACACCGACGAGGACGCCTTCGACGCCTATTATCCGAAGATGCTCCAGGCGTATTACAACATTTTTGAGCGCTGCGGCACGCCGGCCGTAGCCATCCAGGCGGATACCGGGGCGATGGGCGGCAAAACGTCGCATGAATTTGTGATTCCCAACGCTGAGGGCGAAGACACCTACATTGCTTGTGAACAATGCGATTACGCCGCCAACGTGGAAGCGGCCGAATTTGTGCGCGAAGGCGACAGACCGGCCGAGCTGGCCGAACTGACGAAGTTGGCGACGCCGGACTGCAAAACCATCGCCGACGTGGCCGCGTTTGTGGGCGTGCCCACCAGCCAGACCGTCAAGGCGGTGTTTTACTGGTGGACGCCGAAAGGGAGCGCACACGGCCGTTTCCTTTTCATTCTCGTGCGCGGCGATTTAGACATCAACGAAGTCAAGCTGATCAATGCCCTGGGCGGCGGGCAGATTCGCGCCGCCACCGACGAAGAAATCCGCGCTGCCGGGGCCGAGCCGGGTTACGCCTCGCCGGTCGGGTTAGCCGTGGCCGCCGCGCCCGACCAACCCGGCCTTTTTGTGCTGGCCGATCCGTCCATCGAAGCGGGCGGTAATTTTGTGGTGGGAGCCAACGACGCTGGCTACCACTTCACCGGGGCCAACTACCCGCGCGATTTTGCCATCAGCCAGATGGCCGACGTGGCCCAGGCCGACAGCGGCCACCGCTGCCCGACCTGCGGCGGGCGGCTGACGGCCGCGCGCTGCATTGAAGCGGGCCACTGCTTTAAGCTGGGCACGCGCTACAGCCTGCCCACCGGCGCGAACTATCTGGACGAAAACGGCCGTCCCCAACCCATTTTCATGGGGTCTTACGGCATCGGGCTGGACCGGCTGCTGGCGACCATTGTGGAACTGCACCACGATGCCGACGGCATCATCTGGCCGGAAAGCGTCGCGCCTTATCGGGTTCACCTGATGCACATTGGCAAAGGGGACGAAGTACGCGCAGCGGCCGACCGTTTGTATGCCGAATTCCAGGCCGCCGGTATCACTGTTTTGTATGATGACCGGGAAGCCAGCGCCGGGGTAAAATTTAAGGACGCCGACCTGATTGGCCTGCCCTGGCGGGTGACGGTGGGCGCGCGCGGTCTGGCGGAAGGTACGGTAGAGGTCAAGCAGCGCCGCCAATCTGAGCGAGTTTCTGTAGCTCTGACGGAAGTGGCGGCATTTTTGCAGCGCGGCGGGTGATTGGCAAACGGCCGTTCGGCGCTGCCTGTATTGGCAACCAGTAACGCTTAAAATCGAGTGACAAATCAGGTAAATTCAATGGTTGACGGGCAAACGCAACCACTCACAAAACTTTTTACAATTTTGTTGGTCACCCCGGACAACTCTTTAACCGAGACCATTGCCAGAGAGCTGCGTCTGCCGCAGCCTAAACCTGCCCCAAAATTTGTCTTAAATAAAGTTGAAACCCTGCCTGATGCCTTCGCCAGAGAGGATTTTCTGGCGGCCAACTTGCTTCTGCTGCATGTGCCGGGGGAACGGGAAGTTTTGGAAACGGCCGTTGCCTACTGGCAAACCCACATGTCCTTATTACCTTTAGTCATCATCCTGGAGCCAGACCAGGAGGCGGGTGACCAGAGTACGTTGACTCAGAGCGCGGTCGATATCTTGCGCCGGGATGATCTGGCTACCCCCTTACTCGGGCGCGTTTTATTAGGGCTAAGCACGGATTATGACACGTGCAGCGTTCCCCCTTATCCCTCAGCCAGACTTCCCGTTGTCGCCCAACTTGAAATCAACCAGACGCTTGAGGACATCCTGGAACAAATTGCCTATGTGATCCCGTATGACACGGCCACCATTCAAATGCTCGAAGGTTCCAGAACGCGAGTCGTTTGCTTGAAGACCAATGATCAGGACGTGAAGCAGCTTTTGTCGAAACAACGCGCCAATATGCTAACGTTTGATGTAAACAAACTCGAGAATCTGCACCAGATAGTGCGCACGCAACGGCCGTTGACCATTCCCGACACAAGCGCATTCCCTGGCTGGGTAACAATGTCCAACGAGCTGCCACAGATTAGTTCCTGGGTAGGCGCGCCGCTGCTAGACCAGGGGCAAGTGCTGGGGTTGATAGCTCTAGACAAGACCGAAAAAGGGTTTTTCAAACCTGAACATGGCCACCAACTGGCGGTGCTGGCAAATCAGGCGACGATGGCGCTGCGTAATGTCCAACTGCACGGGGAGACAAAATGCCGGCTCGACGAACTGCATGTGCTTTATGCCGTAGCCACTGCCTGCACCGAGGCAACGGACATTGACCAACTTTTTGAGGAAACGACAGCCATCGTAGTCAATGTGTTGTACCCGGATAATTTTGGCATTTTACAACTAGATGATGCCGGCAACTTGCGCACGCACGCATCCTATTATTTTCGCTCGCCTGTGTCTCAGCCAAAAGTTGTGTCTTGTGAACAAGGAATTGTGGGTTGGGTGGCGCGCAACGGCCGTGTCCGCCGCGTGCCATATACCAACAAAGAGCCAGATTACGTACCCATCGATCCCCTCACCACCTCCGAATTGTGCGTGCCCCTGAAAGTGCAGGGGCAAACTATCGGCGTGCTCAACGTCGAAAGCATCTACCCAGACAGATTCACCGAGGCCGACGAACGCCTGATGCTCACCCTGGCCCAGCAGTTAGGCATCATCATTAAAAAGATCGATCTACTCAATATGGAGCGTCAGCGCCGCGAAGAAGCGGAGATTTTGCGCGATACCATGTCCGCGCTGACATCGACGCTGGAGATTGGTTATGTGTTGGAGCAAATTTTGGTGCAGCTCAAAAAGGTTGTGCCTCATAACACCTCTTCGCTGATGTTGGTGGAAAACGATCATTTATGCATTAAAGCCGCCCATGGATTTCCCGAAGCCGAGTTCATGATAGGGCATCGTTTTCTGGCTGACGATCCTTTTCTGGCCCAGGTGCGCAATACGCGGCAGCCCATCTGCCTGGATGACGCCAGCGCCGATCCTCGTTTTCATAATTGGGTTGGCAGCATGAGTGTTCGCGGCTGGATTTGTGCGCCATTGATCATCCAGGGGGAGGTTCAAGGTTTATTAACGGTTGATAACCAGCTGGTTAGGGCGTATGGTCCAACCGAAGTGGCACTGGCGCAGACGTTTGCTAACCAGGCGGCCATCGCTCTGGAAAATGCGCGCCTGTATACGGCCGAACAGACGGCGCACCGGACAGCCATTATTTTACGCACAATCAATGAGGGTTTGACGCAATCTTTGGATAAAGACCGCGTTTTGGAAACGCTGCTGGAGTATCTGGTGCAGCTAATTCCGGTATCCAGCGCTTGCATTTTACTGCCGGATGAAAGCGGCGATTATGCCCGGACTTATTTCCAGCATGGTTATGAGAATTGGGGAGCGGAAACGGCCGTTTCCGAAGCCAGCCTTCATATTCATACCAACCAGACGTTGTCGCCTATTTTCGACCAACAGCAAAGCGTGATTATTCACGACACAAGGACCGACCCTTGTTGGGAGCTGATTCCCGCCACCAGCTACGTAAACAGTTGGTTAGGCATTCCCATTACCGATGGCAATTGCGTGATCGGCGCATTTTCGTTGGACAGCGCCGTGCCCCACTACTTCTCGGAAGAACACATACGTCTGGCCGAAATGGTCACCGCTCAGGCGTCGGTGGCGTTGAAAAATGCCCAGCTTTTTGCAGAGGTAGAACACCGCGCCAGCGAACTGGAAGCGCTGACTCAGGTTTCGGCCGCGCTGCGCTTGGCCCAAACAGTAGACGAGATACTGCCGATAGTGATTGAACATGCCACGGCCGTTATCGCTGGCTCATTCGGCAGCATTTATTTATTAGAACCAGACGGCGTGTTGGTTCTTCGGGTCTGCTGGCCATATGCGGCAAACGTCATTGGTAATCGGCATCGTCTGGGCAATGGCATAACGGGCCACGTGGCCGCCGTGGGCGCGCCCCACATCTCCCAAGACGTGCAGCAAGACCCATTGTTTGTGCTTTTCCCGCCAGAGCAAATGCCGCCTCAAACCCTCAGAGCGAGCATCTCTTTGCCGCTGCAAACGCAAACCCAGGTTATCGGCGTCTTGCACGTCAGCGTGAGAGAAGTACGGGACTTTACGCGGGAGGAAATTAATTTGTTAACGGCCGTGTCCGAAATTGCCGCCAGCGCCTTAGGCCGGGCCATGCTCTTGGAAACGCTGGAACAGCGGGTAGCAACCCGCACCCACGAACTGGCCAAAGCCAACGAACGCCTGCAAGAACTAGATCGCCTGAAATCTAAATTTGTTTCCGATGTTTCCCACGAACTGCGCACACCCATCACCAATTTGTCGCTTTACCTGGATTTGTTGCAGCGCGGCCGTCAGGATCGGCGTGGCCAATATGAGGCCATCCTGCGCAAGCAGGTAGACCGGCTGAATTCGCTCATAGACGATACCTTGCAGCTGTCGCGGTTGGACATGGGCAAGACGCAAATGCAGTTAGCGCCGCAAGATGTCAACAAGATAGTGGCAGAGTGTACGGCCGAAATTCAGTCATTAGCGGAAAAGGCAGACGGCGTGCAAATAGTGACCCATTTTTGGCCCGATTTGCCGCCTATTTTGGGCGACAGGGAGCAGCTTGAGGTTGTCTTGGAAAACTTGTTGCAAAACGCCCTGGCCTATACGCCGAAAGGCGTCATTCGTGTGGGCACACAGCCTGGTTCCCATGAGACTATCTGCATTACGGTGGCCGACACCGGCACGGGCATCGCCGCCGCCGATTTGCCGCATATTTTTGAACGTTTTTACCGGGGAACGGCCGTCAGCCAATCTACCTTACCCGGAACCGGCCTCGGCCTCTCCATTGCCCGCGAGATCGTCCAAAAACACCACGGCGACATCCAGGTAGAAAGCCAGCCCGGCAATGGCACAACCTTTACGGTATGCCTGCCGACCGCCCCGGAAGCACAGGAACAAACAAAAACAACAATCCAACCAATCGAGAAATTACCAGATTGAAAGATCACAAAACTCATTCCAAACGGAGCTAACCCATGACTAACCGACAAACCTGGCACGAAACAGCCAAAGATTTAGTAGATGTTGCCATGGGCCGCAAAGCGGCGACGATGGTGATTCGCAACGGCCGTTGGGTCAACGTCCACAGCGGCGAAATCATTCCCCATACCGACGTGGCCATCTACCACAGCCGCATCGCCTATGTGGGCGAAGACGCCGCCCACACCATTGGGGAAGAGACAGAAGTGGTGGAGGCCAACGGCCGTTACCTCATCCCCGGCCTGTGCGACGCCCACATGCACGTCGAAAGCGGCATGGTCACCGTCACCGAATTCGCCCGCGCCGTCATCCCCCACGGCACCACCAGCATGTTCATCGACCCGCACGAAATTGCCAACGTGCTCGGCCTGCCCGGCGTCCGCCTGATGCACGACGAAGCGCAAACACTGCCCATCAACGTCTACGTGCAAATGCCTTCCTGCGTGCCCAGCGCTCCCGGCCTGGAAACCCCCGGCGCCTCCATCGGCCCCGCCGAAGTCGCCGAAGCCATGACCTGGCCCGGCATCATCGGCCTGGGCGAGATGATGAACTTCCCCGGCGTTTTTATGAGCGATGAAAAAATGCACGCCGAAATGGCCGAAACGATGAAAGCCGGGAAGGTCATCGGCGGCCATTACGCTTCCCCGGATTTAGGCCGCGCTTTCCACGGTTACGTGGCCGGCGGTCCCGCCGACGACCACGAGGGAACCCGCGTTCAGGATGCCATCGCCCGCGTGCGCCAGGGCATGAAGGCCATGCTGCGCCTCGGCTCCGCCTGGTACGATGTGGCCTCGCAGGTCAAAGCCATCACCGAAATGGGCCTGGACAGCCGCAGCTTCATCCTCTGCACCGACGACAGTCATTCCGGCACGCTGGTCCACGAAGGCCACATGAACCGTGTCGTGGGCCACGCCATCGCCCAGGGTCTGAAGCCTATCACCGCCATCCAGATGGCCACACTGAACACGGCCGTTCACTTCAATGTAGAAAAAGACGTCGGTTCCATCACCCCCGGCCGCTACGCCGACATCGTCATCAGCAGCGATTTGGTAGACCTGCCGATTGAGGTGGTGGTGGCTGGTGGTAAGGTGGTGGCGGAAAACGGCCGTCTGGCTATCGACCTGCCACCCTACGATTACCCGGCCTTCGCTAAAAACACCGTCAACCTCGGCAAACAGCTGCAACCCACCGACTTCGACATCCATGCTCCCACTCTCCGCACTCCGCACGCCGCACTCCCCACCCGCGTCATCGGGGTCATCGAAAACCAGGCCCCCACCCGCGCCCTCACCTGCGATTTGCCCGTGCAAGACGGCTTCGTCGTCGGCGATTCGGCGCAAGATGTTTGCCAGATCGCCCTGGTGGAGCGGCATCAAGCCACCGGCGGCGTCACCAATGGCTTTGTCCACGGCTTCGGCTTCAACGCGCCCTGCGCCGTCGCCACCACCGTCGCCCACGACAGCCACCACATGATCGTCGTTGGCACGGACAAGGCGAACATGGCCCTGGCGGCCAACCGGCTGGGGGCTGTGGGCGGCGGCGTGGTTGTCTACAAAGACGGCCATGAAATCGCCCTGGTGGAACTGCCCATCGCCGGCCTGATGTCCGACGAGCGCGCCGAAATCGTGGCCGAGAAGGCCGCCCGCATGGTGGCGGCGATGGCCGAATGCGGCTGCACGCTGCACAACGCCTACATGCAGCTCAGTCTGCTGGCGCTGGTGGTCATTCCCGAACTGCGCATTTCCGATTTGGGTCTGGTGGACGTGACCAAATTTGAAGTGGTGGATTTGTTTGTGGCTTGATGGGTTTGAGCGGGGACGAGAAGTAGGGGAGGGAAACGGCCGTTACTGAATCCAATCCCCACAACGCTGCTCAATAATGCGCCAGACTGCCGTCCGCCCGCGCCCGGTCGACGGCAAAACGAAAGGCCACCAGCGACAGCGGAAACAGCGCCACGCAAAACAGCAGCAGAGCCAGCAGATCGTTCGCCAACTCGGCCCAAGACGCGCCGGTCAATAAAGCGGCGCGCATCGCCCGCATGGAATAGGTGATGGGCAGCAGCCCGGCAATCACCTGCAGCCAGCCCGGCAAAATCGCTACCGGATAAAACACGCCGCCCACCAGATTCGCCAGATTGGCAAACAGGCCGGTAATCGGTTCGCCGCGCTTGATGACCATGATCACGCTGGCCGTGAGGATGCCAATGCTGGCAAAGGCGCCGATAGACAGCAGCAAAATTAGCAGCGCCGCCGGATAGTTGGCCCGGCTCAGGTCCAGGCCCAACAGCAGTACGCCAATCACCAGATACACTATCACCCGAAATGTGGTGTAGGCATAACTCCAGGCGGCCGATCCCACCACGATCCAGGAGACGGGCACGGGCGTCATCATCATCGCTTCCAGCGTGCCGGTGGTTTGCGACTGGCGCAGGGCGTCGGCAAAACCGGTGAGGCCGGTGCTGAAATAGCCGCCCAGGGCAATGCCGATGATGACAAACGAGAAATAATCGCCATTGTACAAATCCAAATTTGGCCCGGCGATGGCGTTGATGAACTGCGAGAGGAAAAAGAAGACCAGCGCCCGCAGCAAAATGCCGCCAATGCTCACCAAAAAAGCCAGCCGGTAACTGACTTCGGTGTGGAAGTCGCGCACGAGGAAGGACCAGAGGAGGTTTGATGGTTTGATGGTTGGTTGGTGGGTCATTGTTCCGCGCTCCGCACTTCGCGTTCCGCATTCTCCGCCGTGTAGTGGGCGAAGACTTCTTCCAGGCTGGGCGGGGTGGCGGTGATGGCGTGGATGGGGATGGCGCTTTGGCGGAGGTGGTCTAGCACGGCCGTTAACACCCCATCCTCCTCCCCCGCCCGAAACACAAGCTGGCCCGGTTCCGGCATGGTTGCGTTAGGGGCGATGGCGCGCAGGGCGGGCAGCACGGCCGTTTCCCCTTCCCCAACATCACCTACCTGCACCTCATACAACCGCTGCGGCCGCAGGGCGCGGCGCAAATCGGCCGGGCGGCCAATGGTTTGGATACGGCCGTGATGCACCAGCGCCACCCGATCACACAACTTCTCCGCCTCCGCCAGATCATGCGTGATCAGAAAAATGGTCAATCCTTGCTCGGCCATCAGGCGCAGCATGAGGGCGTGCAGGCGGTTGGTGGCCGTGGGGTCCAGACTGCGGCTCGGTTCGTCGAGAAAAAGAAGCTGTGGCCGGTGGATCAGGCTGCGGGCGATAGCCAGACGCTGCCTCATGCCGCTGGAAAAATTGCTAAAGCGCCGCTCGGCCACATCCAGCAAATCCACGTCGGCCAGGACTTGATCCACGCGGTCGGCGGCGGCACGGCCGTGCAGTCCGTGCATGGCCGCGAAAAAATTCAGGTTGCGCCGCGCCGACAGCCGCCAGAAGAAGCTGCGCTCGTCGGACACCACCAGCCCCACAGCGGCGCGAATCGCCAGCGTGTCGTGCAGATCGTGGCCGACGACGCGCCCCAGGCCGCTGCTGGGCATGATGAGCGTGCAGAGCATTTTGGTGAGCGTGGTTTTACCCGCGCCGTTTGGCCCCAGCAGGCCAAATAGTTCCCCCGGCGGCACAGTGAGGGTCATGTCGGCAACGGCCGTGACCGGCGTTTGCCGCGCCACGCGCCGCCAGCCTTGCGGCGGCGCATAGATTTTGGTGAGCTGATGCGTCTCGATGATTGGATTCATGACAGGGGCTAATTGTCAATTGTCAATTGTCAATTGTCAATTAAATGGTGCTCGTGGGCGTACAGGGCGGCCTGGGTGCGGTCGCGCAGGCCCAGGCGGCTGAGGATGCTGGAAACGTGGTTTTTGACGGTGCCTTCGCTGACTACCAGCCGGGCGGCAATTTCTCGATTGGTTGCCCCGGTGGCGATAAGCCGCAAGACTTCCAGTTCACGCTCGGTCAGGTCATGGTCGGGCATGGTGGCGGGGGAAACGGCCGTTTCCCCCACTTCCTTCTGCAGCAACGCGCCGAGCAATTTGCCGGCGACGGCCGTGTCTAACTGGTAAATCCCGGCATAAGCCAGCCGGACAGCCTGCGCCAGATCGGTGGCCGGGATGTCCTTCAGCAGATAGCCGCTGGCCCCGGCCTGCATCGATTTGACGATGTATTCATCGTCGTCGAAGGTGGTAAGCATGAGGATCTGGCAGGCCGGCAGCAGTTTTTTGATGCGCGCTGCGGCCGTCACGCCATCCAACACCGGCATACGCACGTCCATGAGCACCACATCTGGTGTCAGGGCAAGGGCTTTGTCGACGGCTTCCTGGCCGTTAACGGCCGTGCCCACTACCGCCAGCCCTGCCTGAATATCCAACAAGGAGGCGATGCCTTCTCGAATCAGGCGCTGGTCGTCAACAATTAGAAGCGTAATGGTTTCTTTTGGGTTCATTTTTTCCCAGAATAGGCGCGCATTTTCGTGGATGCGGCCGATCGTCGTCCTGTATGTTACCCGACTTGTTTGGGAATGGTAATGCGTAAGTCTGTGCCTGCGCCGGGCTGGCTGGTTAATTCCATCTGACCGCTGACCAGTTCCAGCCGTTCCCGAATGCCTTGCAGCCCGAAGCTGTGGGTTTTGGCGGCGGCTAAATCGGCGAGTACGGCCGTTTCAAAGCCGGTCCCATTATCACACAAACAGAGCGTAGCCGCTTCTTCACCCAGATCGACGTGCAGGCTGACATGGTTGGCCTGGGCGTGTTTTTGCACGTTGGTCAGCCCTTCCTGGGCGGCGCGGTAGAGCGAAATGAGGACCGGATAGGGGTACCTATCCTCTGTGCCGGTGAATTGGTAGTCTAGGGTGAAACGGCCGTGACGCATGCCCTGCACCAACTTGCCCAGCTCCAAGTCTAACGAAAATCCGCCACGGCCGTCGCGCAGCGTGCCCACCGAACGGCGCACGTCTTGCAGCGCTTCGCGGGCTGCCTGCCGCGCATCGAGCATTGCCTGTTCCGCTTCGGCCGGGTCGCGGTCTTTGTAAGCCAGCGCCTTTTCCAGCTGAATGTTCACCACCGTCAGCCGGTGCCCCACCGAGTCGTGAATATCACGCGCCAGACGGTTGCGCTCCTCTGTGGCCGCCAGTTCGGCCACCTGCTCGGCATACAACTGAAGTTTGACATTGCTGGCTTCCAGGTCGGCCAGTAATTCTTGCTGCTGCCGTTGGTTGCGTTCGTCGCTGTCTATGACCCGTGCAATGGCGAGCATAAAAAACAGCAGCAGGGTAAACACCATCCAGTTGAACACGCTGCCTTCACCTTGATTGGCAAATGGGCGATACTGCCATAGGTAGTAACCCCAGTAAAACAGGCCCAGGAAATTGCTCACGCGCCCGCCAAAGGCAAAATAAGCGGAAAACGGGACCAGCGGGAAGAGAAACGCGGCAAAGCCTGAACAATCGATCACGGCTACGGCTGCGAATAAGCCAATACGCAGGAGAAGCAGGAAAACTGCCGGTCGTGTGGGCGTGGTGAAGCCATATCGTTGGCGCTCGAACTGCTCCATGCCCAGCAGCAGCAGCAAAATGCCCACCAGGATGCCGGTGTTGCCCAGCAGAAAGCGGTTGTCGCATTGGCGAATCAGGCTGAAGTAGATCACCGCCGAGATGACGCCAAAATACATCAGCGTAAAAATGCGCCGGAAAGAACGTGGCGGGGGAAACCATTGGGTTAGGCGATTGTTGATCATGTTTGCCGTGCTGCTCCCAGATTATCATACCTGGGGAAAGGTGGGCAATATGTCGCTGGATAGAAAAGTGGGCGGCTTGTTTGTTGGCCGAAAGTCATGTGCCGATTGGCTAATGGACGGCCGTCTACCCTGACCGGCGAATAGCACCATCGGCACATGGCGTTGGCGGGCAATGAATGTACAGTTAGAAGAGGTAGAGATTGGAGGCTTTTTACGGCCGTTGCCAATAAAATTCTGAATACCCGGCCAAAAGCCACCGATGGAACTTCAAAATTTAAAAGTTACCGTTACGGTACAGACCCCAAGGGTTTGTTCTGGAGATATTAGACCCTGTGGATCTTAACCCCTTAGGATTTGCCTGGTTTCTTTTGGCGCAAATTAGGACGCAATGATGCTGAGAATTCGCTGGCGCAAAGTCGCCTTAGACCTGTGGAGCAACAAAGCCCGCACCTTATTGGTGGTGCTGGCCATTGCCGTTGGCGTGTTTGCCGTCGGGTTGGTAGCCACAGGACAACATATTTTACTGCGCGAACTGAACCGCGATTATTTATCGTCGAATCCGGCGTCGGGCGTGTTGTATACCTCCCCCATCAACGACGATATGATCAAAGGTGTGTCCGCCATGCCGGAAGTGGCCGTGGCCGAAGGGCGGCGAACGCTGCGGGTGCAGGTGGCTGTGGGGGAAAACCAATGGCGCGATTTGGCGTTAACGGCCGTGCCCGACTTCAACGCCATGCAGCTAGACAAAATCATCCCGATGGATGGCCAATGGCCGCCGCGCAAACAAGAACTGCTCATCGAAGCCCTTTCCCTGGACTTTCTGCAGGCCAATGTGGGCGACACAATCCAGATTGAACTGGAAGACGGCACACGCAAAGAGCTGCAATTGGTGGGCACAGCCCACGACAGCCACGTCCCCAACGCCCAAATTACCAACAACGCCTTTGGTTATGTGACCCCAGAGACGATGGAATCGTTGGGCGACGGCCGTTTCTACACCGAAGTCCGCTTCATTGCCGCCGAAAACACCGGCGACAAAGCCCACATCGAAGCCGTCCGCGACGCCATCCAGGATAAATTGGAAAAAAATGGCAGCGTGGTTTACTCCAGCCGCATTCCCAACCCCGGCGAACATTGGGCGCAAGAAATCATCCAAACCCTGGTCATGTTGATCGGCGTTTTTGGCGTCCTCATCCTCTTTTTGTCCAGTTTCCTGGTGGTGAACACCATTTCTGCGCTCCTCAGCCAGCACACCCGCCAGATCGGCGTCATGAAGTTGGTGGGGGCCAAGCGCCGCCAGATCATGGCCATGTACATGGTCACGGTACTCAGTTATGGCCTGATGGCTCTGGTGGTGGGCATGCCCCTGGGCATCTTGTCCGCGCAATACCTGGTCCGTGATTTTGTGTCCGGGCTGCTGAATTTTCAGGTAGCCAGCTTACAGGTTCCGGCCTCGATTTTGCTGCTGCAAGTGGCTGTCGGGCTGCTGGTGCCGCTTTTGGCGGCGCTTTGGCCGGTGTTGAATGGCGTCCAGGTGACCACCCACAAAGCGCTCAACAGCCTGGGCATGGGTCAGGGATATAACAAAGGGTTGTTGGAGCGATTGTTTTCCGCTTTTCAGGAGTGGCTGCCGGTGCAACGGCCGTTAATCATCTCCCTGCGCAACACCATCCGGCGCAAAGGGCGGCTCGCGCTTACCCTCACCACCCTTGTTTTAGGCACCGGCCTGTTCATTGCCGTCCTCAGCGTGCGCGATTCGGTGCAAACCACCGTAGACAGCTTCCTGCGCTTCCACCAATACGACGTGCGCATCAACTTCGACCACCCCTACCGCCTGGCCCAAATCGAGCAAATCGCCCGCGAAACCCCCGGCGTGGTAGCCTACGAAGCCTGGAACACCACCGCCGTGCAGCGCGCCCGCCCCGATGATTCCGAAAGCGACAGCTTTACCCTGCAAGCCGCCCCGGTCGATTCTAAGCTGATGGCCCCCCCGCTGGAAGACGGCCGTTGGCTTTCGCCCAACGAAACCAATGCCATCGTCGTCAACACCGACTTCCTCGACGACGAACCGGACCTGGAAGTAGGCGACACGGTGACTTTGAAAATAGACGGCCGTGATACCGACTGGCGCATCGTCGGCGTAGCCCGCAGCACCGCCGACGGCCCCTTTGTATTTGTCTCCGCCGACGATTACGCCTATGTCACCCGGCGCATCGATCAAGCCAACAGCATCCGCGTTGTCACGGCTCAACACGACCTGCAAAATCAAGAAGACACGGCCGTGCTGCTCTCCACGCGCTACCAGGATGCCGGCCTGCGCGTAGACGGCTCCCGTGTCACCGAAGAAATTCGCCAACAAGCCGACTTCCGCTTCAACATCGTCGTAGGTTTCCTGGTGATGATGGCCGGACTATTGGCCGCCGTCGGCGGCCTGGGCCTTACGACCACCATGAGCATCAACGTCCTAGAGCGTATCCGCGAGATTGGCGTACTCCGCGCCATCGGCGCATCCGACAATTCCGTGCGCCTAATCGTCGTCGCCGAGGGCATTCTCATTGGCTGGCTTAGCTTTGCCGGCGGCAGCTTGTTGGCATATCCATTCAGCCGCATCCTCAGCCACCAGGTCGGCATCGCCCTCCTGGGATTTCCACTCGATAACACTTTTTCAATTAGTGGTATGATATTATGGTTGGTGATTATCAGTGTCTTAGGGGCAGCTGCTTCGTTAGGTCCGGCTCGCAACGCTTCCCGCTTAACAATCCGAGAGGTTCTGGCATACGAGTAAATTATTTTTGGCTGAATCCGTAGTTCTAACGGATATCTGGCGACGTTTTGCCTGTAAGCCAAAAGCTGCCCTGAGGTATTTATGCTTAACAAACTCTTCCAAATTGGAAACGACAGAACAATCCCAACCAATGGGTACAAACCAACCCACCTGATTGATTTGCATCAGGTTGTCAAAACATATCACACCCCTGCCGGCGACTTTCCGGCGTTGAAGCAGGTCGACCTAAAAATTGACACGGGCGAATTTGTCAGTGTGGTGGGTAAATCCGGCAGCGGCAAATCGACGCTCATTAACATGATCACCGGCATCGATCGGCCGTCGGCCGGCAGCATTTATGTTGGCGACCAGGCCATTCACCACCTGGGCGAAGGGCCAATGGCCGAATGGCGCGGCCGTAATGTTGGCGTTATTTTCCAATTTTTCCAACTACTGCCCATGTTGTCTTGCCTGGAAAACATCATGCTGCCAATGGATTTCCGCAATTTATACACGCCCAAAGAACGTAAAGACCGCGCGCTGCATTTGTTGGAACAGGTAGAAATGGTGGAACACGCTTACAAACTGCCCTCCGAAGTCTCTGGCGGGCAGCAGCAGCGCGTGGCCATTGCCCGCGCCCTGGCCAACGACCCGCCCATCCTGACAGCCGATGAGCCAACCGGTAACCTGGATTCCAAAACGGCCGATTCCATTTTCCGCCTGTTCGAAAGTTTGGTCGCCGAAGGCAAAACCATCCTGATGGTGACACATGACAACGAACTGGCCAATCGCGTAAATCGCACCATCACCCTGGCCGATGGCGAAATTGTGGACGAATTGAGCCATTGAACGCCGATTTACTGGCTACGACCTTAACTTAAAAAACCCTTAGGGTCTTCCCAGACCCTAAGGGTTTGCTCTTGAGAAGTTGGGCCATTTGAGCCTTAAACCCTCAAGCTCTACTTTAGATTAACGCAAATTTCGAGACCTGCCCGGTCTTGGATACCTAATAAACTTTATCATAACGCAGTGAGGAGTTACCTATGAATGTAAAACGCGCCATCATTGGCGTCATCGTCATCGTCGTATTGCTGGGGGCCGGTTATTTTGCCTACCAGCAATTTTTAGCTCCGGAACCGGCTGTAGACACGGCTGAAACGGTTGTAGACCCCAATACGATCAGTGTGGAAACCAATCTGGACCTGGTAACCGCCGAAGGGCAAATTACCCCGCTGCAGCAAACGATCCTCTCCTTTCAAACCGGCGGTCAACTGACCGGCGTTTTGGTCGCTGAAGGGGATGTTGTGGCAGTTGGCGACCCCTTGCTGCAGTTGGATACCACCGATCAGGCATTGGCCGTGACCCAGGCGGAGGCTGCTCTGGTGCAGGCCAATGCCAACCTGACAACAGCCAGCGCCGGCTTATTGGCGGCTCAAACCGGCATCCAGGCGGCCGATGTTGCCGTGCAGGCCGCCCAGGCCAACCTGGCATTGACCCAGGCTGGGCCAACGGCCGCGCAAATCGCGCTTAGCGAGCAAAGCGTGGCGGCGGCTGAGGCCTCGATTAATCTGGCGGCGGGCAACCGCTCTTTGTCTTTGCAAGGGCCAACGAGCGCTGAAATTCAGGCGGCGGAGGCTCAGGTTGCTGCGGCGCAAGCCCAATTTGTGGCCGCGCAAAAGCAATTTGAACCCGTCTCCCAAAACGTAGACGCCGACACGGCCGTGCGTGAAGAGGCGCGGCTGCAATTGGTGGCTGCCCAGGCCAACGTGAACGCTGCCCAGGCTGCGCTGGCTGAACTGCGCGCCGGGCCGATTGCCGCGGCGCAAACGGCCGCTAACAGCTCGGTTGCCGCGGCATCGAGCCAGCGCGACGCTTCTGAGGCGCAGTTGGCGTTGGTGAAATTGGGCGCGAGCGAAGAGCAAATTGCGGTGGCGGAAGCCTCTGTTGTCAGCGCGCAAAAACGCGCGATGGAAGCTGAGTTGCGAGTGATTCAGGCGGAAACGGCCGTTACCCAGGCCCAGGCCGCCGTGACCGAAGCTGAAACAGCGCTCACCTCTGCCCAAACCGTTTTGGCAAGACGCACCCTCAGCGCGCCTTTTGCCGGTACGGTGGCCAACATCGGCGTCAAGGCGAATCAGGTGATTGCCGCCGGCGCGCCGGTGCTAACGCTGGCCGATTTTGGCGGTTGGCAG
The DNA here is from genome assembly GCA_017993775.1 of Chloroflexota bacterium. Lineage (GTDB taxonomy): Bacteria > Chloroflexota > Anaerolineae > Promineifilales > Promineifilaceae > Leptovillus. Next base: position 87,474 of record JAGOMA010000002.1, on the reverse strand, counting down.
GTAGAAACGACCGATTTGTCGGAAATTAGTGTTGTGGCCATCGAAAATGGCTTTACGGCCGATGTGACCATCGACGCGTTCCCCGGTGAAACGCTGCGCGGAACCATTATCGACATCGCTTCTGCTTCCGATATTGTGCGCGGCGACGTGACATATAAGGTTACGCTGGCCCTGGAAGATGGCATTACGCTGCCCCTGCGGTGGGGGATGACGGCATTTGTCAGCATCGATACAAATCAATAATCATGCGACTGCATGTACAAGGACGCCAAACTATGAATAAAAAACGTCTCCTTTTGGGATTTTTACTGCTGGTAGCAGTTTTGTTAATTGCTGCGGGGCAGCCGGGGGGCACGCCGGAAACGGCCGTAGCCGCGGCTGTAGCCGCTCAAGAACCCGCCGCGGCCCCCGCCGCCCAATCAACTGGCGCGCTTGTGAACGCCGAAGGGCAGGTTGTGCCGCTCTTTAATGTAGACCTTGCCTTCCAGATGGGCGGCCGGGTGGCCGAAATTCTGGTGCGCGAAGGCGACATGGTGAAAGCCGGCGATGCTCTCATTCGCCTGGATACCATCGAGGCTGACCTGGCGCTGCAACAGGCGCAAGCCAGGCTTACATCGGCCCAGGCCACTGTGACGCTGGCGGAAAACCAAAAAGCGCTGGCCGAAGCCGCCATTCAGACGGCCGAATCGCAAGTCGCCGCCGCCGAGGCGAATCTGGCGCTGGTGAAAGCCGGCCCGCGCCCGGAAGAAATCGCAGCCGCTGAAAGCAACCTGGCCGCCGCCGAAGCGGCCGTTAACCAGGCCGCAGGGCAGCGAGACACAGCCTTAAATGTTGGCACAAACGCGCAAATTAGCCAGGCGCAGGCGCAAGTGGCCGCCGCCGCCGCCCAGGTTCGTACTCTGGAAGAGAGCTACGATACCATTTTGACCACCTGTTTCGACACGCCGAATGGGGAGGTCTGCCCGTTGTATGGCACTGTCGAAGAGACCACCCGCGCCCAACTGGAAGCCGCGCGCCAGAATCAGGCGGCGGCCCAAGCGGGTCTGGATGCGCTGCAAGCTGGCCCAACGGCCGTGCAGCAGCAGGCGGCGCAGGGCGGTGTTGGGGTGGCCATTGCCGCCCGCGATCTGGCCCAGGCGCAGTTAGATTTGTTGAATGAGCCGGTTTCGTCCGAACGGATCGCCATCGCGGAAGTGGGCGTGCTGCAAGCGCAGGTAGGTGTGGAGAGCGCCAGAACGGGCGTGACTCAGGCCGACGCGGCTGTGGCGCAGGCGCAGGCGACGGTTGTACAGGCGGAAGCTGGCGTTGCCGTAGCCCAGGCAATGCTGGACCGGATGACGTTGACGGCCGCCTTTGATGGCACGGTCTCGCGGATTAACACAAACCTGGGCGAATTGGTTGGTTCCGGTTTGCCGGTGGTGAGTATGGCCGATTTTTCTGGCTGGCAAGTTAAGACGACGGATCTGACGGAGTTGGATGTGGCGTTTGTTAATGCCGGCGACAAGGTAACTACGACATTTGATGCCATTCCCGGAAAGAGTGTTTCGGGTGTGGTAACCAATGTGGCTTTGGTGGCCAGCCTGGCACGCGGCGATGTGGTTTATGAGGTGACGGTGGTGTTAGATGCTGCGCCGGATTTGCCGCTGCGGTGGGGGATGACGGCCGTGGTGGACATCGAAAGCTAACGTTCTGTACTTGTGGGTAAGATGCATAGAGCGGGCAATGGGCAAACGGCCGTTGCCTGCTTTGTGTTTTTCCTGTACGCTGTTCTCATTTATAATTAAACCCTAAGGGTTTTTGACCTCTGGAAAACGATCCTGATTCAACAAAACCCTTAGGGTTTGTGCCGTTGCATTAACTTTTACCAGTTTTATGACCTCAAGGAGACACATCATATGAGCAGAGATTTAGTCGTTATTGCATTCGATACAGAAGACAAAGCCGAACAAGTTGTAGAGACAATCAAAGGGCTGGAAGATCACTCGTTTATCAACCTGGAAGACACGGCCATCGTCGTTAAAGGCAGCGATGGGAAAGTTCGGGTGAAAGACGCCATGGACAAAAGCGTCAAACAAGGCGCTGCGTTTGGCGGCCTGCTGGGAATGTTTTTAGGGGTTTTGTTTCTCATCCCCATTGGCGGTTTGTTGGTTGGGGCAATTGGCGGGGCGGTTTACGGCAAGTTGTCTGACATGGGCGTAGACAAGAAATTTATTAAGGAAATTTCGGAATCGCTTCAGCCGGGCACGTCGGCAGCTTTTTTTGTGATACGTTCGGCGAACACCGGGATGGCTCTGGCGGCTTTACGGCCGTATGAAGGGAAAGTGATCCAGACGACGCTGCCGTCTGACCTTGAGGCTGGGTTGAAACGCGCGCTCAACGATCAATCGTAGGCGCGGAATGGGTGTTGATGGAAAAACAAGGTCAGGAGAGATAACCGCCAACGGCCGTTCACTCTCCTGACCTTGCCTTGCGAAACAGACTAACTTAAATTGGGCACAAAATTGATAACCAGGGACAAAATCATGCTCAACGCAATGAGAATACCCAGAACCATCAAAACCTTTTCCGAAAATGTCCGTCTCCGTTTTCTAGCTGCTTTTTTTGCCATGAGTTAAACCTCTCTTCAAAAATCTCAAAATCAACCTCTGAGTATACCACAAACCTTTATTTCTCCTCGTCAGCCTCAAATACTTCTCAGAAATCGGCTGCGGCGCGGGGAACGGCCGTGTACAAACCGTTTTGAGCGCGGTTGCCCGTCTATGCCAGAAAGGTATAATCGCCGCTGAACAAGTGAATATAGACCTTCGGGGCAGGGCGTAATTCCCGACCGGCGGTGAGGCTGCGCAAGCCAAGCCCGCGACCCGCAGCTTTATACAAGCTGCGGTTGATCTGGCGCAATTCCAGAGCCGACAGTGAAAGTCTGGATGGGAGAAGGTACTGTGTGCGGTAAGTTTTCCGACCAGTGTGTTGTTGATTCGTTGATTGGCGAGTGGACAAGCTGGAAGGGAAACGGCCGTAAACACGCTGCGCTTCTCTTCCCTTTGCCCCATCATAAAAAATAAAGTCTGAATAACGAGGAACAGCGTGCGCCTGTTACGAAGTCTGCCTAATTGGCTGACGATTCTCATTTCTTTTCTCATGCTGCTGGCAGGCTGGCAGCTGCTGGTGATGATTGGCGGGTATCCGAGTTTTATTTTGCCGTCTCCGGTGCATGTCGCGCAGCAAATGGTGGTTGTGGTGGGAGACGGCCGTCTCCTGCGCCACAGTCTCATCACCATCAGCGAAATTATCCCCGGCCTGCTCATCGGTTTTTTTGTCGCCCTGCCGCTGGGCTACCTGCTGGCAAAATCACCGCTGGCCGAACGCCTGATTTCCCCTTACCTCATCGCTTCACAGGCCATCCCCATCATCGCCGTTGCCCCCTTGCTCACCATCTGGATCGCTTCCACGTATTGGTCGCGGGTACTGGTGGCGGCGCTGGTTGTCTTTTTCCCAGTACTGATCAACATCATCGCCGGGCTGCGCTCCGTGCCGCCGGAACTCTATGAATTGATGCATGCCCTCAAAGCCACGCCGGGCCAAATCTTCCGCAAGCTAGAATTTCCGGCCGCGCTGCCCATCATCCTGGCCGGCTTAAAAGTGGGGGCGACATTGTCGGTGATTGGCGCGCTGGTAGGCGAATTTGTGCAGCCTAAAAGCCAGGGGTTGGGATTTTTACTGGTCACGGCACGTTACCAGTTCAAAACCGACCTGGTTTTTGTGATTTTATTTACGCTGGCGGCCATTGCCCTGTCGTTGTATGGGCTGGTGGCGCTGGTTGAACGGCGCGTTTTGCGCTGGCAAACGTGAACCTGAGTATTGAGGTGACTCCATGAAAAAACTATTTTGGTTGCTGCTTGCTGTTAACATCTTCGTTTTGGCTGGCTGCCGCGAGGCCGAACCGGAACCCGTTGGTTTGCGCCAGATCCGACTGCCGATGGGCTATATTGCCGATCCGCAATACGCGCCCTTTTACGTGGCCGCAGAGAGAGGGTATTACGCCGCTGAGGGATTGGAGATTGAATTTGATTACAGCTTTGAAACCGACGGCATCGCTTTGGTTGGGGCCAACGAACTGCCGCTGGCCATTGTCAGCGGCGAGCAGGTGATTTTGGCGCGGGCGCAAGATTTGCCGGTGGTATATGTGATGGAATGGTTCCAGAAGTATCCCATTGCCGTGGTGAGCAAAGCGGCGTCCGGCATTGCCAAGCCGCAGGATTTGGCCGGCCGGAACGTGGGGTTGCCCGGTTTTTGGGGCGCCAGCTACGTGGGTTACGTGGGCTTGTTGACGGCCAACGGCCTGACGCAGGATGACGTCATGGCCAACGACATCGGTTTTAACCAGGTAGAATCGCTGCTGTCTGACCAATCGGAAGCAGTGGTGGTATACATCAACAATGAACCGGTGCAGTTAGCCGCGCAGGGCGCAGCGATTAACGTCATCGCGGTCGCCGATTACATCGATCTGGTGGCGAATGGCATCATCACCAACGAAGACACGTTGACGAATGATCCGGACCTGGTGCAGGGATTTGTGCGGGCGACGCTGCTGGGGTTGAGCGATACGCTGGCCGATCCGGAGGCGGCTTACCAGATTAGCAAGCAGTATGTGGAAGGGCTGGACGACGGCCGTCTCGATGTTCTTTTGGCTTCCATTGAATTGTGGCGGGCCGACACCCTGGGCCTGACCGACGCCGCCTCCTGGCAGCAAACGCAGGCGGTGCTGCTGGACATGGGCTTTTTGGATGCGCCGCTGCCTGACTTGAACGCGGCGTTTACCAACGAGTTTGTTTCGCTGCCACTGCCGCAGTAGGGTACGGCCGTCATGAACGAGACGCCTTTTCTGGCCGCCGACCACATCCAATATGCCTACCCGGATGGCGACGGCCGTTCCGTTTTGGCCGACGTTTCGCTGTCGATTGCTCAGGGCGCGTTTGTGGCCCTGGTGGGGCCTTCCGGGGTGGGGAAATCGACGCTGCTGCGCATTTTGGGCGGGCTGCTGCCGCCTGGCGGCGGGCAGTTGTGGCGCAACGGCCGTCCCGAACAGGTTCACGACGAGCCGGTCGGCATTGTCTTCCAGCGCGACAATCTGATGCCCTGGCGCACGGTGTATGAAAATGTGGTGCTGCCGCTGGAATTACAGGGCATAAACGGCCGTTCCGCCGCAGAACGCGTCAGCCAAATGCTAGATCTGGTCGGGCTGGCCAGCGAAGCAGCCGCCTATCCTGCCCAGCTTTCCGGCGGGATGGCTCAGCGGGTGGCCTTGGCGCGGGCGTTGGTGCACAAACCTCTGCTCCTGCTGCTCGACGAACCATTTGGGGCGCTTGATGCGCTGACGCGCGAACGCATGGGGCAGGAACTGCTGCGAATTTGGCAGGCCAATCCGGTGACTGTTTTTATGGTGACGCATAGTATTTCGGAGGCGGTGTTTCTGGCTGACGAGGTTCTGGTAATGGGCAAAGCGAATGGGGAAGCGGCGACGATTACGCACCGGTTTCCCATTCGCCTGCCCCGACCACGTCGGTTTGAGATGCAGCGCACGGCCGTTTTTCAGGATGAGGTAACGGCCGTGCGCGAAGCAATCAGCGTTTAGTTTTCCGCGGAGGGTTCATTAACCACGGCTGTCGGTTGGCTTTTCTTGGCCCGTCGCCGGCGGCGGATCCAGCGCCCGACAAACCACAGCGGCAGCACCACCACCACGCCCAGGGGCAAGAAGAAAATAACCAGCCAGATTAAGACAGAAACAAGGAACTGCGCCGCCGAAATCAACGACTCCAAAGCATCTTTGGCAATGCCTTGCGGCTCCCACCCGCCAATCTCAATCGGTTGATTCAGTTCGTCCGGCGTCAGATGCACGGAAATGGTGGAAAAGGAGGCGGATTCGCTCAGAAACTTCATCCGTCCTTTGATCACTTCGATTTCCGCTTCCAGCCGGCTTAATTCCTGGTTCACTGCCAGCGCTTCTTCTACTGTGTCGGCGTCTTCAAGAAAACCGCGAACGCGCACGGCCGTTGCTTCCAAATTGCCCAGCCGCGCGGTCAGGTCCACAAATTCCTCGGTTACATCCTGCCCGGAAACAGATTCCTGGCGCACTTCCGTGGCCAGCCCTTTAATTGCTTCCGTGGCGCTGATAAAGCCAGCGGAAGGCACGCGTATGGTAATATCACCGGTTTTGGCCGTTGCGCTATATTGGTACACATTGCTGCTTACTACCCAGCCCTCATTTTCTTCGGCCATTCGCGTAATTGCCGCAATTGTCTCATCCGTGTCTATCACCACAATGCTCAAATCGGCCGTGCGAATGATCAATCGCTCTTGCGGCAGACTGCTCTGGGTGTCCACAACGGCATTGGCGGTGTCGCTGCTGGTAAATGCGGCCCCGCTTTCTTCATAAGCGATAGAATCGGCTGCCGGAGCTGCGGCGGGAGCCATTTCTCGGGAAGATTCAACAGCTGCGCTGTTGCTACAAGCAGCCAACAATAAAATTAGAACAAATAGGGGAATACTGTGTCTCCAAGTCATGCTGAGCCTCCTGATTGATTATGACTCATAAACGCGCCACAAGGGTAATTGGTTCCCTGGATTGCTGAGGAAAAGCGGGTTCGGTTACAAACCAAATTCTAGCCGCTTGATCAGGCGCGACGGAATGCCGTATTGACGCATTTTGTCTTGGGTAGTGGTGATGGGGTAGTCGACGCGCTTAAACTGCCAGATGTTTGTATCCGTGTCTAAAAGCGCGTAAGCGGCGCGGGGATCGGAGTCTCTTGGCTGGCCTACACTGCCAGGATTGATGATCAGGCGATTGTCTGCCAGCAGCCGATCGGTGGTGTAATCCGGTCTGTGAAAGGCAACGTGATTGGGGTCGGTTTCCTCAAAAACAATCGGCACATGGGTATGACCGACAAGGCAGTAGGGGGTATCAAAATGCTCGAAGTTTATAGCGGCTGTGTAGGAGTCCAGAATGTATTCCCATACCGGCTGGCGGGGGCTGGCGTGGGCCAGTGTAAAACGATCTTCTAGTCGGATTGGGGGTTGGGCGTCTAAATAATCGTGGGTATCGGTGTTGATGGCTTCTCGTGTCCAGCGGATGGCAATTTGTGCTTCTCGATTGAAGTTTTGAATGTCTAATTTGCCCAACACGGCCCAATCATGATTGCCGGAGAGGCTGATATGGGGCTGGGTTTGCAGCAGTGCGACACACTCATTGGGATCAGGGCCGTAACCAACAAGGTCACCCAGGCACCAGATGATGTCCCATTGGTTTTGTGCCTCGGCCAAGACCGCTTCAAATGCAGCGAGGTTGGCATGGATGTCTGAAATGATGAGTACTCGCATAGATTGGGCCTCTCTTACTTCCCGCTAAGACGATACAATCATACCATGATTGGCGGAGGAAGGTATAATAATTACAGCCGAGGGCAATATAGAAATGCGGTAACAATACAGACCCTAAGGGTTTGCCCTTGAGAAGGTAGACTTTTGGGAAACTCAAACCCTTAGGGTCTTCGTAGCGAGACCTGAACAGATGTGGGTGATTTTAGACGATGCCGATTCTGGATAAGTGGACGTTAGATTTTATTAGCAGTGGCGTAGAGCAGACGGTGCGCCTGGGTGTGCGGCTGGGCGAACTGCTGGAGCCTGGCGACGTGCTTTGTCTATATGGCGATTTGGGGGCGGGGAAAACGGCCGTTGCCCGTGGTGTTGGTCGTGGTTGGGGCACAGGTTTGCGTGTTACCAGCCCTACCTTTACCCTGGTCAACGAATACCCGCGACTGAAAGACGGCCGTATCCTCTACCACCTCGACTGCTACCGGCTGGAATCTGCCGCCGACATCTGGACCGTTGGGTTGGAAGACATCCTCGACGACCGGCAAACCATCATGATCGAATGGCCAGAACGATTGGCGGCCTGGCTGCCCGGCGACAGGCTGGAAATTCATTTGGCTTATCTAAACGAAACCCGGCGCAGTCTGCGCTTTTCGGCCATAGGCCAACGCGCCGCCAAACTGCTGGCCGATTTTAAACAAAGCGCGTTTGGCGTATAACCATCACCCGCCAAACCGTTTCCTATGGAATAAGTATGATGATTTTAGCTATTGATTCTGCAACACGATGGGCGGGGTTGGCACTGTATGACGGCACGGCCGTTATCGCCGAATATGGCTGGCGCTGCCTGAACAACCACACCATCGAACTGACGCCGGCTATCGCCGAAATGGGCGAGCGCGTCGGCGTATCCCCAGCCGACTGGAAAGGCATCGCCGTCGCTGTTGGGCCAGGCTCCTATACCGGCCTGCGTGTCGGGCTGGCGCTGGGTAAAGGGCTGGCCCTGGCCAATCAGATCCCCCTCATCGGCGTACCCACCTTAGACATTGTGGCCGCTTCCATTCAGCAATCTTCCGAGCAGTTGCTGGTGGCCGCCGCCGCCGGGCGTTCGCGGGTATGTGCGGCCGTTTACCAATGGCAAACCCGTGGCGGCTGGCAGGCGCGCCGCCCCGCAGTGATCGATTCCTGGGAAAATATCCTATCCGGCGTCAGCAAACCCACCCTGTTCGTCGGCGAAATCACCCCGGAGGCCGCCCGCCTCATCAAATCGGCCAACAAGGAATTTCGCGTGGGGACGCCGGCGCTGGCTACTCGTCGCGCCGGATTCCTGGCCGAATTGGGCTGGCAGCGCCTGCGTAAAGGCCAGATCGATGACGCCAGCAGTCTGGCGCCCATCTATTTGCGCGATCCCGCCGGGCAGAAAATAGAGTCCCCCGCCATCGATTGATACGCCATGCAGCCACCCCCGCCAGCACCCTTCAGACTGCGTAATATGCAGCTTGCAGACCTGAAAACGATTGGAACCATCGACCGTTTGGCGTATCCGACGCCCACCCGCGAGAGCCTTTTCCGGCACGAATTGTCTGATAATAAAATGGCTCATTATCAGGTGTTGGTCGAACAGCAGACAGTGGTGGGATTTGCCGGTTTCTGGCTCATCGGCGATGAGATCCACGTCAGCACCATTGCCGTGCATCCCGAGCAGCAGGGGCGAGGGTTGGGGGAACTGCTGTTTTTGAACATTCTTTTACAAGCCTATGATCACCCTGCCTGTCTGGTGACATTGGAAGTGCGTCGCAGCAATCTCCCCGCTCAGAAGTTGTATGAAAAATACCAGTTTGTGGTGGTGGGCGAGCGGCGTGGCTATTATCGGGATACTGGCGAGGATGCGTTGTTGATGACGATAACGCCGCTGGACGGCCGTTACCACCAATTTCTCATCGCCCAACAAACTGCCCTCTACGAGCGGCTGCAAACTGAGGCTTAAACAAGCCACAGGTGTATAAACCAGCAAGAAAGAGCTTCGAAAGAGGACCTAATCTCGCCTTGCTTTCAAATCTCTAATCGCAACACTCAAGGAAGAATCATGAAATTTTTTATCACCGGCGGCGCCGGTTTTATCGGCAGCAACTGTGCCCATCATTTTGCCGCCCAGGGCCACGACATTACCATCTACGACAACCTGAGCCGTGTTGGCGGGCAGGCCAATCTAGATTGGCTGCGCCAGCAGCATGGCGACCAAATTTGCTTTGTGCGCGGCGATGTGCGTCATTATGACCACCTGGCGCAAGCGGTAGCCGGGGCGAATGTCGTGCTGCACCTGGCCAGCCAGGTGGCCGTCACTACCTCGGTGCAAAATCCGCGCGAAGATTTCGAGATCAATGCTTTAGGCACGTTTAATGTGTTGGAAGCTGTGCGCCATCAGGCGCCGCAAGCGGCCGTGTTATATGCTTCCACAAACAAAGTGTATGGCGGCATGGAAGGCGTGGGGGTGATTGAACAAGACGGCCGTTACGCCTACGCCAACCATCCATACGGCATTGGCGAAGATTACCCGTTGGATTTCCACTCCCCCTATGGCTGCTCCAAAGGCACCGGCGACCAATATATGATCGATTATGCGCGGATTTATGGGCTGCGGACCTTGGTTTTTCGCCAATCGTGTATATACGGCCGTCGCCAATTTGGCGTCGAAGACCAGGGTTGGGTGGCTCACTTTGTTATCGCCGCCCAGTTCCAGCGGCCCATCAGCATCTTTGGCGATGGGCGACAGGTGCGCGATTTACTGCACGTCACCGATTTGATCCGCGCTTACGAGTTGGGCATCGCCCACATAGACGATCTGGCTGGGCAGGCGCTCAATCTCGGCGGCGGGCCAGCCAATACGCTGTCTGTGTGGACCGAATTTGGGCCGCTGCTCACGGAATTGGCCGGGCGCGAGGTGGGCATCACCTACCACGATTGGCGACCAGGCGACCAGCGGGTTTTTGTGGCCGATATTCGCAAAGCCGGGCGTTTGTTGGGCTGGCAGCCGGCCGTTTCGCCGGAGGAAGGCATCCGTGATTTGTTCGCCTGGGTGGCGGCAAACCCGGAACTGTTTAACTAAAAGGGATCAAGACCCTGGGCCATATTCCAGCAAATCTAAGGCGCGCACGGCCGTTTCCCGCCAGGTAAAACGCCTCGCATTCTCAAACCCGCGCCCTATCAGCCGCGAGCGCAGCGGTTGGTCTTGCACCAGACGCCGCAAAGCGGCCGTCATCGCCGCCGTATCCAGCGGATCGACCAGAAGGGCGGAATCGCCAGCGATTTCTGGCAGCGAGCTGGTGTTGGCTGCCAGCACCGGCACGCCACAGACCTGCGCCTCCAACAATGGGAAGCCAAACCCCTCGTACAAAGATGGATAGAGAAACGCCTCCGCGCCGGAAAGCAGCGCCGCTTTATCGGCATCGTCGATGAAGCCTGGCAGGGCAATAGAATCCTGATGACGGGCGGCTTCCGCCAGGATGGGCTGGGCCAGCCAGCCGCTTTTCCCTGCCAGCACCAGTTGGTGCGGCAGCCCGCTGGCGGCATAGGCGCGAATGAGCCGCACTAAATTTTTGCGCGGCTGGATGGTGCTGAGAAAGATAAGGTATGGCGGGGTGAGGTGGTATTTTTGCTGCACGGCCGTTAGCACCTCCTCGTCCGTCACCGGTTGTAAGGCGGGGTCTAAACCGGGGTATACCACGCCGATTTTATCGGGCGAGAGGCCATCCAGGCGGACCAAATCCTCTTTGGTGGCCTGAGAGTCGGCGAGAAGATAGCGGGCGCGACGGCCGTTGTGCCGCGTAGACCAGCGCAAATAAGCCAACTGCCGTTTGGGGTGCGCTTCAGGAAAATAATGGTAGCCCAGGTCGTGAATGGTGGCCGCGCTGGGACCGGTATAGGTGTAGGGAATAACGTGGGCCGGCGTGAAAAAGAGGTCCGGCGGGCGGCGTTGTAGCTCTAGAGCCAGTCGTAGATGGGTCCATAGGCGCGGAAAAGGGATGACGATGTAGGTTACACAGTCGGCCTGAGGGAAAAGATTGGGCGGCGGCGGTTGATTGAAGTAAAGCCGAAGCTGGTGGCCGCGCTCGGCGGCCAGGGGGATGAGCGCCTGGATTAAAAAGAAGGCGTACGCTTCTGTCCCCGTGCGTTGGGCGGTGACGGCGCGGCTGGCGTCAATGCCAATAATCACGCCCCACCACCTTGTTACTCACACGGCGCGCCAATGCGTATAAAGTCTTCGGCGACCCACCCTTCCTGATTGGTGATGGATTTGACTTTGCGCCACATAAAACCGCCAGACTCCTGCGCTGCTTCATCCTGGTTCAGGGTCAGGATGGAGCCATCGGGTAAAATGGCGACTTCGGCGCCGCCCGGCGTATCGCGCAGGGTAAGGCCGTTACCGGAAGTGCCTTCCACCACAGCGCGGCAGATGATGGGCGTAGCGGTGGGCGTAGGAATGGAAACATCCAGGGTGGCTGTCATGGTGGGCGTTGGTGGAAAAGATTCCAGCAGAGGTGTGGGGGTTACGGTGACAACGCCCTCGATATTTTCGCCGGAAACGGCCGCTTCCACAGCCTGTGAGCGTTGGAATGTGTAGGCAAAAAAGCCAACCGCCCCCAAGAAAAAGAGCACGCTGCCGATCAATGTGTAACTGGCGCGGCGCAAAATTTCTTCGCGCTCTAGCGTGTAAAACCGCGCCCCACCACGACGGATGTCGCGGTAGGTTAGAAAGGCCAAAATCACGCCAATAAAGGCTAAAACCAACGGCAGAAATAGCTGGTTCATGAGCTGGTTTGCCTCGGTTGGGCGGGGGAAAGGAGCGCGTGAGTAGGGATGGGGCCTTCGCGCACGATGACGGGCGGGTTTTGCAGATAGCTAATGATGGTAGACGGCCGTTCGCCAGGGCTGGGGCCATCATCCAAAACGACAGAAACCAGGCCGTCCAGGGCAGCCAGGGCTTGTTGGCCGCTAAGGGCCGGCGGCTGGCCAGAAAGATTGGCGCTGCTGGTTGCCAGCGCCCCGCCGGCGGCGCGAATCAGAGCGCGGGCGGCGGTATTGTCGGGGATGCGCAGGGCGATGCCCGCGTTAGGCGATAGGGAAGCGGGCAAATCTAGTCGTTTGGGCACGATGATGGTGAGCGGCCCGGGCCAGAATTGGGCGATGTGTTGGCGCGCCAGCGGCGGAATCTGCGCGGCGATTTTGTCCAAATCGTCGGGATCGGCCAGGAGAATAGGGGTGCCTTTGTCCAGCGGGCGTTGTTTGATCTGGTAGAGGGCGCGAATGGCGGCATCGTCCCAGGCGTAGACGCCCACGCCGTAGACCGTGTCGGTAGGGAAAACGACCAGGTGGCCTTGTTGGAGTAAAACGGCCGTCTGTTGAATTGCTTCCAGGTCAGCCGCCGGTAAAAGGCGGGTTGCCTGGGGGTTTTGTGGGGAAATTGCTCCCCGGGTTCCGGTCTCCAGTCTTTAATCTCCCATGAACGCTGTTGTTTGCACCACCACAAATCGATCGTGGCCGGCAAAATCAACTTTAATTTCAACCTCAGCGGAGGGAAAACACGCCTGGGCAAGCGCCTGGGCTGCGGCTCCTTGCCGCCAGCCAATCTCCAAAATCATAATGCCGCCAGGGATAAGTTTGGTGGTGGCCTGCTCCATGAGTGGTTTGATCAGGTCTAAACCGTCTGGCCCCCCGAGCAGGGCAACTTGCGGTTCGTGTAATTTTACCCCATCGTCAAGCATCGTCCACTCGCCATCTGTGACATAGGGTAGATTGGCGACGAGCAGGTCGATGGGTTGGTGGATGGGTTCCAGAAGTGAGCCGTGATGAAATTGTACGCGGCTCGGAGCCAGCCTGACCGCATTTTGCCGGGCAATCGTCAGCGCTGGCAGAGAAATATCGGTGGCCTGAATGGCCGCTTGCGGCAGATGCCGAGCCAGGGTGATGGCGATGCAGCCGCTGCCGGTCCCCACGTCGACGATGCGGATGGGGCCACGCCTGTTTGCCCAGGAGAGAGCCATCTGCACAAGCTGTTCGGTTTCGGGTCGGGGAATGAGCACGTCCGGCGTGACAAGAAATTCGAGGTCGTAGAAAGGGGTATGGCCCAAAATGTAGGGGATGGGTTCTTTGGCGGCGGCGCGTTGCAGGCTGGCGCGGTATTGTTGGATTTGGACGGCCGTTAACTGTTCGTCGTCATGGGCGATGAGGTAACTGTGGGAAACCTGGAGGATGTGCTGCAAAAGCAGCCGGGCGTCTAGTTCAGGTGTCGGGGAGGTGAAGAGGAGTAAACGGCCGTCGGTCAGGGCTTGGCGAATGTTCATGGCGCAAGACGAATCAAGCTACCGCCGCGCAGGGGGTGCGGGGCCTGGCGGCAAACGTCCAGATCAGGCGACCACGGACACATAGAAAGCGCTTTGCCCGTTGGTTTCTTGTTCGTAGACAAATTCATCAACCTGGAAACCGCGCTGAACTAGCAGCGCTTGCAAAGAGTCCACATTGTATCGGACGCAGTGCAGGGCTGATTTCCACTCGATGTTGCGATAGTTGGGCGGGTTGACGGTCATATCGGGCACATCTTTTTCGGCGAAGGCGGTGAAGAAGAGACGGCCGTTCTCATTCAAGATGCGGCGCAGTTCAGCCAGGTAGATTTCTACATCGGTCTGCACCATGTGCGAAAAAACGGAGTAGAGGTAGGCTACGTCGAAGGTGTTATCGTTGAAAGGGAAACGGAAACGGCCGTCCAGAGCCTGCCCGTCAGGATTATACCGATCATTCTGGACATCCAGGCGAACAAACTGAAAAGAAGGATGAACTGTTTCCAGATGCCGCTGGCACCACTCAATGGCTACCGGATTGACGTCTAAGCCAGTGTAGGCCAGTTTGGGTAGTGTATCTAACAAACCTACTGCCAGGCGGCCAAACCCACACCCCACGTCTAACAGGTTGTCCTCAGCGGTAAGGTTAAAATGGGAAACCAGCCGCTGCGCTTCATGACGCGCCGATTGTAAAAAATAGGCGTCGTCCTGAAATTCTTCGCCGCCGGTGCGCAGCCGCTTGTCGGGTAAAGGTAAATTCTCGTGCCAGACATGGTCTGGGGCAAAACGATAATAAAGTTTGCGCAGTGGTTTAGTTAGATTAGAAGCCATAGTGGGTCTCAGGATACGGCCGTGTCTTTCTGCATCACAAAAACAGCCTTAGCAGTAAACATCTCCTGTACAACAGGTAGCCGGTTAACAGGTTGAATAACCTTATTACTAAAAGAACTGGTTCGCCAATTAGGCGGTAGCAGGCGAGCTGTCACAATGCGCCACCCGTTAACCCCTTCAGCAAGCTGCCGAAAACGCTTGACTGTCAGATGACTTACAAAAGGAATAATGGTTCCATCACCAAGCGACAGGCGTGTTTCTGGCGGCAGTTGGCTGTTAATCGACTTGCCCTCTGCCTCAAACTGGCGCGCCACGTTTAAAACGGTTTCCTCAGAAAAGAAAACCTGGCACCAGGGAAGGCGAATCCAGTTCACCATATGTGCCCCCCAAGGCGAATAAAACGGCGGGAAATACGCATACAAAAAACCACCGGGCCTCAGCACACGGGCGCACTCACGCAGAGTAGGCTCCAGGTCATCCACATGCTCGAACGTATCAGCGGCCACCAGAGCATCAAAGCTGTTTGCCGCAAACGGCATACAAGACGCATCTGCCCCAATAAAACGGGTGCTTTTGGCCAATTCCGGCCGATTCCCACGCAGCATGTCCTGGGTACACAGCGCCTGAGTCACGCTAATGTCTAGCCCCGTCACCGATTCAGCACCCAGTTCAAACAAATGGGCAATATTAGCCCCCAGCCCGCAGCCGACATCCAGCACATGCCAGCCACTAAGGTCTAGCTCACCAAAACTGGCAAAAGACCTTGCCGAGCGACCAGCAAAAAATTGTTGATAAGTCAGTGGGTCTTGTTTGGCTTCCAATAACCGCTCATGAGAATCAGGCATCAGACTGTTCAGAGCGCGTAGCAGGGCTTCACCGGATTTAGACATCGGGCCTCGCCTAAGGAGTTTGGACAAGCATCGTTCCCAGGTCTAACACATCGCCTTCAGCTACTGTGAAAACAATAGTCACTTCATCTTGATCTGCAACCAAAAAGGAATAATCTGGCGTGACAAAGACAAGGGAATACTCGCCTGGTTCAACATTTTCAAATATAAAGCCCCCATTTTGAGGCAAAATAACAAAGGGTGCTTCCTGGCGATTCAGGCTTACCACGGGGAAACCTTTCTCTGTATATTGCATATGCCCCAAATAAATAATGCTTTCTGGCGGCGCTTCCTGACTCTTTGCATCCACGACAATCCCTCCCACTGTAGCGCCTACTTCTGATGGCGCTAGCTGTAAGGGCAATTCAGGTTGTGGAACGTTTTCCACAACAGCCTGTGTCGGTTCTATAACCGGGTATCCAGGATCCGGAGATTCCACTTGCGGTTCAAGACCAGGATAAGCGGAATTGTCTTGTCCCCCAGCTACCGGAGTAATCTGGATTGCGGGAACGCTTATTTCTGTGGGCGCCGCTGTGGGGGAAGGGCTGCCATTGCTGCACCCCATTAGCACGATGATTTCTAACACAAATAAAGCAGCAATAATCCATTTGGTTTTCTGGTACATGCCTGACTCCAAAATGAAATGAACCTGTTCGGGTTTCTCTGGGAAGACCCTGATGGTTTAAATTCCAAAAGGTTTTGCTTCTCCAAAGCAAACCCTTAGGGTCTGTCTGGTTACAATAAAAATTACCAATTCAGTAAGCTTCGCTCACTTACTTTTGCAGGTCAATTTTAGCCGATAATGGGAGAGTGTCACAAAAAAACAGCCGGAGCAGCGCTGCTCCGGCTGTTTTTTTAATGTGCTGTTAGCGTAACAGCTTTAGGGGCAGGTGTAGTTAACGCCAACGTAGTTGCGGGCGATACCAGCGGTTGTATTCGCGCTAGAAGCCAGAACTAACATGGGTTGCCCATTCGTGCTTTCCAAAGAAGCGCCGCCGTAGAATCCTAAGGCAGTGGCTGCATCGGTGGGCATGTAGATGGTCAAAGGAGAATTGGCCGGTACCGAGTAGGTCTTGGTAGCATCGGGGGTGGCCGGGTTGGAGCTGGAGTAGGTAATCGTAACCGACGAAGCAGACGCGCCGAGGTTCAAGATGTTGATACCAGTTTTCCAGCTTGTGCGGTTGTGAACAACCGGCAGGGCAACGCAAGAGCTGCCAGCGGAGGAAACAGCGCCTTCGTAAGCAAACGCAACATTGTTGCCGTTGCCATCAACACGAGCCGAGGAAACAACCACAGCAACGTCAGCAGCGGTAGAAGAAACGACGGCCGAACCGAAGACGCCGCTTGGCAAACCAGCCGGTTGATAGAAGGTGTACATTTGTCCGGGTTGCAGTGTCTGGGGTGCGGTAGTCCATGTGCCAGCAACATTGGATCCGGTATATTCAACAGTTACATCGGTAGCTGCGGCGCCACGATTGACGACATTGATACCAGAGTTGAACTTATTGAAGTTGTTGTAGAACAAGGGCAGCAAAATTTCGGCGCCTTGTTGATCGGCGGTGAAGGCACGGTAGGTCAGTTCAGCTTTGGCGGCCGGGCCGGTGCCTTTGTCGCGGATGGCAATGGCGGTACCAGCCAACGGGCCGGAACCGATCACAACAGCGCCACCAAAGTCGTTGCCAAAGGCAGCGTAGTCAGCCAGGTCGAAGACTGCGTAGGACATAGGCTGGATAGTGGCCGAATCAGTTGCGGCGGGGGTTGTGACGCCTTGTTTGAAGAACTCGATATTGACAGTTTGGGCGCTGTTATTGGCGTTCTGGACAACCAACTGCGAGGTGTAGCTGCCATAGTTGCGATAAATGAGAGGGAAGGTCAATTCAGCGGCGGGGACGGAAGTACCCACATAGTCATCACCCAATTTTTCTGGGCTGTCGGTCAGACCGACGGTTGCCGCAACCGGTACATCCGAGCTGACCACGGCCGAGTATTGGCCAGCGGGCAACGTGGTGGACGGGATGTTGGGGATGTAGAAGTTAACGGCGCCAAATGCTGAGATATTTTCAGAAACGGAACCGGGGGAGGAACCATCAGCGGCATAGAAGGTGACAACCACAGAGCCGGCGCTGTTCGACAGGTTAACGACGTCGATACCAGTCGTGGTGGCCGCAAATGCTGTGGCGAAGCTTAACAGGCCAATCAGCAGGGCTAATACGACAACAAACATAACACGTTTTTTCATTGTAACATCTCCTTTCGACATATTTATTACTTGGAAAAGCTTAGTACAGACTGATAATACCTGAAGACTCAATGGGTTGTCGATAATCCATTGGGAGTATTAGACCAGAGTAGGGACTGTTTTGGGGTGATCTGTTCGGGGTATTTTGGCTGACAGGTCTGTTTCTAAGGCTCGATCTCGGTTAGTGGTCGATTTCTGGCGAATAGTTGTTTCAGGTAGATACGATCTTCCGAGGTAAAGGCGCCGGTAATGAGAATGATGCTGCCATAAACCAGGCCGCCGACAAGAACGGGTATGAGGATGAATTGCTGGCGCAGCGGCCACATGGCAAGAGCCATCAGGCCAGAGGCGACCATCGGTCGCAGGAGGATGGGCAGCAGCTTGTTGGGCATCAGGCGGTGTTGGACGTAGATGTTGGTGAGCCAGAAAGCGAGGAAGGCGGCTAACGGCCGTGCAAAAGCTGGCCCATAAATTCCATAAAGTGGCAGGAGCCATAGATTCAACCCGAGGTTGAACACCATGGTGAGGCCGGTTATCCAACCCAGTTGTTTTTGTCGATTGTTTACCAGCATGAGCCGGGCGTTGGGGATGTGCAGAAAGGTGAAGAAGACTTCCCAAATCATCAGCGCCAGAGCTGGCGCGGCCGGGGCAAATGAATCGGTAAATATGAGCGTGATAATGGGTCCGGCCAACACGCAAATGGTCACGGTGATGGGTAAAATGCCGATGGTGATGTATTGGTAGAGTTTGCGATAGAAGTGGGGAAGTTTATCCGGTGAGTGAGTGTGGTAGCGGGCCATGAGGGGGTACACGGCCGTTCTCACCGCCGCCGATAACATCAAAATCCCCATTAACAAGGTTTGCGCCGCGCCGTAGTACCCCAACTCCGTTTCCGACAGGTACAACGAGACCAGGAACGTATCTTGTTGGGCGTTAATGTTATAAAAAATGCCGATCATGATAAAGCCGGGAATATGCCGCAGTTGCTCCAGGGTAAAGCGCAAACTGAGCCGGGTTGGCAGTTCTTGCGGAAAGGTCCGGTACAGGCGAATGAGCGCTGGGACAAAGACGAATAGGCTCAGGGTGCTGCCGATGGGAATGATCCAGGCGGTTGTGACCACATTTTGCGTCACCATCAGGAGCAGTAAGCCACCGAATAATTTTACGCCGCCGTTGACCACGGCCGCCAGCGTTGGAACCCCTAGTTTTTCGTAGGCGATGAAGATGGATTCGAAGAGTACGTAAGCCGCTTCGGCAAAAATCGCCAGGCTGTAGATGAGGATGACGGCGATGGCCTCTTGGCTGTAAGGTAGCGGCAGGCCCAGCACGCCGACAGCCAGCAAAACAAATGCGCCCAGCGCCAAAACAAGGCGCAGCGCCATAAAATTGACCAGATATTGGTTGCTGCTGTTGCGCCGGGGAGCCGCTTCGCGCACCAGCAGATCGTCTAATCCCCAGGCGGAGAAGGCCAGCGCCAGCGTAAGGTAGGTCTTGCCCAGGCGAAAAACGCCGGCTTGCTCTGGTCCCATCATGCGGCCGATGATAATGAACAGCAGCACGTCGCTGAATTTGGCGATGATGCGGGTGACAAAAGCCAGGGCGGTGTTGCTAAAAAGGCGCTGGGTGGGGTTCATAGGATCTGTGGCGCACGGCCGTTACCCGGACATCAGTTCTGTCGGGGTAGGTTTAAATGTACGCATGGTTTCGATCACGGCCGTTTGCTCCCGCTCGGTCAAATCATTAAAAAATGGCAGCCGCAGCAGCCGGTCGGAAACCGATTCTGTTACCGGGCAGTCACCTTCCTGCCCGCCCATTTTGCGCCCCATTTTGGACAGGTGCAGCGGCACATAATGAAACACGCTTTGGATGCCGCGCGTTTTCAGGTGATTGATGAGCGCCGTGCGATAAGCCAGGGAGGGCGTGAGCAGGTAATACATGTGGTATGCCTGCTCGCAGGTGTCGGGGATATACGGCCGTTTCACCCCCTGCTCTTCCGCCCAATCCGCCAGCGCCTCGTCATAAAAATGCCACACCTGGCGCCGTTTCGCCTGAATCGTCTCGCGGGATTCTAGCTGGGCCAACAAAAACGCGGCCAGCAAATCGGCCGGCAAATAGCTGGAACCAGACGATACCCAGGAGTATTTATCGACCTGCCCACGAAAGAACCGGCTGCGATCCGTCCCTTTTTCGCGGAAAATTTCGGCCGCTTCGATAAATTGCGGGTCGTTGATCACCAGCGCGCCGCCTTCGCCGCAAGTGAAATTTTTGGTGTCATGGAAACTTTGTGTCGCCAATGCCCCAAATGTGCCCAGGTAACGTCCTTTGTATTTGCCAAAAAGACCGTGGGCGGCGTCTTCCACCACCTGGATGCCATGCCGCTGCGCCAGCGCTAGAATGGCATCCATTTCGCAGCCCACACCGGCGTAATGCACCGGAACAATCGCTTTGGTGCGCGGCGTGATCAAGGATTCGAGCTGCGTTTCGTCCATGTTCAGGGTGTCGGGGCGAATGTCGGCAAAGACGATTTGCGCGCCGCGCAGCACAAAGGCGTTGGCCGTGGAGACAAAGGTGAACGAAGGCAGAATGATCTCGTCGCCGGGCTGAATATTGAGCAGCAGGGCGGCCATCTCCAGCGCATGGGTGCAGGAAGTGGTCAGCAGCACGCGCGGCGCGCCCAGCGCCTGTTCCAGATAGGCGTGGCATTTTTTGGTGAAGGGGCCGTCGCCGGACAAACGGCCGTTCCCCATCGCCTGCCGCATATATTCAAATTCGTTGCCGGTCAGACTTGGCCGGTTAAAGGGAATGGTTATAGACATGAAGGCCACCATGACGCCAGATCGAAGCCAAAACGGGCTGTTAGACGGCCGTTTGCCTCCGCAAAATAATCCGCCAAAAAGCGCCGCAATTCGGGCGATAACGCATAATCTTCTTGCTGGCTGGCATTGCTGGCCTGATGCAGCTGCTGGGGCGCAAACGTCGCCGCTGCGCCTAAAAACTGATAGAGCGCCTGCACCTGAGACAAATTGCCCAATAATTGCTCATAAATCAGCCCGCAAACCTGCTCCGGCGCAAAAAGCTGGTCATACATGTCGATAAAATTCATATACCGCCCGCGCCGCAAATAATGAAACGGATTCACCGACACAGACTGGTCATATGGCGTTTCGCGGCTCGATTCTTCCCAGAAGGCTCTTTCGATAGACCAGGTTTCCAGCCCATGATTGCGCGAAAACCAATAATTTGAAATGGCCCGCTCAATCGGATCGCGCAGCAAAACAATAATTTTCGCTTCGGGATAATGGGTCGCCAGGCGTTGGGCCGCCAGCGCCGACTCCATATAACTGGCTGATTTTTCGCCGCGCAGCCGCGTTTGGCCGCTGTCTGGAAAATAACAGGTTTCATAATAATCCAGACCACGCGCATACAGTTCGTTTTTTAAGAAAAATTTTGGCTCCGGGCGCAACGGCCGTGCCATGCAAATTTCCGGGTGCTCGTCCAGCAGGTGATACAAATAGGTCGTGCCGCTGCGCTGCGCCCCAATGATAAAAAAGTGTTCAGTCATGGTGATGGGCGATCTCTTTAATGTAGTAACTTTTGGTCGAACTGACCTGATTCAACAGGCGAATGATGTATTCGCCCAACATGCTCAGGATGAGCAGGCTCAGGCCATTAAAAAAGGACATGAGGACGATGAGTGTCGCCCAGCCGGGCACAGAGGTGCCGATAAAAATGGCGCGTATCAAATAGTAAATGCCTAACAAAAAGCTCAGCAAGGAAATCACCATGCCCGCCAGACTGACAAAACGCAGGGGATATGAGGAATAATTGAACAAAATCCGCATCACCAGTTCGAGGATTTTGATGAAGTTGTAATTGCTTGTGCCTGACGGCCGTTTCTGGTGTTCCACCCACACATTCGCCGGATTCGTGGCAAACATCAGCGACAACCCCGGAATATAGGGGTAATTGGTCTGGTAGCCGCAAATTCTATCCACCACGTCCCGTCGAATGATGCGGAAATTGGTCAGCACCAGGTCATCGGGTTTGTCGAAAATCTTCTCGTTCATGTAGCCGATCAACCGGCTGCCCACCCGCCGATACGAATCGTGTTCTTTTTTGCGAAAACGGCCGAATACCAGATCATGCCCTTCCGCCGCTTTTGCGATCAAATGCAGCATTTCTTCCGGCGGATTTTGCAGATCATCGTCCAGGGTAATGACGTAATCGCCGGTACTTTGCTGGAAACCGCAGTACAAAGCCGTATGCTGCCCATAATTGCGCAGCAAATTCACCGCCACCACGTGCGGCATGGCCTGCGCTTTGTCGCGGATTACCTGCCAACTGTTGTCCGGGCTGCCATCGTTGACCAGAATAATTTCGTAGGCCAGATTGTGGGTCTCAAAAAAAGCCGCGGTGCGATCAATCGTATCGCCGACGATTTTTTGGCTGTTGTAAACGGGAATCACGGCGCTGTAGCGTTTGGGAGTAGGTGTCTGGCTCATCATTAGTTCCGGCGGCGGTAAACGGCCGTGCCGTCCCCCGCCACATAATCCACCACAAAATGCTCGGCAATATATTGCCAGAGCTGCGCCGTTTCCTCTGGCGACTGCTGCCAGAATTCCTGGCTGTCGGCCACGACAAATTCGCTGTTTTGCAAAATGCTCATATTTTTATCGAATGGCTCCGTGTACAAAAAAAGATAAGGACGATCGGCGTAGTATCCCACCACCGGCCCTTGCCGCACAACCGTAATTACCTCGCCGGGCGCGCTGACCTGCCCCAGATAGGTTCCAATCTCGGCCATCGGCTCCAGGCGTGAGTCGCTGTAAAAAAGGCGGTCGGCCAGCATCGGATTCCACCAGTCGGCGGCCGTTTGCTGCCCGGCCGGAAAATTGAGCGGCGACACAAACCAGAGGAAGATCACGGCCGTTCCCGCCGCCAGCGCCTGCCCCCACCACCACCGCGACAAACCCGCCCACCAATCGTCCCAATCGCCCATCAGGCCAATGGCCACGGCCGTGGCCGGAATCAGCCCGATCACGTGGCGCGGCTCCTTGAGCTGCATCACCAGCGACGTGCCCAACACCAGCGCCAAATAGAGCAGCAGCAGCCAGACCAACGGCCGTTTCCCCCGCCCAACCGCTAAAAAATAAACCAACACGGCGGCAAACAAAGCCGCCATCCCCCAGCTTACCACGTTCGCGCCCACTGTTTGCAGCCAGGGCCAGGCCGCCACCCCCAGGCGCGGGTCCACAATCGGGCTGTTGCCGCCCACCGCGCCGGTCCAACGGTCAATTCGCAAGGCGAGGCGTTCCGGCTCTAGCAAACTCATGCTCAGCCACAACACAATCCCCACGGCCGTGGGCGCGCCCAGCCACAACGCCGCCACAATGCGCGGCCGCATCCCTGCCGCCCGCCAGAAACCATAAACCACTGCCGCCGCGCAAAAGAAAACGGCCACCACTTTGAAGAGAACGGCCGTGGCCACCGCCACGCCGGCCCAGGCCAAAAACGCCTGCCGCTCCGTTTCCTCCCAGCGCCACAGCAGCCACACCGCCAGCAGCAAAAAGAAACACATAAACAGCTCCATGCGCACAAAAAACGCATAGAGCAAAAAAAACGGATTCACCGCCAGCAGCAGCGCCGCCGCCAGTCCGGCCGCCGGCCCGCGCAGCCGCAGCCCCAAGACATACGCCAGAATGATGGTCCCCGCGCCGGCCAGCGTGGTTACCAACCGCAGCCAGAGCAGATTGTCGCCCAAAACGGCGCTTAGTCCGCCCAATAAATAGGGGTAGAGCGGCGTCTGGTCCAGCAGCAAGAAGCCCTCCGCGCCAAACGAGCGCAGCGGCAGGCCGGTGCGGCGAATGTTGCGCGCCACGTCCAGATAGATGCTTTCATCGTATTGGGCAATTTGCACCGAGCGCATGAGAACCAGTTGAAAAGCCAGATAGATTCCCAGCGCCAATAACAAAGGGGCGTAAGCACGCCATCGTTTGCTCATAATCCCGTTTCCATTGGGCAATTCTAAGCCGATGCCCGCCAGCCGTCACGCAGCCCGCGCAAATAGGCCCGGGCCACGGCCGTTTCCCGCTGCCACATCAACCGGGCCACCATCTTCACGCCGCTGCCCAGCCGGAACAAAAATATGGCCCACGGCCGTCCCAACCGCGCATACCGCCGCCAAAAAATCACCCCGCTGCGCGCCAGATAATACCGCCGCGCCGCCGATTCCAGCCCGCCGCTGCTCAACGCCACCTCATGGTACAGATGGGCGTCCGCCGCCAGCCGCAGCCGGAACCCCGCCTGCCGCCAGCGCAGCGACCAATCCAAATCTTCGAAATACATAAAAAATTGCTCGTCTAGCAGGCCAACGGCCGTTACGCCCTGCAAATTCACCAACAAACAGGTTCCCAACACATAATCCGCGTCGCGGCTGTGCTGCCAATCCGGGCCGTCCATCTGGCCGCGCCCCGTGCCGCGCAAATCCAGGGTGATGGGGTGCATACGGCCGTCGCCAAACCAGATGCGTTCCCGCGCCGCCGCATAAAAAATCTTCGGCGAAACCAGGCCCACATCTGGCGCGGTCTCCGCCAGCAGGCGGGCCAGCATGTCGGGCGCGGCGAAGGCATCGTTGTTCACCAGCAGGGCAAAATCAAATGCCTGCGCGATGGCTTCCCGCAGGCCCACGTTGTTACCGGCGGCAAAGCCCAGGTTCTCCGGCAGCGCCAGCAGCCGCGCTTCCGGCGGTAGTTCGGCCGCCAGCCGCGCCGCCGACCCATCTTCCGACCCGTTGTCGATGACCAAAATGCGCAGGTTGGGGTAGGCCATCGCTTGCAGGGCGCGCACGCAGGCCAGCGTCGTTTCCGCCTGCCGCCAATTCAGAGTAATTGCCAGAACCATTGGTTGGGTCATGATGGCGGCTCGTGGCGGCTTGCGCCCCAGCACCAGGCGATTTTGCTCAGGTAGATGGCTGGTATGGCGGCGGCATGGCGGCGGAGGATAAACGGCCGTGTCCCCAAAATCTTGCCCGTCACCGCTGCGGCAATGAGCGGCGAGAGCAGCAGCACCAGCCAGCGCCAGCGCAGCCAGACCGGCGTGCCCAGCGTTTCCCGATGCGCCAGCCGCGCCTGCCGCGCAAAATGCCCCGACCGGGCGCAGTCTTGCCACACTTTGCCCGCCGTCGTGCGATTATGCCGGTGTTGGATGGCCGCCTCCGGCCAAAAATAGGGCTGAAACCCGGCCTGATTCATGCGCGTGGTCCAATCCAAATCCTGGCTGCGAGGCAGCGCTTCATTTAAAAGCCCCACTGTTTCAATTACCTGCCGTTCGACGGAGAGGTTGAGCGTGGGCAGCAACGGCCGTGCCCCAGGCCGCGCCGTGCTGAAATATTCATGAAACATGGCCAAATTGTAACTGAGCGCCCAATAATTCTCGCCATCCGGCAGCACGCCGCCGCCCACGACGGCGTGTCCGGCCTGGTGGGCCGCCAGGTGGGCCGCCAGCCAGCCCGGCTGCGGCAAACAATCGCTGTCCAAAAAGATGAGCAAATCGGCCGTGGCTGCCCGAATGCCCAGATTGCGCGCCGTGCCCGGCGGAACCGGCTGTCCGGTGTCCAACAGCCGGACCCGGCTGCCAACCGGCAGCAATCTGGCCTCATCCTTGCCCACGACCACAATATCGCGGATTACCTCGGCCTGTTCCTGACCGGCGATGGCCGCCACCACCTGATCGATGAGCGGGGAGTTGAGGCTGGGGATGATGATGCTGACGGCCGTTGCCCTTTCGCCCATCACCGCGCCCCCATTTTTGCTGGCGGCAGCAAGGAAACCAGCGCCGCCGCCGCCTGCCGCCCAATCGCCGCCGGGCAGTTCCCGGCCAGATACCGCGCATAACCGGCCTGAGCCATTTGTTCCCGCTGCGCCGGGCGCTGCTTCAGGTCCAAAAGCCCATCGGCCAGCGCCGCCGGATCATTGCGCGGCACCAGATAGATGTGCTCCCGGTCGGTCAGCGCTTCGCCCACCACTGCGGAATCGCCGGAAATGACCGGCCGCCCCATCGCCAATCCTTCCCACACTTTGTTTTGGATGGTGTAGTGTGATTGGCGCGTCTCGCCAAAAACGCCCAGGCACACGTGAGCCATCGCCAGCCCGTCCAGCAGTTCGTCGCGGCTGACAAAGCCGTGAAAGGTAACGTTGGTCAGGGTGTGATTTTGGGCGAACTGTTCGCTGGCGGCTTTTTCTGGGCCGTCGCCGTAGAAATGGAAGTGCACGGCCGTTTCCCCCGCGTCTTGCAGCCGTTTCGCCGCGCTCATCACCGTCTCCAGGCCGTGTGATGGCAAATACATGCCATGATAGGTCACGCGGAATTCATCGGCGGGCGGCTGCACCGGGCGCGGATGGTACACCGCGTCGTCTGCGCCGTGCGGCACGCGCCGGAAACGCTCTGGCGGCAGGCCAAATTGGGCGCAGTAATACGCTTCATAGGCCCCATTTTCGGAAATCAGCCGGTCGGGCAGCTTCAGGCCGCCTTTTTCCAGCCAAAAAATTAGTTTGCCGGTGAAGGGGCTTTTTTGCGTCAGGCCGCGTTCCTCGGCCACCAGATGCAGGGACATGAGGATGTCCAGGGCCATGGGGACGCGCCGCCGCCAGGCCAGCAGACGGCCCAGGTAGGCATCGAACTGCCCCGGATAGCCGATGAGCATCACGTCGTAGGGGGGCATTTGGGCGTGCTGGCGCAGCAAACGCCAGTATGCGCCCACCACGCGCCGCCAGAAGGACGGCCGTCGCCAGCCGCCGCTGGCCTGCTGCACCCGGTCCTCAATGCCCTGCCAGAGTGTGCTGTGGCATTCGTAGACCACCACGCCGGGCTGGGCGCGCAGACCTTTGATCAAGATTTGGTTGCGGGTGTACTTGGCCCGATAGGTGCCAAAATAGCAAATTCGCAATCTATCTGCCTCTGCTGCCTCTTCTTTCAAGCGTTCTCTCCTTGCCATGAATGCTGGATTATAGCCACAGCCCTCCCCACATGCCTAATGCAGCCAATCAATTGTCAATGGTTCATGGCCAATCGCCAATTGCCAACGTCCAGTCTGCACTGCTCCTTGTCTTTCCGTCTCCACTCCGCCCTACCTTTTCTGGCCGCCACCCGCTAAAATAGCCCTTCGGAGTGATCCCATGCAGATATTAGTCACAGGCGCCACCGGATTTGTGGGCCGCTCAGTCATGGCCTGGCTGGCGCGGTCTGGGCATGAGGCACGGCCGTATCACGGCCGTCTCACCGACGCCATCGCCCTGCGCGCTGAACTCGAAGGCATCGACACGGTCATCCATCTGGCCAGCTCGGAAGGGCGTGGTCGGAAACGGCTGCTGCAGCACGTCGACATCGACGGCGCGGAACGTCTGATCGACCGCTGCCGCCGCGCTGGCGTCCAGCATTTTATCTTTGTTAGCCGCCTGGGCGCTGTCGCCAACTCGCTCCATCCCTTGTTGGGCGCAAAAGATACCATCGAACGCATGGTGAAAAAAAGTGGCCTGAACTACACCATCATCCGTTCGGCCACGGCCTATGGCCCTGGCGACCGCTATTTTGAGATGCTCGCCACTCTGGTTTTGTGGAGTTGGCCTCTGGTGTGGCTGCCGGGCGGCGGCAAATTATGGCTTCAGCCTGTTTGGGTTGAAGACCTGGCCCGCTGCATTGCCCTGACTGTAGACCGGCCAGACCTGAGCGGCAAAACCATCGCCATTGCCGGGGAGGAACGGCTGCCTTATAAAGAAGTGCTGCGCCAAATCATGGGTGTGATGGGTATTTGGCGCATTCCGCTGCCGATTCCGCTTATTATGATGCGGCCGATTACCCGCACTTTGTTTAGCTGGTGGTTTTGGCCGCCGGTGAGCAATTTTTTTGTGGATCGTTTTTTTGTGCCGGAAGTGGCCGATTTTGACAGCATTTTGCGTCAATTTGGGTTTCGCCCCACCCGGCTGCAAGAAAACCTGAATTACCTGGGCCGTTCTGGCCTGCGCTGGCGCATCTTCCGCCGTTGATGAGGGAAAGGGCATGGAACCAATCATTCGAGAGCGATTTAATGATGAGATTTTGGCCGCTGCCAGAGAACGGTATGGCATCGCCGCCGACCAGATTCACCTGTTGGATGGATTTGAGAGTTTTATGTTTGAATTTGTGAAGGATGGCGGCGCGTTTATTTTGCGGCTGGGACACGGCCGTCGCCGCACCCCGGACCTCGTTCATGGCGAAGTGGATTGGATCAACTATCTGGCTGATGGCGGGGCTGGGGTGGCCCGCGCGGTCCTCTCGCCCAATGGTGAGCTGGTGGAACGCATCCCGGATGGGCAGGACGATTATTTTTTGGCCACGGCTTTTGTGAAAGCTCAGGGGAGGCCGGTCTGGCAGACGGACCAGTGGAACGAGACATTTTTTGGCACATACGGCCGTCTCCTCGGCCGTATTCACCACCTGAGCAAACGCTACCAACCGGCCCATTCCGCCTGGCAGCGCCCGCCCTGGGACGCTCCCGC
The DNA here is from genome assembly GCA_017993775.1 of Chloroflexota bacterium. GTDB lineage: Bacteria > Chloroflexota > Anaerolineae > Promineifilales > Promineifilaceae > Leptovillus. The sequence goes on along the minus strand of JAGOMA010000002.1, from coordinate 59,285 downwards.
CAACCTGATCGCCCACGAAACGCTGCTTCAGGACGGCGGCCTCATGTCGCGTCATTACCTGGATGTACTGGCCCATTTGCAGGCTTTGCCGCGCACGCCAGACGCCTATGGCATGATCCACCAGGACGCACATGCCGGGAATTTATTTGTGGATGATGACGGCCGTATCACCCTTTTCGATTTTGACGATTGCGTTTATGGCCATTTTGCCTATGATCTGGCGATGGTTTTATTTTACGCCGTTGCCAATCATGCCGACCCCGACGCCTTTGCCGCCGTTTTTTGGCGCGCATTTTGGCGGGGATACCAGATGGAAAACCAGCTTGATCCGGTCTGGCTGCGGGAAATTGCGCCTTTCATGAAGCTGCGCGAAATTGAACTTTACACGATCCTGATGCGCGATTACGGCCCGGATAACCTGGAACATGACAGTTGGGCAATGCGGTATCTACACGGCCGTTTACAACGTATCGAGCACCATGTGCCGGTGGTGGATGAAGCCGCCTTTTTAGCAAATGAAGGAAATTTATGACCGATTTAATCGAGTTGGAGCGGGAGGATTTTGAGCATGTACGGCCGTTGTTCGCGCCGCTCACCCATCACCTGGTCATCGACTCTATTCTGGCCGGCCTGACGCCGGGGCGCTTGTTTGTAGATGATAAAAGCAAGCCCAAAACGGCCGTAGCCTGGTTCAAACGTCGCCTGTTCCTGACCGGCGACCGCAGCCGCGAAACCATTAACCGCGCTCTGGCTCACCTGCTGAACGAGAGTTATTATCCCCACATGATCGCCGCCAATTTGGCGGGCGGGGCCTTCACGCTGATCTATACGCCTGGCTGGGAGCGGGTGATGGACGTGGTGCTGGCCGGGAAAGATCCGTTTGTCGGCCAGCGGCTTTCTTTTCGCCTGGACCCCACCCGCCACCCCTGGAAACCAGTCCTGCCGGACGGTTTTTCCCTGCGTCGCGTGGACGCGGCCTTGTTGGCCGATCCACATATTGAAAATTTGGGGTATGTGACCGAGGAAATGGTGTCGGAACGGCCGTCTGTGCAAGATTTCCTGGCTAACAGTTTTGGCACGGCCGTGCTGCTAGGTACGCGCATCGTCGGCTGGTGCATGTCGGAGTACAACACCGGCACGCGCTGCGAACTGGGCATCGAAACCGTCGAAGACTACCAGCGGCGCGGGCTGGCGCGCGCCGCCGCTTCGGCCACCATCCGCGAAGCCGCCGCGCGCGGCTACACCGAAATTGGCTGGATTTGCGACGCCGACAACAAGCCTTCTGTGGCGGCGGCGCAAAATCTGGGTTTTCAATTGCGCCACGAAGACCCCACCTATTACGCTTTTTTTGATCCGGTTATCAACTGCGGCGCGCATGGGAACGGCCGTTTTCGCCAGGGGCAATATCGTGAAGCGATTGTGTGGTACGAAAAAGCGCTCAGTCGAGGCGGTGGCCCGATCTGGCTGTTCTGGAATGCGGCCTGCGCTTACGCCCACGTAGGCAATCGCACCAAAGTATTTACTAACCTAAACCGGGCCATCGACGCCGGTTTTACGGATCGCCTGGCATTAGAACAGTCCGAACATTTTCAGGCGCTTCACACCAGCGCGCCGTGGTCGGCGCTGCTGGCAAGGCTGGGATAACATAATGTTTATCACCGACACACCCATAACGGTTGGACAATACGAATCGCCGATGGCGGCCGATCTGAGCGCCGCCTCGTCTGTCAGTGCCAGATCGTTAGATGGGCGGCTGCGGGCGATTGTGCAGGAAGACGGCCGTGTCTGGGTTGTTTTTGCCGCCGGCCAACCGGTGGGCATGGCCTCTGTGGCGCCGCTGTCCGGCCTGCCCGGCCTGTATGAGTTGGATGGCTTTATCGCGCCGGCGTGGCAGCGGCGCGGGCTGGGCAGCCATCTGCTGCAGCAGGTGATAGCAGATTTGCAGGGCACGGCCGTGCGCCAGATCAGCCGCGCCTTTGCCGATTTGCAAAGCCCGGCGGCCCAGTTTTTGCGCCGTCACAACTTCACCGTTGAGCATGAGGAATGGCTCCTGACAAAAGATAATTTGGCCGATTGTTTACCGCCAGCCAACCGGTCGGATTTGTCCTGGGATACCTTGCCCCACGCTCAGGCCAGCCGCTTGTTTTGCCGCCTCTACGACGCTTCGTTTCGCGCCTTTGCCTGGTATCAGCCTTACAGCGAAACCGAAATGTCGGCCGAGCTGGCGGCGGCGCGTGATGTGCTGTTTTTGCGGCGCGGCGCAGCGCCAATTGGGTTTGCCTGGCTGCGCTGGCCGGAAAAGGGTCTGGGGCAGATCGAGCCGCTTGGGATTGTGGCGGAAGAGCAGGGGAAAGGATACGGCCGTTACCTGCTGACCCTGGCCCTCTACCAACTGGCGCGGCGCGGCGCCCAGCGTGCGCAAATCGGCGTCTGGGCGGCCAATCGCACGGCCGTCGCCCTCTATGAAAGCGTTGGTTTTCGTCATCAGGAGACCGTTGCGTTTTTGGCCTACGACATTTGAACAGGCGGTTGTTGATCGTAAATTGTAAATGAGAAACGGCCGTTTCCCGCTTTACCGATTCTGCCATCCCCATTACAATGCACCCAATTGATCCCAACACCGGTACCCCCGCAAACATAACCTCAGGCCGTTAGCGGCTGAAACCGCAAATTAAAAATGGAGCGAGAACCATCATGTTCAAAGATATCGCCGATGTTCGTGAGCGATTGGGCAAGCAGCAGTACATCGCCTCAGAAGAGATAGGCACTGTCACCTTTCTGGCGCAGTCGTTGTCTAAGCCCATTCTGGCCGAAGGACCGGCCGGGGTAGGCAAGACGGAGTTGGCTAAAGCGTGGGCCAAAGCGATTGGACGGCCGTTAATCCGCCTGCAATGTTACGAAGGACTGGACGAAAGCAAAGCCCTCTACGAATGGGAATACGCCAAACAAATGCTCTATACCCAGCTTTTGCGCGAAACCCTACACAAAGTCCTGGGCGACGTGCAAAGCCTCTCCGAAGCCGCCGACCGGCTGGCGCAAGAAGAAGATGTGTTCTTCTCCGAAAATTTCCTCCTCCCCCGCCCCCTGCTCACCGCCCTCATGTCCGACGAGCCGGTTGTCTTGCTGATTGACGAGATCGACCGCGCCGATGTCGAATTTGAAGCCTTCCTGCTGGAAGTGCTCAGCGACTTCCAGGTGAGCGTGCCCGAACTGGGCACCATCGCTGCAAAACACCAACCCATGGTCCTGCTGACCAGCAACAACACCCGCGAACTCAGCGAGGCGCTCAAGCGCCGCTGTCTCTATCTCTACGTCGATTACCCGGCCCAAGACGCCGAGCTGGACATTGTGCGCCTGAAAGTGCCTGATCTCAGCCCGGAGTTGGCGCGGCAGGCGGTGGCTGTGGTGCACCAACTACGCAACATGGATTTGCGCAAAGTGCCCTCCATCAGCGAAACGTTGGATTGGGCGCGCGCCCTGGTTACGTTAAATGCCAGCGCTATTGATGAAAAAACCCTCAGCAATACCCTCACCGTGCTGCTGAAATATGAAACCGACGTGGCCAAAGCCAAACGCATGATGGGCAACAGCGGCAGCAGCCAACGCGGCCGTTTAGAACGTTAAAAATTGTTAATTGGCAATTGGCAATTGACAATTGCCAATTCTTGGGAATCTTATGGACGACCGAGTTATTGAATTTGTACGGGGAATGCGCGCCGCCGGGGTGCGGGTTTCGCTGGCCGAGTCGATGGACGCCATGCGGGCCATCGAGGCCTTGGGCATTACCGATAAAACCATCTTCAAATCCTCCATGCGCGCCACGTTGATCAAAGAATCGCAGGATTTTGCTGTTTTCGACCAGTTGTTTCCGCTGTATTTTGGCAGCGGCGGGCCGATGCTGCAAAACGCCCTGGAGGAATTGAGCGAAGGCGACCAGGAAATGCTCCAGGCCGCGCTGCAAGCTCTGAGCGGCCGGATGCAAGACTTGCTGGATTGGCTGACCAGCGGCGAAGGCCCGACGAAAGAAGAATTGGAAGCGTTAGCCAATCAGGCTGGGGCGCAGTGGACCGATAATCCCGGCGAAGCGCGTTGGGTAACGCGGCGTATGCTGCAACAGATGGGCATGGGCCACCTGGAGCAGCAGTTAAGCGAGCTGTATCAAAAGCTGCAAGAGATGGGCATGAGCCAGGAAGCCATCGAACAATTGATGGGCGTGGTGGAAGCCAACCGGGAGGCGCTGGCGGAACAGGTTGCGCAGCAGGTTGGGAGGCAAATCGCTCAGCAGCGAGCCAACCGCCCGGATGATTTGCACGGCTCTGACCTGATGCACAAGCCGTTTTCGGCGTTGTCGGAGGAGGAAACGGCCGTTCTCCGCAAAGAAGTCGCCCGCCTGGTTACCCAACTGCGCACCCGCGCGGCCATGCGCCGCAAACGGGGCACACGCGGCAAGTTTGATTCCAAATCCACCATTCGCGCCAATCAGCGCTACGGCGGCGTGCCGTTGGAACTGCGTTTCAAAAAGAACAAGCTCAAACCCAGCCTGGTGCTGATGTGCGATATGTCGCGCTCCATGTTCCACGTCACCGAATTTATGCTCACTTTCATCTACCAACTGCAAGATCAGGTGGCCAAGACGCGCAGTTTTGCCTACTACTCAGACATGCAAGAAGTGAGCCATTTACTCAATGCTCATCGAGCCGACGAGGCGGCGCAGGAAGTGTTTGACGCCTTTTACAAGGGTTCGCCGGGGCATTACGCCACCGATTTTGGCGGCAGCCTGGATACGTTTTATCACCATTGGCTGAGCGCGGTGAACGGCCGTACCACCGTCGTCGTGTTGGGTGACGGCCGTAACAACTACAATTCGCCGCGCATCGACCTGATCAAAGACCTGCAAAAGCGCGCTCGCCGCGTCATCTGGTTTTGCCCGGAGCAGGAGCGGCAGTGGGGCAGCGGCGACAGCGATATGCTGGAATACGCGACAGCCGTCGATTCGATTTATGTGGTAAGAAATCTGGCGCAGTTGGCAACGGCCGTGGACAAACTCCTGGCCGGCGACTAAAACGAACAACAGATTCATCCTAAAAACAAAAAGCCCTCGTAGCCATAGAAGTGCGAGGGCTTTTACATTTGTCTAAAAATTTCCTGGCGTCAGTCCATACCGGCTTGACGCTTAATCTCTTGTAATTCCTGGCGTAAAATGGGCAGTCTATTCTGAATAATATCCCACACGATTCTATTGGAAATAACGTCATACCCATGCGCCAACACATTACGGAAAGAAATAATGCGTTGATAGTCACTCAATTGAGAAAGCAAAGTTTCATCAACCTGCTTAAGTCGGTTTAGTGCCTCCCCGATAATCTCAAACTGTCGTTCGACGGCTGAACGCAGCATAGAATCGCCAGCGTAATCATGAAAGGTTTTTCCCAGAGTGAATTCGGTGATTAACGATACAGCTTGATCGAGATCGTAAAGCAACTTTTTAGCTTTCAGGTCCATACACCAGCACCTTATCCTGCTCAACCGCCCGTCGGAAATACGGGTTCTGAATAGCTTCTTCCTCAATCAAATCTACCGGGCGCTGAAAAAGTTCTTCCAATGCTTCCTTCAAGCCAAAATATCTATCAAATGCTCCCAGCGCCGAAGCGTTTTGGTCGAAGTTAACCAAAAAATCCAGGTCACTCTGCCCAGGATTAAAATCGGAGCGTGAAGCGGAGCCAAAGATTTCTAGCCGGCTAACGCCGTAGCGCTGACATAGTTGGGCCAATCTGGTTTTATTGATGTTCAAATCTATGGTCATTCTGGCTCTTTTCCTTCTTGCTGCAATTCCAACTTTTTCAGCCGGTAGAGCATTTCCTGAGTAAGCTGGCGGTGCTTGCTGGCGATGTCGGCCTGGATGCCAAACAGCAGGGTGATCACGCCCACCAGCAGCAGGCCAGTGCCGATGGTGATCGACTGGATGTAGCGCCCCGTGCCGCTCTCCCCGACGAGCACAAAATACACAAAACGCAGCCAGGTGAACATCCCGGCCAGCAAAAAGGGCAGGGCGAGGTAGCTAAAGGTGCGCAGCGGTTCGTAAAAGGCATACAGGCGCATGATGGTGCCGGCCTGGGCTTTGATGAAGTGCCACATATTTTTTTGCAGGCGCGACGGCCGTTCCGTCTCATTCGTCTCAATGGGCACACTCACCACCGCCAGCCCCAGCTTGCCCGCCTGGATGATGGTTTCCAGCGTGTAGCTGAAGCGCGTCAGAATGTTCAACCGCAGCGCCGCCTCCCGCGAGTAAGCGCGAAAGCCGCTGGCCGCATCGGGAACTCGCGTGCCGCTGACCGTGCGCACCAGCCAGCTGCCCAGCTTTTGCAGCGCGCGCTTCACCGGCGAGAAGTGGGCGATTTTGCCCACCTGCCGGTCGGCGATCACAATGTCGGCCTGCCCGGCAAGCACCGGGGCCACCAATTCCGGGATGTAGCGGCCGGGATATTGGTTGTCGGCGTCGGTGTTGACGATGATGTCCGCGCCCAGGCGCAAGCAGGCGTCCAGCCCGGTCTGGAAGGCGCGGGCCAGTCCCAGATTTTGCCGGTGGCGGATGACGTGGTGGACGCCAAGCGATTGGGCGAGTACGGCCGTGTCGTCCGCGCTGCCATCGTCAATCACCAGCAGTTCCAGGCAGTCGATGCCCGGAATGCTTTGCGGCAAACCGGCCAGGGTCTCTGGCAGCGTTTCCGCTTCGTTAAAACAGGGGATCTGAATGATGCATTTCACGTCAAAGATTGTAGCCCAAAGCCCATAATTTGCCCTAACGGCCGTGTCTCGTTCCTGTTACGGAACCCCGATAAATATCTAAATGAGATTAGAGATTACAGATTGAACCAGTCCCCAGTCTCCAGTCTCCAATTCTCAATTCTGCAAGTTTTTCATTCCTAACCGTTACCCATACTCAACCGCGCAATCTGGATCACCTCGTGCAAAATCACCTCTTTGTCCGGCTCGACGGAGGCCATCAACTCTTCCGTCCGCTGGACGACGCGGTCCTCGATGATGGCGTCGTTCCAGGTTTCGGCCAGATGGGTTTGCAGGTCGGCGATGGAATCGGCGTAAGTGACGAAGGCAAAACGGCCGCGCTGTTCCCAGCGATACAGCCCGCGCGCTACCACCTCGTCCAGAGCGTCGTCGGCCTGGGCATATTCGCAGTAATCGTCGGCTTCGCGCACCCAGCCAACCGGGTAGCGGTCTGCGCCCAGGCGCACAAAGATGGGCGGCGGTTCTGGCGGCGGATGGATGTCGATGAGACGGCCGTTTCCCTTCAGCAAAAAGTGAATCTGCTCCAGAGCATGAACCATGCTCTCCGGTTCAATTCATCACAACGACCAGGAAAGCAGCGCCAGGTCGTACTTTTCCGGCGCGAAAAAATTCTCGATGCCCGTAGCCCAAAATTCAACACGGCCGTGCAGCGCCGACGGCAGTTTTTGGCGCGCTTTGGCTATCTTCTTCTCGGATGGGTCGATGGCGTGGACGAGGGCGGCCTGGGCGGCATAACGGAAAGTGAGACGGCCGTCGCCGCAGCCGATTTCTAATACCTTCTTGCCGGTCAGGTCGCCGGCAAAATCCAGCAAGGCGGTTAGTTCGCTGTCTTCAGGGTCTTGTCGAATGGGCATGGGTGGTCATCCTCCATAAATTCTTGCCACTCATTATACCCCGACCGGCCGTTCACTGTGGGAACGATCCCATAGGTAGAATCGCCAAACCGCTGCCCGGACGGGCGCTCGCCAAAGGCTGTGCCGCCCACATGCACCAATCCACACGAAAATCAATGACAAATATCACTTGTTTTCATGACATATAGACGTATCTTTTACCCAGTACCTTTGTTTACGATGCACAAGTTCGTCTGTTATTTTCCATTTCCCCATATATTTCCAAGGAGGTTGCAAAATGCGCCGTACACCGATCCGCCTGTTGATTTTTCTAGGGATGGTAATGCTTTTTTTAGTTGGGTGTACGGGGAGCCAGGGAGTACCAGGACCAGTTGGTCCGGCTGGGGCGCCGGGACCATTAGGGCCGATAGGTCCGGCTGGGCAAGATGCGACTGCCAATCAGGAATATATCGGCGCAGAAAAGTGTGGCGAATGCCACGAAGATGCGTACGCCAAGTTTTCTCTCTCGGGACACTCATTTGCTTTAACCAAAATTGAAAAAGGGCAGCCGCCGGAAATGCCTTTTACCGACATCACCGGCGGCATTCCTGGCCCGCCGGAAGGCATGACCTGGGATGATATTGCCTATCTCATCAGCGGCTTTGGCTGGAAAGCGCGGTTTGTGGGCCAGGATGGCTATTTGCTCACCGGCGGCGCTGACGCGGCCACGCAGTACAATTTCGCCAATGAGGCCATCGACGCGCCGGCCGGATGGGTCGCCTATCACCCCGGCGAACAGCTTCAGTTTGACTGCGGCGTCTGCCACACCACCGGGTTTGCGCCTCAAGGCCACCAGGATAATCTGGCGGGCATTGCGGGAACCTGGGCGTTTGCCGGGGTTCAGTGCGAACGGTGCCATGGGCCGGGCAGCCGCCACGCCGAGGATCCGCCGGGGGTGCAGATGATGGTAGACCGCGACTCCCAATTGTGCGGTCAGTGCCATGCCAAAGATGACCCGACCGTCATGCACGCCGGCGACGGGTTTGAGGACCACCAACTTCAATTCGCAGACCTGTACAATTCGCGCCATTTTGCCCTGGACTGCATCGACTGCCACGATCCTCACGCCAGCGCCGTGTTTGCCGATGAGACGGTGAACCCGAACCGGAGCATTCGCCAGGTGTGCGAAAGCTGCCATTGGCAAAACGAAGCGGTGCAAAACGTGCGGAAACATTTGGGCATGGATTGTATCGACTGCCATATGCCGCCGATGGCCTTGTCGGCGCAGGGGAATCTGGCGCTGTTTACGGCCGATGTGCGCTCGCACCAATTTGCCATCAATACGGACCCGGATGCGCCGCAGTTTAACGCTGATGGCTCGGTGGTGAAGCCGTATCTGACGTTGCAGTATGCGTGTGGCCACTGCCACAACGGCCGTATCGCTGCCGCGCAAGATCTGTCTGCTTTAGCCGCCGCCGCTGAAGGCTACCACACCAGCCCAACGCCGACGCCGGAACCCAGCCCAACGCCGGAAACGGCCGTAACCCCCACTCCCCAGCCGTAATTCCCTGGCCCAAGAGGAAACATCATGCGTAAACTAATCAACGCCATTAAAAACTTCTTCTTCCCGCCGGCGGGAAGCTCGCTCTGGATTCGCATTCTGCCGTTCGCGCTTCTGGGCGTTCTGACCTTAGCCGTAACTTATGGCAGCGTCGAGGCATGGACCTACACCAACTCGCCTGAATTTTGCGGCACCGCCTGCCACACCATGCCGCCCGAATACAGCGCCTACCTGCACTCGCCCCACGCGCGCGTGCGCTGCGTAGAATGCCACATCGGCCGTGATGTGGTGACCACCCAATTTACACGCAAGGCTGGCGATTTGCGCCACGTATTTCTGAACATTACCCAGCGCTACGAGTACCCTATTTATACACGCGCCATGCGCCCGGCCCGCGAATCGTGCGAAACCTGCCATTTTCCGGAAAAATTCTCCGATGACAGCCTGCGCGAAATTCAGCACTTTGACAATCTCGACGCCAATTCGCTGGAGCGTATTTTGCTCATTTTAAAGACAGGCGGCGGCAGCCAGCGGCAAGGGTTGGGGCGGGGAATTCATTGGCACATTGAAAATGAAGTCTGGTACATGGCCACGGACGAGCTGGAACAAGACATTCCCTACGTCCGCACTGTGGACGCCGATGGCACAGTCACCGAATATTACGACATCGCCTCTGGCGTTACCCCTGACGATATTGCCGGAACCACGCTTGAGCAGATGGATTGCATCACCTGTCACAATCGCATTACTCACGCCATCCCCCAGCCGGAAGAAGCGGTAGATGAAGCCCTGACCAAAAACCTTATGGATCGTGACCTGCCGGATATTCGCCAGCAGTCGGTCGCACTTTTGCGAGCTTCTTATCCGGATAACGAAACGGCCGTTGCCGCCCTCTCCACCCTGGCAGACTTTTATACGGATAATTACCCGGAAATCGCCGCCGAAAAAGGCGACGCCATCCAACAAGCCATTTCCACGCTGACCGACATCAATAGCCAGATTGTTTTTCCAGAACAAAAATTGGATTGGAACACGCACCCGGATAACCTGGGGCACAAAGATTTCCCCGGCTGCTTCCGCTGCCACGATGGTAAACATCTCACCGGCACAGAAGAAGCGATTCGCCTGGAGTGCAATATGTGCCACGCTGTTCCGGTGGTAATCGACAACCAGACGTTGGTGACGCAAATTGAACTGGTGCGCGGACCGGAACCCACGTCGCACACCCACAGCAGTTGGATCGGGCTGCATGGCCAGGCGATTGACACCTCCTGCGCCGCCTGCCATGTCCCGGATGATCCGGATATGGATTACACGCAGTTGGCGGGCAAGCCGCCGGTGGATGGTTCTTTCTGCGGCAATTCGGCCTGCCATGCCTCAGAATGGGTGTATACCGGTTTCGATTCGCCGGAATTGGCGCCGGTGCTGGCCCGGCAAATTTATATTTTGCAGAATACCAGCCCATATTTGCTGGAAGGGGTGGCCCGGACGTATGAGGGGACATTCAGGGCGATGTTTAACGGCCGTTGCGTCTTCTGTCACAGCGGCCCCGAGGCGGAAGCCGGACTGGACCTGAGCAGCTATGCCAGCATGATGGCTGGCGGCAAGGATGGTCCGGTGATAATTCCCGGCGACCCGGCCAACAGCCTGCTCATCCAGCGCCAATCGGAGCCGCGCGAGCATTTTGGGCAGGTATTGGACGAGGAACTGGCTGCTCTGGAGGGGTGGATAGCCGCCGGCGCACCGGAGAAGTAATCGTTTTATGGTGCTGCTGGTCCAAACGCGCCGTGTTGGTTCAAGCAACACGGCGTGTTCTTTTTTGCCTGGGGGCAGATTTTAGGTCAGGCGATGAATTACATTCAAGATTGGTTCAATCTCCAAGATTGAACCAATCCGACTCATCAAACCTGCTCGGCCAGCAATTCCTTCAGCGGCACATGGTCGCCGCGCAGGACGGCCAGCAGTTCCAGATCGCGCAGCGCGCCCTGGTGGAACACCACCTGGCGCATAAGGCCCTCCGTCTGGAAGCCGCACTTCTCCAGCACTTTGCGTGAGGCGACGTTGTCCGGGAAGATGGTCGCTTGCAGCCGGTTCACCGGTTTCACGTCGAACAGGTAAGCCACCATCAGCTGCGCCGCTTCGCTCATGTAGCCCTGACCCCAATGCGCACGGCCGTACAGCCGGTAAGCAATCTCATACGTACTCAGATAGCTGGCTGCTGGAAAATAACCAACCTGTCCCACAATGTTTCCGGCATGGTTGGTAATCAGCAAGCCGCCTCGGTCCGCTTCCCACCAGCCGGTTTCGCTGTACTGATTGCGCCAGCGAATATCCGAGGGCAGGCTGAGCGGGTAATAATCGCCCAAATCCCGCACGTCGGCGGCCAGGTCATACAAAACGTCCAAATCGGCGGTGCGCAGCGTGCGCAAAATCACTTTCTTTCCAACAAGCATCACAACCTCCATGTGTTTACCATCGTTTGTTTTGGCCCAGGAAGGCGCCATTGTAGCAGATTCGGGCGAGAAATCTGGCCGCCATTTGGCGCGGATCAGGCAATTCGATATGATTTCAGCAGTTCATGTCACTTGTAAAAGCGTTTACCATAGGATAAGTGAAACCCATGTTGAAAGTCTTATTTATCGGCGGCACAGGCATCATCAGTTCCGCCTGTTCCGAATTGGCCCTGGAACGGGGCCTGGATTTGTATTTATTGAACCGGGGCCAGAGTTTTCGCCCCACGCCGGCCGGGGCCAAAGTTTTGCACGGCGACATCCGCGACCCGGAGTCGGCGCGCGCGGCGCTGGGCGATTTGCAGTTCGATGCCGTGGTGAACTGGATTGCCTTTACGCCGGAGCATATTGAAACGGACCTGGCGTTGTTTAACGGCCGTACCCGCCAATACATCTTCATCAGCTCCGCCTCCGCTTACCAGACCCCGCCCGTGCAATTACCCATCACCGAATCAACCCCGCTGCACAATCCCTACTGGGCCTACTCCCGCGCCAAAATCGCCTGCGAAGAGCGCCTCATGCAAGCCTACCGGCAAGATGGCTTCCCGATGACCGTGGTACGGCCGTCGCACACCTACGACAAAACCCTGCTGCCCATGGACGGCGGCTACACCATCGTCAACCGTATGCGCCAGGGCAAAAAAGTCATCGTCCACGGCGACGGCACCTCTTTGTGGACGCTGACCCATCACCGCGACTTCGCCAAAGCGTTCGTCGGCCTGCTCGGCAACAACCATGCCCTGGGCGAAACCTTCCACATCACCGGCGATGAACTGTTGACCTGGAACCAGATTTTTGAATTGGTGGCCCAGGCGGCGGGCGTCCAGGCTAACCTCATCCACATCCCCTCAGACTTCATCGCCCGCTTCGAGCCAGATTGGGGCGCCGGGCTGCTGGGTGACAAAATGCACAGCATGATTTTCGACAACAGCAAAATCAAACGCGCCGTGCCCGACTTTGTCGCCGCTATCCCCTTCGCCCAGGGCGTACGGGAGATCATGGCCTGGTACGATGCCGACCCGGCGCGGCAAATTGTTCATGCCGAATTCGATCGGCGCATAGACGCCATCATCCAGGCGTATGAGGGACTGGACACTAGAGACTAGGGACTGGAGATTGGAGATTAAGCAATCTCCAATCTCTCCCTGACGAGGAAACGCTTATGCAGCTAACCACCCTGGCAACCTGTAACCTGAACCAATGGGCTTTGGACTTTGAGGGTAACTTGCAGCGCATCGCCGAATCAATCCGGCAGGCGAAGGCGGCCGGGGCCAGATACCGCCTGGGACCGGAGCTGGAAATCCCCGGTTACGGCTGTGAGGATGCCTTTCTGGAAGGCGACACGCTGCGTCACTCCTGGGAATGCCTGGGCGAACTGCTCTCCGGCGACCTGACCCACGACATTTTGTGCGATATTGGCATGCCGGTGATGCACCAGAATGTGCGCTATAACTGCCGGGTGCTGGTCTTGAACGGCCGTATCCTCCTCATCCGCCCCAAAATGATCCTGGCCGACGACGGCAACTACCGCGAGCCGCGTTGGTTCGCCCCCTGGCAGCGCCGCCGGACTGTGGAAGCATTCGCCCTGCCGCGCTCCATCCGGGCCATCACCGGCCAGGAAACCGTGCCCTTTGGCGACGCGGCCATCGCCACCCGCGACACCGTGCTGGCTTCCGAGACCTGCGAAGAATTGTTCGCCGTGGACAGCCCCAACGTCTACCTGGGGCTGGACGGCGTGGAAATCCTGGCCAACGGCTCCGGCAGCCACCACGAGCTGCGTAAACTCCACCGCCGCATCGACCTGATCCAGAACGCCACGGCCAAAGGCGGCGGCATTTACCTTTATGCCAACCAGCAGGGCTGCGACGGCGGGCGATTGTACTTTGACGGCTGCGCGCTGATTGCCGTGAACGGCCGTGTCGTTGCCCAGGGTTCCCAATTTTCGCCGCGCGACGTGGAAGTAGTCACCGCCACGGTGGATTTGGAAGAGGTGCGCTCCTACCGCGGGGCCATCGGCAGCCGCCAGGCGCAGGCCAGCGCCGCCGCCCCCGTGCCGCGCATCACCGCCGACTTCGACCTTACGCATCCCGCCTCCCGCATCACGGTTCAACCATCCCCGCCCATCGACGTCCGTTACCATACCCCCGAAGAAGAAATCGCCTTTGGCCCGGCCTGCTGGCTGTGGGACTACCTGCGCCGGTCGGGCATGAATGGCTTTTTCATTCCCTTGTCCGGCGGGGCGGACAGTTCCTCGGTGGCCGCGCAGGTGGGCATCATGTGCCAGATGGTCGCTGCCGAAGCGCAGGCCGGCAACAGCCAGGTCATCGCCGACGCGCGGCGCATCGCCGGGGCGGGCGACGATTACCTGCCTGCCGACCCGGCCGAATTTGCCGGGCGCATCCTCTACACTGCCTACATGGGCACAAAAAACAGCAGCAAGGCCACGCGCCAGCGGGCCAAAAAGCTGGCGGCGCAAATCGGCGCGGCGCATCTGGACATGAAGATAGATGGGGTGGTAACGGCCGTGCAAGCACTCTTCACCCGCGTCACCGGCCAGACGCCGCGCTTCAAGGTCCATGGCGGCTCGGCGGCGGAAAACGTGGCCTTGCAAAACATTCAGGCCCGCGAGCGGATGGTGCTGTCTTACCTGTTGGCGCAATTGCTGTTGTGGGTAAACGGCCGTGCCGGTTCCCTGCTCGTCTTAGGCACGGGCAATGTCGATGAGGCTTTACGCGGCTACCTGACCAAGTACGATTGCTCCAGCGCCGACATCAACCCCATCGGCGGCATCAGCAAGGTTGATTTACGCCGTTTCCTGCGCTGGGCGGCGGAAACGCGCGGCTATACGGCGCTGTCTGACGTGGTCAGCGCGCCGCCTACGGCCGAACTGGAACCCATCACCGAGTCCTACACGCAGCTAGACGAAACCGACATGGGCATGACCTACGAGGAACTCAGCCACTTTGGCCGCCTGCGCAAGATTCAGCGCTGCGGCCCGCTGGCCATGTTTGAGAAATTGGCGCTGGAATGGAACCATCTGCCGCCGGAAGAAGTGGCGGCGAAAGTGAAACATTTCTTTCGCTCATACGCCATCAACCGTCACAAATCCACGGTGCTGACGCCTGCCTATCACGCCGAATCCTACTCGCCCGACGACAATCGCTTCGACCTGCGCCAGTTCCTCTACAATGCCCGCTGGACCTGGCAGTTTCGCCGCATCGACGAGCGGGTGGCTGAAATGACGGGTGAGGACACGGCCGTTCCGCCCCTGACGTAAACCAGAGGACAGACAGCCTGGCCTGCCATCGCTTAAAATGCAGGACATTCGATCCCTCAAGGAGTGAGTCATGCATCGCTTATCTGTTTCGAAGGCTGCCCTTTGGGCTTGTGTTTGTCTGGTTCTGTTGGCAACTGCCTGTCGCGCAACCACTGATGGGGAAACGGCCGTTCTCCTAAACGACACTTTTACGCTGGGCTATGGGCAAACGGCCGTGCTGCAAGCCGAAAATCTTCGCCTCACCTTTGATGCTGTCCTGGAAGATTCACGCTGCCCTACCCAGGTGCAATGCTTTTGGACCGGTCAGGCGCGCGTTACCCTGATCGCGCAGCAAGGGGACGCCGCGCCTGTAACACTCGAATTCAACACGAATCCTGCGCCGGGGGAGACGGTGCTATCGGCCCCCTTCGGTAGTTATCAGATCGACTTACAATCGCTGGACCCGTATCCCCAAGACCCAGACAAGCCGAGTATAGATGGCGAGTATCGTGTTACCCTGCAGGTTAGCCAACCGTAGACGCGATCCGGGGAGGGCGTTATTTCACCGGCGCTTCTTGAACCGGCTCGGGAACCAATCGACCGCCGCGCACCGTGCCGCCCAGCACCAACGCCGCGCCAATCAGGGCCAGATTTTTGATGATGTACTGTCCCTCAATGGTCAGCCCAAAGGGGAAGCTGGTCCAAACCACTTCCGGCAGCACAAAAATGGGCATGGCCGTGCCCGGCATCTGTAAAAAGAGCAGCAGCAAGGTAAGGCGCATAAACAGGCCAAAGATCAGGCCAATGCCGATGGCCATTTCCCACACAGCCAGGATGGGCAGGAAAATGTCCGGGTCGATAAAGTAGATGGTGTTGCGCACCAAATCCTCGGCCGGGCTGAGGCCGGGCACTAATTTGAGCGCGCCGAACCAGAAGAAGATGATGCCAAGCCCGACACGCATAATAACCATGCCATAACGCGCCATCCAATAGGTGATGGCGCGATCGATGGTATCGAACCGGTCGAGCCAAATCTGACGAGTAGAAACTGCCTTCATGAAGTCTCCTTGTTAACTGTACGCTGTAGGCCGGGTAAATAAAAAGAGAACGGCCGTGCAGCCCCGCTGCGCGACAATCCTCTCCTAAACTTGGAGCCTATGGTATCTGGTTTCCGGCGAAATGGGGGTGGATTTTAGGAATGGTTAAGCAACGGCCGTTACAGGTGAGTCTGCGCTGAGGGTTCGTGGACGGCCGTTTCTCCCCATGCTATAATTCCCCTTGCATTTGCACATTGGCTCCTTAACATGCACTGGCTGCAACACAATCCTGTTCCGGGGATGACAGGCTTCGACGGGGAAGGCTGGTCCTGGACTGCAAGCCGAGCACGCTTTACACCTCGTAAAACTGGAAGCAAACAATTAAGTGCCAATAACAATGCACGCTCCTACAACGCTCTCCCCTTGGCTGCCTAATCGCAGCCGCCGGAAGGCGTTAGATGAGTCCTGAAATGGACTCCCGTCTGCCTCGACCGTTCGTTGACCGCGAGAGAGCAGGCGACACTTTCGTCAACGTGCGCGAACTCGACACCGATGGAGTTAGCTAAGACACCCTTTCGGGGGTGATCGGTTCGCTGGTGACTGACCTCGTCAACCGGGGCGCTCAACAGTTAAAACAAATAGGTTGACTATGCTTGTAGACGTTCAGCGGTCGAATTTTTCGGACGCGGGTTCGATTCCCGCCATCTCCACTCAAACAAAAAAGCGCGCCAACTGGCGCGCTTTTTTGTTGCCCGTTACCCGGCCAAAACCTGGCTATAATTCCAGCTATGAATTCCAAAGAAATATTCCTGATTGAAGAGTTGGCGGCGAATGCCTGGCCGGCCGACATTGTGCAGCATCTGGACGGTTGGCGATTACGCTTTTCGCATGGCGTCACCCGGCGCATCAATTCTGTTTTGCCCAACCTGGACTTTGGCCGCCATGCGTTAGCGGAAAAAGTGACGCTGGTAGAAATGTTTTACGGCCGTTTTCAGGCCACCCCGCGCTTTCAGATTTGCCCGGCTGCGCAGCCGGCAAGTCTGGACGCGGTATTAGCCGAACGCGGCTACACTTTGGACGCGCCGACCTATGTGCAAACGGCCGTTCTCGCCCAGGTTCAATCCCAGCCTTTGCCAACCGCCATTACCATCACCCTCCAGCCGGAGCTGCCGGCGAGCTGGCTCGATTTTTACCGCGAAGTCGAAGCGTTGAACGACCACGCCATTGCCGTGCGCCAGCGTATTTTAGAGCGCGTCGCTCCGCCAACAGCCTATGCGCTGGCTTACCAGGACGGCCGTCTCATTGGCATAGGTTTGGGCGTCGCCGAACGGGGGTGGGTCGGCATTTACACCATGCTCACCCATCCGGACGCGCGGCGGCAGGGAGCGGCGACGGCCGTTTTAGGCCAATTGGCCGCCTGGGGTGAGCAGCAAGGCGCTTCCCACATGTATTTGCAAGTAATGCAATCTAACCACGCAGCCCTGGCTTTGTACGGCCGTTGCGGGTTCACCACCCTCTACAGCTACCACTACCGCGAACTGCTCCCTCAATAAAATCCGGTCCATTTTCCCATCGTCCCGCGGCCAAAATGTGTTAAACTACGCAATTCACGTTAGATGAATATCTAATATAGTCCCTGTGCATAAAACCCTTTTGCGCGATTTATCTCACAATGACGAAGCCCGATCGGGGTTCAATGCTTCCATTGTGAAAAGGTGTGTGTATCGGCGTGATCAAGAAACCTGATGTTTACCGCCGTTTGCTGGGGTATTTACGGCCGTATCCCCAACCGCTCATTCTCGGCTATCTGGCGATGCTTTTTGCTACCGGCCTCAATTTGCTCGTCCCGCAGCTTATCAAAGTGGCCATAGACCAGGGGCTGGCCGACGGCCGTGCCAGAGCCTTGTTCGTGGCCGGCGGCCTCATTTTGCTTATCGCTCTGGTGCGCGGCGTGGCCGGATTTGCCCAGCGCTACTACGGCGAATGGCTTACGCATCGCGTCGCCTACGACCTGCGCAACGAGTTTTACAACAGTGTGCAGTTCCAACCCTTCGCCTTCCACGATCGCACCCATACCGGCGATCTGATGAGCCGCGCCACCAGCGACGTAACCGAAACAGAGCAGTTTGTCGGCATTGGCCTGATGGATTTGTTGGCAACTTTGCTGCTGCTGTTGGGCGTGATTGGGGCGATGTTGTGGGAATCCCCCTGGCTGGCGCTGCTGGCCATGATTCCCTTCCCAATTTTGTTGTACGCTACCCTGCGCTTTGGCGGCACAGTGCGCCCCATGTTCAAAAGCATTCAGGAGCAGATGGGCGTGCTGTCCACCATCATGCAGGAAAGCCTGACCGGCATCCGCGTGGTGAAAGCCTTTGCCCGCGAGCCATACGAACTGCAAAAATTTGACCATGACAACGATGTCTGGTTCGAGCGACGCTTTGCCCTGATTCAGACCTGGGCCAATTACTGGCCGTTTTTCACCTTTTTGGTGGCCCTGAGCATCTTTTTGCTGCTGTGGTTTGGCGGACCGATGGCTTTAGACGGCCGTCTCACCGTCGGCACACTCTTCGCCATGATTTCTTATGTACTCATGCTCTCTGCGCCGGTGCAGCGGCTGGGTTTCCTGACCAATCTGATGGCTACCGCCGGGGCCAGCGCCACCCGCGTCTTTGAAATCATCGACACGCCAGGCGAGATTGTGGAACGAGAAAAACCGGTGTCTTTGCCGGAAGCGAGGGGCGAGGTGGTCTTCGAGCGTGTCGGTTTTGCCTACGGCGGCGGCGAAAAAATCCTGGACGATGTGAGTTTTTATGCCGAGCCTGGGCAAAAAGTGGCTTTGATTGGCCCGACCGGTTCCGGCAAATCGACCATCACCAACCTGATTCCTCGCTTTTACGATGCCACCGACGGCCGTATTCTGGTAGATGGTCACGATATCCGCGATCTGAAAATCCATGATCTGCGGCGGCACATCGGCATTGTGCTGCAAGACCCGTTTTTGTTTAGCCAAACAGTAGCGGAAAATATCGCCTACGGCCGTCCCGGGGCCACCAGCGAAGACATTTATGCCGCCGCCCGCGCCGCCCGCGCCCACGACTTTATCTTGCAGCTCAGCGAAGGCTACGACACGCGCGTCGGCGAGCGCGGCGTGACCCTGAGCGGGGGGCAAAAGCAGCGCATCGCCATCGCTCGCGCCCTGCTCAACGACCCGCGCATCCTCATTCTAGACGATTCCACCAGCAGCGTAGACACAGAGACGGAGCATCTCATCCAGCAGGCGCTGGAAGTGCTGATGGAAGGACGCACGACGTTTATCATCGCCCAGCGGCTGCTGACGTTGAAGAACGCGGATTATATTTTGGTGCTGGATCACGGCCGTATCGTCGAACGCGGTAAACACGACACCCTGCTGGCCCACAATGGCCTGTACCGCGAAATCTACGATTTGCAGCTTAAAGACCAGGAAGAGTTTGTGGCGTTGCAGGCGGAAATGGCGACTAGAGGCTAGAGACTATCAATCTCCAGTCTCCAATCTCCAATCTCCCATTCCCACAAGGAAGTATGATGACAAATTTACACGACAACAAAACGGCAAACGGCCGTCCCTCCCGACCGCCTTACGATTCCCGCGTCACCGTGGAAGAAAACGAACGCCGCGACCGCGAGGAAAAAATCAAAAACCTGCTGGATGACGACGACGAAGATTCAGACCTGGGCAAGGCGTATGACGGCCGTCTCGTCCGCCGCCTGCTCGTTTTCCTCAGCCCCTACCGCCGCCAGCTCATCTGGGCCATCTTCCTGATGATTGTCAGCTCGCTGCTCAGCGTCGCCCAACCCTGGATTATCGGCAAAGCCATCGACGACGGCATCCGCACCAACAGCCTGGGCACGCTGCGCACCTGGACCCTCATCTTTTTTGCTGCGGCCGTGGGCGAATGGATCACCAATCGCTACCGCATCGCCATCATGGCCTTTGTGGGCACCAAAGTCGTCGCCGACTTTCGCAGCCGTCTCTTCCGCCACCTGCACACACTCACCCTCAGCTTCTACAACAACTTCAGTGTTGGCCGCCTGATGAGCCGCCTCATCAGCGACGTGGGCGTGCTGCAAGATTTCATCACCTGGTCCATCACCGGTCTTTTCCGGTCCGTGTTTGTCCTCATCGGCATTGTCATCGCCATGCTGGTGATGAACTGGCAGCTTGCGCTGGTCAGTTTTGCCGTGCTGCCGTTGATGATTATCCTCACCAACTATTGGCGGCTGCGCGTGCGCCATGCCTACCGGGCCACGCGGCAGCGGTTGTCGCTCATCAACGGTTATCTGAACGAATCCATTTCCGGCATTCGCGTCACCAAAAGCTTCACCCGCGAAGACCTGAACGCCCAATACTTCGACGATTTGAACCATTCCTACTTCGACGCCAACGTCGAAGCCACGCGCCTCTCGGCCTTGTTTTTCCCCGGCGTCGATTTTGTCGGCTCGCTGGCGACGGCCCTGGTGGTGGTGGCCGGCGGCTGGCTGGTGCTGCAAAACAACCTGACGGCCGGGACGCTGGTGGCCTTTGTGCTCTATGTGGAGCGGTTTTTCCAACCGATCCGCGAATTGGCGCAGCGTTACAATGTGTTCCAGGCTACGATGACGGCCAGCGAGCGCATCTTCACCCTGTTGGACACGCCGCCAGAAATCGAAGACGCGCCGGACGCCTTTGCCTTGCCGCCGATTGACGGCCGTGTCGATTTCAACGACGTCAGCTTCGGCTACAACGAGGATCGGCTCATCCTCAAGCACATCAATCTGCACGCCGAGCCGGGCGAACGCATCGCTCTGGTGGGCGAGACAGGCGCGGGCAAAAGCACCATCATCCGCCTGATTTCGCGCTTTTTTGAGGTGAAGCAGGGGGAACTGCTGATCGACGGCCACGACATTCGCCAGGTGACACAGGCCAGCCTGCGGCAGCAGTTGGGCATTGTGCTGCAAGATACGTTTCTGTTTGCCGGCACGCTGGCGGACAATATCCGTTACGGCCGTTTAGCCGCCAGTGACGAGGAAGTGATAGCCGCGGCTACGGCCGTAGGCGCTCACCCCTTCATCAGCAAACTGCCCAATGGGTATGCAACGGTGGTCGAAGAAGGCGGCGTGAATCTGAGCGTGGGGCAGCGGCAGCTGATCTCCTTTGCTCGCGCTTTGCTGGCCGAGCCGCGCATCCTCATCCTCGATGAGGCCACGAGCAGCGTGGACACGACCACGGAAAAGCTCATCCAGCAGGCATTGGACACGTTGATGGAAGGGCGCACCAGCTTTGTGATTGCCCACCGCCTGAGCACCATCATAAACGCCGACCAGATTGTGGTGATGGATGACGGCCGTATTGTCGAGCAAGGCACGCACCAACAGCTTCTGGCGCAAAAAGGACGTTACTACAACCTGTACACCATGCAGTGGGCGCAGCAAGACGCGCCGTTCAGCCAAAACTGACACGGTAAGGAAGTTTGACGCAAAGGAGCGAAAGTAAAAAAGATTACTTTCGCTCCTTTTGTCTTTTTGCGTCCTTTGCGTTGAAATGCTTTTTTCGAAGGGGTTTGGGTGCGAACAGTTAATAGAGCAAAGGTTGCTGGGAATCCAGATTCACCTGAATGTCCAGGTGACGATAGTCGCCATCATAATAAGAGATTAAATCCTGAAGGGTTGAGTAGACGGCCGCTTTGATGAGCGTTCGTTTATCAACCGAGGTCAGACAGCGGTCTAAATATTGGGCTAATCCGGGGTCATCATGAAGGTCGGCAGTAATTGTTAGTTTCATTTGCGCACTCTCAAAAATTTGGCTTTTTTAGACTCCGCAACTGCTTACTACCTGCGGTTTCCCACATTCGGTATTACTTTAATGCTGGATTCTTAAAATAATTATTACAGCCCTCCTGCTTCAAGTGAACCGCGGAAACGCCCAGATTAAGAAATCCGGCAAGACCTGAGACCAGGTGGCGTAATCATGACGGCCGTTCGCCACTTCCACATAAACCAGGTCACGGCCGTTTTCATACCCCAGCGTCCGCAGTTCGTCCATCAACTCCAGCGTGTCCTGAATGGCGTCGATGACGCCATTGTTGTCCCGGTCGTCGCGCTCGTCCCGCGTGCCTGCCTGGAACCAGGCGCGGAAGCCGGGGTGATGGGCGCTCTGGCGCACCATGCTGTGGGTGATGCGCCGGCCGGGTGGCACGGCCGTTTCCTCATCTCCGGCTCGCCACCAAAACGAGCCGGAAAACACGCCCACTGCGCCAAATACGTCCGGATGGTTCCAGGCCAGATCAAAAGCCGCCAGCCCGCCAAGTGATGCGCCGAGTACGGCCGTTTTCGCCGCGTCGGTTTCTGTTCTAAATTCTCGGTTTACCCAGGGGCGCACTTCTTCCACCACGAAGCGGTTATACTGCGCCGCTTTGCCGCCCAGACCCTGGGCGTTGGCAACCACGGCCGTGCCATATTCCTGCAGACGGTCGGCGTTGGTGGGGATGGCCACAACGATGAGGGGGTGCAGACGGCCGTTAGCCATCAGCCGCGCCAGCGTTTCCCGCAGGCGCAGTTGGCCCACGTCCTGGCCGTCGTTGAGGTAGAGGACGGGATAGCGGGTTTGGGTTTCGCGGTAATGGGGCGGGAGGAAGATGTGTAACGGCCGTTCGTTGCCCAAATACCGCGAGGCAAAATCGGCCACTTCCACTACCTCCACCGTCGCCAACAGACGCGCTTCTCGCCGCTGTACCCACCATCCAAACCCGGCCAGCAGTCCGGCCAACAAAATCGTCACCAGCACAGTCACAGTCATCAATCACCTTTTGTATCTATGCAGCAGACCCCAAGGGTTTACTCCTGAGAATTTGGATTATTTGGGCGCCGAACCCTTGGGGTCTTGCCAGAGGAGCCTGAACAGGCATCATTTTTTAAGAAATAGCACACGGGTGACACGGATTTTGGGGATTCATGTGCGAAAACTCGCTCCACCTGTGTTCTTCGTGTCCCAATTCTTCTTTTCTTGCATAGCCGCCATCGTGACGCTGTGTTAAGATCGGCGCAAATCTAACAAAAACTGGATACCTTTGATGGCTAAAGAATTACCAAAAAAACCGCGCCGCGTCAGCGATGACGAGGTGCGCGAAACCATTTTACAAATGTGTCGCGCTGCCGGCCTGGACGGTTCCGTCCGCCCGGAAGACGTGGCCCGCGTGATCCTGCCCGATTTTTGGCAGACCTTGCTCAAACGCATTCGCCTGATGGCCAAGCAGCTCACCGTCGCCGGTAAGCTGACCATTTTACGCAAAGGCGAACCGGCCGATCCCAACGATTTTAAGGGTCTCATTCGCCTGCAAATCACCGAATTGGGTTTGCAAAGTGATGAGATAGACGAAGAAGAATGATGGAGATTGAGGGTTGGAGATTAATAGACCAATCTCCAATCCCCAATCTCCAATCCCCAATCCCCAATTTCTAATCCCCAGCCACGTATTTCCACATACCCTGATGGCGGGCAAAGCGGCTGCGTTCCGTAAACGATGCATCCTGCTCGCCTTGCCGCAAGATAGCCCGAAACGTCACCCAATCTTCGCCCACGACCAGAATCTGCAAACCGATAAAATCAGTCTGGCGGCAGAAAGCCAGGATGTCCCGCTGCCACACGGCCGTTTCCCGCTGCCAGTGCGGGCTGTCTGGATGAGTGGTGCGCATAATGTAGGCCGCTTTGCCCAAGGCGTAAGCCGCGTAGCGCGAGCGCATCAACGCTTCTGGCGTGGGCGCAGGCCGACCATTGTGCCACGGCTGGCAGCAGGCAGGATACGGCCGTCCGCTGCCACACCGGCACAGGCCATCCGGCGTGATCTTCGCGCTCTTTTTCGCCTTACTCATGGTTCTCTCGCACGGCCGTAAAATCCAATTCCAGCGTCACCGCCTCCGACACATCGGCCACGTTGTCCACGCGGGGGATGGCCAGCTCGAAGTCGGCGCGTTGGATGGTGGCCTGGGCGTGGCCTGCCAGGTGTGTGTCGGACACGGCCGTTACCGTCACGGCAAACGTCACCGGGCGCACCATGCCCACCAACGCCAGATCGCCCGTCACCGAAAAGGCCACGGTTTGGCCGATGGCTGCCTGGGGCGGCAGACCGGACACGGCCGTGGGCGTAAACGTAATCACCGGATAATCATCGGTGAAGAGGATGTAGCTGGCGATGGACGTGTTGCGCAGCGGGCTGTCGGTGGCCAGTGTGCGGGCGTTAATTTGCAGCGGCCCAATTTCTGCCGACGACAAATCGGACAGGTTGACGGCGATTTCTCCGGCAATGTCGGCGGTGCGGCCAACAACGGTGGTGGGTTGGCCGCGCAGCACTTCGTCGAGGGTGAAGCGCGCTTCGGAAGCGGCCGGATCGAGGCGGTAGCGGGTACGGCCGTTGGCCGCCAGGGTGGGTGGGGGTGATACGGCCGTTTGCGGCCCCGGCCCGCGCAAAAACAAAGCCCATACCAGCCCAATCACCACCACACCCAGGCCTAGCATCAGGATCACACTGCGATCAAGCGAAAATTTCGTCGTCTTCATGCCCCAACTATACCCCCAGCCAGAAATCCAACACACCTTCTTCGTGTTAGCAGCCTGTCGGAAAACTCAGGACGTGTTCACGGATTGAACGGATTCGACGGATGTTTACGGATAAATCACCAGAAAATCGGCGTAAGTTCGTGTCATCCGTGTAGCCATTTCTACTTTTCCGACAGCCTGCTAGATTGGTCCAATCTGGAGCGCGTTAGACCTGCCCCTGCCATAACTGCTGCATTTCTGCGCAGCGGACCAACAGGTCATCCAGCGTGCCCTGATCGACAATACGGCCGTTTCCCAGCACCACCACCCAATCCGCCCGCCGCAGCGCCGGCCGCCGGTGGGAAACCACCAGGCAGGTGAGTGCGGCGTGCGGAGTGGGGAGTGCGGATTCTTCTCCATTCCGCACGCCGCGTTCCGCGCTCCGCATTCCCTCCCAGAGCTGCTGCTCCGTTTCCACGTCCAGGGCGCTGGAGAGGTCGTCGATGACCAGCAGGTCAGCGTCGCGGACGAACATGCGGGCGGCGGCGGTGCGCTGCGCTTGCCCGCCAGAAAGCCGCACGCCGCGCGGCCCCACCAGCGTGTCCAGCCCTTTTTCCATCGCGGCCAGGTCGGGGGTGAGAACGGCCGTATTCAGCGCCCTTGCCAGATCCACCTGCTCCTCCGGCAGCCCCAGCAGCACGTTGTTGCGCAGCGTGTCGCTAAACAGGCGCGGCGCCTGCCCGGTGTAGGCCACCCGCGGCGGCGTTAGAAACGTCGCCGGGTCGGCTACCAATTCGCCATTCCACCAAATCTCGCCCGACTGCGGCGGCAGAAGCCCCAGCAGCGCCTTCAGCAGCGTCGATTTGCCGGCACCGATGCGCCCCGTCACCACGGTAAACGAGCCGCGCGGCAGGCGCAGGCTGACGTCTTCGATGCCCGCCCAATCGCCGCCGGCCGTTTCATAGCGGTAGGTGAGGTGATTGACCGTGAGCAGCTCCAGGCGGTGGGCGCTGGTTTTGGGCGTATAGGGCAAATCGGGATAATCGCCGGTCATGTGGATGGGATTGTGGGCCACCACCGCGCCGGCCGGTTCGCCCTGGGTGATGGCTTCCATGCGCCCCGTCGAAACGCCCACCTGCTTGTAACGGGTGATGAGGTTGCCCACCGTGCGCATGAGGTGGGTGGAGGGCCAGATGTACGAGGCAAACAGGGCAAAATCGCCGATGGTAAACGTGCCGGCGTACATGCCCTGCGCGGCGGCCAACAAAATCAGCCCCACGCCTATGTCCACCGTGCCGCCGCTCAGGGCGTCGATCAGCTGCACCAGCACGCGATCTTTCACCATTGTTTGCCGCCGCTTTTCATTCACCTGGCGGAAGCGGGCGATGAGGCGCTCTTCGGCGTGGGCTACCTTTACGGCCTGGGTGGCGTTGAACATGTCGGCGATCATGCCGGTGACTTCGGCGGTGGCCTGGCGGCTGGCGCGCCGGTAGGCTTTGGCCCGCTGCCCCAGCCGCTGGGCGATGAAGATGACCACCGCCAGGGGCACAAACGTGCCCAGAGTTACCCAGACGTTGATGCGGAACATGATGGTGAAGGAGAGAACGGCCGTTACCGACAGGGCCACCGTGTCGTCGATGATGATGATCGAGTGGGCCATCTCGTCCACATCGTCGCGCAGGGTGCTGATCACCTTGCCGGTGGACATCGGCGTGCCGTCCTGGTCAGGGGGCAGCGCCTTGCCGCCGGGCAGCCGTAAGATGTGGGCCAACATATTGCGGATCAGCAGCGCCATGCTGTGCTGCGTAAAGTTGACGAAGCCCAGCGCGGCCATGTACAGGCTGATCAGTGTCAGCGCCGTCAGCGCCACCTGCCAGTTGATGATGGTTGATAACGGCCGTCCGCCCACGCCCGTCAGCCCATCAAAAAACGCCTTCAAAATCAGCCCCTGCACCGTTGCCAGGGCAAAATGGATCGTCACCCCGGTCAGGTCGCTCAGGTAGTAGAGCGGCCGATAACGAATTAGCCGCCAGAAGTATTGGTAGGTTTTGAGCGTGGTTGGTTGTTTTTCGGTCATAGCCAGTCTCGTGGTTGGTTTAGGAAAAGTTCAACACCAGGCAGTGAAAATTAAATAACATGCGCAAGATTGGACCAATCTCGTTCATGGTTCAGCCTTCATCTGCCAATCTTCCAGCCCGGTTTGCAGCAGGTGGTAAAACTGCGAGTCCGAGTCGGCGGCCAGGTTGGCGCGGTTGTCGTGTTCGACGATACGGCCGTCGGCCATGATCATGATCTCGTCGGCGCGCTGCACGGTTCCCAGGCGGTGGGCGATGATGACGGCCGTGCGCCCCGCCAGCAGCTTGTCCAGCGCCTGCTCCAACAAATGCTCCGTCGCCGGGTCCAGCCGCGACGACGCCTCGTCCAAAATAATCAGGCCGGGGTCGGCCAGGAAGACGCGGCCCAAGGCCAGCAGCTGCGCCTCCCCCGCCGACAGGCTTTCGCCCGCTTCCAGGCGGGTGTCCAGCCCGTCCGGCAGCCCGGCGAGCCAATCGTGCAAGCCCAGTTCGTCCAGCGCCGCCAGGATGTGGCGGTCGTCGATGGCGTCGTTGAACAGGGTCAGGTTGTCGCGCACGCTGGCGTGGAACAACTGCACTTCCTGGGTCACCAACCCCACGCGCTGCCGGATGGCGGCCTGGCTGGTGGCGCGCAAATCGACGAAACGGCCGTCGGCCCCGCCCAGACGAATTGCCCCGGCTGTCGGATCATAAAAGCGAAACAGCAGGCGGGTGAGGGTGGTTTTGCCGCTGCCGGTGCGCCCCAGCAGCCCCAGGATTTTGCCGGGGGCCAGGGTGAAGGTGACGTCTTCGAGGATGGCGGTTTCCAGGTCGTCGGCGTAGTGGAAGGAAACGTGGTCGAACTGGATGGCGAGACGGCCGTGTGGCACACGTTCCGCCCCGTCATGCAGCGTCGGCTGCTCGGCAAACAGGGCCACAATACGGTTCATGCTGGCCGCCGCCTGCTGCAAATCCTGCACCTGCCGCTGGATCACCCACAACGGCTCGCGCATCACGTCGATGTAGTAAAAAATGATGTACACCGTGCCGATGGTCAGCACGCTGCCCACGAACAGTCTGGTTCCCCAGATGTAGGCGGCGATGTAGGCCAGCGCCGGCATAAGAATGGGCAGGGTTATCACGCCCAGGTTCAGGCGCATGGCCCGGTGCATCCGGTCCCAGCGCTCGCGCAGCAGGCCAACCAGCCGCCGCATGATGAACGGCGCGGCGGCGCTGGTCTGGATTTCTTCCGTGCCGCCCAGCCACTCTTCCAGGTAACCGAACAGGTCGGAACTGGTCTGGCGCAGCGCCTGCCAGCGCGGCACCAGCCGCTTGTTGAGCCAGTTCAGCACCAGCAAGCCGGTCACGCCCAGCAGGGTGATGGAGGCGCCCACACGCCAGTCCACCAGCCACAGCAGCGCCATCACGCCCACCATCAACAAAAAGTTGCTGACCAACTGGATGACCAGCTGCGAGAAAAAGTTGGCCAGTTGGTTGACGTCGCCATCGACGCGCTCGATGAGTTCGCCGGGTTTGTAGGCTTTGTGGAAGGACATATCCAGGCGCAGGCAGTGGAGGGCCAGGTCGGCGCGCAGGTCGTTGGTGGCGCTCCAGGCGACCACTTCGCCGACGTAAGCGGCGGCCAACCGGGCGGCCTGGGCGATGATGGCGAGGGTGGTGAAGAGAACGGCCGTGCTCACCAACTCCTGCAAGCTTTTCCCCGTCTCTACGCCATCCAGAAAGCGCCGCACCAACTGTGGATTGATGAGCTGCAAGGCAATGCCGCTGACCACCAGCAAACTCAAGAGGGCCACCAAACGGCCGTGAGGTTTCAGATAGGTCGCCAGCAGCAGCCAATAAGGGTTTCTTTTCCGATTCTTACTTCTCATTGTCTCTGTGTCTCGTTAGAAGGTTGGTTGGGGCAACGATTCATTAAACGTTTGCCAAGTATCGGCTCTGTTTCCGGTGGTTTGGGTTGCGAAGACCCCTTGAAGTCTAGTAAACTCGCACTCAACAACTTTACCGTATTTTTCCCAAAAGGAGTTTAACATGGAATACCGCCGCTTAGGCAAATCAGGCTTGCAAGTTAGCGCTCTGTCGTTTGGCGCGTGGGTGACATTTGGCAATCAGGTTGATATTGATGCCGCTGTCGAAATCATGTCGGCCGCATACGACGTGGGCGTTAATTTCTTCGACAACGCCGAAGTGTATGCCCAGGGACAGGCTGAAACTGTAATGGGCGCGGCGCTGAAAAAGGCCGGCTGGCGTCGTGACAGCTATATCGTTTCCAGCAAAGTGCTGTGGGGCAGCGTGCCCAATGCCAAACCCACCCAGCAAGGCCTTAGCCGCAAGCACATTTTCGAGGCAGCCCATCAGGCCATGGAACGGCTGCAAGTCGATTATCTGGACCTCTATTTTTGCCATCGCCCAGACCCCAATGTGCCGATGGAGGAAGTAGTGCGAACCATGACCGAGTTGATCCATCAGGGCAAGGTCTTTTATTGGGGCACGTCGGAATGGTCGGCGCAGCAGTTAATGGAAGCGTACAGCGTGGCGCGGCAGTATAACCTCATTCCGCCGACGATGGAACAGCCGCAGTACAATATGTTCCACCGCCATACGGTCGAAGTGGAGTATGCCCGTTTGTATGAAACGATTGGCCTGGGCACGACCATCTGGTCGCCGCTGGCTTCCGGCATTCTGACCGGCAAGTACAACGCCGGCATCCCGGATGATTCGCGCATGAAGCTGAAGGGATACGAGTGGCTGCGGCGGATGATGGAAAGCGAAGAAGGGCAAAAACGGATAGCCACGACGCGGGAGTTAACGGCCGTAGCCGATGATCTCGGCGTGAGCATGGCCCAATTGGCTGTCGCCTGGTGCGTGAAAAACCCCAATGTCAGCACGGTCATCACCGGCGCGTCCCGCCCCGCGCAGGTGACGGAAAACATGAAGGCCATGGACATTGTGGCCCAGTTAGATGACGATGTCATGGCGAAGATCGATGCCGTGCTGGGCAATAAGCCCAAGGGTATGGACTATCAGTTAGCTTAGGGGCGCTGGTAATAGACTTTGGAGTTTCCAGATTGGACCAATCTCCAAGATTGGTCCAATCTCATCATGTTAGAAACATAAACTATGCCTCAGAAGTTACCGCATACCGGTCTGCTGCCGGACAGTTTGCCAACGGCCGTACTCACCTGTGGCGATCCGGCGCGCGCCGCCCAAATCGCCGGTTATCTGGCAGACGCTGTGTGTCTGGCGCAGCAGCGCGAATATCACAGCTACCAGGGGACGTATCAGGGCGTGGCGCTGGCCGTTTGTTCGCATGGCATTGGCGCGCCGGGCGCGGCGATTGCTTTTGAGGAGCTTATCATGGCCGGGGCGCGTATTCTGGTGCGGGTGGGTACATGCGGCAGTTTGCAAACGGCCGTTCACCCCGGTGATTTGGTGGTGGCGGCGGCGGCGGTGCAGCATACCGGTTACGGCCGTGAAGTTGCGCCGCCCGGTTATCCGGCCATCGCCGATCTGGACCTGACGCAGACATTGCGCCAGACTGTGCAGGGTGGCGGCCATGCCTATCACCAAGGAATTGTGCTGACGCGAGACGCGTTTTTTGCCGGCAGCGCCACGCCATTTGCGCCCAGTTATGCCGCGCTGTCGGCGGCCAATGTGTTGGCGGTGGAAATGGAATGCGCGGCTTTGTTTCTGGTGGGCAGCTTGCGCAGAGTACGTACAGCCGCCATTTTGGCCGTAAATGGGTCAGTGCTAGAAAAGCCAGAAAGCGCGGATACGTTTGCCTCCCATGAAGAAGCGGTAGCAACGGCCGTTACCGCTGGCATCCAAGCAGCGCTGCGCACGCTGGCAAACTTCCAGCCCGGAGACTTAAATGGTTCTATCTGACTTACGCCGCGCCATCCGCCCGCTGCTCGGTGAGCGCGCTGAAGATGCGGTGGCCGATTATTACGCTTTTTCCCACCCCGACGACAAAACAAACCTGGTGGTTTATCCCGAAAACGCCGAACGTCCGACCGGCTATCTGGCGTTTTCACGCACGGGTATGGATTTGTTCCGCCCGCTGGTGACGCTGCGCCTGCCAATTGGCGATCTGGCGGCCAGTGCGGATGCAATTTACAAGGCGATGGCGCCGGGAACGGCCGTTATCCTCTTCAGCCCAGAAAAATACGGCCCGCTGCTGCACGCTCTATTCGACGTGCAAACAGAGGAAACGCTGCGGATGTTCGCTTTACAGCCGCGACGTTTTGAGCCGATCATCAACGTGCTGGTAACCCAATCCACAGGTCCCAATGGCCTGCCGCGCTTCATCGTACGCTCCCAGGAAACGGGCGAGGTGGTGGCGGCAGCCGGCCTAAACTGGCAGTCGCCGCGCTACGCGGAAATTTCGGTGAATACGGATTTGTCGCACCGGCGGCAGGGATTGGGGCAAAGTGTGGTGGCGGCGATGGCGGAGTATGTGTTGGGCAACGGCCGTATCCCCCTCTACCTGGTCGCCGCGCAAAACAGCGCCTCCATCCAATTGGCCGAAAGTGTGGGTTTCCGCGACACTGGGACCGCGAATCTGTTGTTGCAAGCCGTTTTAAAGCCCCCACCTATCTGAGTTAGCGCTCGCCATCACGCTTTTTTTTACATTCTTTCACGCCTCTTTGATGGACGCACCCCGCAAAAAAAGGTTAACTATTACCATTGACAGGAGTAAATGAGTAGGCAAACTGAAGTGCGAGGGAAAGCGGAATTTGTAGTCAATTCATAAGCGCCATTCTAAAACTAGCTTAGATGGTGCTTTCATTTTATTACAGGTTGCCGCCCACCCGCCCGTTTGTCATAGAAATGGTTGGAGGTACAAATGAACAATAAAAGCACGGGTGTCGTTAAATGGTTTAGTCGTTTGAAAGGTTACGGTTTCATCAATCCCGATGATGGTGGGCAGGAAATCTTTGTTCATTATTCGGCTATCGAAGGTGATGGGTATCGTAATTTGTATGAAGGGGATCGCGTCGAATATCTCTTGATAGATCGCGGTAAAGGGCCACAAGCCCAAAATGTGATTCCTAAGAGAAGTTACGAAGCCATAGCTCAATAAACATTTGCCCGCATAAGCGGGCTTTTTTTTGCGTTATGGAGTAATGGCTCCCTCTGCCTATTTACGCTCATGCCCACATTGTCTACAATGGGAATCATGAACACATCAAACAAAATTCTGGTTGTCGATGACGAACATTCGCTGGTAGACCTCTGCCAAATCATCCTGAGACAGGCTGGGTATCTGGTGCGCGGGGCGAATAACGGCCGTC
Source organism: Chloroflexota bacterium (assembly GCA_017993775.1). Taxonomy (GTDB): domain Bacteria; phylum Chloroflexota; class Anaerolineae; order Promineifilales; family Promineifilaceae; genus Leptovillus. The sequence continues at coordinate 27,367 of JAGOMA010000002.1, read as the reverse complement.
AGGCTCTAGAAATGGTCCAGGAAGAACCACCTGACCTGGTTTTGTTGGATGTGATGATGCCGGGCATGGACGGCATTGAGGTCTGTCGTCAGATTCGGTCGCAGTACAGAAACGCGCCGCCCTGCATTGTCATGTACACTGCCGACGACCGCGAAGAAACCCGCTCTAGCAGTCTGGCCGCCGGCGCTAACGCCGTGTTGACCAAAGAAACCCCTGTTTTTGACCTTCCGGGAAGGATTGGTTCTTACCTGACAGCCTGGTGTTAGAGGTCTTCTTGTTTTCGTATGGCAGCCAACAATCCCCGGCAGCCATCTTCCACTAACTGGTAAACATATTCGAAATTGCCAGAGTAATACGGATCGGGCACGTCCTGTTCGTGGGTGTTGGCGGCAAAATCCAGCAGACGAAACAGCTTTGAGTGCTTTCTGGCAAGGCGCTGCAAATCTTGCAGGTTGCTGGCGTCCAGAGCGATGATGTAGGTGTCTGGCGACAGGTCGGCGGGGCGGATTTGGCGGGCACGGCCGTTGTAAGCCACCCCATGCTGCCGCAGCACCTTCAGCGTTCCCCGGTGCGCCTGCTCCCCCACATGCCATGAGCCTGTGCCTGCCGAATCCACCAGAATTTGCTCCGTCAGACCGGCCTCGTCTACCATTTTTTGAAACACACCCTCCGCCATGGGCGAGCGGCAAATATTTCCCAAACAGACAAATAAAACGTTTATGGCCATACTCCTTCTGATAATAATGAACGAGGAATGATGAACGCAGAGTTTTGCCGTTCACCATTCCTCGTTCACTGCAAATTGTTTTCCAAGTCAGCCTATAAGCCGCATTCTGTCGGCGCTCACGCGGACGTGGGCGCTGGTGATCATCTATCTGGGAGCATTGTTGCCAATGCCCTCGTGCAACCTACCCGGACGTCGGACGGCGCGGGCCGCGCCGTGGGCCTCGTGGCTTGCCACGAGACTCTTCGCCCTGCTTGGTCTTGCTCCCGGCGGGGTTTGCCTGGCCGGCGGCATTGCGGCCGCCGCCGGTGGTCTCTTACACCACCGTTTCACCCTCACCGGCCAAACGGTCTTCCGTTTGGCTGGCAATATGCCTCTCTGTTGCACTTGCCGTCGGGTTGCCCCGCCCGGCTGTTAGCCGGCGCCGTGCCCTGTGGAGTGCGGACTTTCCTCAGCCGGGCGCTCTTGCGAACGTTCGACCGCGATCACCCAGCCAACTTGGTCTGATGATCGTAACCGGGTGTGAGGAAAGGTGCAAATCGCTGGTGAAACGGCCGTGTGCCGGCTACTGAAGTTCGTTTAAAACCCGGCGGGTGAGCACGGCGGTCATCTGTGCCCGATATGTGGCGTCGCCGCGGAAATCGCCTGAGTGCTGGCAGGTGGCCTGGGCAGTTTGCACGGCCGTCTCCAATTCACCTTCAGCCAATGCCGCTTCTGCCTGGAGCAGCCGCATGGGACGCGGGCCAATGCCTGTAGCGGCTAAATGCGGAGCGCTGTTTTCCGGCTGCCAGGCGGTGACAGAGACAATGGGCGTATCGGCTGGGGTTCTGGCGACACGTTCGTTGGCGAAACGGCCGTTTCCCCAGGGGATGACGACGTGGGTGATGAGATACGACGGCCGTTTCTCAGCCGCCAAATAATCGGCCAGCGAGAGGGCGGCTGGCTCCGGGATTTGCAATTCCAATGTCGCCTCCAGAACCAGCAGCGCGGCCAAAAGCTCGCTGTCGGGCAAGCGGCTGGCAATGCTGCCGCCAATCGTGGCCGCATGGCGGTAGGTGTTTGGCCCGGCTTGCTGGATTGTTTTTTGCAGCAGCGCAGATGGGCTTGCTGGGCCGGCCTGTTTTTTCAACCAGGCATCCAGGTCAGATAGCGTCAGCACAGCGCCTAAACGCAGACGGTCGGCGGTCAGTTCGATCTGTTTTAGTCCTAAGGCTTGCAGATCGACAACCGTGCCAGTTGCGTCGCCGGCCAACAGGTTGGCGCCGCCGGCCAGCGGCAGGGCATTGGGCTGGCTTAACAGTCGCAGCGCTTCAGGTAAGGTTTCGGGGCGATAGTAGGCATCTGGTTTTTGGGGCATGATTGTTTCCTTCCGCCGGTTTATGACCAACGGTGCATGACGGGTTTAGTGGCGCACTTCACCTTCTATTTTACCGGCAAATGGCGAACGACGCAGCAGTAAACCGGCCAGAATGTCGGCTAAACATCACCCTGGCGCGCAAAAAATCGAAAATAGGCGTTGACTATGCAGACCTCAAGGGTCCGTATGTTTTTAACCTGGTAAGATTGGTCCAATCTGGGAGATTGGACCAATCTGCAAACTCAAAAGTTAATGATGCCTGAACCCCAAGGGTTTGTTTTTGAGAAGATGGGCAATTTGGAACTTGAACCCTTGGAGTCTTTTCAGAGAAATCCGAACAATTACAGCAGGTGTTAATTTGATTGGTACGCTTGCTGCCGGTCACGGCGGCGCGCTAATTCGCTTGTGTAGCTCAGGCCCAACGTGGTGGCGTGGCGTGTTGCCCAGTCGGTTAGTTTGGTGTGTCCAGCGGGGAGGGAGGGCGTGTACAGCAGATCGGCGGACAGCCCTTCTATTTCTTCGCGGGTGATGAGGACATCATCAACCAGACGGCCGACTATCTGTCCGACGGTGTAGCCGAGGGCGTCCGGGATGGGCAAAATCGGCCGTTTTTTGCCGATGATGGCGCCGATGTTGGACACCAATTCACGGTAGGTAAAGGTTTCTGGGCCAATGGCGTCGATGATGACGTTGGCCTGGCTTTGTCCCTGGGCAACGGCCAATTCGGCCAGATCGTCAACGTAAATGGGTTGGACGCGGTAGGCGCCATCACCAAACACGCCAAAGACCGGGAAGCGGCGCAGCATCCAGGCGATGTTGTTGATGAGGATGTCTTCTTTGCCAAACAGGACGGTGGGGCGCAGGATGGCGTAAGAGATGTCGGAATTGATGAGCGCCTGTTCCAGCTGGGCTTTGCCATTGAAGTATTCCAGTGGTGAGTCGAGGGATGGGTTGGTGATGCTGACGTGGACGATGCGTTCGACGCCGGCGGCCTGAGCTGCTTGAAAGAGGGCGAGGGTGTTGGTTACGGCCGTTTCGTGCCCAAATTCATCGTGGTTAAAACGGACCCAGTAGGTGTTGTATAGGACTTTAACGTTCTGTAAGACGGCCGTTAGCTTTTCTGGCTCGGCAAAATGAAAAGGAAACGCCTGCACCTGTTCGCCAAACGGATTGGGCCGATTTGAAGAATTCGTGAGTGTGATCACTTGCCGCCCATCGGTCAACAGGCGCTGTGCGATATATTTTCCGGAATAGCCAAACGCGCCGGTAACCGCATGAATGGTTTTTTCTGCCATTATATCCTCCGCATTTATTTCTTGATGTTGTTAAAAAATCGCGCCAGGGCGTTTAAGCGTAATTCGTCCAGGGTGATCAGCATGGCTACCAGGCTGTCCAGGGAATCAAAAAAGCCCTTCATCTCCTGGAGCCGCATCTGGTAAAAGGCGGCTAAATCGGCGTCGCGGCCATCCGCTTCTGAACTGGCCACCATGTCCAGGCTTTCGCCCACCGTCCGCAGCGCCAGGCCAAACTCGTTTTGTTCGCGCTCTTTCAGCAGCGTGCGCGCTACTTTCCAAAAATCGGTTTCCGCCAGGTAATAATCCTTCCGGTCGCCGACCTGCACTTGCCGGTGGACCATGCCCAGCCGTTCCAGCAGGCGCACGTTGGTAGAGACTGCTCCTTTGCTCACGCCGACCAATTCCACCAGTTCATCTAGCGAAACGGATTGCGGCGAGAGGTATATTGCCCCATAAATGGCTCCCATGGCCTTGGGAAAGCCCCAAAAATGGGTGATCCGGCTCATGCCTTGAATAAAATGTTCTCTAGCCTGGGTAATTTCATCGGTCATGCACACCATCCAAAACTAAACGTTTAGTACGAACTAAACGTAGTATATACAGTGCGTGGTTTGGTGTCAAGCGGGTGTGGAAAGAGTCGCAAGGGTGTTCGGCTTGGGGAGAAAGCGAGGTGGTTATTCGGCGTGGGGTTTTAGTTGGCGGTGTGTTTCTCGGTGCTTTCTTGTATCAGGGCAGCTATTTTCATGAACTCGAAGTCGTTGGCCAGCCGGCGCAGGGCGTCGGCCAGGCGGCTGTTGTGGGTGGCGACCTGGTCGATAAGTGCGGCGACTTCGGTGATGCTCATGCGCACGGCCGTTTGCTCCAGATTGAGCAGCAGTTCTGCGGGTAAGTTGGCAAAGTCATCGGGGGTTAGAGGTGTAAGAAGGGGAGACGGCCGTGTCTCAACTGCCGACTCTTCAGCATAAATAAAGCGCGCCCCAATCTGCTGACCTATCATCTCCAACACTGCGGCGGCCGCAAACGGTTTCAGTAAAAAATCATCACAACCGGCCGCCAAAATCATTGACCGGTCTTGGGTTAAAGAACTTGCAGTCAGGGCAATGATTTTAGTGGCCGGATCCAATTCCTTTAGGCGCTGGGTTGCTTCATACCCATCCATCACCGGCATCCGTAAGTCCATCAGCGTCAGGTGCGGTAGAAAATGGCTCCAAGTAGTTACCGCTTCCCGCCCATTTTGCGCTTCGCGCACTTCAAAACCGAGCGGTTTTAGCAATTTCACCAGCAGTTGTCGATTGGCCCATTGATCGTCTACCACCAGGATGCGGTAAATCGGCTGATCGGCGGCCAAAGCGGTAATTTGCGGCTGCCTTCGAGGCGGTTCCTCAACCAATTCGCCAATAACCGGCATTTTCAGGGTAAAAAAGAACGTCGACCCCTGCCCAACTTCGCTTTTTACTTGCAGCGTCCCGCCCATCAATTCGACAAATTGATGGCTGATGGTCAGGCCCAATCCGGTGCCTTCCAGCGCTTTTTGACCGGCTGCGGTCTGGGTAAAGGCTTCAAACAATCGCGGGCGATCTTCAGCGGCAATCCCAACTCCCGAATCTTCAACCCAAAATTGGACAAGCGCGATACCGTCGATTACTTGAAGCGCATCCACTTGCAGCAAAATAAACCCGGTTTCTGTGAATTTGATGGCGTTATTCAGCAAATTGATGAGGATTTGGCGCAGTTTCATCTCGTCAGCGTGAACAAAACGCGGTAACTGATCGCTCATTTGTAAGGTCAGAGGTAAGCCTTTACTGGCCGCTTTTAGGCGGAACATTTCAGTCAGATCGGCCAGTAAACGGTGCAAATCGCAGTCTATGGGGTTCAGGGTGCTGCTGCCTGATTCGATTTTTGCCAGATCGAGTACGTCGTTGATGAGTGAAAGTAAATGATCGCCGCTGTGGCTGATGATGGACAGATTTTCGTGATGTTCGGGGGGTAAGGTGGCGCTGCGCTGCATAACTTGCGCAAAGCCCAATATAGAATTGAGTGGTGTGCGTAATTCGTGGCTCATATTGGCCAAGAAACGGCTTTTGGCTTTGTTGGCGGCTTCGGCGGCTTCTTTAGCCCGCTGTAAATCCTCTTCGCCGCGAATGCGTTCGGTAATATCGACTGCGCCGGTCAGTAACGCCAGTTCACCGTTGAGATAAATGGGCAGGACGTTGAGCAGCAAGACCCGGCGCACGTTGGTGACAGTTTTTATTTGCAGGACGCGATCTACAACTTTGCCATGCGTTTCCAGTTCGTGCAGGATGGCCTGTCGGTCGGAGGGGTAATAATAAAATTCGACGGTTGATGCGCCAATGAGTTGTTCGATTTGTAGTTCTAAGTGGTCGGCCATTGCCTGGTTGGCCATCAATACCTGGCCATCATTTTTTCTGGAGAGTAATGTGGGGAAGGGGGTGGCATTGAAAATCTGGCGGAAGTTGTCTTCGCTGTGGCGCAGCGCCTCATTGGTGGCGGCCAATTCGGCGGTGCGGGCTTCGACCAGTTGTTGGAGGTGCTGCTGGTATTGGGTGAGTTCTGTGTAAAGGCTGTTGACTGCCCCGGCTACCTCGCCGATTTCATCGGGCTTGTTGACGGGGAGGGGGGCGGTTAAATGTCCCTGGCGAATGGATTCTACGCCCATGTGCAGATTGGTTAACGGCCGTACAATACGCGCCATCACGCCCCGAGTCATAACCAGGGTGCCGATTAGTACGAAGACTGTAATGGTTGTCAGGGCGGCAAAAGTTGTCCTTGTGACCTGGTTTGTTTGCTGGTTGACGGCTTCGGCTTGAAGGGTTTCGTATTGCTCAAATTGACGGATAGCATTGAGTAACGTGACCTGATAGTTTTCGGTCAGAATGCTTATTTGCTCTGCAGTGGCGGGGCCTAGTTCGCCTTCGCTTTGGAATGTTTCCAGCACGCGGCTGGCTTGCGCATTGAACGCGTTAAAATTTTGGCGCACCTGGCCGATGAAGATGGTTTCATCTATGTCAGAATCATCGATCACCAGACTGGTTTTTTGCAGCAAGGCGTTTAATTTATTTTGCTGCATGGCGATTAGGACGATGGCATTGGGTTCGGCTGTAGGGTTGGTGGTGTAGCGGTGTACCATGTCGGTGAGTACCAGGCATTCGGAGCGAATTTGGGCGCTCAGGAGGGCGGTGTTGAGGTGGGTGGTGGCATGGGAGAGTGTGTTGTTGGTGAAGTGGGCGACGAATATGGACGTGAGGGCGAGCGTAACGGCCGTAAACCCCATTCCCAGATAACTCAGCGTTAACCAGCGGGCTAACGGCCGTTGCCAAATTTGCCACCCCAATTCACGCAGCGAGTGGAGCATCAATCGCTACTTTTGCCAGGAAGCATCCAATTCTGCCTGATACAACGGCGCGATTTCATCCATTGCCTCTTTGGGGGTTTTCTCGCCCAGAATAACAGCCTGTAGTGCCGCGCCATACAGGCTGCTCACCTCGGCAGAAATATTGGCAGGTGGTTCAAAGATGCCAAACTCAACCAACCGCGAAACCATCTTCCGACTGGGCGTCGTGGCGTAGCTTTCATTGCTGCGACGCAAACTCGGCGCTAACTGATACCCCGGTACATCCAGCGCCACCTGACTGCCCGTGATATATCTGGCAAATTCGTGCGCCGCGGCCAATTCGGCTTCATCTGCTGCCTGATACACGCCATACATGCCAAATGCGCCGGTAGTAATCACCTGATTCAAATCGCCCATCGGCGGCGGCACAATGGCGAACGGAAAATTGATGCTTTCCAGCTCTGCAATCAGAGCCGGTGTACTCATCAGGATGGCCACTTCGCCATTTTTGAATTGTTCCCATGTGGTCGTTTGTCCAACATCGCCAAAATCGGGTGGCGTTACGCCATAACCATTTCGCAAATCGGCTACCTTCTGCAATCCAGAAAGGGCTTCCGGCTGATTCAGCACAAACCGTTTGCCATCTGGACTCAGGATTCGGCCGCCATCGGCATAGACAATTGGGTAATATCCAATTTCGCCGATGGTTGACGCGGCCGTAAAGCCATAAATTTGTTGACCACTACTGTTTACATAAGTTAACTGTTGGGCAGCAGCGACAAACTCATTCCATGTCCACGGATCGTCAAGACTGGGCAAAGGCACGCCGCGTTCAGCAAAAATATCCGTGTTCACAAAAACCGAAGAGACAACGACCCAAATAGGCCAGGCCGCAATTTTTTCGTCAATCGTTGCCGCTTGCAGCGCATTGGCGTAGAAATCAGTTTTGTCCTCATTGGTCAGGAATGGGGCGATGTCCGAGATGTTCTCATTTTTTGCAAGGTTGATCAGGTCTACCGGCCGAGCGCTGAATACATGAATGTTCTTGCCGGATTCCAGGGCGGCCAGAAGCTGCGCATCTCCATCTGCATTCCAGGGCAGACCTATAATTTCGACATTGATATTTGGGTGAGATTTTTCGAATGCGGCGACGGCCTGCGCGTTGGTTGAAGAGGTGGCGTCGTCGCTGCCAGCGATATAGCCGCGTTTATAAAATGTAATCGTCACAGGTTCTTTGGCGCTGGGATTTGCTTCTGAACCAGATGGCGTACAACCGATGACGAATAGGCCGACAATGATTATAAAAAGATACAGCAGAGAGCGGTTGAATCTTGCCATCGGAACACCCCTTATAGATCAGCCAGATTGATGAAGAATGAAGAACTGATAAATTCGGATAAATTCTGCAAGAAGAGCCAGCTTACATGATTGTGCTTATTATCACTCATTTAGGTCTTTTTGGTAGTCCCTCTTTGTTATCATGTGGGGTTTGGTCTGAATTTTGCACGTTGAGGCGACAGATTGAGGCAAAATTGGGCAATGGTCGCCAATTTGTTTCTGTGAAAAATTGCAACCAGAACGATAAGGGGGCATACTGGCCAGGTAAATCTGCTTTTCAGCGTGAGGGTGAAGGTTGCCACAACGCCTATGGAATGATTAGCAGCTCATTTACCGGTCTGAATTTTTTGCCCACCATCAGGCAGGGCGTCACCCGGGTTTCCACGAATGCAGGGAATGGTAATACCGGAACACACGACCTGAAAAATTTCCGCCTGAACAGCATAATCCAGGAGCGCATATGTTGCCCCAAACTGAAAACGACTCGCAACCGCAAGCCACCCCACCCGAATTTGAAATTGGCATTTATTCTTTTGCCGAATTGACGCCGGATCCGCACACAGGGCAGCAAATTAGCCCGGCGCAGCGACTGCGCAACTTGCTGGCGGAAATTGAATTGGCCGATCAGGTTGGGTTAGATGTGTTTGCCTTGGGTGAACACCATCGGCCCGATTTTGTTTCGTCGGCGCCGGCCGTGATTTTAGCGGCGGCCGCCGCACGAACCCAGGCCATTCGTTTGAGCAGCGCCGTTACTGTGCTCAGTTCTGATGATCCGGTGCGTGTGTTTCAGGATTTTGCCACGTTGGATTTGTTGTCGAACGGCCGTGCCGAAATCATGGCCGGTCGCGGCTCGTTTATCGAATCCTTTCCTCTATTTGGGTACGACCTGCACGATTACAACACACTGTTTGCCGAAAAGCTGGGCCTGCTGCTAAACATTCGTCGCTCGGAACGTATCAGTTGGTCGGGCAAACACCGGGCATCTTTAGACAATCAGGGAGTTTATCCACGGCCGTTACAAGACCCGCTGCCTGTTTGGGTGGCTGTCGGCGGCACACCTGAATCGGTGATACGCGCCGCAACTTTGGGGCTGCCATTAGCCATTGCCATCATTGGCGGAATGCCGGAGCAGTTTGCGCCCTTGGTGTCGCTCTATCGCCGGACAGCGCTGCAGGCCGGGCATCAACCCGGCCACATGCCCGTAAGCATCAATTCCCATGGCTTTATCGCCGACAACTCGCAGCAAGCCCGCGACGAAGCGTTTCCCATTTTTCAACAGACCATGAATAAAATCGGTCGGGAGCGGGGCTGGCCGCCCATGACCCGCCAGCAGTTTGACGGGTCATGCAGCCTGCGCGGGGCCAATTTCATCGGCAGCCCCGATGAAGTGATTGAGAAAATTCTGTTTCAGCACGAGATATTCAACCATCAGCGGTTTTTGCTGCAAGTAAGTGTAGGCACGATGCCCCATGAAAAGGTGCTGCGGGCGATTGAATTGTTGGGCACAAAAATTGCCCCTGTGGTCAGGAAGGAGATAGCTCGCCGCAATGTTTTGTAACATTCGCGGCTTGTTTGGTTAGTAACCGAAGAAGAATCTGGCAAAATCGATAAACCAATGAAAGGCAACGGCCGTTTCCAGATTCCTTTTTATCTGCAAAACCGCCATCGGCAATCCAAACAACAGGCAGGTAGCCACCAACATAAAGATTGCCATCGCCGGATTGGTCAGAAATAAATCTGGCAAATGGTTGAGACTATGCGGAACAACCGAAAGAATTAAGATCGCCCAATAACCGGGCCGCTCTTTTGATGTTACCCCAAGTGCTGTTACGCAAAGAGCAATGACAAAATACCGAAAAACAATTTCTTCAGATATGCCAGGACTAAGCGCCAAAATTGCAGCATACCAACCTGACTTGAAAGCGACAGAACCCGTATTAAGATAAAAAAACAGGTTGTTCACCATCGCCAATGGCATGGCGCTGGCGACTCCCCAAAACAGAGAGCGGGTTACTTTCGCCGACCCACCCTGGAATGCCAAAACCATTTGCCCCTGGGTTTGCTGAAAAAGAAAGGAGCCGGCCAAAAAAGTCACTACAACCACGCATCCTTCTTGCACAGCATCCACAATCCCACCGTTGCGCAAATAGACACTCCCTGCGCTCAGAAACGCGAGAGTAAATGCCAGAATAAAGGAGTGGATGGCAATTCTACGTCTTGGGAATAAGACAATGAAGGCCACCCCAGCCAATGCAAACTCTGACCATGACCAAATGCGGGTCGTGTAATTGTTGTAATGAAAAAATGGCGAACTTTCCAGAGGCAAAATCAGGTTCAGCGCATAAAGCAGCGTGTAAACCAGCGCAATTCCAAAGATATGGACCCACCCCCGGTCAAATGTTCTTCGTGTGGTTATCATTTCATGGCGAACTGGTTGTTGATTCATGCCGGTAAATTTGTTTTCACAACCTTCATCTTCAACTGCATCCCCCTGTTCCTGGCAGCGAGAATGGCTCATAGACCATTTATTGCCCGACATTTTTGAGCAAAGACACAGCAGCGACCAAATTAAGTAAGGAGATAATCAGGAATGGGATCATGATAGCCAGGCTGTCGGGTGTGCCGACAAGCGTCATGTTGACGCTCATCGCACTGACAGCCAGACCCAGGGCGATGGCCTTCATGACAAACACAGAAGACAGCAAGTAGCCCCAGGCATTGCGGCGCAAAAGTAGGACCCCAGCCAGAACCGCCAGCGGCACAATCAAGCCTAAATCCATAGCCTGGATGACAAATGTGGTAGTGTTTTCAAGTGACGGTGTGACGTTTTGTAAAATTGGCGTCACGACTTTGCCCAGCCAGGCCAGCGACAGAAAGCCGCCGATCACGAACAGCAGCCCGGCAATCCAGCGGCGCGGCAGCCGTTCAGAGAAATGTTGCGGCAGGGTTGCAAGGTCAAAAGACATCATGCACAAGATAAACGCATAGAGGCTCAGGGCGAACAAGGCCACATAAATCAGGAAGAATGCGTTGAACGAGGTCAGCATGGCCATGGAAAGGTAGGTATAGAGAAAAAATCCCAGGACGCCCGTTAGCAGCATGCGCCCGCGCAGAGAGCTGCGGAAAGCCAGCCAGGTTGCAATCACCAGAAGGGGCACACCTATTCCCAAAGTCACGATATCGTTGCCCTGTTGTTGGGCGGCGGAGCTGACTGTATCGTAGTAGTACAGCCCATGCCCGTTGATCATCACGGTTTCGCCGCGATGATTGGTGAAGGGGTATGGGTCGCCAGCGGTCTGATAGAACAATCCTGTGCCGGCGGCTAATAAAGCAAGTAAAGCAATCAATGGAATAATGATTTTTAAAGCTGGTTGGGTTTTCATGGTTTTTATTTTGTAATTTGGTAACTGTTCGGGTTTCTCTGGCAAGGCCCCAAGGGTTTGATGCAAAAATAATTTTAATTCTTCGGAGCAAGCCCTTGGGGTCTATATAGTAGCCGTGATTTCTTATCGTGCCTGACGGAGCGCGGTAAGGATACCCCGGCTACACCTGTTAAAATAATCTGGTTGGACTACCAGGAAGCTGCTGAATTATTCCTATAGCAGCACGGCTTCGACAGGGCGACGCAGGGAGCGCGGCATGGCCTCGGCATACCCGAAACGCACCAGCAACTGCGGCAGGGACGTATCCAACCCAATTGCATTTTGGAATTGCGAACGTAATTCTGCTGTTTCAATGGGTTGGTTGAGAAAAGCCGATTTGATATTCAGCGAGGTCATTTGGAGAGCCAGGCGTTCATAAACCTGTCCGGTGCGCACCCAGTCGCTTTTGTCGTCTGCCTCTGAAGCAATCACGATGGCTGCTGGAGAGCTGCGTAGTTTTTGGGTGTCTATGTCGGCTTGTTGCTGCGGTTTGGTTCCGGCGACAAACATGCGCCCCAACCAACCTGGCACTTCCGGGTTGCCTGAACACCGCGAGTACAGGCCATCCAGCGCGGCAAGCGCTTCCTTCTTGTTAAAGCGCAACCAGTAAATCAACTCGTCGATAAAAGAGTTGTCGGCATATTGGCTGAGATTGCCCTGGTTGGTATATTCCACTACTGTTTCCAAATCAGCCGGGTTTGTGATCAGGCGTAATGCTACGCCAGGCTCGAGCGTTTGGGATTGGATCTGGTCCAGGTCGGCGGCCATCACAGGCTGTCCATCGAATTCCGAACGAGTATTTTGCCGCAGCGGAATTGCATGGAACAATGGGTTTTCCAGAGGAGTGTCGGCCGTCAATTGAACGTGGATGAAATCGGCCACATCGGGATAGGTTATTTCGGGTGTAAATCCGGTGGCGCGGGCGGCGACGATCAGGTTTTCTAACGCGCAACCCAGGCTGATCCAGAGTTCACGGTTATGGGGATCGACCACTGGCAGTTGGCGGGAAAAGTCCGGGTGAATTTCGATGGCGTTTTCTTTGATAGCAAACTTCCATGGCTGGGTGTTGTGCCCATTGGCGGCCAATGTTGCATACCGCACCAGTTCGTGCATTTGGGGCAGCGCGTTTGTCTCTTTGGCAAGGGGACGCCAGGTTAGATTGGTTTGTTCGCTATAACTTAGCCAGGGTTGATATTCATAGAGCGTGTAACCGGCGACAGCGGTTATTGTGGCGGCTGTGGAAAGTTTCAGAAAATCTCGTCGGCTTAGGGCTGTCCGATTCTTATTGTTATTCATGTCTCGATTCCTTGGTGGTATGGTTTCGCCATTTCTTTAGCATGACGCTTATTTTGTGAGGATACACGTGGGCGAGACGGCCGTCCTCTAACTAAAGTTACGGCGGAAGTTCTATTTACTGGGACCGTCTGAATCATATATTTCGCATGACATTCGTCACTATACTCTGTCGATGGATTTCTCGTATTGTGTCAACTGGATTAAACGGGCTTTTTCCCAGGCAATATGATGGTGCAAGATACAGCAGGTTCTGAACGGCCGTTACCCCTTTTCTCTAACCTGCCGGGCGCTATTCCGGTAATGGAAAGCCCGCTGCTGCATACCAAGCTGCGTGTCCCCGGCTCCACGCCCACGCTGCTAACCCGCCCCCGTCTCAACCAGCAGCTGAATCTCCGGCCAAACGGGCATCTAACTTTGTTATCCGCTCCGGCCGGCTTTGGCAAAACAACGCTGGCCACGGACTGGGTCCGGCAGCAGGCCGCCCCGACGGCCTGGCTGACGTTGGACGAGCAAGATAACGACCCCATTTTGTTTTGGCGGTATCTCATTGCCGCTTTGCAAACGGTGGATCCCCGCCTTGGGCAGCGGGCGCAGGCCGCGCTGGCCGCCTTCACCAGAGTCTCGCTGGAAACGGCCGTTACTTTCCTTATCAACGACATCATCAACTACATTGCCCAGGACACAATCCTGACCCTGGTTTTGGATGATTTTCAATGGGTCCATTCCGCCCCCATTTATCAGAGCCTGAACTACCTGTTACAGCATCAACCACCGCAACTGCACCTCTTGTTGTTAACCCGGGCCGACCCCTCCCTGTCATTGGCTCGCCTGCGCGTCGAAGGGCGTTTGGTGGAGCTGCGCGCCGCCGACTTGCGCCTGACGCCTGAAGAAATTGCAGCGTTTTTTAACCAGGCAATGGATCTAAATCTCCAGCAAGAGGATTTACGCCTCCTGGCGGACCAAACCGAAGGGTGGGTGGCTGGATTACAACTGGCCGCCCTTTCCTTGCGCCAGCGCGGCATAGGCGACATTGCTCGCCTGCTGCGAACTTCTACTGGAGTCAGGCAGCACGTTTTCGCTTATCTGGTGGAAGAGGTGCTGCACCGTCAATCCGCTGAGATGCGTCAGTTTTTGCAGCACACGGCCGTGTTGCATCAATTTTGCGAGGCGCTGTGCACGGCCGTAACCGGCCAGACCAATGCCGCCTCCCTGCTGCGCCAATTGATCGCCGATAACCTCTTCATTACCCCACTCGACAATGAAGAACAGTGGTATCGCTATCACCCACTCTTTGCCGAAATGCTGCGGGCCAACCTCGACGAGTCCGTCAAATGGGAATGCCACCGGCGCGCCGCCAACTGGTACGCTGCCCATCAGCTCATCCACGACGCCATGCGCAGCGCCCTGGAGGCGCAAGATTTTGCTCTAGTTGCCAAGCTCCTTACCCAATTCTATAAAACTTTCCTGGCCAACGGGCTGCTCGTTTCCTTGCAAAAATGGTTAGCCGCATTGCCTGAAGCATATCACTCGCCGCGATTGCGCATGGCGGCCGCCTGGTGTCGCGTTTACGAAAGCAACGAGCAAGAATTGCGGCAAATTGTTACGGTGATTGCCGAGACGTTGCCAGAAGTAGATAAACCTTTTCAGGGCGAGATTCTGGCCGTCCGCGCGATTTATGCCTCTCTTTATGGTCAACTCGATAACGCTATCCAATGGGCCAACGAAGCCCTCACCTTGACTGACCCGGAAGATTTCCTCAGTTTGGCGTCGGCTTACCTGGCATTGGGCAATGCCCACCGGTTTCAGGGCACACTCGATCCTGCTCTGGCCGCTTACGCGCAGGCTCGTCAGCAGTTCGAAAACATGGGCAACGTCTTCATGGGCGACCTTCCCCTCTACCGCATCGCCAGCATTCAAATTATGCAAGGCCGTTTGCACCAGGCCTGGCAGACGTATGAGTCGGTGCGCCAGCGCGCGCAGGCGGCCGGCTACGAACCATTGATTATGACAGGCGAAGTTTTCGGCCATCTGAGCGACTTGTACTGGGAATGGAACGACCTGGAACAGGCCCAGGCTTACGCCCGACAAGAGATTGAATTGGCCCATTCAGGCCATATGCTGTTGGCCTTGGTAGACGGTTACTTAAAGCTGGCAGCGGTGGCTTCGGCCCAGGGGAATGTAGCCGAGACGCGCGAGGCTTTGAGTTTGGCCGCGGAGACGGCCGTTCAATTCCAATCGGCGCCCGTTTCCGCGCTGGTTGCCATGCATCAGGCCAGGCATGAACTTGCCCAGGGCAACCACATGGCCGCTGCCGCCTGGGCCGCTGATTACGACCAACGGCGCAACGACGGAACGTGTGTCCTGACGCCGCTGCAAGCCCAATCTGCCGATCTACTTCTGGCGCGTATCTGGCTGGCGCACGGCCGGACCGACGCGGCGCTGGATAGGTTGCAAGAAGCCGCTCGCCACTATCAAGCTGCCGGGCGCATCCGCCTGGAGGCCGAGGCCAACGTGCTGCAAGCATTGGCCTGGGCCGGGCAAAAACAAGAAACCGCCGCCCAAAAAGCGCTCATCCGTGCCCTGACGCTGGCGCAACACGAAGGCTACATTCGCCTGTTTGTGGAAAATGGGCCAGCCCTGACGCCTCTGCTAAAACAGGCGCGGAATTTGTTCCCTGAGTATGTTTCTCAATTGCTCGCTGCTTTGCCACCCGATTCAACAACGGTTTCGGCCGCATCTCCCTTGTTTGATCCACTTACCGACCGAGAACAAGAAATCTTGGCGCTGATCGCTCAGGGACAGTCGAATAGTCAGATCGCTGGCGCTCTGTTCATCAGCTTAGGCACGGTGAAAGGGCACGTCAACCACATTTTTAGTAAGCTGGATGTCAAAAGCAGGACGCAGGCTTTGCTGCGCGCCCGGGAATTGAATTTGCTAGACAATTAATGGGCGTAATATAACTTTGGTTAGGCGACAATGATTGCGTCACCGGGTACACTGCCTGTATGTTAGAACCATTAAGACTACGTGTTGTTGACGCGCTTAGCAGCGAATCATCGGTCACACTGTCAACGAATGGTCCTGGTGGCATTCAGGCCGGGTTTTTTCCTTGTGAGTCCGATGGTCTTGCTTTGTATTTGCTGGTTCCGGCCTCATCGGATGTGTTGTATAACCTGGAAACGGAAACGGCCGTCATCATTACCACCCCCCACTGGCAGATGGAAGGCGAAGCCAGAGTGTGTTATTTGGCGCAAACGCCGTCAACCGTTCAACTGGCGCAATTGCCACAAGCGCCAGGCTGTGTCCTGGTCGCCATTTGTTGTCAGCGCATCCATTTTAACTGGACGGACGGGTGGGGCTACCGGGAAACACTTGATTGTGACAACTGTTGACGGGGCTAGGACTTTAAAACGAAAACGGCCGTTTCTTTTGAAGAAACGGCCGTTTTTTTCACCTGTCGGGGCAGCGGGATTCGAACCCACGACCTCGCCGACCCGAACGGCGCGCGCTAGCCAAGCTGCGCCATGCCCCGAACAGAATGAGGATTATAGTTAAACTTGGGCGGATTGCAAGACCAATTCATTTTCGTTCTGGCGCCAAACGGCCGTTTCTCCCCTTTCGCTCATCCCCAACAGCCCCCTGACCTGCTCCGTAAACAAATCCGCCGCGCCAGTTGTAAATAAGCGCACTTCACCGACAGCCGGTAGGGAAGCTAAATTTTTATGCTGCTGCAAGACACGTTCCACCTGGCGGGCGATAGCCGGCGCAGGGTCAATGATCATGACCTCAGGTCCGCTGATCTGCCGCAGCAGCGGAATCACAAATGGATAATGGGTGCAGCCCAGTACCAGCGTATCTACTCCAGAGGCCAACATGGGATCAAGAATGTTCCGTAAAAGGGCCATGGTCATCGGCGTGTTCACCTCGCCGCTTTCGATCAAACCCACCAATCCCCGACAAGGGTCTTCCCATACAACAACCTCGCGGGCATAACGCGCCATCAAGTCGGCGTATCGCTCGCTGGCAAACGTGGTTGCCGTGGCTAAAACACCCACTCTGCCACTTTGCGTCTGGCGTGCCGCCGGTTTTACCGCCGGTTCCATGCCGACAAAGGGCACGATGGGAAAGGTATTGCGCAGATGGGTCAGGGCCGCCGCCGAAGCGGTATTGCAGGCAACCACAACCAATTTGGCCTTGTGGGCCAGCAAAAAATGGGTGATGGCTTCACTAAAGCGGCGGATTTCATCGAGCGGGCGGCTGCCATATGGGACGTGGGCCTGATCGGCGACATAGAGGAGATTTTCTTGGGGCAGCAGGCGGCGCAATTCGTTCAATACCGAAAGCCCGCCGACACCAGAATCGAAAATTCCAATGGGGTTTGGGGAGGCTGCCTTATTCTCCATCTTGGTCGATTGATCAGGAACGGCCGTTGCCCGCTGCCGTTACAAATGCCCGGAATAAACGTACCATGGTCGGGTTATCGCCCACCAGCCACTCTGGATGCCACTGCACGCCAATGGCAAATGGGTGATCCGGCACTTCAACCGCCTCAATCAGGCCATCGGGCGCGGTGGCGACGGCGCGAAGGCCCGGTGCGAGATCGCGTATGCCCTGATGATGCAGGCTGTTAACGGCCGTTTCTGTCGCGCCCAAATAACCGGCCAGATGCGAATCTGGCGCGATGCTTACCGGATGAGCTGCATAATTGCGTGGGTGCGTATTGTCGAAATCGTGCGGCAGCACCCCGGGCATCTGGCTGGGCAAATCGGCCCACAATGTTCCGCCCAGGGCAACATTCAACACCTGATGCCCCCGGCAAATGGCCAGCAATGGTTTTTTCTGGGCTACGGCCGTTTGCGCCGCCCAAATCTCTACCCGATCCCGATCCCGATCGATCCGTTTAACCAGATCGCTCATTGGCGTGCCATAAAATGCCGGGTCCACATCTCCGCCGCCGGGCAGCAGCACAGCATCCACCACGTCGAACACACGCGCTAAATCGGCCGTGTCCAGGTCAATCGGAATCATGATCGGGATTCCGCCGGCCTGCTGAATCGCTTGAATATAAGCTTCTGTCAGCGCCATCATCGCCAGCGACCCCGATTCAGATCCCTGATGACGATACATTGTGCAGCCGATGATCGGTTTGGACACTCCATTTGAAAGCGACATACTTAACCTCTGGAAAGCAAAAAGGGTGAAAGCATATATCTTTCACCCAGTCTAATTATTTGAAATCGCTCTGGTGGCCATTTCAAGAAATGGCCGGTGCTTAAAAGCAGCAACCCAGTAACGCCAAACGGTCCGTGGCGTCTAGTAAATCCGCTTTTCGCGCAGACGGGCAGACTTACCAGTGCGTTCCCGCAGATAGTAGAGTTGCGCCCGGCGTACATGAGCGTGACGATGCACTTCGATTTTCTCAATGCGTGGCGATTGCATCAGGAAGGTGCGTTCAACGCCAATGCCGTTAGCGGCAATACGCCGAACGGTAAAATTCTGGTTAATGCCGCCTTTGCGCAGACGGATGACGATACCGCGGACAACCTGGATACGTTCGTTTCGTTCACCAACGTTGATGCGTAAATGAACAGTGACGTTATCGCCAACATACATATCCGGTAAATCTTTTTTTGCTTCTTTATCAAAAGCTTGTAATAACAAATCAGACATGACCTAATTCTCCGACATAGTGTGATGCAGGCTTCTACTCAATTAACAGAAGCATAAAAATAACCCGACAGGCGGGTTAGGAGGCAGAATATATCACGACCGGCCTTGTCTGGCAAGAGATATTCCGACTAAATCGGTTCTTCGGTAATCTCGTGCCGGCGACGGCCGCGTATATATTCGATGCCCATGGGCACAACAGAAATGAGGATAATGACGACAATAACAAATTCGAAATTTTCCTGAATGATGGGAATATTGCCGAAAAAGTAGCCGCCAAAGAGAAAGATGCTGGTCCATAAGAAGCCGCCCAGCACGTTGAAGGAAAAGAAACGGCCGTAATGCATTTGCCCCACGCCCGCCACAAATGGCGCAAACGTGCGCACAATGGGCACAAATCGGGCCAATACGATGGTTTTTCCGCCGTGTTTGTCATAAAACCGCTGGGTGCGATCCATGTATTCACGCTTCAAAAACCGTGAGTCAGCGGTGAAGGCTTTGGGACCGATATAATGACCGATCCAATAATTGACGGTATCGCCTAACACGGCCGCTGAAAATAGCAGAATAAACAGCACCCAGATGTTCAGCGAACCGGCGGCGGCAAAAGCGCCGGCAGCAAAAAGCAGCGAATCCCCCGGCAAAAATGGCGTAACGACAAAACCCGTCTCCATAAAAATGACGAGAAAGAGCAGCGCATAGGTCCAAACGCCGTAAGCCTGAATGATCTCATTCAAATACACGTCCAGATGTAAGAAAAAATCAAATACGGTTCGTAACAATTCCATAGTTCACCTTGTTGTATTCATTTTGCGGAAACGGCCGTTTCCCCAAAATGGTTTAAATCATTGGCTATCATAACATACACCCCACAAATGCAAAAAGAGGGCTAAAGTACTGTCGCCGGTAAAATCTGGCCGCGCGTCTCGCCAAAGCCTACCCGGTAGCCATCCCCCTGGCACCAGCCAGTTAAAATTACCTCGTCGCCATCAGCCAGGAATCCGCGCTGCTGTCCATTGGGCAGTTGGAGCGGCTGGCTGCCGCGCCGCGTTAGTTCCAACAACGAGCCGGCCGAATCGGCCGTTGGGCCGCTGATGGTGCCGGAAGCGAGCAAATCGCCGGGACGCAGCGCGCAGCCGTTAACTGTGTGGTGCGCCAACTGCTGGCAAATGTCCCAATAAAGGTATTTATGGTTGGATTGGGAGATGGTCGCGGCGGTTTCTGCGCCGGAGGGGCGAAGCTGTGTTTGAAGGTGAATGTCCAAAGCCCAATCGCCGACGCGCTGCAAATAGGGCAGCGGCGCTGGCTCCTGGTCTGGCGCGGGGCGGCGAAATGGCCGCAGCGCGTCTAACGTGACTACCCACGGAGAGATGGACGTGGCAAAGTTTTTGGCAAGAAACGGGCCAAGCGGCTGGTATTCCCAGCGTTGCATATCGCGCGCGCTCCAATCATTCACCAAAACAAGGCCAAAAATGTGTTCCGGCGCTTGAGAAATAGGGATGGATTGGCCTGGATCGTTGCCTGGGCCGATGAAGAAGCCCATTTCCAATTCAAAATCCAACTCCTCGCTGGGGCCGATGATGGGCGGCGCTTGCGGATCGGGCCGGGTTTGGCCGTTTGGCCGCCGGATGGGCTGCCCGCTGACGAGGATGGAACTGGCGCGGCCGTGATAAGCCACCGGCAAATGTCGCCAATTGGGCATGAGGGCATTTTCGGGGCCGCGAAACATGATGCCGACGTTGTATGCGTGTTCTAGCGAAGAGTAAAAATCGGTGTAATCGCCGATGGCTGCTGGGAGGTGCATGGTAACGGCCGTTTGCGGCCAAAACGCCGCATCGCGCACCCGTTGGTTATCGCGCAGGGTGGGGTTGACGGCTTGCAGCAGGGCTTGCAGCAACGCGCGTGTTGGTTCCCAGAACGGCCGTCCACCGGCCATGAAGGCGTTTAGGTTGCCCTGGGCAAACACGGCCGTGCCGGAAAACGGCAGATCGTCCAGCAGCCCGGCTTCCGCCAGAACGGCCAGGTCCAGCGCCCAAGCGCCAACGGCCGTGCCCACACGCGGCGGCCCCCCATTCGGCGGGCTAAAAATGCCATAGGGCAGATTATGCAGCGAAAAATGAGAGGTTGCCGGGATGTCTACAAACGAACGCATCGTGACTTGGCCGGTCGGGGCAATAAAAAAGCCCCGCTAACACATCTAGCGGGGCTTGCATCTGGCTAAAGACCGCTGATTAGGCAGCTTTCTTCAGAACTGGCAAGCCATTACGGCTCTCGGAAACAGTGTAACCGGCAGGTACGTCATCAATAGCGCCTTCCTTAACTTCTTTGGCAAAAAAGTAGATGGTTTGCTGACGGCCGTTCTTCAATGTAGTTTCCCGTTTGTGCAAAAAGTAGGTTCTGTCTTTTGAGTTTGTAAAACTGTAAGCCATATTTCCCTTCCTTGTTTCAGATGATTACTTGATTAACCCTTGGGATTCAGTTAATCAGGTTTAAAATTGTTTTGCTACTTGGATTTTACTCCTGTACACAGGAGTGTTTCCAGAGCAGCAGGAACACATGTTAAAACAAGATGACCAACTTGGCAAGCAATCTATGCCAGGATTAAGGTTTTGCTACCCGAGACGGGCATTTGGCGCGCAACCTGACCACCTGTGTTATAATGCTGCGCTTTATTCCACCAAGAGAGAGGTAACGATGAAAACGACCGCAGAAAATGCTCAGGAAACGGCCGTTTCCCCAACCCCCAAAAGAACCCTGAAATCCTACGCCGGATTAACCCTGCGCGGCATGGCCATGGGCGCATCCGATATTGTGCCCGGCGTCTCCGGCGGCACCATGGCCCTCATCCTGGGCATCTACGAAGAACTCATCAGCTCCATCCGCACCATCGGACGGCCAGAATTCTTGCGCCCTGCCCTTCGCTTACAAATCAAACCCGCGTTACAGGCGCTCAACTGGCAATTCCTTCTGGCCGTTGGCCTGGGCATTTTGACCGCCATTTTTACTCTAGCCAGCGCCTTAGAATGGCTGCTTGTTCATCAAACCGTGTATATCTGGAGCTTTTTCTTTGGCCTGGTCCTGGCTTCAGCCTACACCGTCAGCAAACGTATCCCCAGATGGAGTAACTTACTGCGCCTGACTTTGGTCGGCGGGGCTATTTTCGCCTATGTCATTGTTGGGTTGGTGCCGGCGCAAACCCCCAATACCTGGTGGTTTCTTATCCTCAGCGGGGCGCTGGCAAGCTGCGCCATGATCCTGCCTGGCCTGTCCGGGGCGTTTATCCTCTTCGTCTTGGGCAAATACGAAGATCTCCTGCGGGCGGTTAATACCGGCGATTTTGCCATGCTGGCGCTTGTTGGCGTGGGGGCCGTCTTGGGTCTGGTGACGTTTGCCCAGATTTTGGGCTGGTTTTTCAAGCAATACCATGATCTGACCATTGCCGTTCTCATCGGCCTGATGATTGGCAGTTTGCGTAAATTGTGGCCCTGGAAAGTAGATGTGGCCTGGCTGACCGACAGCGCCGGGAATTTTGTCTTAGACAGCCACGGCGAACTGCTTGTGTCGCAGCAAGCCAACGTGCTGCCCAATTTTGTCACTCAGGCTGGCGTGGTCGAATTTATCTTTGCCGCCGGGTTAACGGCCGTCGGCATCGCGCTTGTCGTTGTGTTGGAGCGAATCGCCCGGTAACGGCCGTTCCACTTTATGCACAAACATTAAAGAGGCACCGTGTCTGCGCAACCCAAACCCATTCAGGCCGTGCTCTTTGACCTGGACGACACCCTGTTAGATTGGTCTGGCCAACAAAACCGCATTGCGGCCATCAATCGCCCACATTTCGACAAACTTTACGACTATCTGGCCGCCGAAGGACATTCCCTGCCAGACCGGGACGTCTTTTTTCATAGCTACTTCGACGTCTTAAAAAATGCCTGGAACGAAGCGAAAAAAGATTGGACGGCCGTTAATTTTGCCCAAACCCTGCGCACAAATTTCGCCCATTTCGGTTTAGACATCACCCGCATAGACATGGAAGCCGCCCTACACGCCTACGATTGGCAGGCCACGCCTGAGGTGACCCTTTACCAGGATACCATCCCCGTTCTGGACACGCTGCGCCGCCAGCAGTACAAAATCGGCCTGATCACCAATTCCATGATGCCCATGTGGATGCGCGATATCGAGCTGCGCGCTTATGGGATTCTGGACTATTTCGACGTGCGCCTGACATCTGGCGACATGGGCTTTATGAAACCACACCCCGCCATTTATGAACAAGCGCTTTCTCTGTTACACGTAGACGCGGCCCGCGCTGTGTTTGTGGGCGACCGACCGGCCAACGATATTGCCGGCGCAAACGCGGTTGGTTTGGTCAGCGTACTCATGTCGCCGCCCCATCTCCACCACGAAATAGAAGATATCCAACCTGATTTTATCATCACGCAACTAGGTGAATTATTGCCGTTGCTGGAGTCTCTCCAAAACGGTTAAAAGAGGTAGAGAATGACAAAAATTGGTCGGAATGAACCTTGTTACTGCGGCAGCGGCCAGAAATATAAAAACTGCCACCTGAAAGCCGATAACGAAGCCGAGCGTGAACGCCGCGATTGGGCGGAAGCCGGCCGTTTCCTTCGCCGTGATTTGTTGAAATTTGCCCGTGATGAACGCTGGGCAACGGCCGTTGCCGAAGCCATGCCTTTCTACTGGAACAACCATTACGACGCCCAAAGCGCCGAACAAATGAGCATGCCCGAGGCCCTGCGCTTCTTCGATTGGTTTGTTTTCGATTACCCACAACCCGACGGCCAGCGCCTGCTGGACGTATACGCCGCCGAAAACCGCGAGGATCTCGCCCACTACCAGCAGTTGGCGCTAGATGCCTGGCTGTTAAACAGCGTCACCGGTGCCTACGAGCTTACCGGCTACGACGGCCAGACCCTCCACCTGCGTGACTTTATGACCGGCGAAACCTACGACATCTACGAGGCCGGCGGACATGGCAACGTGGAAATCGGCGAAGTCATCATCGCCCGTCTCGTTCCGGTCCACAACCAGCTGGAGATGAGCGTCTCGGCGGGTTATTTGCCCGCCGCCGAAATTGCCGATTTGGCCGATAAACTGGCCGCCGCCAAAGCCGCCGACGCCGAAACCCATCCCGACGCCGACCAACAAGATTTTATGCGCCGTCACAATCATCTCCTGGTGCATCATGCTCTGGAACAGGCGGAAATCCAGGGCCGCCCGCCCGTCGCCCGCCTGAATCCAAACCGCGATGATGTAAAAACCCAAAAAATCATTCATAAAATGAAAAAGCACCTGTGATGAACAATTTGCTCATTCGCCCGCAAAAAACGCCGCTGCGCGGTGTCATCCGCGTCCCTGGCGACAAATCCATCAGCCACCGCGCGGTGATGTTGGGCGCGCTGGCGGATGGCGTCAGCATCGTGCGTGATTGGCTGCCCGCCGGTGACACCATCGCCACCCTGGAAGGGTTCCAGGCGCTTGGCGTGCCGATCGCCATCGACAAACACAGCCCTACTGCCTGGGACTTAACCATTGAAGGGCAGGGGCTGCATGGCTTACGGCCGTCACCTGACCCCATCGACTGTCGCAACGCCGGCACATTTATGCGCCTGGCCGCGGGCATCATGGCCGGGCAGCGCTTCCCGGTGGTCCTGGATGGCAGCGAGCAGTTGCGCAAACGCCCCATGCGTCGCATCGCCGACCCGCTGGCGGAAATGGGCGCAAATATCACCACGACCAACGGCCGTGCCCCGCTCCACATTCAGCCGGCCGCCTTGCATCCCATTGACCATCAGATGAACGTCGCCAGCGCCCAGGTGAAAAGCGCCCTGCTGTTGGCCGCGCTGTACACGCCGGGAACAACACGCATCTACCAGCCCGGCCCGGCCCGCGACCACACCGAACGCATGTTACAGGCTGTCGGCGTGGATGTTGTGGTGGATGGCGACTGGGTGACGCTGCGTAATCCGGGCGATTTGGTGTTACGGCCGTTAGACCTCACTGTCCCTGGCGATATTTCCTCGGCTGCTTTTCCCCTGGTCGCCGCAGCCATCGTGCCTCACTCCGAGATTACCATCACCAACGTGGGTTACAACGAGACGCGCACCGGCATTATGGACATGCTGGCGCAGATGGGCGCGCGGTTTAGCGTAAGCAACGAGCGGGTGACAGGCGGGGAAACGGCCGTGGACCTCACCGCCTATTTCGCTGAATTGCACAGCGCCGACATTGGCGGGCCGGTCGTCGTACGCGGCATTGATGAGTTTCCCATTCTCACGGTGGCCGCGACCCAAGCCGCCGGGCAAACCACCATACGCGACGCCGCCGAACTGCGCGTCAAAGAAGTAGACCGCATCAGCGTGCTGGCTGGTGAACTGGCCAAAATGAATATCACCATGACCGAACGGCCGGATGGTTACACCATCAACGGACCCATCCATCCATATTCAGCCATTGTCGACAGCCACGACGACCATCGCCTGGGCATGGCCCTGGCGGTGATGGGGTTGGTGACTCACGGCGAAACGCTCATCCACAATGCTCGCTGCGTCAGCGACAGTTTCCCCGGCTTCGTGGAAACCATGCAGTCCCTCGGCGCGAATATGGCATGGGTGTCGTAAGCCGCAAGCCGCCCACAAATCACAAATCACGATGACCATATCCGGTAAAACCCAACTTCTCGGCCTGCTGGGCTGGCCGGTGGCCCACAGCTTTAGCCCGGCGATGCATAACGCGGCGGCGGCGGCGCTGGGGCTGGATGTGGTGTATGTGCCGCTGCCGGTGCGCCCGGAAGATGTGGGCACGGCCGTTTCCGCCCTGCCCGCTCTCGGCTTCCTCGGCGTCAATGTGACTGTGCCGCACAAACAAGCCGTCATCCCCCTTTTGCACGACCTGGAACCCGGCGCGGCAGCCATCGGCGCTGTCAACACTATCGTCATGCAACAATTAACAAAAAACAATGAACAATTAACGACCAGACATCTCCAATCTCCAATCTCCAATCCCCAGTCTCCAATCTCCCCCATTGGCTACAACACCGACTGGACCGGCTTCCTGGCCGATCTGGCCGATTTGGGCGTGGCGGTGAACGGCCGTGACTGTCTCATCCTGGGCGCGGGCGGTTCGGCGCGGGCCGTGGCCTATGCGCTGGCAGTGGTCGGCGGCCGAGTGCAGGTGTTGGCGCGGCGCAGCGCCCAGGCGCAAGAATTGGTCGCCGCCATCGGCCCCCATGTTCCGCGCCCGCTGATTGGCTGGTTGAATGCCTGGCCGTTGGCGGAATTGGCCACGGCCGTGGCTCACACCACCGCCCCCCTCATCGTTAACACCACCCCGCTGGGCATGACCCCGCACACCGACGACTCTCCCTGGCCCGCCGACCTGCCCATTCCGCCGGATGCCTTTGTCTATGACCTGGTTTACAATCCAACCACGACAAAATTGATGCGCCAGGCGCAAACCTGCGGCTGCCGCGCGGCCAACGGCCTGGGTATGTTGGTCTGGCAGGGCGCAAAAGGGTTTGAACTGTGGACCGGCCAGACGCCGGATGTGGCCGTGATGCGCGCTGCTTTGGGGGTGAAAGACTGAGTGGTGACAGGGTGAATGGGCAAAGAGAAACGCGGTGATTCCCAGACTATTTGACTACAGGACGAGATCTTATGATTGCGGATTTAATTCTTCATAACGCCAAGATTTATACAGTGGACGCGCAACGGCCGTGGGCCGAAGCCGCCGCCATGAGCAACGGCCGTTTCCTGGCCGTTGGGTCTAACGCGGAAATCCTGGCATTGGCCGGGCCACAGACCACGCTGGTGGATGGACACGGCCGTCTGGCTCTGCCCGGCCTCACCGACGCCCACGTCCACTTTTTGCAGGTGGCCATTCGCGCCCGGCAGGTAAGCCTGTTCGGCGTGCGCGATTTTGCCGAAGTGCAGCGGCTGGTGGCCACGGCCGTGGCCCAAACCCCGCCCGGCCAATGGACGCTTGGCTGGGGCTGGGACGAAAACCTATGGGACGTTGCGCCCACGGCTGCGCACCTGGACGCCATCGCCGGAGATAAACCGGTGGCCCTGGCGCGCATGGACATGCACACCTGGTGGGTCAACTCGGCGGCTTTGCAAATTGCCGGCATTGACGCGACCACACCTGATCCGCCGGAGAGCAAAATTGAACGGGACGCGAACGGCCGTCCTACCGGCATTTTGCGCGAGTGGAACGCCATCGAACTGGTGCAGCCCCACATCCCCGAACCCGATGAGGCTACCCTGGCCGTCTGGCTGCGCGAAACCATTGCCACGGCGCACAAACTGGGCCTCACCGGCATCCATGATCAGCGCGTCGAGCGCGAAGGGCAGCAAAGCTTTCGCCTGTGGCAGGCGCTGCGCCGCCAGGGCCTGCTCAAACTGCGCGTCCACATGAACATCGCCGCCGATTACGTGCGCGAGGCGGCCACATTGGGCCTGCTGCCCGGCTTCGGCGACGATTATCTGTGGATCGGCCACGCCAAAGCGTTTGCCGATGGCACGATGGGATCGCGCACGGCCTCCATGCTGGCGGCGTTCGAGGGCGAAGCGGCCAACACCGGCGTGATTGTGACCCCCGCCGAGGAGTTGTGGCAAATCGCCACGCAGGCGGCGGCGGGCGGCTTTTCTATGTCGGTACACGCCATCGGCGACCGGGCCGTGCGCGAGGTAATCGACGTGTTGGGCGAGCGGCAGACGGCCGACGCGCCCGCCAGATTAACCCTGCCACACCGCATCGAACACGTCCAACTCATCCATCCAGACGATGTGCCCCGGCTGGCGCGGCACAATCTCATCGCCTCCATGCAGCCGGTCCATTTGCTGACCGATTGGCCGACGGCCGACCACGTTTGGGGCGACCGCGCCCGTTACGCCT